>NZ_JEYA01000001.1:0-1005998 GCF_000581835.1 Acinetobacter sp. 1542444 | reverse complement strand
CCACCATTTTTAAAACTACAACCTAGTGACTCTTATAACTTACGTGTAGTTAGAATTAACCCAGAACCTATTTCTGGTGAAAAAACTTATCGTATTATTATTGATGAGTTACCCAAACCAATTGATAGCCGTAAAGCAGCTCAGGGAGTAAATGTATTACTTCGCTCATCATTACCTGTATTTGTAGTAAATAAAGATGCGATTACCAAACTGAGTTGGAAAATTGATGTTAACCAGAACACACCTTCTTTAAATATTAGCAATATAGGTAACCGACATGCGTTGTTAAATACTTTAACGCTTGTAGATACAACAGCGAATAAAAGTTATCCCATTAAAGTAAATACTGTGAATGGTTATATTCTTGCGGAGAAGTCGAAAAGTTACTCGATTAGTAACTTTACCTATCAACCAAATCATAAATACAGCGTATCTCTAACAGTTAATGGTAAGAAAACCACACTTTAAGAGGCTTATATGAAATACATTATAGGTGTCTTATGTGTTGCGTATTTTCCTACGTATTCTTTTGCCGAACAGTTACTAGATTATACGAATACTGCAGTTCCGAGTGTTCCTAAATCTGTTGGTAACGATAATAAATATAAACACGTAGGAACGAATGAGCAGGAGCAAGATCTTAATTTCATTCATCTATTTTTAAATATTTCGATTAACTCAAATGCTTCTGAAGATTTGGTTGCTGTAAAGCAATCTAAGGATGGAAAACTATATATTCGTTCTAGTGCCTTAAAAACTTTAAGACTAAAAATGGATGAACATATCCCAGATAACCAGTGGGTATGTATCAACGATCTAAACGGAATCCAGTTTAAATATCTCGAAAATGAGCAGTCTTTAAACTTAAAAGTTCCGTCGAATATGTTAACGGGTTACTCAGTTGACTTAAATGGCCAGCAGGTCACTAGCCCACGTTTGCTAAAGATGAAGCCCTTAAACGCGGCTATTCTGAACTACAGCCTGTATCAGACTATGACCAATGATGAGAATGTTTTCTCTGGTTCGGCAGAAGGGATCTTTAATAGCGCAATTGGTAACTTCTCATCAGGCGTTTTATATAACGGTAGTAATGAAAATAGTTATAGCCATGAAAAGTGGGTACGACTGGAAACTAAGTGGCAATATGTCGACCCTGAAAAGATCAGGATATATACCCTAGGGGACTTTATTTCTAATAGCCCAGACTGGGGAAGCAGTGTCCGTCTTGCGGGTTTCCAGTGGTCGAGTGCTTATAGTCAACGCGGTGATATTGTCACCTCGGCACTCCCACAATTCTCCGGCTCGGCAGCATTGCCTTCAACACTGGATTTATACGTCAACCAGCAAAAGATTTATTCAGGTCTAGTGCCATCTGGTCCCTTTGATATTAAACAGCTTCCATTTATTTCAGGAAATGAAGTCACCCTTGTGACTACCGATGCAACGGGACAGCAGAGCATTACCAAAAAGCCGTACTATTTTTCATCCAAGATTCTGGCAAAAGGCATAAATGAGTTTTCAGTAGATGTCGGTATTCCACGCTACAACTATGGACTCTATTCAAACGATTATGATGATGCCACCTTTGTCTCAGGTGCGATCCGATACGGCTACAGTAACTCGCTGACCTTAAGCGGTGGTGCAGAGGCTTCGACAGATGGCCTGTCGAATCTCGGTACAGGATTTGCCAAGAATGTTTTTGGGATTGGGGTGATGAATGCTGACATTGCAGTGAGCCAGTATAAAGATGAAAACGGCTATTCTGCCTTGCTGGGTTTAGAAGGGCGGATCAGTAAAAATATTTCATTTAACACCAGTTACCGCAAAGTATTTGATAACTATTTTGACCTAGCCCGTGTATCTCAAGTGAGATATTTAAAAGATAACCAGATCAATGCCGAGTCACAGAACTACCTGAACTACAGCGCACTGGCAGATGAGATTTTTAGAGCAGGGATTAACTATAACTTTTATGCAGGTTATGGGGTTTATCTGGGCTATAACCAGATTAAATATAGTGACAACTCTTACAAGTTACTGTCTACCAATTTAAGTGGAAGTCTGGACAAGAACTGGGGTTTTTATGCATCTGCTTATAAAGATTATGAAAACCATAAGGACTATGGAGTTTACTTTGCGCTGAGATATACCCCGTCCAGTAAAGTGAATGCGATCACGAGTGTATCTAGTGACAGCGGTAACCTACGGTATCGCCAAGAAATATTCGGTTTGTCAGAACCACAAATTGGTTCATTTGGCTGGGGTGGCTATGTTGAGCGAGATCAGGATGCAAAAGAAAACAATGCATCGATTTATGCCTCTTACCGTGCCCGAGCAGCTTACCTGACGGGACGCTATAACCGATTTGGCGACAACGATCAGGTTGCACTTTCAGCAACAGGTTCATTGGTTGCTGCGGCGGGACGCATCTTTGCGGCCAATGAAATTGGAGACGGCTATGCGGTCGTAACCAATGCTGGACCACAAAGCCAAATTTTAAATGGTGGTGTTAATTTAGGTGCGACCGATAAGTCTGGCCGATTCTTAATTGCAAATTTAAGACCCTATATGTCTCATCATATCTACCTAGACCCATCATATTTACCTTTAGAGTGGGAAGTTAGCTCTACGAATCAGACAGCGTTTGTGGGTTACCGTCAAGGAACTTTGGTCGACTTCGGTGCTCATCAGGTCATTTCTGGATTAGTGAAACTGGTTGATCAAAATAACTCACCGTTAATGCCAGGTTATACCGTTCGAATTAATGGTCAGCAAAATGGGATGGTTGGGTATGACGGTGAAGTATTTATTCCAAACCTATTAAAGCAAAACAAACTTGAAGTCGATCTTCTAGATCATGGCTCATGCCAAGTTGATTTTGCGTATAAAAATAAGCAATACAGTGCTAAAAAATTGGGGCCTTATGTATGTCGATAAATATTGCTAGCTTTAACCAGCCGACAACTTTTAAAGGTCTTTCATTTATCCTGAAATATTTTTTGGGAATGAGCTTGCTATGCCTGATCTTTACATTTTTTAACTCTGCCCATGCAAGTTGCACACCTACAGGGACAACTTCTGGTACATATACATACACTGCCGCAACAATTAACAATGATGCAGTTCTGACATACACGGGAACAATACGTTGTTATGGGGGGCGTACAACACCAGAAATTTCAGGTTATATGTGTATGAAAACCGTATTTACGGGAACCACAAATGCAATTAACAGTGTTTCATTACCCTATACGGTAACTGCCACTGTAGGTGGGGCTGGGTCTTCTACCACCAATCAAAATTCGAATGTCTGGTATGGTCCAGTAAGAACAGTCGCTTCAAATAATGTTATTAGTTACTCTGTAAATATAAAAGTGCCAGCCCGTACAGGGTCGCTCATGGCATACCCTAAAGGAACCTATACTGGTACCGTTCAGCTATTTTGGGACATGCAAGCAAGCTCTAGCACTGTGTGTGAGGGTGATAGTGGTGGAGGTTGGGACTCGGGTAATACCACTATAACTGCTAATTATGTTGTGCCAAGTTTGTGTCAAATAGATTCAACATCAAATGTCGATTTTGGAAACATTAATGATATTGGTAAGACTACTCGTGATTATACAGCTCAAGGAGTGGTAAATACGACCTGTAATAATGGACTGCCATATAGTATTTATTTGGGGGATGGAAATAACCGTATTGCTGGTGGCTTTAGGCAGATGACAAATAGTAGTGGTCAGTACATTCAGTATCAGTTATATCAGAACTCGAATTATAGCGCGGTATGGGATACTACTGGTGGTGTAAGCGCAGTTGGAGGTTCTGGAGGTGTTTCTAAAACAGGTTCGGGCAATTCTCAGGGTACAAATGTCTATGGAAAAATTCCGCAAGGTACCACTATTTCAACAGCTCCGGGTAATTACTCAGATGCGATAGTTGTTACAGTAACTTATTAAGAATTTATTGGAATTTTATGTTGAGTATATTTTTTGGATTTGAGTTGAACACTTAGCATTTAAAAAGTGGTCTATAAATTTGGTGTTTAATTGTTCTAATTTAAAAGAGGCAGATAGGTTTTTTTAAACAAAAGGTAGGGGTGATAGGTAGTTAGCGGTAATGTTGTTTTAGGATGAGTAAAAACAGAAAAAGACAAATTAAAAAAATAAGAAAAAACATCTGATAAATATATACCTTATGAATATTAAATGTATTTTTACACAAGTTAACAGATTGTACAAATTAAATTACAGTTCTCTTTTCTTTATTTATTCTTTCTTATCAATAAAAAATACTTATAGAGATAAGTCGATTCTCAATAATTTAATGATTTGTATTGGAAAACAAAGTGTTAAAATTGAAAGGCTGAGATGCTCTGATATGTTTAATTGTATTTTATTCGGTGAATCTACGAATCGAAATTTGTGGATGCTTAGTAGTACTAAAGACAAATGGCTACATGCGTGACAGCTATCCCGAATTTTAACCTCACGAAAATACAAAGGTTTATAAATTGTTTCAACCACTTACTATCCAAACTCGACTTGGTGGATTCTACTTCTTTTACTATTCCATCGTGGGCACATACATGCCGTATTGGAATTTATATCTTCAAGATCAAGGGTTTAATTATCAAGAAATTGGTGTTTTATCATCAATTGCGATTGTAACTCGTTTTTTTGCGCCTTTAGTTTGGGGTTGGATTGCTGATAAATCTGGTAAGCGGATGTTGCTTGTTCGGGTAGCAACTTGGATGGAGTCATGTATATGGTTGGCTATTTTTATAGTGCCAAATACTTTTCAATCAGTTGCTTTGCTTATGCTTATTTTTAGTTTCTTTCAAAATGCGATTTTAGCTCAATTTGAGGGAGTGACTTTATTTTGGTTGGGTGATCAAAAAGCTAAACTCTACGGCAAAATTCGTAAGTGGGGATCGGTTGGGTTTATCGTTGGGGTATTCACTATTGGGGCTATTTTAGAAATAGTGCATATTTCAATGCTCCCAATTTTACTATTAATTATCGCGTCTCTAGCGTTTATTTGGTCTTTCACAATCCGCGAACCTGATAGCGCGCCTACTTCCCAAAAATATTTAGAACCTTTACTTCCTGTTCTTAAGCGCCCAACAGTGGCTACATTTTTTGCAATTGAATTTATTCTACTTTTTTCACATGCGCCTTTTTATAGTTTTTATAGTAATTTTCTGAAATCTTTGAATTTCAGTACGACTGAAATTGGATTTTTATGGGCCATGGGCGTTTTTGCTGAAATTTTTATGTTTTCAATTGCCTCAAAGATTTTTCAACGTTTTTCGTGGCGCAGCTTAGTGATAGTGTGTCTGCTAGTGACGAGCATACGTTGGATGCTAGTTGCAGTATTTTCACATTATTTTATTGGTCAACTTTTTGCGCAGTGCTTACATGCCTTTAGTTTTGGTTTATTTCACTTGATCGCAATGAGAGTTATTTTTCAAAACTTTTCTGCTGGACAGCAAGGGCGTGGACAAGCACTTTATAGTACCATGTGGGGGTTAGGTGTAGCTTTCGGTAGTGTTCTGGCTGGGCATTTCTGGAAAATTCTTTCTGGTGAACTCATCTTTATGTGTGCCAGCGTGGTTGTGCTCTTAGGTTTGTGCTTTGTAAAGTGGCTTCCGAAACAAGTCGATTCTTCAACTACCTAAGCTTGAGATCATGCAAAACAAAGAATTTATATTGAAAAAAGCAAGTAAATATAAAATTGTTTGATGACTTGTTGTGACACGTTACAGTTGAAAAATATTGTTTTTATATGGTTATGGAGCAGTGATTTTGTCAAAAAATATGCTAACTTAACTTCATGCGTTTAATGATTAATAAATCTATGAAAAATATTTATATTATTGGATTATTGTGGGCTTGTTCTGGTTTAGCTGTGGCAGAAACGGCTACTCAACAGCCAGCTGAACAACCCGTTCGGACCGCAAGTAATCCTAATGCTATACGTATTGTTACGCGCCCTGAAATTATGGGATTATGGGGAATGGAAATTCCAAATAATAAGAAATGTGTGGAATATTATAACTTTCGTAGTAGTAATGATGTAGTGATCAAAAGCGGTCAGGAATGGTCTTATGGTATTTATGAATATCAACCATCTGATGACCCTAAAGAGCAGCTAGCCGCTTTAGTAATGCAAATTAAATTTGACAATAATAAAGTAGATTGTTCTGGTCAGAAACAAGACCAAACAGGTGATGTCTCACAGTATTTTGTACAATGGAAAAACGACCATACAATCAATTTCTGTTCAACAGCTAAAGGTGAGCAGTGCTTTGCGACTTTACGTCGGGTATTACCATAAAATTATAGATATAAAAAAAGCCTCTTAAAAATAAGAGGCTTTTTTTATTATGCAGTTTCAGCTTTCTTTTCTTCGACTTGCTTTAACAAGTGTTTTTCAAGGTAATGGATATCCATTGCTTGAGAGCAGAAGCTCTTATCTTGCAAAATAAGATCTTTATGTAGAGGAATATTTGTTTTAATTCCTGTAAGGATCATTTCATCTAACGCTTGACGCATACGAGCAATTGAAGTTTCACGGTCTTTACCATGAGAAATCAATTTAGCAATCATAGAGTCATAGTAAGGTGGAATGCTGTATTCTGGGTAGATATGAGAATCTAAACGAATACCAGCGCCGCCTGGCGCATAGAAACTTTCAATTTTACCTGGTGAAGGTAAGAAGGTTGTAGGATCTTCTGCATTGATACGGCATTCAATTGCATGTCCTTGAACTTTGATATCTTCTTGTTGAAGCTCTAGTCCTAGGCCACCAGCAATACGTAACTGTTGTTCAATAATATCGACACCAGTAACCATTTCAGTTACAGGGTGCTCTACCTGAACACGAGTATTCATTTCAATGAAGAAGAATTCACCGTCTTCAAATAAGAATTCAAACGTACCAGCACCACGATACTGCATCAACTGACATGCATGAACACAAGCTTCTAAAATATCAGCTCGAGCTTGCTCTGGTAGGTTTGGTGCAGGTGCTTCTTCTAGTACTTTTTGATGGCGACGTTGTAATGAACAGTCGCGGTCATATAAATGAATTGCATGACCATTACCATCACCAAGAACTTGAACTTCGACATGGCGAGGTTTTTGTAAGAAGCGTTCCATGTAAACGGTATCATCACCGAACCACATTTCTGCATCGCGCTGCGCTGCTTGAACTGATTCAAGTAGTGTATCTACACGCTCAACAATACGCATACCACGACCACCACCACCAGAAGCCGCTTTAACAATAAGCGGGAAGCCGATTTCTTTCGCTTCTGCCAAGGCATTGTGGATGGTTACTGCATGGTCGCAACCTGGTACAGTAGGTACGCCAGCTTTTTTCATGGCAACAATCGCAGAAACTTTATTCCCCATAAGGCGGATATGTTCTGGACGTGGACCAATAAAAGTAAAGCCTGAGCTTTCTACAATTTCAGCAAACTCAGCATTTTCTGAAAGGAAACCATAACCCGGGTGAATAGCATCAGCACCGGTAATTTCTGCAGCAGTAATAATTGCCGGGATATTTAAATAGCTATCACTACTTGCGCCCGGACCAATACATACTGCTTCATCAACAAAACGTAAATGCATCAAATCCTTGTCGGCATCTGAATAGATACCAACAGTCTTGATTCCTAATGTTTTACAAGCCCGGGTAATACGTAAAGCGATTTCACCACGGTTTGCAATTAAAACTTTTTGCAACATAGACGTCCCCGGGGTAATTACGCGCGATAACGGAATAAAGGTTGACCGAATTGGATAACTTCACCATTTTTCACTAAAATTTCTTCAATCACGCCACTTTGAGTTGCTTCAATTGGGTTCATGATTTTCATTGCTTCAATAATACCCAAAGTTTCACCAGCAGATACTGTTTGGCCTACTTTAACAAATGGTGCTTCACCTGGGCTTGGAGCAGCGTAGAACACGCCAACCATTGGAGAAGTTTCAACTGCTCCACGCGGTGTTTTTGCAACTGGTGCTTCTGCAACAGGAGCAGCCGGAAGTGCTACCCCAGCCGCAGCAACGACAGGATTGCGACGAGTTAAAGCGATTGATTGATCACCTTCTTTAACTTCGATCGCTTGCAAGTCAGACTCAATCATTAAATCGATGAGTTTCTTAATTTTGCGGATATCCATGGGCGACTATTCCTAAACTAGTTTGGGTTAGATGGTTGAATTTTTTCAATAGCGTAATCGAGCGCAAAACGATAGCCTTTTGCACCTAGACCACAAATCACGCCAATTGCTTTATCAGATAAATAAGAATGATGTCTGAATGCCTCTCTTGCATGGACATTAGACAAATGAACTTCAATGAATGGAATCGCAACGCCAAGTAGGGCATCACGTAGAGCAACTGAAGTGTGGGTGAGGGCAGCAGGGTTAATAATAATAAGTTTTACGCCTTCAGTTTGTGCCTGATGAATACGATCAACAATGGCACCTTCCCAGTTGCTTTGAAAAGTATCTAATGTGATTGAAGCTTGTTGAGCTTGGCTAATAAGTTGTTGGTTAATATCATCTAAGGTAAGATGACCATATACTTCTGGTTCGCGTTTTCCCAGCAAATTCAAATTCGGTCCATGAATCACCAAAATGGTCGAACTCATTCAGATTGCTCCAGCTCTAAAGTTGCAAATATTCTTTGCAAGATGTCTGCAAAGTTTGCTTATTATGGCATATGTTTCTACAATTTTTTTATAATTTGTTTTCATCGTCGCAGAAAGGGTATACCAAATTCGGCTTATATATTGTAAATTTTGCGATGATTTAGCAATGTTAAAAAATGACAAAATTTCAAGTAATTTAATGGAGCTTATTTTAAACTGAATTGACAAAAACAGTTCATGTATTTTGTGTAACGGCTATAGAGTTCTCTCCAATCACTAATAGCTCATTCCATCGAGTTAGATAATTTTTTGAACGGTGGCATTGTTTCATGTGCCAAGATGGATTACGGGAATGATAACCGACTTGTAAATAGTGACTACCGAATCGGTTACGAACTGTGCTAAGTGTTTGCATTAATTGTTGTCTTTGCTGAATCAACTCAAGAGGTTGCCATAAATCATCAATGTGATGTTGGCGGGGATGCAACCCACAAAATAAAACTCCAATCTTAATGTATTTTTTATTTTCTTTATATAAAACATCAATTTGCTGCATGGCTGCTTTTGTTAATATGCATAAATCATCTGTGGCATAATTTAAGCCTATCGCTTGAGAAGACGCTTTTTTATAAGGTGGTTTATCTATTTTTTCATAAAGCATGACCTGAACGCAGGCGCACAGCTGTTCTTGTTTCATTAAACGGCGATGAGCTCGGTTAAGATGAAAAATAAGTGCTTGCTTAATAATTTCAATGCTGGACAAAGCTTGAGCAAAACTGCGTGATGCTAAAATTCGTTTGGTGACAATAGCAGGATCGTCGAGTTGAATACAGGATTGGCCTTTTAGCTCACGAATGGTACGTGCCATAACCACAGAAAAAGCTTTTGCTAGATGATGCTCATTGGCAAAAGTTAAGTCTAAGCATGAATAAATCTCATAGCTACGTAATTGTTTGACTAATTGGTAGCCAATTCCCCAGACTTCTTTAACTGATGTGTGTTGCATGAGGTCTTCAAGAAGCAGAGGATCTAAAGTGGTGAAATTACAAATTCTATTAAAGCTTCTAATTTTTTTAGCATAGTGATTGGCTAATTTTGCTTGAGTTTTTGAATATCCGATGCCAATACAACAAGGTAAGCTTAGCCATTCTTCTAAGGTTTCTACGACTTTGACACAATAAGAATGAATATCTAGAGATTGAAGGTAAGGGGTAAGACGAATAAAACATTCATCTATAGAATAAGCTTCTAAATCATCGGGCGAGAAAAACTCACCAAGAACTGAAAAAAAGCGACGTGACATTTCAGCATATAAAGTGTAGTTGCTTGAATAGACGTGTACACCTGCTTGAAGAGCTTCTTGTTCGATCTGATACCATGGAATACCCATTTTGATACCCATATTTTTTGCTTCTTCACTACGTGATACAACACAGCCGTCGTTGTTAGAAAGTACTACGACTGGTAGGCCAATAAGTTTGGGATTAAATAGCCGCTCACAACTCACATAGCAGTTATTAATGTCTACGAGCGCGTAAATTTCGCGGTGTGAGATTTCCATTATGATTTGCCCCATTAAGAATATTGGTAAAACTACATATTGATATTGTTTTCATAAACACAGTGGGAGGAAGTATTTGATGAAAAAGTTGCATCTTGAATATGTAACAAAATCAAGTTAACAAAATTTTTAGCAGAATACTAGGGTGGTTCTGTGGGTTTAACTTAGGTTAACCATGGAAAAAATAGATAAAGAATTAATATTTTTAATAAAAAAAGGAGATCGCATGGATCTCCTTTTTGTGACACATTCAATGTCAGTTTTTGATTACCACTTATGGCTATAAGAAACTTTCAGCGTTGCACCATTTGCCACTAAATGGCTCGTATTATTACCCGATCTTAATAATTGGCTATAGAGAGGATAGTACTTGCGGTTAAACATGTTCTCTAAACCAATCGTCACAGTGTCTTTTTTGTTAAGCGCAAAGCTACTGATTAAATCTGCTGTTGTATAAGTTTTTACATCATAGCGACCAAAACTATTTACACCGTTTAAGCGGTAATCTTCTGAACCGAAGTAAGTAGCTTGTAGACGATTCGTCCAAGTTTCAGTTGGACTATAAGAAACGTAAGCTGTGAGTTTTAATGGTGGAATACGGAAGCCTGTCATGTCTTGTTCGGTACCGTTTTGCGGTTTTTCACGGCCTTTCATCCAAGTAACGCTACCACCAGTTCCCCAAACATTGGAATCGTCAAGATAGTCAAAAGTTGCTTCAACACCAGTGACTTTCTCTTTCGTTCTAGTCATATCCAAACTATTACTTACTGGTTGCACAGCGCCAAGGTCAGAAGTAGAGTGGAATACAGCTAAACTTGAAGAGAAGTTATTGAAGTTTCCTTTCCAGCCTAACTCATAGTTATCAACTTTTACAGGTTCTAAGAATGACGAACCAAGGTTAAAACCTGTGCTGGCATTGCGAATGACTACACCGACATCAGGCAACTGGAAACCTTGGTTGAATGATGCATAAATCGAGTGTTGATCATTTGGAGAGAAAGTCACATTAGCATTGTATAACCATGCATCAGCTTTTACTTTTCCGCCCTCAACGGTGTAAGGGTTAGGCTTACCTAATTGTGATAATGGAACAAAGCTATCAATTTGGGCATAGCTGTCTTCATAACGCGTACCAGCTTCTGCTGACCATTGGTCATTAAAGCGGTGTTTTAACTGTACAAAGCCACCCAAACTTTGCGTGGTAAGTTCAGGTAAATAAATAAGTTTGCCAATTTTTACAAACTCTAAGCCACCAGATTGATCATAAATATCAGGATCGAAAATATCTAAAGGCATTTCGCTTTTTTCGCGGCTAAAGTCACCACCCCAAACTAGGGATGTATCACCTAAAAACTCAAGCGGTGTGGTCACAGTTAAGCGGCTACCGAGTACGTTATTTTCTTGATAAACCTGATCCACTTGTCCACCACGTGGGCTGACTTTACCTGGAGCAACACGTGCGTCAAATGGTGAAAAACGGGTAAAGAAGTCACGGTAATAAATTTGAGCATCAACTTTATTGCCAAAAAAGTCTTTATGGTTATAGGTTAAATTGTAGATTTGGTTTTCGTTTTTAGTCTGGTCTTTAAGCTTTAAGCCTTTAATGGCTTTGGCTGGTACAGTTCCGGCAGGGGTATTCTTAACACTTGTGTCAGATGCATAATCTGAGTCTTGCTCGGCATTATAGTAGTTTGCAGCAAATTGTAAGTATTGATTGTCATCAATATGATAACCAAGTTTACCACCTACGCTGTAAGCATCGGCATCATATAAATCGCCCTGACTAGGTTCAGGTGCAACACGGTCACCACTTGCATCGTACGGGCTACCAATACGTTGGTAACCAAAGTCGAGTGCATAGTCAAAAGCGTTAAAGCTGCCTGTGAAATATTGATGAATATCGCCACTTAAAGCATTAGAACGGAAATTTGTTAAAGGTGTTTGAAGCCCAACGACTGTTTTTGCTGTAGGTTCGCCACCCGCAGCTTTTGTGGTAATTGAAATAATACCGCCAGAAGCACCGCCACCATAAATTGCGTTGCTGCCTCGAATCACTTCAATGTTGGCAATGCTTTCAGGGTCAATTGCTGAAAGTCCGCGTGATGTGTCACGTGTAAGGTTCATTGGTACGCCATCGACCAAGATGAGGGCATTACGGCCACGTAAAGTTTGACCGTAATCGGTAATGGTTCGGCTTGAATCGGATAAACCCGGTACGGCTTTTGCTAAAACAGTCGCAATACTTCCAGATGAACCATTTCTTAAAAGTTCAATTTGTTTTTCATCTAGCTTGGTCACTTGCTTGGCAGAAGTAGAAAGTTCATCTGCACGTGAAGCGGTAATTGTAATTGTAGGAAGTGCCTCAGGCTTTTTTTCAACATCTGTTGTCTCAGAGGTTGAGGCTGCAAAGGCCGAGTTTGAGAGAAAGATGGCCCCACCAAGTGAAAGGAGTGGAATGATATTTTTTACTTCAGACTTCCTCGTAAAAAGTTTGTGACTTTTTATCTTATTTCCCATTGTCTCGCCCTGAGAGTGATTTTAAATTTGTCGAATTATAAGTGAGAATGATTGTAATTCACAATATCGTTGTTGGACAAAAAATAATAAAATTTATTTTTATTAATTGTTGTGTAGAGGAAGGTGCACCCATCGCTCTACACAACTGAAAATTTATGAGATTTCTTTATAAGAATTCAAATGATTTTGATGAGCACGGCGAATAATGCTGCGGTCATCACCGAGTACAAAAAGCTGAACGGATTGTTGTTTCCACGCTGCAATATCTTCAGGTTGTCGAGGAATAGCACAGAAATGCTTTTGACTATTTTTAGTCTTTGCATACATCTCTTGAACTTTTTCTTTCACTTTTGGATGACTAGATTGCCATGGCATTCCCATTGATTGGGAAAGGTCGGCAGCACCTTCCAGAATAATATCAATACCTTCAACTTTTAATATTTCATCTAGTTGTTCTAGTCCTTCTAAGCTTTCTATCATGGCAACGACAACCGTTTCGTTTGCTGCGTGTTGAACAAAACTAGCTAAATCATCTATGCCATATCGATTTAACCTTGTCGAGTTGAGTCCTCTTTGACCAAGCGGCATATAGTGACAATAGTTCACGGCTTCTTGTGCTTGCTGAGCATTTTCTATACGTGGAAAAACAATACCCGTTACCCCTGCATCGAGCAGAGGTAAAACTAAATGGTTGGCGTTTAACGACACCCTCACAAAGACATCAAGACTCATGGCTCTAGCAGCTAAAATCATGGTCTCGACTTGAGACGTACTAAATAAAGTATGTTCCAAGTCGATAATAATAAAGTTGTAGCCCGCAAGTGCCATTTGCTCGACATTAATCGGAGAAGCTACGGAACAAAAGATTCCGTAGAGCGTCTCGCCATTTGCTATTCGTTTCTTAAAAGAAATCGAATGCTTATTCATATTCAATTTCCTTAATAAGGCTGAGCGGGTTCGGCGTGGTTTGTACTCTTAAGCGAATTTCCGGAAGGAAACGGCGGCTTGCGAGTTGTTCAATATCGATGGTGTCATCTGTAAAGTTAAACAATTCATATCGCTCGGCAAACTCTGGGTGAGTTTCTTTATGCTGATTAATAATGGTTCTTAACATGGTCCAGAATTTCATTTCATCGAAGTCATAATGTTCATTTAAGAAAATTGCTAACTCGGCCAAATTTACAAACCAAAGTGCATCTTGAGTAAAGTCTCTTAACTCATTTGGAGAGTGGGTTTCCAAGAACGAGTTCGGGTTAATCTTGGCGTGCTCTTTTGGCGCATCTTGTAAGTTAGGTAAAAGGTTCGGCTCACGTAAAAGATGACGGCTAAAACGAATTCCATCATGGAAATCTTTCAAAGCCGCTTTAACGGGTAAGCCATTTTTATGAATCAGTACCATGTTTTGTGCATGTGACTCTAAAGCGAGGCCGTGACACCACAAAATATGCATGATTGGTAAATAAGCATTGGTGAGTAATTTTTCTAACCAGAACTCGATACCGTACTCTTGAATCCACTCATCAATCAGCGGTTTTTGGTCTGTATCGAGTTGCATTAGTCCTGTTACTGGCGTTGCCGATTCGCCTTCTTTTAAGTAGCTGTAAATACTTTCGCGCCAAATGCAAGCGAGTGCGCCGTATTGAACAGGTAGCGCAATTTGCTGGTTAACTGAAAGACCGCCAATCTCTCTTAAAATAACAGGCTTGCGCTGTTTTTCTAAAATATGGTCTTGCTCAACAATGTTATAAAGCCAGTCACTCATTTTCGCCGCATTTTGAACGGTATGCGGTGCCAATACACGAGAGGTAGAAGTATTGACCAAGTTCATTGCCAATTTAAGAGAAAGCGCCGAGATATCACTAATATTTGATAAGGTTCGAATCGACTGCTGCGGTAAATAAGTCGGTCCTTCAATATCTAACGGGATGATCAGTTGGTTGCTAATCGCATCTTGATAATATAATTCAATAATTTTATCCCACTGCCACGGGTGAATTGGGGTGAGGATATAATCTTTAAAATCTACATTTTGCTCTTTCAATTGATCAGTAATGGCTTGTAGATCTTTTTCTGAAAAATGCTGTTTATAAAGCTGCTCTAGATTAATCGTTTCACTTAAAACCAGTTTGCATAAGCTGTTGTGAGTCGCCACCCATTGAACCGTAAAACCTTCAGAAAGCTCGGGTGCATATTTCTGGTTTTCTTTTAAATCGAAGCCGATACGAGACTTAAAACTTGGGTGATATAAATGTGCATTGGTAATTCGTGCTTCTTGTTCTAAATAAGGCAAGGTTCTTAAAGGTTGAGCAGGGGCTTGGCTTAAAGTTTGCGCATGTTTAACGTAAGTTAAATTGAGTTCATCATTAAAGTTTTGCCATTTAACTGGGTCAGCTTCAATAATATTTTTTAGATCGGCAAGTAATGTTTTTAAGTTAGGGTGAGTTTCAGTGCCTAAAGTAATATCAGAACGGACTAAACTTGAAGGATCTAACTTAATGCGTTTAAAACTGAAATGTCGTTTGGCCGCACAGGTATAAAAAATAGTATCGGAAATATAAAACTTGATCTGACCTTTAGAAAACTCGTATTTAAAAGTATTTTCAAAAATGAGTGCTTCTAATAATTGGCCCATCACGCGATTTTCCGCGAGGGTTTTATAATCGGTTTGTTGTGTTGGTTGAAGAGGGCAAAGTGCTTCTGCGCCGCGATATTTATAAATAGGGTTTTCAACTTCAATCCAGATAGGATTGCCACCACTGTGGTAGAGCGTATTTAACATATTTGCCTTAATTGGTAATGTGAGTGAATTAATTAATAAATCGCGATATTGCTGGCCTTTGGCGCTAAAATTTTCTTGCGTGAGCGTAAGGCGTGTGGCTTGCCAAAGCTCAGATTCTTCAATGGCCGTAACTCGTGCAATTGCACTGATGAGATGAGCAATGTGATTGATCACGAGGTAATATTTTAAAAAGATCCATGCATCTTTCTGCGAGAACCAAACGGTACTATCTTCAGAAATAGATGAGTCATCTTCTATCATTTCTGGAACAATGCTAATGCCTTCCATGTCTCGAAGAATAAGGCGATGTGGATAGCCGTTTTTAAATTCCATTAAACTATTTTGCATGTGCGCTTCTACGCTAATGCCTTTGTTTGCAAACAACTCAATTAATGGAATGAGTGAAACTTTAACGTACTGTTTCCACCAGAAAGTAATGAAGTCTTTCGCGTCTTTCGATTGTAGATTTTGGTTGGGTGCCGCTTGCTGAATAATGCTTAAAAGCGGGATTTCATGGTTTTCATTTTCTTCAACCAAGCCACCGAGCATTCTGGTATTTTCTAATGTCTCTGGCGTGAGTCCTGCTCTATAAAGAATACCAAATGAACTCTCAAGCTCTGGAATTTTGACTGTTTTTGCCTCTAACTCCGGCAGAAACACAAGGTCTGGATATTGCTCATTAATCTTTTGATTAATAATAATTTTGCTCGCATCAATCGCGCGTTCCATTTCATCCATTGGGTTATTACGAATGAAACTGGTAATTCGTACATCAATTGATAGCTTTAAGAATAGATTCGATTGAGGTAACCACACTGTACGAACGGATGAGGTCGGCCATACGGTTTGACCTAAAGCTCCCAGATAGATCACGTCTTGGCTATCTAAATATTTCTTCAAAGATGGATGTTGAAGTAAGAAATTAGCTTGCCAAGGGTGGGTTGGCATGAGCTCATAATTTGTGAATTTCTCTTGTAAACGTTCTTTTGCTGTTTCTAAAACTTCATCTTCAATACAGTGAGAAGACTGTTCTTCACTTACAAGCTTTTGGATTAAAGAAGAATGAATTGCAAAGTAATGAAGTTGGAAACTTGCGCCTAACTCAGGGCTATACTTTTTCATGTCTTCTTTAGAAAAACCTAAATTGGCTTTAGAGGTCACATGAAAAGGGTGACCATATAACATGCCTTGTTCGGTTGCCTGAAAACCACTTAACGCTTTAGTTACTGTTTGGGAAGGCCTATTTTCTAAAAAGAATTTTGTATTTTCGATACTATTGGCAATATCGGAGTACAGGTTCTTATTTTGGTTTTTATCTTTAAATAAACTATTCAACTCATCTGTAATCAGCTTCACTAATTTTTTTGGGTCGGTGAGCGAGTCAAATGTATTGTCGTTTAAATTTTGCAGAATAAAACCACGTTGATATCTATGATAACCAGTGGTGGATAGATGCTGAACTGCACCATAAACAATCGTGTTAGATGCATTAAAAGTATAAGTAAAATACAGGGTGTCTGGGCACTCTGCATACAGTGTGAATAAAGGAGAATCTTGAGCTGGGATAATATGCTTTTCAAGATTTACTTTGAGTTCACGAAAGAAAGTATTCAGGTACTGTTCGAAAAGTTTATAAGACCATGCATCGGTTGTAATAATTGAGTTCATTCTTGTGCCTCTTCTAAAATTGTATCCATTAAGAATCTGTTCAAAATCACCACTAATCCCGCACCGATAAAAAATAGTGAGGTGCAGATTAATGCAGCAGTAATATTGAAAAATGAGTAGGTGAGCGTGATCGTGATTGGGCCAATAAGTTGTCCTAAGACAAAGGCACTGTTAGAAATACCAATCACTTTTCCTTGGCTTTGAGCGCCGGCTTTTAGAGAAATTGTGTGCAAGATCGAAGGAATAAGGGCTGCAAAGCAGAAGCCTTGTATGAGTCGTAATACAAGAATCAGCCAGAGATTAGAAACCCAGATCAATGCGAAAATCGTGATGCCGCAAATTAAAGATGCGTAAATGAAGTTATTAAAAGAATCTCCTTTATCATCATTTCTTTTTCCCCAATAGGTTGCAGCAATAAATGCTGCTCCCCATGAAAGCGCATGAATTGTTCCCGTTAAACTCGCAGCAGATAACGATGAGTGAGTGCTTTGGCTTATTTCACTAATGTATAAAACAAAGCATGACACCAAACCAAAGCCGCCCGCTTGAACCAAAATGCCGGCGCTTAACCATGAAAAAATCGTTCTATCAAAGAAAGCTGGAAGCTTAGATTTCTCTTTGGTTTTTGTGGTTTCGGTTTTAACGGGATTGGTTAATACAAATGACGCAATCACAATGAGTGTCATCACAACAAATGCTGTCGCGTTGAGTAATACTTCAACCCGCCATTGATCCATAAATATCCCGCCGAGCACGGGACCACATAGGCAAGCGAGCGCAACACTACTTTGTAGTTGCCCAAAAGCGGCACCACGTTGTTGTTCATTAGAAAGATATGAAACATAGGCATTTAAAATCACAGAAAGACCGCAAAAACCGAGTAAAATTCGCGCGAAAATAAACAGGTATAAATGCTGGGCGCTCGCCATGAGCAGTATTGAAATACAGAAACCAGCCAGAGAAAGTAACAAGGCTTTTTTATGGCCGAATGTGTCGGATAGGTGGCCAACAATCGGTGCTGTAAATAAGCTGCCAATAGCCGGAGCCGCGAGTGCCAAACCTGCCCAGATAGTGGGAGCACTCATATGCGCCGTCAGTTTTTCCATATAGAGCGGCATGATCGGAATAAGCACCATGAGCCCGAAAGTAGAAAAAAACTGACAGAGCAAAATAATGAAATGATCTAGGCGAGATGAGCGCATGATTTAGATATCCATGGTCTCATAGCTAGAAACAGATAAGCTGTGATAAGGGTTTGGCGTACTTCCGATTTTACTTGGCATGCCTGTTGAGTCGCTTTCTTGCGCAAGTAAAGGCGTAAGTAGCTGTTTGAATGGCCAAGTCTTATTGTCAAAAAGATAAGTTTGAATTTGCGATTTTGTTTGTTCTGAAATGGGTTGCGTTTCTACAAAATCATGAATAATGTCTTGAACCATCTCCCAGAAATCGCTTTCTGTACGATCCGTATATTTCAAAGTAGCTAAAGCAATCGGGTAGAGGTTAATTTGAATCCCTAGGGTAATGAAGTAATTAAATAAGTCTTCATTTTTAGTAAAGATAAGATTGTTTGGTGTGCTGGTATCGATGGTATAAACCGGAGGTGTAAAACCACTTTCTTCAATGGCTGTGGTACATATTCTTAAGGTATCGTGGTCACGTAAAATAAAGCATTTAAACTTATTATTTTCATAACACACCATGGTGTTTTGCCCGTGGCATTCAGGCATGATGCCTTTCGCCCAAAGCGTTAAGAATGTTTGAATAAAATGAACACTTAAGTCTTTTAGTAATGACCATTTGTCACCTTCAACGCCTAAAGCTTCCCAAGGGTCAACATACGTACAGCTTAAAGCTGACATAGTGATTGGAGTAACGTTTTGGTCTCGGCAAATATCCGGTAAATGTCGGACTTGGCAGCCAATCACCCCTAAATTTTTTACAATCGGCTCTTGTTTACCGAGTACCCACCAATGTGTTTCATTACTCAAAAAGAGACGATTTTTTAATAAAGCAGTTTCATTAATGACGTCATTTAAAAAATCATAAGCCGTATGACCATTCATTAAATAACGGCCTGGCATAGAGCGGATTGCACCTAATGTTTTGGCATTGGTTGAAAGTTTTAAATGCAGAGTCGGGTTTGTGTTGTGAATAAGAGTTCTTAAAGAAGAAGTCGGTAAACCAATTGTGGTGACATGGTTTAGGTCAATACCGTCGTACTTATTTTCTTCAAACTTTAAATAGCGATGTTGCGTCTCTAACAAAGGCAGGGCTAAGTAATCATCTGAAAGCTGAGCCATTTTGTCAGCAATAAGACTTTCCTCAACTTCTGATAACAGAAGCTCTTTGTGAGGAATCGACTTCATATTGTTGATGACGTCGTCCTTCTTAAATGCCCACCAGTACACCTCAATTTCTTTTTGAGTTGTGAGTGGGGCAAGTTCACCTTTTGAGTGAGCGAACGGATGAAATGGACGATCAGCTACCAGTGATAGCAACTCGCTTTTGATTAAAGGTGAAGAAAATGAAAGGACTGACTGTAAAATTTGAGGAATTTTTTCAGCTGTCACTAAGTTGTCGAGCCAATAATTAATCGCTTTTTGATGGTGTGGCGATGGCCACCAATTTGCTTGGGTTAAATAGTTAAAAACTTCAGAAATAGAAATTTCAAACGTTGTATTGTTTAAGACGTTATGAAGCAAAACTTCGGGTTGGGTAACATAGAAAGGATTTACACCATCTACTTTTAAACAGCTGAAATAGAGTTCCAACTCATCATTGAGAGTAATTGCCAGATAAGGCTTTTTATAGGAAATATGATCTCTAAAATCTCCATAATTCTCCATGTAGAGTGCATCTATCGTTTTTTGTAGTTGTGCTGTGTAAATCCGATCTAACATTTTAGTAATTCCTATTCTTATAAAAGCGGTAGAACCGTGCCAACATTTTGTTCTTGTGCGGCATTGAAGAACCATTTAGCGCAGACAATGTCATCAATCGCCATGCCCATTGGGTTGAGCAAAATGATTTCATCTTCGTGTTCGCGGCCGTTTTTATGACCAATAATGATGTCGCCAAGTTCAGCATGTAGTTTTTCACGGCTGAATAAGCCATCTTCAACCAGCACGTTGATGACTTTCTTTTCTCGGTTTGATTGGTCCCAGTCATCTACAATCACTTTGTCGACTTTTAAGAAGACTTCAGGCTCGATATCCATAATTGAAATATTTGAAACAAAGCAGCCTTTTTTAAGCCACTCAAATGGAATGTAAGGTTTATCTGAGACTGTGCAGGTAATGAGGACATCAGCTTGTTGAATTGCAGACTTAGCACTGTCATGAATTTCAATTTCTAGATTCGGATATTCTGATAAAAACAATGCTTTGAGTTTTTCAGCTGCTTCAGGGTTCACATCAAATAAATGGATTTTTTTCACTTGAGCATATTGTTCAAGCACAGTCTTAATCTGCATTTGAGCAATTGGTCCGCAGCCAATTACAGTAATGTCTGAAAAGTCTTTTTTTGCTAGATATTTAATTGAAACACCAGTAATTGCCGCAGTTCGCATGGCACTAATTAAGCTGCCTTCCATCACTGCAACTGGATAATTTGTTTCTGAGTCATTTAAAACAATCAGTGCGCTGGCACGCGGAATATTGAATTTTTTAGGGTTATGTTGTCTTGAACCAATCCATTTGATTCCAGCAATCGGGTCGTTGCCGCCTAAATAACAAGGCATTGCAATAATACGGTCAGCAATATGGTCTGCACCTTGCCAGCGAAGATAGGGTTTTAAAGGTTGTACAAACTGTTTATTTGCATGCAGGGTTAAACCTTCAGTAATCGCTTCAATAAATGAATTACTATGATTTGCGCCAAGATTTAATAAATCTGATTGACTTAAATAGCGAAGGGTAGCCAAATTGCTCATGAATATTTCCTAAGGAGAAGGTTAAACAACATTTTGTAAAGTAAGGTTTTCTTGGCGTCGTAAGTTTCGATTGAAGTGACGCTTCTTGATCATTTCGAACCATTCATCTTCATAAACCAGATCGAGATAACGATCGCCACGATCGGGCAACAGTGTTAAGACGCACGATCCATCAGGAATGGTTGGAATCAGTTTTTTGATGGCTGAAATTGATGAGCCACTTGAACCGCCAGCAAAGATTCCTTCGTGTTCAAGAAGTTCTCTGCAACCGAGTGCCGACTCATAGTCATCTACATAAATGACATCATCAATTTCATCGGGGGAGAGTAGCGGTGGGACTGTACTTGCACCAATCCCAGGAATTTCGCGTGGACCAGATGTGCCACCGAACAACACAGAGCCGACGATATCGACTGCGATCACTTTTAATTCTGGAAATCTTTCTTTAAGGCGACGAGATACGCCCATAATCGTGCCAGAGGTACTTGCCCCAATCACGAGGTAATCAATCTTGCGATCAATTTGATTTAGGATTTCTTCTGCTTCTCCAAAATAATGGCTTTTCCAGTTATTTGGGTTTGCATACTGATTAATCCAAACAGCATTTGGAAGCTGTTGGCAGAGTCGTTTTACAGTGTCAATTCTGGTTTTTAAATAACCGCCGTTTTGATCTTTTTCAGAGACCATTTCGATATTGGCCTTGTAGAGCTTCAACATTTGTAAGTTTGCTGAGGCAATTTTCGGGTCAATAACGGCAGTAAATTTTAATCCATATATTTTGCAGGCCATTGCAAGCGCAATCGCTAAGTTCCCTGATGAACTTTCAACAATATGACTATCTTTATTAATCACTCCAGATTTCAGGCCTTCCTGTAGCATGAATAATGCCGGACGGTCTTTAATACTTCCTCCTGGGTTTAACAATTCCATTTTCGCAATCACTGAGATCGATTGATGCGTGAATAGCCTTGATAATTGTAGTAGTGGCGTTTTACCTATGCAGTCGAGAATATTTTCATGGATCATGGTAGATCTTCTCAGGTTTTTATGTGGTGTGAATGATAATGATTATTAATTAAATTATTATTACCATTTGTGCCATGATTGTTGCGGTTTGTAACTAAAAACAGGAGGGACTTAGAGGATTTTTCACTAATTTTTTTTATCTAATTATTTGAATCGTAATATTTAAGTTTTACAAAAGGATTAATAAATAAATCTTTTTAAATATAATGACATAGGCAATAAATTACTTTAGAGCTAAAAAAAATAATTTAATTAAGACAGATGCGAGAAATTATTTTGAAGAAATAAAATGAAATTTATGACCTCACCCGCGTAATTGATGCATCACTATTCTGCAGTGAGCATGGGTAGATTTAAGGCTTAAAGAAGAGAGAGGTATTTAAAGACTGACTTAAGATGCTTTGAATAATGAACTGAAAGTGATCAAGTGGCAGTTATTGATATGAAAATGTCTGAAAATGATACGCTTAGATAGATATGATCATTTCCATAAGCGCTATATTTTCAACGGATCAGTTGAGCCTAGAAAATATAGTAATGCGTGTTTCGCATTTTGTCTTATGGGTCTTTCAAGCTGTCTTTGTCATAAAAGACAGCTTTTTTTTATGGCGATTTAATAAGTAGAAAAGTTATGAACGATAGTGTTGTTTAGCTTGTTCATATGCCTCAAGATTAATGCATTGAGCACCCAAGCTTGTGATTTGTGCTTGGTCGAGTTGAAGTTCATCCCATTTTTGCATTTGCTCGAGCAGCCAATAAAAGTCTTCTACTTTTGGAAGTGTACTTTCTTTTACTAAATGACGGACAATATCCTGAATCATATAGTATTTGTCGACATGTACTTCTTCTGAACAATGGAAGCGCACAATTCCAAACTCGACTAATAATTTTAAAATTGGAGCAAAATCGTCTAACTCACTCAATTCTTGTTGGGCTTTCATAATTGCCGTGGTGAGTGCAACCAGTGTTTGTGGATGCTGTTCAGCCCATTCTTGAGTTATGGCTAAAACCTTATCAGCCACAGGTGGAATAATGTTTTGACTTGAGCAAATCATTTTACTTAAACCCAGAAGCTCGCCTTGAGTATTCCAAGGTTCTCCTACACAAAAACCATCAATCACATGTTTGTCTAATGCTTCAACCATATAAGGTGGCGGTAATGTTTTGAGCTGGATAGATTGAGCAAGTTCAGGGTTTGCTAAAGCGAGCCACTCTCTTAAACAATAATGATGAATAGAATGCTTAAATACATGCGCTAAAGAAATGGAGTGACCTTGTTCGAGATAATCTGCCACTTTTTGCGCTGTTACTTGAGCCGTATCATTTTTTTGAATTGCAAGTTGATGAGTAAGTTTTTGACTTAAGCTAATGAAAGCACGGTTTTCACTTAAAACGAGTGATGTTTGTAGTGGCGTGCCAATTTGATCTGTGCCGACAGCCGCCGCAGGTAACATTGCAGATAAGCAATGCGCTGCATCTAATAGACCAAAAGCAAGACGGTCTCGAAGACTTGCCCAAGATGCTTCTTTAACTAAAGTGACGTCTAAACCGACTTCCTCAAAGAAGCCTCTTTGTTTTGCCCAAAGCAATGCAAGACAATCAAGCAAAGGAATATAGCCGAGTTGTAATTGAGTCTTTTCTAATGTGCTCATTTATTCATCCTTTAGTTGATTGTTGAGTAATTTTTGGGCATCAAGTAACCGCCGTGCCATTTCTCCAATCGTTATACGGTGACTCATGGCATTTTTTCTAAGAAGTTGGAAAGCTGTATCTTCAGGCAGACCGTGGAGTTGCATGAGTAACACTTTGGCCTTTTCAACATCTTTACGATCAGCCAGTTTTGTTTGAGCCTCTTTTAAATCACCTTCGAGTTTTTTGTGTTTTTTATATTGCTCAATCGAGATTTCTAAAATGGTATGTAAGCGGACAGGATCTATGCCATCTACAATATAAGCAGTTACTCCCGCATCGATGGCTTGTTTGATGGTGTCTTTATCTGAATTTTTAGTGAACAGGACAGTCGGTAGGTCATAGCTACTCACACAACTTTCAATAATGTCACGATGAGGATGATCCATATCGAGCAAGATCACATCGGCTTGTAAATGCTCGAGACGAAAAATATTTAAATGGTCCAAAGTAAGACAAGCGACCACTTCAAAATCATTTTCAAGCAGACTTTTTCTTATATAGTCTGCTCGCGCATGATCATCATCAATAAGGGCTATTTTGAGTTTTGGCATAAGTTCAGAAAATCAGGCTAAGAAAATGCGCCAATTCGACGCGTTTTTTGTTATCAGGTTTTAAGCAAGATTAGTGCCATCCAAAACTAAACAAAAAATCCAGTTTAAGTGGCATTTCAGCGAGCTAAAGAATTAATGTGGTCAGTCTTGGTGCAAAAATACGATTCATTTTGTGGCAAGACATATTTTTATCTTAACCATTTAAGTGTACCGCGATGGGGCAAATAGAATAAGACATTATTTTTATAAGATAGCTGGCGAAATTATATCTATATGAAATTAAAAATAAAAAATTTTTAAATTAAATTTATATAAGGATTGGCATGCAAAATGCTTACTTAATTACAGGTCGAAGACGACCATAAGTTTTAAAGACGGCCAACGATGTCCGTTCTGATCGAATTTGTGAGTGCAACTGTGCACACAAAGAATTTACGTTCAGTCGGAGTGAAGGCCATGTCTTTATTTTTATTGCATAAAAAAGTTACATCTGAATTATCTAATTTTTCAGTTCCAGCGATGCGAGCCTTCTCTATGGGGGGGCTCGCTTTTTTTATTTCTTTTTATGACTTTGCTGTGCACTGGGTGTCATTAACGAGTGGGAAAAATGGATTCCAAGCAGCTACATGCTTTGTGAGATTGATTCGCTTCTCGGTAGAACACAAGGCAAAAAAACAACGTCTATTTGAGAACGCAATAACGCAGCTTAAAAGCAACGTGATTTGAGGAGAAACACTATGAAATTGGTAATGATTGGTCATGGTATGGTGGGCCACAAATTCATCGAAGCCATTTTAGAAAAAGCAGATGATGAACTGGAAATCACGATTCTCGCGGAAGAACCACGTATCGCCTATGACCGTGTACATTTGACAGAATATTTCTCTGGGAAATCAGCAAAAGATTTATCTTTAGCACGTTTTGACTTTGCTGATGCTCATGGCATTGACTTACGTCTAAATACCAAAGCAACTGCAATTGATACAGCTGCACAAACAGTCACAACCAATCATGGTGATGTCATTAGCTATGACAAATTGGTGTTGGCAACTGGTTCGTATGCATTCGTTCCACCAATTCCGGGTAATGACCGTGAAAACTGCTTCGTTTACCGTACGATTGAAGACTTAGACGCGATTCGTGCAGCGAGTCTTAATGCAAAAACAGGTGTAGTGATTGGTGGTGGTTTACTTGGACTTGAGGCTGCAAAAGCTTTACGTGATTTAGATTTAGAAACACATGTTGTTGAGTTTGCGCCACGTTTAATGGCAGTTCAAATTGATGATTTGGGCGGTAAAGTTTTACGCCGTAAAATTGAAGACCTTGGTGTAAAAGTTCATACACAAAAAGCGACACAATCTATCGAATGTGGAAACAGCACTACACATGTAATGAAATTTGCAGATGGTAGCGAGCTTGAAGCAGATGTCATTTTATTCTCTGCGGGGATCCGTCCACGTGATGAACTTGCACGCAATAGTGGTCTGGCGATTGGTGAGCGTGGCGGTATCGTCATTAATGATTATTGCCAAACGTCGGACACCAATATTTATGCGATTGGTGAATGTGCGCTTTGGCAAAATAAAATTTATGGTTTGGTTGCACCGGGCTATGACATGGCGCGTATTGCAGCAAAACACATTTTAGATGAAGAGTGTAATTGCTTCGCCGGTGCAGACATGAGCACCAAGTTGAAGTTGATGGGGGTGGACGTTGCCTCTGTAGGTGATGCTCATGCCATGACTCCGGGTGCATTAAGCTATTTCTATGCAGATGAGCATGCGCTGGTTTATAAAAAGATTGTTGTAAATGCAGATAAAACCAAATTGCTGGGCGCAGTTTTGGTGGGTGATGCCAAAGAATACAATGACCTTTTACAAATGATGTTAAACGGTCTAGCTTTACCGGAAGTACCTGAAAGCTTGATTATGCCTGGATTTGAACAATCAGCAGGTAAGTCTGGTGGTAGCGGTGTAGATTTACTTCCAGACAGCGCGACCATTTGTTCATGTAATAACGTATCAAAAGCAGACATCTGCCAAGCAATTAGCGATGGTTCGACCTCTTTAGGTGCATTAAAGAAATGCACCAAAGCAGCAACAGCATGTGGTGGCTGTGCACCATTAGTGACACAAGTGTTGAAGTCAGAGTTGCAACGTCAAGGTGTGACTGTAAATAACCACATTTGCGAACACTTCCCGTACTCGCGTCAAGAGTTGTATCACTTGGTTCGTGTCAATGAAATTAAGACATTCGATGATTTGATTCATCAACATGGTCATGGTTTAGGGTGCGATATCTGTAAGCCTGCTGCCGCAAATATTCTGGCATCTTGCTGGAACGATTTCGTACTTGAGCCAAGTCATGCAGGCTTACAAGACAGTAATGACTACTATTTGGGTAACATCCAAAAAGACGGTTCTTACTCGGTTGTACCGCGTATGGCTGGTGGTGAAGTGACTCCAGATGGTTTAATCGCGATTGGTCAAATTGCGAAGAAATATAACTTATACACCAAAATTACTGGCGGTCAACGTGTTGACATGTTCGGTGCGCAAGTTCACGAGCTTCCATTCATTTGGGAAGAGTTAAATGCTGCTGGTTTCGAGTCTGGTCATGCTTACGGTAAATCATTGCGTACCGTGAAATCGTGTGTGGGTAGCACATGGTGCCGTTACGGGGTAGACAATTCCGTTGGTTTAGCGATTGAGCTTGAAAACCGCTACAAAGGTTTGCGTTCACCACATAAATTAAAAATGGCAGTGTCTGGCTGTACTCGTGAGTGTGCGGAAGCACAAGGTAAAGACGTTGGTATTATCGCGACCGAAAAAGGGTGGAACCTTTATGTCTGTGGTAACGGTGGTATGAAACCACGTCATGCTGAATTACTTGCATCTGACCTTGATAAAGCAACGCTCATCCGTTATATCGACCGTTTCTATATGTTCTACATTCAAACCGCAGACCGCTTACAACGTACCAGTGTATGGCGCGACAACATGGAAGGTGGTCTAGATTATCTTAAATCTGTAGTGGTGGATGATTCACTTGGTTTGGCTGCCGAGCTTGAGCGCCGTATGGAACACATTATTGGCACATATCAAGACGAATGGCGTACTGCGGTGGAAAATCCTGAAGTTCGTAAACGCTTCCAAACGTATATCAACGCAGGAGCAAATGAACAGGCCGATCCACACATTCAATTTACAACTGAACGTGGTCAAATTCGCCCATTAACTGAAGCTGAACGTTCAGAAGACCGTATTCCAATGGTTGAAGCATAAAGGAGAGTTTCTATGAATATTGTACAAGACAAAAATATGCTTCCTGATGATCAATGGATTGATGTGTGTGCACTCGATGATTTAACCCCAAACACTGGCGCGGGTGCGCTAGTGGGTGGACAAGCGGTAGCAATTTTTCGTGTAGGACATGAAAAACGTGTTTACGTGCTGAGTAATAAAGATCCATTTAGCCAAGCGAATGTGATGAGCCGCGGCATTATTGGTGATTTACAAGGTGAGCGTGTCATTGCATCGCCAATCTATAAACAACATTTCAGTTTAGCTACGGGCCGTTGTTTAGAAGATAAAGACCAAAAATTGGCGGTTTACCCGAGCAGAATTGTTGATGGTCGTGTTTGGGTCAATGCGGTGCCGCAGAAAACTTATATTACCAATACAGGTGTATCACAAGACAAACTTAAACTGGTGCTGATCGGGAATGGTTTGGCAGGGATGCGTTGTCTAGAAGATTTACTGGATATGGCACCAGACCGTTATGAAGTCACAGTGATCGGTGAGGAACCTTGGGGTAACTACAACCGCATTATGTTGTCTCCGGTTTTATCAGGCGAAAAAACCATTGAAGATATTATGCTGCACCCACCAAAGTGGTATAGCGATAAAGGCATCAAATTTATTGCCGGTGATAAAGCCGTAAAAATTGATCGCCCACGTAAAGTGGTTTACACCGAAAAAGGTCAGACAGTGGATTATGATCGTTTAATTCTGGCAACAGGCTCGGCACCATTTATTCCACCAGTTCAGGGTGTCGACTTAAAGGGTGTGTTAACTTTCCGCGATATTTATGACGTCAACACCATGATTGAATACTGCGGTTCAAAAACCAACGCCGTGGTGATTGGCGGTGGTTTACTTGGTTTAGAAGCAGCGTACGGTTTAAAACAACGCGGTATGAATGTCACAGTATTGCATTTGATGGACCGTATTATGGAACGTCAACTTGATGGGCGTGCAAGTCAGTTACTTCGTCATAGTATTGAGCAAAAAGGCATTCATATTATTACCGAAGCCAATACAGAGGCGTTAATTGGTGATGAAAATGGTCATGTCAAACAAATCCGTTTGAAAGATGGCACGGTCTTAGATGCTGACCTTGTGGTATTTGCTGTGGGCATTCGTCCAAATATTGCTTTGGCACAAAGTGCTGGTTTACGTTGCAATCGTGGTGTATTAGTGAATGATACCATGCAAACATTTGACCCAAGTATTTACGCGGTGGGTGAGTGTATTGAACACCGTGGTCAAACTTTTGGTTTGGTTGAACCACTATGGGGTCAAGCTTTTATTTGCGCGACCCATTTGGCTGAACACGGCAGCTTAACTTTTAAAGCACCCACTGTACCGACTCAGTTAAAAGTCAGTGGTGTCGATGTATTTTCGGCTGGTAATTTTGAGCCGAAAGATGATTATGAAGACATTATCCTGAACGATGAAAAACGCCAGATTTATAAGCGTATTATCATTCAAAGCGATCGGGTAATCGGTGCAGTACTGTTTGGTGATACTGAAGATGGCATGTGGTATGCAGAGTTAATTGCAGACCAAACACCTGTTTCTTCATTTAGAAATAAACTGCTATTTGGTCGAGATTTTGCATTAAAAAATGCAGGCTAAATAGGCAAAGGAGCAGTTATGAATAGTATTCCAAGCGTTGAAGTCGATAGCTCCGATCATGTTGCAAAAACAATCAAAACAACATGTCCATATTGTGGTGTAGGTTGTGGTGTTAGCGTAAACGTCCAACAAAAACCTCAAGGACCTGTGGTGCAAGTTGAGGGGGATGCTGAGCATCCTTCCAACTTTGGACGCTTATGTATCAAAGGTAGCCGTCTTGCGGATACTTTAGGGTTAGAAACACGTGTTTTACAACCAATGATGGGGCGCAAAGCTGATCGGGTGGTAACGACATGGGATACGGCAATCAATAAAATTGCTGATAAATTCCAATCTTGTATCGATCAATATGGTCGTGACAGCATTGCATTTTATGTTTCTGGTCAGCTTTTGACTGAAGACTATTATGTGGTGAACAAGTTTGTAAAAGGCTATTTGGGCACTGCAAATATCGATACCAACTCGCGCCTTTGTATGTCATCTGCGGTGGCAGGTCACAAACGTAGCTTTGGTGAAGATCTTGTCCCTGCAAGTTATGAAGATTTTGAACATGCAGATATGGTGGTTTTGGTTGGTTCCAATACCGCATGGTGCCATCCTGTGCTGTATCAGCGGATTATGCAGGCTAAAAGCCAAAATCCAGATATGTTTGTGGTGGTAATTGACCCACGTTTTACCAGTACCTGTGAACAAGCCGATTTACATTTGCCGATTTTACCAGGTCAAGATGTCGCATTGTTTAATGGTTTATTTCAATATTTATATAGAAATGGTCATGCCGATCAGGCCTTTGTAGAGACTTATACCGAAGGTTTACAAGAAGTTTTGGCAAGCAGCGAGCCAGAAACCGATATTGAATATGTGGCAAAGCGTACAGGTATTGCACTCGATAAATTACAGCAGTTTTTTGAAAAATTTGCACAGACTGAAAAAGTAATCACGTTATTTTCAATGGGTGTGAATCAATCAAGTCAGGGTGTAAATAAAGCCAATAGTATTATTAACTGTCATTTATTGACTGGAAAAATTGGTAAGCTTGGTGCTGCACCATTTTCAATGACTGGTCAGCCCAACGCGATGGGTGGCCGTGAAGTCGGTGGCTTAGCCAATATGTTGGCTGCGCACATGGACTTAGATAATCCACTACATCAAAAAGTTGTTCAAACTTTCTGGGACAGCCCATTTATTGCAACTCAAGCTGGCTTAAAAGCAGTGGATTTATTTAATGCGGTTGAAGCTGGAAAAATTAAAGCCATCTGGATTATGGCAACCAATCCAGTGGTGAGTCTGCCAGATGCCGATCAAGTTAAACGTGCTTTAGAGAAGTGCGAGTTAGTCGTCGTATCAGATATCTGTGCTGATACCGATACTACGGCTTATGCCGATGTTTTGCTTCCAGCTTTAGGGTGGGGAGAAAAAGATGGAACTGTGACTAACTCTGAGCGCCGTATTTCACGTCAGCGTGCTTTTTTACCTGCACCAGGTGAAGCAAAAGCAGACTGGTGGTCTGTTAGCCAAGTCGCGAAAAAATTAGGGTTTAATGGTTTTGATTTCACCACTGCCGTTGATATTTTCAATGAGCATGCAGCGTTATCTGCACAAGACAATGCAGACATAGATGCTCGTGAACAAAGTAATAATTTCCGTTATTTTAACTTAAAAGGCTTAATGAATCTGAGCGCTGTGGAGTACGACGCTCTACAATCAATTCAATGGCCAGTATGGGATAAAAACCAAGACGCTAAAGCCGTTCAACAATTGTTTGGCAAGGGCCAGTTTAGTCATAAAAATGCCAAGGCAAAATTGATTCCGACTGTTGCAATTGATCCGGTACATGCAGTTTCAGAAGATTATCCGCTCATTTTGAACACGGGACGTATTCGTGATCAATGGCATACCATGACCCGTACTGGTTTGTCACCAAATTTGACCAGTCACCGCGCTGAACCATTCTGTGAGATTCATCCAAGTGATGCCCTGAAATTTGGTGTACGTGATCAAGGCTTAGTAGAAGTTCGTTCGAAATGGGGCAGTTGTGTACTACGTGTGACCTTCTCATCGGGTGTCCGTCGTGGGCAAATTTTTGCACCGATTCACTGGACTGAACAGGTTGCATCCGACGCGCGTATTGGTAAAGTCGTTAATCCAGAAGTTGATGCAATTTCAGGTGAACCTGAGTTCAAACATACGCCTGTAACTATTCAGCCGTTCTATACCACTTGGCAGGGCGTGCTCTATATTCGTGAAGGATATGATTCGCAGATTCAAGAATCGCTACATCACTGTGCATGGTGGACCAAAGTCAAAATGGTGAAAACCAATCGTTATGAACTTGCAGACCGCCAAACTTTTCACGATACTCAAAAGAATCTGAAAAGCTTTTTACCATTTGCCGATGAAACCTTTGAATGGTTAAGCATAGAAGATATCTCTTCACAACTGAGCCATAGCGTTATTTTGAAAGATGGCATTGTAATTGCAAGTCTATATATTGCACCGCCAGATTTATTGCCAGACCGTGATTGGGTAGCGAGTCTGTTTAAACGAGAACGTTTGAGCGCCTTGCACCGAAAAGCTTTACTAGCGGGTATGCCAATGTCGGCTACTAATAATGATGGGCCTTTAGTGTGTAGTTGTTTTAAAGTAGGTAAGAATAAAATTATCGACGTGATAAAAACACAAAACATTACCCATGAAAAACAGGTTACTGCATGTTTAAAAGCAGGTGGGAACTGTGGTTCATGTTTACCTGAGATTCGTGGCTTGATTAAAGCTTGCCAACAAGAGGTGGAAGTGTGAATAAGGGATATCCCGTAACTGATTTGGTCATTTTGGCGGGTGGACAAGCCCGCCGTATGAATGGTTTAAATAAGCTGTTGCAGCAATTCGATGGCGATACGCAACTATCCAAAATTCATCAAAAACTAAAGTCATCTGTATCTGAAATTTGGGTAAATAGTCATCGTGATTATTCGATTTATCAAAGTATTGTGCCTGATATTAAGTGTTTTCAAGATGATGCTTCCGGTTTTTTCGGCCCACTTATGGGCATGAAAAGCGCATGGTCACATGTAAAAGCAGATTATGTTTTGTGTATTCCCTGTGATGTGACGTATATACCTACGCAAGTCGTTGCGAAATTACACAGTGCACTACGCAAAAATAAACAAGCTCAGGCAGCCTATGTTTCAATTAATGGGGATGCTTTATACCCATTTTGCTTATTAAAGCGTGAAAGCCTGCTTACGATAACAGCGCAAATTGATAAACAACGATTAAGTTTAAAAGAGTGCTTTAAGCTTTTACATGCACAAGTCGCCGTATTTCAAAAACAAAACTTATTTTTTCATAGCATTAACTCTTTGGATGAGCTTCAACAATATAAACAAATCAATGCTTTTAAAGAGATATTTACCGCGAGTTAAACATTAGATTTTATTAATTTACAAACTAAAGTGATGTTATAAACAAATTTTAAAGTGATGCGTTCTTGACTATCTAATATATAAGTTCTATTTTGGAACTTGTTATTTTAATTCTAGCTAGATGTATAAAAATAAACGGAGCCAGAAAAATGATGGACACAGCTCAGCAAAGTAAAACAGAAGTGACCGCATGTATCTTATGTTCTAGAAACTGCGGTTTAAGTGTTGAAATTAAAGATAACCAGTTTGTCAAAATTAAAGGTGATCCCGAACATCCATTTTCTCAAGGCTACATTTGCCAAAAAGCTGCCAGATTACAACACTACCAACAACACGCAGACCGTTTGACCACACCTTTAAAACTTCAGCCAGATGGTTCATTTCAAGAAGTGAGTTGGGATGTTGCCATACAAGAAATTGCTGATCGATTAGTGCAGATTAGAGATGATTTTGGTGGGACTGCTTTTGCTTCGGTTGGGGGCGGTGGCCAAGGCAATCATTTAGGTGCAGCGTATGGTCGACAACTTTTGCTGGCCATGAAAAGTTATTATGCATACAACTCACTTGCCCAAGAAAAAACGGGTGATTTCTGGCTGAATGGTCGTTTGTTCGGTAGTCAGGCTTGCCATACCACAGAAGATGTTGAACATGCCGACTATGTACTTTTCATTGGAACAAATCCTTTTCAGGCCCATGGCATTCCCAACGCCCGAGACACGCTAAAACATATTAAGAAAGATCCGAACCGAACTATGGTGGTGTTTGACCCGCGTGTTACCGAAACAGCCAAACAAGCTGATATTCATGTGCAACTAAAACCGGGGACAGATGCTTTTTTAATGTCAGCCATGATTGCGATCATTATTAAAGAAAAGCTTTATGACGAAGCATTTATTGAGCAGCATACGCACGGTTTTGAAGACGTAAAAACAGCATTTAGTCGAGTTCCAATTGAAGACTATATTGCTAAAGCTGATGTTCCAGTCGATTTGATTTACCAAGTCGTTCGAGATTTTGCCAAGGCGAAAAAAGGCTGTATACGTATTGATTTAGGCATTCAACATACTTTAAATACTACATTAAACGGATATTTAGAAAAACTACTGTACTTACTGACTGGAAACTTTGGAAAGCAAGGTACCAATAATCTGCATACTATGTTTATTCCAATCTTAAGCGATACAGATGAAAGAAAGCCTAAATATCGACGTAGTGTTTACCATAAAATGTTCCCCATTTCTGGGTTCTTCCCGCCTAATATTTTACCCGATGAAATTTTAAAAGCAGGGGAAAAGCGAATTCGTGCTGTGTTTGTAGATAGTTGTAACCCGTTATTAACTTATCCTGATACACCAGCTTATGAGGAAGCATTTAAAGCATTAGATTTGTTGGTTGTGGTGGATGTTGCCATGACGGAAACCGCTAGGCTTGCGGACTACATTTTGCCAGCGCATACCCAGTTTGAAAAATGGGAATTTACTGGCTTTAATCTTGAGTTTCCTAAAAATGGTTTTCACCTCAGGCATCCTGTATTGGCCGCTCAAACGAATACTTTGCCAGAGGCAGAAATTTATACACGATTACTTGAAGCTATGCTGGTGATTCCAAAACGCTTTCCAATTTTAGAAAAAATAGCTTCAGTCGACTCGAAAAAAACAGCCTATTTACCTTACCTATCGGCATTGGGACTTACTTTTGCACGAAATAAAAAATACATTCCTTTTGCAGCCTCAATTCTCTATCGCACTTTAGGTAAACACTTAGAAAAATCAGCTGGTTCAGTTGCTTTTTTATTGCCACTATCGATTCAATATGCTGTCTTACACACCAAAGCAGTGCGCCGTGCAGGTTACAAAGGTAACCCTTTAACTTTAGGTGTTCGTTTATTTGAACAAATTTTAAAGCAACGTTCAGGCGTAGTGTTATCGCAACATGAATATGACGAAATCTGGAAACTGGTTGCTTATAAAGATAAGAAAATACGTCTAGCTATTCCAGAGATGTTAAATGAGCTCGCAAGCTTGAAAAGCCATAACGTTAATATAGAAGAGTTTCCTTTTATCCTCTTATCAGGTGAGCGACGTAGCTATAATGCCAATCAAATTTACCGTGATCCAGCTTGGCGAAAAGTAGATGCTGAAGGAGCTTTACGAATTCATCCTGAAGATGCAGAGGCCTTAAATGTAGCTATGGGTGATCAAATCAAATGTATCTCACAACATGGAGAAATTCAGGTTACTGTAGATTTTGATGAGGGAATGCGAAAAGGAGTTGTTTCGCTTCCACATGGTTATGGCATGCGCTTTCAAGGTGGGGAACCAATTGGACCACAATTAAACATGCTCATTTCTGGTGAGCATTGTGATCCTTTGTCTAAAACGCCGTACCATAAATATGTACCCATCCGTTTAGAAAAGTGCTAGAAATAAAGTAGGGCATATAAAAGGTTGACGCCGCACTGATTTTGTAAAGCTTTAAAGTTTGAGCTAAAACGGTACGGCCGAAATTTCAAATACAACCCAAAAAGTTATGGATGATAAATAGAATTGGAACAAATTTTGCAATAAAGATCAAAGCACTACTAAGGCGCAATTTTAAAAGTTTAATTGCTCTTAATGAGTGCTTGCAATATTTGAACTGTTCTCAATATGAGTGCAAATAATGAAACAATATCACTCTGAAACTGCCCCAATGCTTTTGCAAGATCAATATGGGCGCATCAAGCGAAAGTTACGTATTTCAGTAACTGACCGCTGTAATTTTAAGTGTGTGTATTGCATGCCTGAACATCCTGAATGGCTAAATAAACAAGATTTGCTTAGTTTTGAAGCGCTCTTTCAGTTTTGCAGTTTTATGGTGCAACAAGGTATTGAAAGTATCCGTATTACGGGTGGTGAACCATTAATGCGTCAAGGTATTGTTCATTTCGTTCGCGATTTACAAGCTTTAAAAGCATTAGGTTTAAAGCGTATTTCAATGACCACCAATGGACATTATCTTGCAAAATACGCTCAGCAATTAAAAGATGTTGGTCTAGATGATTTAAATATTAGTTTAGATAGCTTAGATCCTGTTCAGTTTAAAGAGTTGACCAAGAAAAAATTGGAGCCAGTTCTTGAGGGTATTCAAGCTACAAAAGATGCAGGGCTACCTTTTAAAATTAACTGCGTGTTAATGAAAGATAAAAATGACGATCAAATCCTACCGATGGTGAAATGGTCTATCGCCAATCATATTCCGCTACGTTTTATTGAATTCATGCCACTTGATGGTGATGCACTTTGGTCAAATAAAGATGTGGTGAGTGAAGCCGAAATTTTACAGGCGTTGCAACCACATTATTCAGTACAAGTGATTGAGCAGCAACATGAGCCAGCACGCCAATATTTACTTAACAATAGCTACGCGCTAGGCATCATTTCTACCATTACTCATTCATTTTGCCATCAATGTGACCGTATACGACTAACGGCACAAGGTGAACTCTATAACTGTTTATTTGCACCGCAGGGTTTAAATATTAAACCACAACTTCAAACGCTGGTAAGTAAACAACGTACACCAGAATACGATATGTATATCCAAAATTTAAAGAATTTGGTCCATCCATATATCTGGCATAAAGCTAAAGGCTTTCATGCCTTACAACATCAACAAACCCGTAAAATCAGTATGCATATGCTTGGGGGATAAATGCAGCAATCTATCCAAATTAAAATCGAATCATTTGGTGCAATTGAAAAATTGCTTCCACAAAATCTTTCGTTAGTTTTCCCCACCGATATTTTAGTTAAAGATGTCTTAAATGAAATTGTTTCGTTGCATCCGGAATGTACACAGGCCATGGAAAAATGTGCATGCGCTATTGGCGATAATGTCATAACAAGGCAATCAGCTTTAAGTCAGCCATGTACTTTGGTTTTATTATCACCCGTTGCAGGAGGCTAAGCCATGCGAGATTTTGCACGTATACAAGAGCAGGCTTTAAGCCTTGATACCTTTGATCCTATTGAATCATTTCCTGAATGCGGTGGAATTGATATTTTTATGGGTACGGTTCGTAATCATCATGAAGGTAAAGCTGTTAAAGCACTGAAATATACCTCGTATAAACCGCTTTCTGAAAAAATGATACGTGAAATTGAACTGGAAATTGAGAAAAAGTATCAGGTATCTTATGTGCGAGTGGTTCATCGGATTGGATATCTAGATGTGGGTGAAACAGCCATTATTGCAATTGCTTATGCAGCCCATCGCCGTGAAGCTTTTCAAGCATGCGAAGAAGCGGTTGAGCGGGTTAAACATGAAGTGCCTGTGTTTAAAGAAGAGTTCTTTACAGATGGCACGAGTCATTATGTAGAGGGCTGCTGTATTCGTAAGGATGCACCGCACGAACACAAGCATCACCATCATGCCGGCCATGAACACTCAAACTGAAATAAGTAAGACTAGGATAAATAATGAAAAACGTAGGAATGAAGCCGGAAAGTTATCGTGTTGCTGAAGCACAAGCAATTTTATATGCACCACCGCACTGTATTGAATTATTAAGACAAGGGAATACGGAAAAAGGTGATGCATTAAAAACTGCACGTGTTGCAGGAATTTTGGCAGCAAAACGTACTGATGAGCTGATTCCTTTATGTCATCCACTGCCGATTTATCGGGCAGATGTTGAATATGAACTAGAACATGATTTTGTAAAGATCGTTGCAGTAGTTGAAACCATTGGTCCAACTGGCGTAGAAATGGAAGCCTTAACGGCTGCAAGTCTTGCAGGGTTAACCATTTACGACATGTTAAAGCCGCATTGTGAACCAGAAGAGCTCTGGATGGACCAATGTAAATTGCTTAAGAAAAAAGGCGGTAAATCACACTTTAAGCGAGTTCTTCGTCAGCCTGTTTCGGCTGCGGTTATTGTGTTGTCAGACACCGTAGCAGCGGGTAGAAAGCCCGATACTGCCGGAAAATCTGTGGTTGAAACTTTAACCGAAGCAGGATTCGATCCAATCCATTACCAAATTTTGCCAGATGAAGCGGATACTTTAAAAAACTTAGTGCTTGAGTTGAGCAAATCATATGCTTGCATTATGACGGTTGGTGGAACAGGAATTGGTAAGCGTGACATTACAGTTGATACGCTAGAACCACTTTTAGAACGAAAGTTAGATGGCTTAATGGAAGCTGCTCGTTCATTTGGACAAAAACGCACGCCATATGCTGCAATGTCGCGTGGAGTAGCTGGTTTTATTGATCGCTCTTTAGTGGTGACTTTACCGGGAAGCCGTGGTGGAGCAAGCGAATCAATGGCTGCTATTTTACCTGCCTTAGTGCATATTTTTGATGTTTGCCGTGATCTACCACATCCGGGAGGCTATGAATAATGACTGGTTGTGGTGCAGAACGTGGGTTGATTAGCGTGGATGAAGCAATTGAGCTGATTAGTAACCGACCTAAAAAATTAGACTCAATTCAGCAAGTTCTTCAAAATAGCCTAAGTAGATATCTTGCTAAAGAAATTTATTCAGAAATTAATTTACCAAGTTTCTCTCAAAGTGCTGTAGATGGTTACGCACTTTGTAGCCATGCAGAAGATTTAAATAATCAAAAGTTTCAGGTTACTGGCGAGATTCGCGCCGGAAGCGAAAGTCATGACATTCTGAATGAAGGACAGGCAATTCGTATATTTACTGGTGGCAAAATTCCTGAAGGCACAACACATGTTGCGAGGCAAGAAATCGTAGAGGTCGTTTCAGCACAAGAAATTTCGTTAACTGAACATATTCGCCCTAAAGCTGATATCCGTTTTACTGGCGAAGAAATCCAGCAAGGGCAGTTACTTGCGCAAGTTGGACAATTTTTGAATATTGGAAGTTTGGCTGCCTTAAGTATGGCGGGAGTGCAAACCGTTGAAGTCTATCGTGCGCCGAAAGTAGCTGTTTTGATCACGGGTGATGAAGTTGCCGAAACAGCAGAAGATCTAGCTGAAGGTAAAATCTTTGATGCAAATGGCCCATTACTAAAAGCTTGGTTTGAAGATTATGGTTTAGATGTTGAACTCATTCATGTGGCAGATGAGACAGCACAGGTCACACAATATTTCGATCAATTAAAAGATAGCCATGATGTCATCATAACCACGGGTGGAGTCTCTGTTGGAGACTATGATTTTGTTCGGCCATGTGCTTTTGAAGTTGGTTTTGAACAGATCTTTTGGAAAGTAAAACAAAAGCCGGGTAAGCCACTCTTTTTTGCTGAATATTCTCATCCTGAATCAGATCACCACTGTTATTTACTGGGGTTGCCCGGTAATCCTGCTGCGGTATATGTGTCTATGCAGGTTTACGGTAAAGCATTGCTCGACACTTTGCAGGGAAACCAAGCTGGGCCAGTGTGGTTTAGTGCAATTTTAGATCATGATTTAAAAGAAGATGCACGCGAGCGTTTTCTAAGAATGCATGCCTATTTTGACAATGGACAACTCAAAGTTAAAAGTCTGGCAAAACAGCAATCACATATGCTCAGTAATTTAATGCAAGCCAATTGTCTGGTTCGAATTCCGGCAAGTGCAAAATTGGAAGCGGGTTATATATTGAAGGGCGTATTTATTTCAAATTAATAACCAGTAATGATAAATATAACTCACTATATAATTGAGTGAGTTATATTTATTAAGCAATTTTAAATAATAATTTTAAATTTTTTATAATGAAAATTCTTTCATAAGCTTGATAAGAAGTTATTTTAATAATGAATCTTGCATAAATCGTGCTAAGTGGTTTAGGGTATAAACAATAGGGCCATTAGGCTAGGAAATATCGAGGAACGCATAAAGATGAAATGGGATGACATCGGTGATCAACCTTGTTCGGTTGCTCGTATGCTATCAGTGATTGGCGATCGATGGACGATGCTAATATTACGTAATGCTTTTATGGGAATACGCCGTTTTGACGATTTTCAAAAGTCATTAGGTGTCACTCGTCATGTCCTTTCGGATCGTTTAAAGCGTTTGGTTGAATATGAAATTTTAGTCAAAGCCCCTTATTTTGATCGGCAGGAACGCTTTGAATATAAATTGACTGATAAAGGTTTTGAGCTTTATCCAATTATCTTATCTATGGCAAATTGGGCAGATAAATGGATGGATCAAGGTTTAGGTAAACCTTTAGAATATCGTCATAAAACTTGTGGTCATAAATTTGAACCAGTCATGGTATGTTCGGTTTGCCGTGAACCTTTACATGCAAAACAAGTTCAGGTTTCAGCTGGGCCAGGTTATTTTGCATATATGCAGCAAAAACAGAAACAAGCTTAATTTCTCTTATTGCCAACTAAGACTCTTGTTGAATTGCATCAGCCAGAGTTTTATAGATATGGTCATGATTTGACTGTGTTACATTAAAGCGTATAAATTGACCAGCATTGGAAGCTTGGCTAAACGCATTTCCTGGCGCAAGAATAACCTGATGATTAATACAATATTTTGCAATTTCTGAAGCTTCAACTCCCTTTGGCAAATGACACCAAACAAAAATTCCAGCTTGAGGCTTAATCCATGGTTTTATACCCAAAGGTTCTAACTGAGTAATGGTATCGTGCATCGCTTTTGCTAATCGGACCTTTAATAATTCTATATGTTTACGATAAGAACCATCTGTTAAAGCACTTAATAAAACTTCAGCTGATACACCATTGTGAGAAAAGCTTGTGGCAATTTTCAGGTCGGTGAGCTGATCAATCCATTCTGGTTTAGCAATGATATAACCACAACGAATAGATGCCGATAAAGTTTTAGAAAAACTCCCAATAAAAATGACACGTGAAAGATTATCCAAAGCAGCAAGCCGAGGAGCAGGGCTATATTCAAAGTCTGAGAAAATATCATCCTCAACAACAATCAAATTTGATTGTTCAATAAGTTTTAATAATTGATGCGCCGTAGAAAGAGAAAGTACTGCACCAGTCGGATTATGAATTCCTGAGTTGGTGATATAAAGGCGTGGATTATAAGTTTCAATTGCTTCTTTAAATGCCTCTAAGTCAGGACCTGTTGGTGTGTAGGGAATACCAATAACTTTGACTTGATGGACTTTAAGTAATGCATGAAAGTTGAAATAACAAGGATCATCAATAAGAACGACATCATTCGGCTTTAATAAAAATCGGCAAACCAAATCAATTGCTTGAGTTCCAGAGTCTGTTAAAAGCACTTGATTAAGATTTGCATTGATACCTTTTGCTTGAGCACGTCTTGCCAGTAAATCACGTAGAGCTGGTAATCCTAATGGCGTTGAATAACCCATCAAACAATCATCTGGGCTTCTTGCAGCCGACCTTAATGCTTTACGAATACTATCTAATGGCATCCAGTCATCAGGTAACCAACCGCAGCCGGGTTTAAAAACATCTGATTTTGCTTCTAAAGATTGACGTGAAATCCATAATGGATCGACTGAGCGATCTAATTTAGGACCTAATTCGCTTAAAGAAAGAGGGGCAAGCGGACCAACAATATAAAAACCAGATCCAGTTCTTGATTCGATTTTGCCTAGAGCAATTAATCTTTCATAGGCTTCTACAACCGTTGATACAGAAAATCCAAGGTTATTTGCTAACTTACGAACGGAGGGTAAGCGTGCTCCAGGCATTAAAGACCGATTTTTTATTTGTTGCTCAATCTCAGAAATGACAATTTCAATTTTGGTTTTGTTCTGTTTCACTGGCTTACAATCCGAACTGTACTGGTTATTAATGCATTACAGTTCTTTTGAATTGTACTGCTTTGTATCTGGTTTATTCACCTTAGCACAGCTTAAATTCTTCGTATAGTGACGGAGAAAATTATGAATAGGTTTATGAATGGCTGGGTGAATGGTTTTATTGGCGTGGCTATTTTTGCGGGATCACTACCAGCAACACGTGTAGCCGTAATGGGGTTCGAACCGGGTTTTCTAACTGCGGCACGTGCGGCAATTGCAGGTATTTTAGGCCTTATTCTTATTTTGGTTTTAAAACAAAAAAAACCAGCCAAGCAAGATTGGTGGCCTCTTGCCATCGTCTCTTTAGGCGTGGTAATAGGTTTTCCTCTATTTACAGCGCTTGCTCTCCAATACATGAATGCGGCTCATTCAATCGTTTTTGTTAGCCTTTTACCTCTCGCAACTGCAATATTTGCTGTACTGAGAGGCGGAGAAAAACCCAATCAATTTTTCTGGATATTCGCAATCTTGGGGAGCGCGGTTGTATTTGCTTATATGTTCTTCATCTCTGGTGATACCTCACTTGGGATAGGAGACTTTTATATGTTGATGGCAATTATTTTATGTGGTTTTGGCTATGCAGAAGGCGGTGTACTTTCAAGAAAAATAGGGGGGTGGCAGGTCATTTGTTGGGCGCTAATTTTATCATTACCGTTTATGCTATTTCTGACTATTTTCTATATGCCAGCTTCATTTCAGAGCGTATCTACATCAGCTTTGGTCGGCCTTATTTATGTGTCTTTATTTAGTATGCTGATAGGTTTTTTCTTTTGGTACAAAGGGCTTGCACAAGGAGGGATTGCTGCGATTAGCCAACTACAACTCTTACAACCTTTAATGGGATTAGGTATTGCTGCGGTCTTGTTACACGAACAAGTAAGTTGGTCAATGTTGGTGGTTACAGCAGCAACGATTTTATGCGTCGCTGCTGCTAAAAAATTTACTTAATTTTATAAACAATTTGCTGGTTTAGGGATTCCAGCTAAACGACTTAAATGACGCGCCACTAAACCAGTATTAAATTGTTGCTGTAAAACCGCATTATTAATTTCTGGACTAACCGTTTTTATTAAAAATTTAATCAGCGGGCGAGTTGCTGGAGAATGTCCAAACTGTTGATAAAACTGACGTACAGCTGCTAAAACTTCAAAATGCCAATCGGTGAGTTCAAGATCAAGCGATTTGGCAAGTTCTTGCGCAACTTCAGGATTCCAGATTGTGTAATCAACCAAATGACCATCTTGGTCTAATTCTAAATTCATGAAACCAGCCTAAATATATTATTTAAGAGAAATACAGCGATTAAACGTTAAAACCAGATCAGCAAATTGATCGTAATCTAATACCTTCACTTGAGCTAAAGTAGCTGTATCGATTAAATCTTTTTCGATGCTTAAACATGAAACAGATACAAATGGTTGAATCATTTCAGCAGAAAGGTGTGCAGTTGCATCACCCATAAAAACAATTTGGTCACCTACCTGAAAAAGATTGTGTAATTCATCAATAATTTTCGGCGTAGAATGGTAAGAAGATTGCACAAGATAAAGTGTTGACGGATTCATTAAACTTACACCTTAATCTACCAATATAGAACATGATCAAAAGATTGAATAAACTCAGCATTCAACTGAACGAATTCAATTTCTTGTTCGGTTTTTTGTACAAGAGTATGCTGCTGATTTTTACATTCAATCAGAATAGGGCTCAAGTCGTAGAACTCAAAACTTTCGACCATATTTGAGGCCACTTTGAAAGCCTGACGAAACTGATCAAAGCTCAAATCATTTTGCAAAAGACTAAGAGCAGCATCTTTCAATAATACTTTGACTGGTGAGCCAAAGGTTGCTAAAACCATAGTAGCAGAAAGGCTTTCATTGATTTGAAGACTGGTTAAATTGGCTTGGCTTAAAATGACGAGTACAGATTTCACACAATATACCTTTTAAAAGCAACAATCTAAGCAAACAAAGTAACTTAAAATTGAATAAGACGAGATGCTGACTTTACTGCATCAGCAAGTTCACCTAACCCGACAAGTTCAAAGTCTTTGGCAAGGTTGTGATGAGTAAGGTGATGACGACTGGCATTTTCTGCATCTGTAATACCACGAGCGAGGGCAGCACTCACACAAACAGGAAGACGAATAGCAAGCTTTTGCCATTCATGCGTTAAATTACGTTGGTCGTCAGGAACCCATTGAAAATCATTAGCAACCTGCACGCCATCTTGGTAAAAGAATACACGGAAGTCTTCATTTTTACTTTTGAGTGCCTGAGCAAGTCCTAACGCATGCCAAGCATGAATGGAAGTAGGAGCAGAGGTAATTAGTAGTAATGTACTCATTGAGAATTCACTATGGTCATACGTCTAAATGGGCGTAGATACATTAAGAGAAAGGTAAGTATACAATGATTTTAGTGACAGGTGGTTTAGGCTTTATCGGTTCACACATTGCGTTGAGTCTAATGGCTCAAGGGCAAGAGGTGGTAATCGTCGATAATTTGGCTAATTCAACCTTGCAAACTTTGGAACGGCTAGAGTTTATTTCTGGTATGTACGTTCCATTTGTCAAACTTGATGTACGCAATACACCAGCGCTGAATAAGGTGTTTGAGCAATATTCAATTGATGCAGTTATTCATACTGCCGGATTCAAATCAATTGAAGAATCTAACCTTAAACCTCTTGAATATTATAATGATAATGTTAGTTGTATCATGAGCTTGCTTCGTGCCATGCAACGTACGGGTGTTCGTCACTTTATTCATCTGTCTAGCCTTGCAGCTTATGGGAAATCTGGCTTGCAATTGAGTGAAACAGAAGAATTTAATTATGCTTATCCTAATCCCTACATTAAGTCTCAACAGATGATTGAAGAAATTATCCGTGATACTTATAAAATTGACCATGAGTGGAAAATTGCGATCTTACGATTGTCTAATATCGTAGGTGCATTTGAACATGGGGTACTCGGAGAGTATGTCGCTCAGCTCCCTAAAAATATTGTTCCGCTTGCGATGCAAGTCGCAGCAATGCAACGTGATTTAATTGAATTACAAGATCAAGCTGAAACGTCAGATCATACGACTGAACGTAGTTTTTTACATGTTTTAGATTTATGTGAAGCTGTCATTGCGAGCTTACATTGGCTGCGTGAACAAACGCATTGTTGTGAAGCATTTAATATTGCACATGACCAAGTTCATTCAATTCGTCAATTACTCGATGAAATTTCACAAGTTACTAAAGCTGAAGTTCCTACACAATCAGCAATTTATAAACATGTCGAGTTAGATCAAGTTGGCGCTAATATTGAGAAAGCAAAAACCTTATTGCAATGGACACCGAAGCGCCCATTAAAACAAATGATCGAAGATGAATGGCGCTTCTATCAAAATACTTTAAATGGAAGATAAGATAATGATTCTTATTTACAATGCTGGTATGCTTGAGTACGATATTCAAAATTAACTAGCCAGAGCAAACACTTGCTTCAGCCCGTGAGTTCTTTATTGAGATAACCGAGGTTTCTATGCAAACACGAATTGAACATGACACTATGGGTGAGATTGAAGTTCCAAATGAAGCATTGTGGGGGGCACAGACTCAACGCAGCTTACAGAACTTTAAAATCGGGCAGGAACGATTACCCCGTGCCATGATTCGAGCGATGGGTTTGGTAAAAAAGGCTGCTGCAATAACCAATGCTGAACTTGAACAACTACCACAAGATTTGAGTCAATATATTGTGGGTGCTGCTGAAGAGGTCATTGATGGCAAGTGGGATTCCCAATTTCCTTTAGTTGTCTGGCAAACAGGTTCTGGTACGCAAAGCAACATGAACTGTAACGAAGTGATTGCCAATATTGCAAACCAGAAATTAGGGCAAGCCTTAGGTGCTCAAAAACCAGTACATCCAAATGATCACGTTAATCGTGCTCAATCAACAAACGACTCCTTTCCAACGGCCATTCACGTGGCAGCAAGTTTGCAAATTAATGAATTACTCATCCCTGCTGTAGAGCAGCTCAAAGCGACTTTGCAAAAAAAGTCAGATGAGTTTCAGGATATTGTCAAAATTGGCCGTACCCATTTGCAAGATGCTACTCCATTAACCTTAGGTCAAGAATTTAGTGGCTATGTATCACAGCTTGAGCATGGATTGGTTCGACTACAACAAGCTTTAAGTGGTTTATATGAGTTGCCATTAGGTGGCACAGCGGTAGGTACAGGATTAAATGCACATCCTGACTATGCAGTAAAAGCAGCAGCTCAGCTTGCACTACTTACAGGTTTACCTTTTGTAACTGCACCCAATAAATTTGAAGCTCTAGCAGGACGGGACGCCGCTGTTTTTGCATCAGGTGCATTAAAAACTTTGGCTGTAAGCTTAAACAAAATCGCGAATGATATTCGTTGGCTGGCAAGTGGACCTCGTTGTGGTTTTGGTGAAATCCGTATTCCAGAAAATGAGCCTGGTTCAAGCATTATGCCTGGAAAAGTAAACCCAACACAAAGTGAAGCAATGACCATGGTTGTTGCGCAAGTGCTTGGAAATGATACGACCATTAACGTAGCAGGTGCTTCAGGTAACTTCGAATTAAACGTCTTTATGCCAGTGATTGCTTATAACTTATTGCAATCTATTCAGTTACTTGGTGATGCATGTAATAGCTTTAATGATCACTGCGCGGTGGGAATTGAGCCTAATCGCGATAAAATTGATCACTTCTTGCATAATTCTCTGATGCTAGTTACAGCTTTAAATCCAGTAATCGGCTATGAAAATTCTGCAAAAGTTGCAAAGACTGCTTATAAAGAAAATAAAACGTTGAAGCAGGTCGCTGTTGAGCTTGGTTTGGTTACAGCGGAACAATTTGACGAAGTAGTTAAACCTGAAAAGATGGTTTCGCCAAATAGTAAGTAATCTATCTAAAAATAAAGATATTTTTAGAATCTCAATCAATAGAAAGGCACTTTGGAGCTATTTCGAAAGTGCCTTTTTATTTGAATAATTCGAATACTTAACTCCTATGAAAACTTGGCTTTTGATAATCTTATAGTTCAGGATAAAAGTTCAGTCGTTCTCATAGTGTTTAAAAAATTGAGAAATATAGTGAGAGGAAGCTATGTTTAGTAATCTTTGGAACATTTTCGGCTTTTCGTATTTCTTTTGAATGTTTTGTAACTCAGCTCAATTTATTACTTTTGTGTTAAAAAGTGCTTTTAATCGCAAAATTTACCTTAAAATCCATAGTTTTACTGATTACATTCTGGTTTTTCTATGGGAAATTTAACAATTTTAGGTGAAGCACTAGAAAGTGCAGAAATCTTGAAAAACATTCAATATCATATTAAAGACAACAGATTACCTATATCATTAAAAGATGATTTGAATAAGCAAGTTATTGAAGTTGAAAAATATTTTGGAGAAGATGATTTTGAAAAACTAGAAGTTAAGAAAAATAAAATCAATATATGGACAGGAGTTCTTGCGGTTCCAATATTGATTTATTGTATTGCATTATTCTTAAGTCGATATGTACATAACTTTGGTATCAATATTGATGTAGATGTCTTAAATCATATGTTATTCGATAACATATTTAAATATATATGGATTGTCATAATTTATGCAGTCATATTCTTTGGATTGATTGGATATTTTTATATACTTAATAACCAAAGCAAAAAATTAATTGAAAAGAATGTGAATAAACTTCTTAGCTAAATATGTTTAAAATCTTTAAGCATATAATATGCTGTGCATTCTATTATCTGTTTGTACAGATAAATCATTAATAAAAGTGTACGCGCTAATATTTATATAAAGCCCTCAAAGGAGGGCTCTTTTGGGGGGAAGGATTTAGCTTGTATCTAGAAATTAGAAAATATTAAAGTAAGCCGTCTATGTATTCCCAACCATGAGATTTCATAGCTTCAAACTTCTTTTTTAGCTCTTCTTTTTCGTACTCATGTATATCGCGTGCTAAAAGAACATGATACGAGTTAGATTCTGGTTCTATAGTCACTTCAATAATCTCTACTGGTTCAATCACTCCACTCTCAGTTAAACCAGAGTCTATAAAACACATTCCTTTTACAGGAATAACAGTACAATCATATTCCTTAGAAATAAAATAATTATTTGCTGAAGCGGAATACGTACGTGATGCTCTAACTTTCATATGTACCTCCTTCTCAAGCATAAAAAGGGAATGTTTTAGTCTGGCGTGCTTCCACAGTTATTTCTGTTTAATTTATATAGTGATTTTATTTTTTACTTCAATATTCTAATTATAGATTTTTTATTAGCATAAAATGCTGTTAGTTATAATTTATAAGTAAGGTATTAAAAAACTTATGAATCAAAAGCCAATTTCAGTTGTTTTAATTCCTGGTTATATGCTTGATGAATCTCTCTGGAATGAACTCATAGATGAAATGCCTAAAGAGTGGAGTATATCTCGAGCTACTTTAAAAGAAGGGAAAACAATCAAAGAAATTGCTCAAAATATTGTTGAACATGCGCCAGAAAGCTTTGTACTGATTGGTTTCTCACTTGGAGGATATATCGCTAGATCTATAGTGGAGCAATTTCCTGAAAAAGTTAAGGCACTTATTTTAATAGCGTCTTCACTACGCTCAGATACAGAAGAGCAGAAGAGTCAAAAGTTAACGGCGATTAAACTTAACTCTGGGAAAAATTTCCATGGGCTAAGCTCAATATCGATTGAAAAAACACTTCATCCATCGAATGTGCAGAATCGTACTCTTGTAAAAAGAATCCAAGAGATGGGGAAAGCTTTGGGTTATGAAGAATTCGTTAAACAATCTATGTTAGATAGAAGCTCTTATGATATGAGTAAAATCACATGTCCAACTTTAATCATTTCTGGTGCAGAGGACCAGCTGCGTTCTAAGGAAGAAGCTATAGAATTATTAGTTCAGTTACCCCATGCAAAGCTTGGGATAATTAAAAATACGGGCCATATGATTCCGATTGAACAACCTAAGTCGCTGGCATCAGTGATTTCCATATGGTTAAGTGAAAAGAATTTAGGAGCAAGTTAGAGAGCTTTAAATAACTTAAAAAATAGTTACTTGAGGACTTATGTTTCAGGAGGGCCTAACTTTCGTTTTCTTCGTCAGAATCTTAATAATCCTGAAAACTTGATTACCAAGTTTGATCTTTTGGTGAATGGTTGCATGATCAAGCTGATCCCATAACTCAAATGGGAAAAACTCTGAACTATGATCAAATATCCATAACCATTGGTAGCTATTGTTAAGCGTATTCTTATCAAAACGAACATCTTGGACTTTAATAATCTTAAACTGTTTATGATGTTCGTCTTGAAGAATAATTTCATGATTCTCCATTAGACATCCATACATTAAAGATAATTTTCAATTGTACTAAAATTAATAGTGTCTAATTAACTTGTTAGGTTGGCATTAATTTACAAAAGATTTCGGGTTGTTAAAGTTTGTCATTTTCAAAAAGAAAATAATCTTTACTTTTGAAATACAAGGTTTTAAATAGCTTACATTGTAAGAAGAGAGGGTAGATGTCAGAATGGACATAAAAATCTATCTTCGAGTATCGCTATGAGTTTAATAGGCTTTATGTATGCAAGTAAAACCAATAGTGAACATAGTCAAATAAAACAAGATTTAATTGATATTCTCACCGAAGCTGTCAAATTCAATTCACATAATGATATTACAGGAGTGCTTTACTATGGTAATGGATACTTCTTGCAGTATTTGGAAGGTGAGAAAGAACAGGTCGAATCGCTATTTTATAAATTAATTTTGAAAGATTCGAGACATCAGAACTGTGAAATCATCTTTTCAGAACCATCCGAACAACGGCTATTTAAACATTGGAGTATGAAATTTGCTCCCATTAACACGAAAATAAAAGAGTTCTTTCATCATCATCATGTTGATGAATTTAATCCTTATCTGCTTAACACTACATCTATTCCGACTTTTATTGAACTGCTTGTAGATCAGCCAAATTATAAAGTTGATCAATATCAAGGTTAATCGAAACCAAGAATTACAACGGATTTTTGATGTTCTATTTAAAGTTAAGCTCTCTTCGGAGAGCTTTTTATCACAAAGGCAGAAACTTTCACTAATTAATGGCGAATTGGCGTTGAATAAGCCGTCATAATTGTTAAAATGCCCACCTTGTCCTGTTTTTATATTGTTTTTTTGTTTTGCATGTATTTTGCAAAGTTAGAGATAAAATTATTAAAAACAGCTGCTTAGTTAAGGATTTTTGAATGCTCTCTATTTATTTAACAGATACCCAACAACATGTGCAATTTAATGATTATCCTAGTGATCAGCCGGTTAAGTTTCTGTTAAATCTTAAAAAGATTTTCCCAAGTACAGCGGATTTATTATTACCAGTTTTACCTGAAGATAATGATCTAGAAAACGTAACGTGGGAATCAACCTCAAAAGATTTTGAAGTTTTTAAAAAGCTATTAGCGGGATGGGGTGTTATTGAGCTTCGTTTAAATGCAATTACTGCTTATAAAGATAAAAACTTTGCAAATGAGCTAGTGAAACAAGCACAGGTAAAACGTAAGAAAACAGCGCAAAAAAATCATCAGCTTTCTTTAGTTGCTCTAGATTATATTTTTATGCACGAAGTTCATGCATTGATTGATGCTGAATTGGTCACTATTGGTGAGAAATTCTACTTACCAACCTTGCGTGAGCAATGGAAGGGTACGGTTTCAGACCAAGTGCTTAACGGTAAACTCTAATTTAAGTGTAAAAGGTGGATTTATAAAAATTCGCCTTTTTTATTTTCTAATTAAATCAGTATTTTATAATTTTAAGATTGCTTATACAAAAGTTTACAAGAAAAGAATGCGTTTTTTTCAATGTGGCAGATACATTGCTTATATAAATACAAAATTATTGCGGGAGAGAGGTTCATTAAGAACCCGCCGAAGGAGCAACAAGCCCGGAAACTCTCAGGCAAAAGGACTGTAATAATTAAAAAATCTGGAGAGAAGCTTAGATTTATAAGAATGGAAAACAATAACTTATAAATTATAAACTCACCGAAGGGGAAGATCTAAACGTTAAAAGGTAACGTTGGGGTCGAAACTCTCAGGTACCAATGACAGATGGGCTGTACTGATGAAATGTTTTTGCATTTCTGAGGAGTCTGTTATGCCACATGTTATTGTGATAGGTGCGGGAATCACAGGGGTTACCTCTGCTTATGAATTATCGCAACTGGGTTATCAAGTCACAGTGATTGATCGACATTTATATCCTGCAATGGAAACATCATTTGCCAATGGAGGGCAATTATCGGCTTGTAACGCCGAAGTATGGAACCAAAAAGCCACCGTCATTAAAGGCTTTAAATGGATGAGACAAAAAGATGCTCCTCTATTGTTGAACCCTTCATTTAGTTTGCATAAGTATAGTTGGTTGGTTGAATTTCTATCACATATTAAAAACTATGAAGCAAATACGATTGAGACGGTCCGTTTGGCATTGCTTGCTCGTAAGCGTTTGTTTGAAGTTGCTGAAAAAGAGCAGCTTGAGTTTGATTTGGAGAAACGTGGAATCCTCCATATGTATCACAGTAAGGCTGACTACGAGATTGCTAAACAAGTTAATAACGTATTGAACAAAGGTACATTGGAACGCTATTCGGTTTCACCTGATGAAATGAAAACAATAGAACCATCTTTGACGGGTGACTATTTCGGTGGCTATTACACACCAAGTGATGCGACGGGTGATATTCATAAATATTCAACTTCTTTGGCTGAGAAGACTAAACAATATGGCGTTCAATATAAGTTTGGCCTAGAAGTTATGGATATTAAGTGCAGCGCAGACAAAGTAGTCGTAACTTGTCAGCCAAGTGCTGAGCATCCTTATCTGGTTGAGTCCGATAACATTCAGCTTGAAGGTGATGTACTTGTTGTTTGTGGTGGTGTGGGGAGTTATCAACTTGCCGATATGATTGGTGAGCGAGTAAATGTGTATCCAGTAAAAGGTTATTCAATTACCGTGCAATTAAAAGATGAGCACAGTGTAAACAATGCTCCTTGGGTAAGCTTGCTAGATGAAAGTGCAAAAATTGTGACTTCTCGTTTAGGTAAAGATCGACTGCGTGTGGCAGGGACTGCTGAGTTTAATGGCTATAACCGTGACATACGGGCTGATCGTATTCAACCATTAGTGAATTGGGTTAATCGTAACTTTGATATTTCAACTGAGCATGTGGTGCCTTGGGCAGGGTTAAGACCAATGATGCCGAATATGCTGCCTGTTGTTAAGCAATCTAAACAACCTCGTGTTTTTTATAATACAGGGCATGGGCATTTAGGTTGGACTTTGTCTGCGGCAACCGCAGTTTTAGTCGGTCAGGATATTGCTCAAAAATATCCAGCGTAGAAAGTAAAAAGCCAGTGTTCAAACACTGGCTTTTATTTTAAGCGTTAATCATATAGGCGGTAGATTCCGCTAAAACGTTCACAGCCTTTTTGCTGAGTTTTCACATTAAGTAAAGCTTTTTGAAAATTAAACTGATATTTACAGTTGTGCTCATTGTCTAAAATCTCACTTTTTTGTTCAGGTGAACTATAGGCCATCAATGAGATCGTTTGAGTTTCTTTGCGGTTATTTGGATTGCGGTATGCTATCCCTTCAATCTTAATTTTATCTTTCGCGAGCTGATGGACTTGAATGTGTACAGGCTGAGCTGCTATATGTCCATTTTCAAACTTAAGATAATGCTGGGTAAGCGTTTGCTTAAGTGAAGCATAAAAATTTAAGTCATCAGTACGTAAATCAAACTGTTGTTGAATACATGTATTACTCTTGCATTGCTGAGTATGTTTAGACCATAACTTTTGTGTATCCTGTAAAAGCTGTAAGGGGGCATCAGTAACTAAATATGCAGAAAGATATTTATTATTGAGTTGCTTTCTGGATTCACTAAATGTTTTTGAACAGATTTTAAGCTCAGCTCCAGTATTGGAACAGTCTATTGATTCTGCAAAGACAAGAGGTGAACATAAACAACTCAGTGTCACGACAAAACTTAATCTTTTCAATTGATTCATATCAGTATTAGACAGCATGATCGCTTATACTTTCAGTCTACTTTGCTAGGTGTACTATAGCGAAACAGAACGGCTGAATACAAGATTTCTTAAGTTTTTATGGAAGGTAATAATTTATATGGTTGCTCAGATTCGTATTGGACAAGGAATGGATGTACATGCCTTTGAAGAGGGGAACTTCGTTACATTGGCGGGTATTCAAATTCCACATACACATGGTTTGAAAGCGCACTCTGACGGTGACGTTGTACTTCATGCGCTATGTGATGCTTTATTAGGTGCTTTAGCGCTTGGAGATATTGGACAACATTTTCCTGATACTGACCCAGAATACAAAGGCGCAGATAGCCGAGTATTGTTAAAGCATGTTTATCAATTGATCTTAGACCGTGGTTATCAGTTAAATAATGCCGATATTACGGTGGCTTGCGAGCGTCCAAAATTAGCTAAGCATAATCTTGAAATGCGTCAAAGCATTGCTGACGTTCTAAATGTAGATATTAATCAAATTAGTATTAAAGCAACGACAACCGAAAAACTTGGGTTTACCGGTCGTCAAGAAGGTATTTTGGCTACAGCGACTGTTTTAGTCTCTCATCACACCAAGTGATCGGCCTGCTGCAAAGACTGTTGAAGTTCTAAAGTTGCCTTACGGCCTTGTAGCTGTAAGGTAATACTATGAATGAGTCCAGTCCAAGTCTCATTAGGTTCCCAAATTTCGTGCAATAAATCCTGAGAAGTCGGCATATCCATATTCATATAAAACTGTCTATAGACATACATAAGGCAACTTACGCGTTTATTTTTGGCGCAATGTATCCAGATAATTTCATTTTGCACTAAATGATCAATCAAATCTAAAACTAATAAGCACTGCTCAGCAGAAGGCATCTCCCAATCAATTGGAATATGAATATAATTTAAACCTAGGTCTAAACAAATACGGTCTTCATTCTCAAGATGATTTGAAGCGTTAGTTAAAGCAAGGTTAATGACTGTGCTGCAACCAAACTCTTTAATCAATTTTAGTTGTTCAGCAGAAGGCTGGGCCGAGCTAAATAAATGTTCATGAATAATCGAAAATGCGGGAATTTGAGATAATGATTGTTCAAGGGTTGTCATGATCGCACTCTACAAGAGTAGGCTTAGCTTATTGTGTAGAATGTTATACACGATTCTAGAGAATAGTTGAAATATAGCCTGCTTATATATTCGGCAACGTTATCAAATTTTTAAAAATAATTAACTGGAAGAGTACAAGTCTTATAAAATAAAAAACAGCATCATTAAGATGCTGTTTTTTTAACTCAAAATTTAAGCTTTTTTTAGATTTTCATTCAATAAAAATTCGACTAAAGCTTTTTGAGCATGGAGACGGTTTTCTGCTTCATCCCATACGACTGCATTTTTATAATCGAGCATGGTTTCAGAAATTTCTTCGCCGCGATGAGCAGGTAAGCAGTGCATGAATAAACAATCTGGGTGAGCAAGGCTCATTAATTTTTCGTTAACTTGAAAATCAGCAAAGGCTTTTTCACGAAGTTTTTGCTCTTCTTCTTGGCCCATACTTGCCCATACATCAGTCACAATAAGGTCAGCATTTACTGCTGCATCTTCCGCATTATCATAAAGCTCAACGCAATGACCAAACTCCGCTAAAAATTCAGATTTAGGTTCATATCCTTTTGGCGATGCAATTTTGAGTTTGAAACCCATCATGTGCGCAGCTTCAATATATGAATTACACATATTATTACCATCACCAACCCAAGCAACGGTTTTGCCTTCAATGCTGCCGCGGTGTTCAATATAAGTTTGTAAGTCAGCAAGTAACTGGCATGGATGATGATCATCAGTTAAGCCGTTAATTACAGGAACTTTTGAATAAGATGCAAAACGTTCAACAATGTCATGACCGAAAGTACGAATCATCACAATATCAAGCATACTTGAAATTACACGTGCTGAATCTTCGATTGGTTCACCACGGCCTAATTGTGTGTCACGAGGCGATAAAAAAATCGCACTACCGCCAAATTGGTTAATACCTGCTTCAAAAGAGATACGTGTACGCGTACTTGATTTCTCAAAAATCATTCCCAATACTTTACCAACAAAAGGCTGGTAGACCTTATTGTCATGTTGCATTTTTTTAAGCTCGCTTGCGCGTTCTAAAATGCGATTAAGTTCTAGAGTGGATAGATCACGTAAAGTCAGGAAATGTCTTAGAGCCATGTAGCTACTCCATAATAATTGTTTTGAAATATAACAATTATCTGTTGTTGGCTGGGTGGATGTGGGAAAAAAGAAGTCTACTATACTATAAGCATTTTAAAATGCAAAAGAATTAGACTTTATGATGGCCTTTTAAGAAAATATCTACACAATATTCAATATAATCAAAAGCTTCTTTCTCATCTGGAAGAGCTGGCATACCCATAATCATACGCCATTCAATATCTCGTAAAATCCCGAAATACATGAGTGAAGAATAATACGGAGAATTACAGGTAATTTCGCCTGATTTATCCGCAAACTCTAATGCTTGAGTAAGTGTATTTTGTAAATTATGTACCCATTTGTCATATAAGTATTGTATGAGGACAGTGTTACATTCGGTCTGTTCAATAATAAGTCTTAAAAATGCAACATGTTCGGGCTGAATAATATGAATATATACACGATTAAGTGTTTGAATCAGATATTCTCTTAAAGTGCTTTTCTCTGGTTGGAATGGAATGCAAATATCTTTAAAAAACATTTCACGTTTATGATCACATATAGCCGTAAAAAGTCCTTCTTTATTGCCAAAATATTTATAAATAGAAGCCTTAGAGCCACCTGCATGATTAACAATATCATCGAGAGATACAGCATCATATCCTTTCTCTAGGAACAGCTCGGTCGCGCTTAACAATAGAGCTAAACGACGTTCAATACCGCGGCGTGTTTGAGGTTTCTCACATGCAAGGTGATGTGAATCCAGGACTGAATCATGCATAAAATTTAATAACAACAACTGACTTTGCTTATCTAGTATAGCAAAACTATCTTTAGTGATGGTCATAACCATTTTTTTAGATCATATGCTGAACAGTAAGTGGTTAATTCAAAAAATAAACTAATAGAAAATATAAGCTTAGAGTTGGTTGTAGAGGGATTTTATGATGTAACCTTATGTTTACATTATATTTTAATGAAAAATCTGATTTAAAAATAAAGCGGCTAAGAATGACTTAACCGCTCTGAAGTTAAATAACGAGATTTCTAGGCTTCAGTTTGAGTAACCTTGTGCTCATCTTCTTCGTCATCATCTGCAGAATCCATTCCAAGTTCTTTTAACTTGCGTGTTAAGGTATTGCGACCCCAACCCAATAATTCTGCTGCATGACGTTTGCGTCCACGTGTTTGTTGCAAGGCGGCGTTAATCAACGTGCGTTCAAACATTGGTGTGGCAATATCCAAAATTTTCATTTCACCATTTTTAAGCTTTTGAATAGCCCATTGATTTAGTAGTTCATCCCAATGATGTAGAGAAATACGTTCAAATGAAGGTGCTGGTTGACTAGAATCACTATTCTTTTGCAATGGAACTTGTTTGAGCTCAGAAGGTAAATCTTCCGGATAAACTTCGCGGCCCGTAATCATTACAGTTAGCCAGCGGCACGTATTCTCAAGTTGTCGTACGTTACCTGGCCATGGTAACTGTTGCATATAGTCTGTCGTCTCGGTACGTAAGATTTTTGGACTTACGCCAAGCTCTTTACCTGCACGCGCAAGGAAATGCTGCGCAAGCATTGGAATATCTTCACTACGGTGGGCAAGCTTAGGAATGTGAATACGAATCACATTTAAGCGGTGATATAAGTCTTCACGGAAGCGGCCTTCGTTTACCAACTTTTCTAAATCCTGATGCGTTGCGGCCACAATTCGAACATCTACTTTAACGGGAATGTGCCCACCTACACGATAGAACTCACCGTCAGCGAGTACGCGAAGCAATCGAGTCTGAGTTTCAAATGGCATATCACCAATTTCATCAAGGAACAGTGTTCCGCCATTTGCCTGTTCAAAGCGGCCTTGATGTTGAGTATTCGCGCCTGTAAATGCTCCTTTCTCATGACCAAATAACTCGGTTTCAATTAAGTCTTTTGGTATCGCAGCCATATTTAAAGCAATAAAAGGCTTAGCACGGCGTGGGGAGTGCTTGTGTAAAGCATGAGCAACTAATTCTTTACCCGTACCCGATTCACCATTAATTAAAACAGTAATATGAGATTGCGATAAACGGCCGATAGCACGGAAAACCTCCTGCATTGCCGGAGATTCACCAATAATTTCTGTTGATTGAAGAGGTGAGGCTGTTTTTGTAGCTTCTTGCTGTTGTAGTTTATTAATATGCAGGATTGCGCGATTGACTAAAGCTAAAGCTTCATCAATATCAAAAGGCTTTGGTAAATATTCAAACGCGCCTGTTTGATAGCTTGATACAGCAGACTCTAAGTCAGAATGTGCTGTCATAATAATGACAGGTAAATCTGGATGAGTGTTTTTGACTTTAGATAAAAAAGTTAAACCATCAATTCCAGGCATGCGGATGTCAGTTAAGATGACATCGGGAGCATCATGGTGCAAACGTTCAAGCGCAGTTTGAGCTTCTTCAAAATTGGTAACATCAAAACCTTCCTCTTTAAAGGTCTTTTCCAATACCCATCGCATGGCGCGATCATCATCAATAACCCATATTTTATTTCGCGACACGGTCTGACTCCCAAGGTAAATATAAGCTAAAAATTGTTTTTCCAGGAACAGATTGGCATTCAATCATTCCGTTATGTTGATGCATAATATTCTGTGCAATACTCAGGCCAAGCCCAGTACCTTTTGCTCGTCCAGTAACCAATGGATAGAATACTGACTCCAAAATACTTTCAGGAATGCCTGGTCCATTGTCCTCTATGTCGACTCGCACTGTAGATCGATTTAGTACACCGTTAATTGTGACAAGACGTTGTATACGTGTACGTAGAATTAACTCCGGTTCGTGATCTATAAAAAATGCTTTGTTTTCTGTTATGGCTTGAATTGCATTTACACTAATGTTGAGCATGACTTGTATTAACTGATCACGATCGGCATTAACATCGGGTAAAGACAAATCATAATCCCGTATAATTTTAATTTTCTTCTTTGTCTGGTTGGCGATAAGTGAACGCACTCGCTCCAAAGGCTCGTGTACGTTAACATTTTCATAACTTGGGAGTTGTCTAGAACCCAACATAGTATCTGCCAAGTTAGTTAAACGATCTACTTCATTAATAATGACATCTGTAAATTCAGCATAACTCTTATCGTTTAAACTGCGAGCGAGTAATTGAGTTGCACCACGAATACCTGCCAGTGGGTTCTTAATTTCGTGAGCAACGCCACGTACAAGCTGTCTGGCTACCTGATGTTGTTGTACCAGATTTTCTTCTTTAGAAATCTTTAACATACGATCAATCGGGTTGAGCTCAATCAAGAGTAATGGGTGATAACTTTTACCTGCATTTAATTGAGACACCGTGTAATCAACATGAAGGTCTTTAAAGTTGACATTAATAACCGCTTCTCGACGGGTATAAGGTTGACCCGTTTTAATAGTGTTTAATAAAGCTTCATGTGTATTAAAAGTATCATCTGGTGCATGAAGTAAGTTCAAAACCGGCTGTCCTGAAGCTCGAAGCAAACTAATGTCAAATAGTGCTTCGCAGGCAGAATTTAAGTAAAAAATATTCAAGTTACTATCGATCAATAAAATCGCAGTAGTTAAGTTGTCTACCAATAGGCGATAGTCGATAGGGTTGTGTTGATCCATTAGCGAATCGTTCCTGTCTTAAAATAGCGCAATGGCATCTTCATTGGTTATCGGATTTTCACCGTTATAGAACATGAACGATGCAAAATATACGCCAACTTTGTTTATGGGTTATTTTAAAGTTTTAAAGTATTTAAAAACGCGCTGAAATCGGTCTTTATATCGGTTGATCAAAACTGATGGCTTGAATATAGATAATAACATGATCCAACTTGGTGCAAAGGTGAGTTTTGGTGCAAATGTTGGTCGTATTTTGGTGCATTACACAAAGAGTAGGCTTTCCACCTATGCTTGAGACAAGAAAAGACATACAATACGCGCATTCAAGTGGAGCGCAGATTCATGAAGACCCCCAAAGTCGGTTTTGTTTCTTTAGGTTGTCCTAAGGCATTGGTAGATTCTGAACGAATTTTAACTCAGTTAAAGACTGAAGGTTATCAAGTTGCATCAGATTATGATGGTGCTGATTTAGTTGTTGTTAATACCTGTGGTTTTATCGAATCTGCGGTACAAGAGTCGCTAGATGCAATTGGCGAGGCCATGAGTGAAAATGGTCGAGTAATCGTTACTGGATGCTTAGGTAAAGACGAAGACAAAATTCGTCAAATGCATCCAAATGTTTTAAAGGTTACTGGTGCAGCAGCTTATCAAGATGTAATGGAAGCTGTGCATGAATATGTACCGGCACCACCTAAACACAACCCGTTTGTTGATTTGGTTCCTGAACAAGGAATTCGCTTAACACCAAAGCATTATGCCTATTTAAAAATATCTGAAGGATGTAACCATCGTTGTACCTTCTGTATTATCCCAAGTATGCGTGGTGATCTTGTTTCTCGTCCAGTCGGAAGTGTACTGGAAGAAGCTGCTGCGCTTAAAAGAGCAGGTGTTAAAGAAATCTTGGTTATTTCCCAAGATACATCAGCTTATGGTGTAGATACCAAGTACAAACTTGATTTCTGGAATGGCCAGCCTGTTAAAACAAAATTCTTTGATATGTGTGAAGCACTAGGCCAACTTGGTATCTGGGTGCGCTTACATTATGTTTATCCATACCCACATGTTGATGCGGTTATTGACTTGATGGCACAAGGAAAAATTCTGCCATATCTTGATATTCCATTCCAACATGCAAGCCCGCGTATTCTTAAGTTAATGAAGCGTCCGGCTCACAGTGAAAATACGCTAGAAAAAATTAAATTGTGGCGTGAAAAATGCCCGGAACTTGTAATTCGTTCTACATTTGTTGTGGGTTTCCCAGGCGAAACTGAAGAAGATTTTCAAATATTGCTCGATTGGTTAGTTGAAGCTGAACTTGATCGTGTTGGCTGCTTTACCTACTCACCAGTAGAAGGCGCTACGGCAAATGATTTACCCGATCATGTGCCTGAAGAAATTAAGCAAGAGCGTTACGAGCGCTTTATGCAAGTGCAGCAACAAATTTCTGCTGCTAAGTTGCAAAAACGTATTGGTCAAACGATGACTGTATTAGTCGATAGTTTGGAAGATGAATATCCTGTTGCTGTTGCACGTTCTTATGCCGATGCTCCGGAAATTGACGGTAATGTCTTTGTAGAAGATATCGATAAGAGCACTATTCAACCAGGCGATATGTTGGAAGTCGAAATCACCGATGCGGATGAATACGACTTATTTGCAAAGTTAATTAAAATTAAGTCGGTTTAATCGATAACGATTCAAAAAAGCATTCAGTTTAAGAGGTTTTGGAGCAAACTCATGGCGGAAACAATTAGCCCCCGTTATTCACGCATTTTATTAAAACTATCTGGTGAAGCATTATCAGGTAACAAAGACATGGGTATTGATGCCCAAGTTCTTGATCAAATGTCCCTTTCAATTGCTCACTTAGTTGGCTTGGGTGTGCAAGTGGGTATCGTTGTTGGTGGCGGTAACTTGTATCGTGGTAGTCAGTTGCAAAAAGATGGCTTGGTTGGTCGTGTAACAGGCGATCAAATGGGTATGCTTGCAACTGTAATGAATGGTTTGGCTATGCGTGATGCATTGGTTCGCCGTAATATCAGAACTCGTCTTATGTCTGCATTACCAATTGGTACAGTAGTTGAGTCTTATTCAAGTCGTGATGCTATTCGTCACTTGAGTCAGGGTGAAGTTTGTGTTTTTGTTGCTGGTACAGGAAATCCATTCTTTACGACTGATACGGCAGCTTGCTTACGCGGAATTGAAATTGAAGCAAATTTAATTCTAAAAGCGACCAAAGTTGATGGCGTATATAATAAAGATCCAAGTAAATACGAGGATGCAGTTAAATATGATCATTTAACCTTTGATCAGGTATTGGACGAAAAACTTGGTGTTATGGATTTGACCGCTATTTGTTTATGTCGTGACCATAATGTGCCATTACAAGTTTTTGATATGAATAAATCAGGCGCGCTATTGTCAGTAGTCATGGGCGAAAAAGAAGGTACGCGCGTTACTAAATAATGTACGTGTTGACGAAAGCTCTTTATACTAGCGCTAAATTAAATTTGTTAAAACATCCTTGAATAAATAAGTAAGGTAGATCATATGATTAACGATCTGAAAAAAGACAGCGAACAGCGTATGTTAAAAACTCTTGAGTCTTTGGAACTAGGGTTTGCTAAAGTTCGTACCGGCCGTGCACACCCATCAATCTTAAATGGGGTAATGGTTCCTTACTACGGTTCTGATGTGCCTTTAAATCAAGTGGCAAACGTTGGTGTTGAAGATTCTCGTACACTTCTTGTTCAGCCATTTGAACGTACAATGGTTTCAGCGATTGATAAGGCAATTCGTGAGAGTGATCTTGGTTTAAACCCGATTACAGCGGATGCCATTCGTGTACCTTTACCTGCATTAACTGAAGAAACACGTCGTGATATGCAAAAAATTGCGCGTAGCGAAGCTGAGAATGCAAAAGTTGCAATTCGTAATATTCGTCGTGATGTATTAGGTGATATCAAAGCATTATTAAAAGAGAAAGAAATCTCTGAAGATGATGAGCGCCGTGCAGGTGATGATATCCAGAAAATCACTGACAAATATGTTGCAGAAGTAGACAAGCGTCTTGCAGCGAAAGAAGCAGAATTGATGAAGGTCTAAATTTTATGACCGATTCAGAAGAGTATCATCTTCCTAAGCATGTTGCCATCATCATGGATGGCAACAACCGCTTTGCAAAAAAAAATCAAATGCAAAAAGGTGATGGACATCGAGAGGGTAAAAATGTTCTTGATCCTATCGTTGAACATTGTAAAAAAACAGGTATTCGTGCTTTAACGGTGTTTGCATTTTCAAGCGAAAACTGGAATCGACCACAATTTGAAGTCGATCTGCTTATGAAGCTTCTTGAAGAAACTATTCATGAGCAAATACCTCGCATGAAGAAATTTAATATTGCTTTGCGTTTCATCGGTGATCGTTCCAGATTACCGTCACACCTAGTTGCCTTAATGGAAGATGCAGAGCAACAGACAGCACACCATAACACTATGACCTTAACTATTGCTGTGAGTTATGGTGGGATGTGGGATATTGCAAATGCAGCAAAACAAGTTGCTGAAGCGGTTTCCCGTGGTGAATTTGGTGCTGATCAAATAAATGTTGATTTGTTCGAAAAATATGTCAGTCTAAACGATCTGCCAGCTGTGGACTTATTGATCCGTACAGGTGGAGATTATCGCATATCTAATTTCTTGTTATGGCAAGCAGCATATGCTGAACTGTATTTTACTGATACTTTATGGCCAGAATTTACAGTACAAGAATTCGATCATGCATTGAATGTTTTTTCAGGGCGTGAACGTCGTTTTGGCAAAACATCTGAACAAATTCAGCAAGAGAAAATAGAGAACTTATAATGTTAGAGCGGATTGTTACCGCATTGGTACTTGTCGCAGTTGTTTTAGGCTGTATGTTTGCTACGCAATCACATTATCCAATGTTGGTTCTTATGATTGTAGCAGCAGGAGTAGCGGGGTATGAATGGTATAAATTAATGCCTCATGAAACTGTAAATGCTGTAAAGCCAAAAGCTTGGTGCTACGGTCTGCTTGTTGCATTCGTTTCAGGCGTTGCTCTATTTTTCCATGATATTGCATTACTTTTATGGTCAGCTTCAATTTTGACTTGGCTTGTAAGTGTTTATTGGGTCAAATCTTTTCCTGAATTTGATGGGTGGTATAACGCTACTCTATATGTAATTGGCATTATTTTAGTTTGTGCTGCGGTAACTTCAATTTTTGTTGTTTGGCAAAGTTCGCCATGGTGGTTAATGTATCTGTTCTTGCTCGTGTGGGGTGCAGATAGTGGTGCTTACTTTGTTGGCCGTAAATTTGGTAAAAGAAAACTAGCACCAACGGTAAGTCCGAACAAATCAGTAGAAGGTTTATATGGTGGTGTTATCACGACCATACTGGTAATGTTGGTTGTGCAATACCAGTATCTAAATTTAACTTTAATTCAGCAAATCCTGTTTCTTATATTGTCACTGATTACAGTATTCGGTTCAGTTTTAGGTGATTTATTTGAGTCGATGATTAAACGTCGTGCTGGTATTAAAGATTCTGGACGTGTACTACCTGGTCATGGTGGTGTTTTAGATCGTATTGATTCTTTACTTGCTGCAGCCCCGATCTTTGCAACGGGAATGTATATATTAAAACTTATTGGTGTAGATTTATAAATGACACAATCTGTTTGCATATTGGGTGTAACCGGTTCCATTGGGCAAAGTACCTTAAAAATTTTAAATCAACATCCTGATAAGTATTCAGTATTTGCAATTTCAGCTCATAGTCGAATTTCTGAATTGGTTGATATATGTAAACAATTTCAACCAAAAGTTGTAGTTGTTCCAAAGCAAAAAGTTGACGAATTAGCAGCTTTATTTGTAAAGAGTGAATTACAAAATATTGAAATTTTGACTGATCAGGAAGGGCTGGTAAGTATCGCATCTCACCCTGATGTTGATGTAGTTATGGCTGCAATTGTTGGAGCAGCTGGTTTATTACCAACATTAGCGGCTGTAAAAGCTGGTAAACGCGTATTGCTTGCTAATAAAGAAGCCTTGGTCATGTCTGGTGAAATCATGATGCAAGCAGCACGTGATCATCAGGCATTATTATTACCGGTAGATTCTGAACACAACGCTATTTTTCAGTCTTTACCTCATAACTATTTAGACGCTGAAAGAAATGGACAACCGCAACAGGGTGTATCAAGAATCTTATTGACCGCTTCAGGTGGACCATTTTTAAACCATTCGTTAGAACAATTAGAAAAAGTTACTCCTGCCCAGGCTTGTAAGCATCCCAACTGGTCTATGGGACAGAAAATCTCAGTTGACTCAGCTACTCTTATGAATAAAGGGTTGGAGTTGATCGAGGCGTGTCATTTGTTTTCAATATCTGAACATTTTGTTACAGTTGTTGTTCATCCACAAAGTATTATTCATTCTATGGTGCAATATGTTGACGGTTCAACATTGGCTCAAATGGGTAATCCAGACATGTGTACACCGATTGCCCATGCATTAGCATGGCCAGAACGTTTACAGACTAATGTTCCTGCTTTAGATTTATTTGAGTATTCTCAGCTTAATTTTCAAGCACCGGATATCCAGAAATTTCCAGCACTTGATTTAGCTCGTCAGGCAATGCGTGCGGGAGGGTTGGCACCTACTATTTTAAATGCTGCAAATGAGGTTGCCGTTGCTGCATTTTTAAAGGAACAGATTGGATTTACAAATATCCCACAAGTGGTAGAGCATACTTTGCAAAAATTGGAAAACTCAGTTGCTGATAATATCGAGTCTATTTTGAATAAAGACGAAGTAGCACGACATGTAGCACAGCAGTATATATCAAGTATAGGAGGCTGAAATGAGCGCATTATTTATGATTGCAGCAGCAGCTCTCTTGCTCGGTCCATTAATTGCAATTCATGAGTTCGGTCATTATTGGGTGGCACGAAAACTTGGTGTTAAGGTTCTAGTCTATTCCATCGGTTTTGGTCCGACATTACTTAAATGGACATCAAAAAAATCTGGAATTAAGTACCAACTTTCAGCTTTGCCTCTAGGTGGTTATGTAAAAATGCTCGATGAGCGTGAAGGTAATGTTGCAGAGCAAGATTTACCTTATGCCTTTAACCGTCAAAAACCATGGAAGCGTATAGCAATTGTTGCGGCTGGACCTTTAATTAACTTGATTTTTGCTGTTTTACTTTTCTGGATTTTATTTTTACCAGCACAGGAACAACTAAATACAAGAGTGGGTAAAGTTATACCCAACTCGCCAGCAGCAACAGCTCAACTACAAGTAGGTGACAAGATTATTGCTGTTGACGGAAAGGAAACGCAAACTTGGGAAAAACTTAATTTTGCTTTGATTGATCGTGTAGGTGAAACTGGTAGCTTGAATATCGATGTAGATCGTGCAGGTACTGAGAAAAATATTGTTTTACCAATTAAAGATTTTTTAAAAAACCAAAATGAATCAGCTTTAGATGTATTAGGTTTTTTACCTTATCGTCCCGTTATTCCTGCTGTTGTAACGGAGTTGACTGCAGATGGGGCAGCAATTCGTCAAGGAATGAAAGTCGGTGATCGTATTGTTTCAATTAATGGTCAAGTAATGAAAGACTGGTTTGATGTTGTGGAAGTTGTGCAACATTCACCAGAAAAATTACTTGGTATTGATGTGTTACGTAATGGTCAGCTCGTTCATTTGCAAGTTATGCCCCAAGGAAAGCGTGACAATATGGGGCAAGTGAGTGGGGTTTTAGGCGTAAAAAGCGATGCAGGAAAAATTACAATTCCTGACGAATATAAGCAAACAATTCAATATACTCCATTACAAGCTTTCCAGATGTCGCTAGATAAGACTGGCCAAATCTCTAGCATGATATTGAGTTCGATAGTAAAAATGGTTAAGGGTTTAATTGGCTTAGAGAATCTTTCTGGACCAATTACAATCGCGAAAGTAGCGGGACAAAGTGCAGAAATGGGATGGCAGACTTTTATCTCATTTATGGCTTTAATGAGTGTAAGTCTTGGAATTTTAAATTTATTGCCAATTCCAATGCTTGATGGTGGACACCTCGTTTATTACATTATTGAAGCTATTCGTGGGAAGCCTGTTTCTGAACAAATACAAATGTTTGGTCTAAAAATTGGTATGGTACTGCTCGGTAGTATGATGCTTTTAGCTTTATTTAACGATTTTATGCGTTTGTAAACGTATATGGATTTATAACTTACTGGAAAAACTGGCATGCGGCACACACATTTTTTAATGCCTTTGGCACTTGTTAGCGCTATGGCAGCGGTACAACAAGCATATGCAGCTGATGATTTCGTTGTTCGAGATATTCGTATAGATGGTTTGGTCCGTCTTACTCCTGCAAATGTTTCTACCATGTTGCCAATCAACAGTGGCGATCGCGTTAATGAACCGATGATCGCAGAAGCAATTCGAACATTGTATGCCACTGGACTTTTTGACGATATTAAAGCATCAAGAGATAACGATACTTTAGTTTTCAATGTCGTAGAGCGCCCAATTATTTCAAAACTTGAATTTAAGGGTAACAAACTCATTCCTAAAGAGGCTTTAGAGCAAGGCCTCAAAAAAATGGGAATTGCTGAAGGCGAAGTTTTTAAGAAGTCAGCTTTACAAACAATTGAAACTGAATTAGAGCAGCAATATACTCAACAAGGTCGTTATGATGCTGATGTAACTGTTGATACGATAGCTCGTCCAAATAACCGTGTTGAACTTAAATTAAATTTTAATGAAGGTACGGCTGCTAAAGTTTTTAATATCAATATTATTGGTAACACTGTTTTTAAAGACAGCGAAATTAAACAAGCTTTCGCAGTTAAAGAAAGTGGCTGGGCTTCTGTTGTAACCCGTAACGACCGTTATGCTAGAGAGAAAATGGCAGCGAGCCTTGAAGCTTTGCGTGCGATGTATCTGAATAAGGGTTATATCAATTTTCAAATCAATAACTCACAGCTTAATATTAGTGAAGATAAAAAGAATATCTTTATTGAAGTTGCTGTTGAGGAAGGTAGCCAGTTCAAATTTGGTCAAACCAAGTTTTTAGGTGACGCACTTTATAAACCTGAAGAACTGCAAGCTTTGAAAATTTATAAAGATGGCGATACCTATTCTCAAGAAAAGGTAAATGCTGTTAAGCAATTGTTATTGCGTAAATATGGTAATGCTGGTTATTACTTTGCAGATGTAAATGTCGTTCCGCAAATTAATAATGAAACGGGTGTTGTTGACTTAAACTATTATGTAAACCCAGGTCAGCAAGTAACCGTACGTCGTATTAACTTTACAGGTAATAGTAAAACTGCCGATGAAGTATTGCGTCGTGAAATGCGTCAAATGGAAGGCGCTTTAGCGAGTAATGAAAAAATTGATTTGTCCAAGGTTCGTTTAGAGCGTACTGGATTCTTCAAAACAGTTGATATTAAACCAGCTCGTATTCCAAACTCACCAGATCAGGTGGATTTAAACGTAAATGTTGAAGAACAACACTCGGGAACTACAACACTAGCGGTAGGTTACTCACAAAGTGGTGGTATTACATTCCAGGCAGGTTTAAGTCAAACCAACTTTATGGGAACAGGTAATCGTGTTGCGATCGATTTATCTCGCTCTGAAACCCAAGACTACTATAACTTAAGCGTTACCGACCCTTATTTCACTATTGATGGTGTAAGCCGCGGCTATAACGTTTACTACCGTAAAACAAAGTTAAATGATGACTATAACGTTAATAACTATGTTACCGATAGTTTCGGTGGTAGTTTAAGTTTTGGTTATCCTATTGATGAAAACCAAAGCCTAAGTGCTTCGGTTGGTATTGATAATACTAAAGTAACTACTGGTGCATTTGTATCAACGTATGTACGTGATTATTTGGTAAAAAATGGTGGGAAGGCCACTGGTAAAGGAGAGTACTGTTCAGGAAGTTATAAGTCTCAAGCTGATATTGATAAGGCAAATGGAACTGCACCTCCAACAACTAAGCCAGAAGGTTATGATCTTGCTACTAAATGTGTAGATTCGAATAATAATACGTTAGGTCTTACCAGTTATGATAATGCTTTTGAAGGTGAATTCTTCACCTATAATCTGAATTTAGGTTGGTCATATAACACCTTAAATAGACCAATTTTCCCAACTTCAGGTATGTCTCATCGTGTAGGTCTAGAAATTGGTTTGCCAGGTAGTGATGTTGAATACCAAAAAGCAACTTATGATGCTCAAGCGTTCTGGCCTATTAAAGACACAGGTTTTGTGCTGCGTGGCTATGGTAAGCTTGGTTATGGTAATGATTTACCATTCTATAAAAACTTCTATGCGGGTGGTTATGGTTCTGTTCGTGGTTATGACAACAGTACCTTGGGCCCGAAATATTCAAGCGTGAATTTACAAGAAGAAGGTAAAAATGACTCTTCTCCAGAAGAAGTTGGTGGTAATGCTTTAGTTCAGTTTGGTACAGAGCTTGCTTTACCATTGCCATTCAAAGGAGATTGGACTCGCCAAGTACGACCAGTCCTTTTTGCTGAAGGCGGTCAAGTATTTGATACTAAATGTGATGTTGGCTCTTATTCTATGATTATGAATGGGCAGCAAATCGCAGATGCAAAAAAATACTGTGAAGATAACTACGGTTTTGATTTAGGCAATATGCGCTATAGCGTAGGTGTTGGTTTCACATGGATCACTATGATTGGACCATTATCTCTTAGCTATGCATTCCCGTTAAATGACAAGCCTGGTGACGAAACTAAAGAGATTCAGTTTGAAATCGGTCGTACTTTCTAAGTACGACTTGACTAAACAATGAAATAAGGACACAAATTAAGATGAAAAAATTAAATATATTAATGTTAGGATTAGGTCTTACAGTTTCTGCTATGACTAATGCAGCTGGTTATGGCGTTATTGATCTTGCTAAAGTTGTTGAAAGTAGTACTTATTTAAAACAACAAAATGCAAGTTTAAATCAATCTGTTAAACCAACAACAACTCGTCTTGAGCAGTTGGGTAAAGAGTTAGAAGGTCTTCAACGTCAAGCCCAAACCCAAGGGCAAAAAATGAAAGAAGATGATATTAAAAAGCTTCAGACTCAATATCAGTCAAAATTAAATGAATTTAATTCAACTCAACAAGGCTTGCAATCTAAAGTTCAAACTAGTTTGCAAGGAATGAACTCAACTTTTGAGACTCGTGTGAAGCAAGCAGCTGAACAATTACGAAAAGAAAATAATCTTGACTTCATTTTGAATAAAAATTCGACCGTTGCCTATGACGCTAAATATGATTTAACTGATAAAATGATACAAAAGGTTAATTCAATGAAATAAATTAATGAAAGTGCAACATTATCGTTTAGATGAACTAGCTCACCTAGTTAATGGTGAGTTAGTCGGTGCGGGTAGTCTTCAATTTATAAACCTGGCAAGTTTAGAAAATGCTGAACCTTCCCATATTACTTTCGTAAATGGCGAAAAGTATATTGATCAAGCAAAAGCTAGCCGTGCGGGTGCGTACATTGTTACAAACTCAATTAAAGAACAGCTTACTGATAAACAAAATTTTATTATTGTTGATAATCCTTATTTAGCTTTTGCCATACTTACGCATGCTTTTGATAAAAAGATCACATCAATAGGTATTGAAAGTACTGCTCAAATTCATCCTTCTGCAATTATTTCTGAAAAAGCATATATTGGCCATTACGTTGTAATTGGTGAAAATTGTGTAGTAGGTGAGAACACGATTATTCAGTCTCATACTCGTCTGGATGATAATGTGGAAATTGGAAAGGATTGTTTTATCGATTCTCATGTCACCATTACTGGCGGTTCTAAATTACTTGATCGTGTTCGAGTTCATGCAAGTACTGTAATTGGTAGTGAAGGCTTTGGATTTGCACCATATCAAGGTAAATGGCATCGTATCGCACAATTAGGTTCAGTGATCATTGGTAATGATGTCCGCATTGGATCAAATTGTAGTATTGATCGAGGGGCACTAGATAATACGATTTTGGAAGATGGGGTAATTATTGATAATCTTGTGCAAATCGCACATAACGTTCATATTGGTTCCAATACAGCTATTGCTGCTAAATGTGGAATTGCTGGAAGCACTAAAATTGGCAAAAACTGTATTCTTGCAGGAGCCTGTGGTGTGTCTGGTCACCTTTCAATCACTGATAATGTGACTTTAACTGGAATGTCAATGGTCACAAAAAATATTTCTGAAGCTGGTACCTATTCTTCAGGAATTGGATTATTTGAAAATAGTCATTGGAAAAAGACAATTGTACGCTTGCGACAATTAGCAGATGTGCCATTGACCCAAATCACTAAACGACTTGATCATATACAAGCTCAAATAGAGTCTCTTGAATCAACTTTTAATTTGCGTAAATAGAATATTATGACCGAGTCAACTACACCTAAATTTGCCATCCCTGAATTACCAATGCAGATTCAAACGATTCGTCAATATTTGCCGCATCGTTACCCATTCTTATTGGTTGATCGTGTGACTGAAGTTACTGACAATAGTATTGTTGGTTATAAAAATGTTTCTATCAATGAAGAGTTCCTACAAGGACATTTCCCAGAATATCCGATTATGCCGGGTGTCTTAATTGTAGAAGCATTAGCTCAAGTTTCGGGCGTTCTAGGTTTTATTATGAACAATGAGACGCCAAAACCGGGTTCTTTATTCCTCTTTGCTGGTGCAGAAAAGGTTAGATTTAAAAAACAAGTAGTTGCAGGCGACCAACTTGTATTAAAATCTGAATTAGTAATGCAAAAACGCGGTATCTACAAATATAACTGTACGGCTACCGTTGACGGTATTGTAGCAACAACCGCTGAAATTATGATTTCACACCAAAAAACAGAGCAGGCATGAGCAATCACGATTTAATTCATTCTACGGCCATTATTGATCCATCTGCAGTGATTGCCCCGGATGTCCAGATAGGACCTTATTGTATTATTGGTCCAAATGTGACGATTGGCGCTGGTACTAAATTACATTCACATGTTGTAGTTGGTGGTTTTACCAAAATTGGTCAAAATAATGAGATTTTCCAGTTTGCAAGTGTTGGTGAAGTTTGCCAAGACTTGAAATATCAAGGTGAAGAAACTTGGTTAGAGATTGGAGATCATAATTTAATTCGTGAGCATTGCAGTTTACATAGAGGAACTGTACAAGATAATGCTTTAACTAAAATAGGTAGCCATAACTTATTGATGGTTAATACGCATATTGCACATGACTGTATTGTTGGTGATCATAATATTTTCGCAAATAATGTTGGTGTTGCTGGACACGTCCATATTGGTGATCATGTCATTATTGGTGGTAATTCGGGAATTCATCAATTCTGTAAAATCGATTCTTACAGTATGGTTGGTGGAGCATCTTTAATTTTAAAAGATGTGCCAGCTTATGTTATGGCATCTGGTAATCCAGCACATGCGTTTGGTATTAATATAGAAGGTATGCGCCGAAAGGGTTGGTCTAAGGATACAATTCAAGGTCTTAGAGAAGCTTATAAATTGATTTTTAAATCAGGCCTGACTTCTGTTCAAGCTGTTGAGCAGATTAAAAATGATATTCTTCCGAATGTTCCAGAAGCTCAATTATTAATTGACTCTGTTGAGCAATCAGAACGTGGTATTGTACGTTAAGCCGAGATATTCAAAAAAAGACACCGCAATCTGCGGTGTCTTTTTTTCTTAAAAACTTTTATTTGTTAAAAAATTTGGCTTCTTCAGATTTTGGATACTGACTTAAAATTTTAGCTTTATATTGGTTTGCTGATACAGTGTTTTTATCAACATCTTTGGCAATACTGTAGAGTTGATAAAGCGCGCGAGGAGCTTTACTAGAATTTGGGTATTGCGTAGCGACTACATTATAGTTCTTTTTAGCTTCATTATAATTTACCGGATCAGTTGCTAAATTAAACTCGGCTAACCAAAAATAGGCATTCCCTGTATAAACGCTATTAGGATGATTTTTGATAAAGTTTTGCATTGGAGCAATCGCTTTTTTCGCTCCACCTTGTTTGTAGGCATCTAAAGCGACAGTATAAGCTGCTTTTTCAAGTTCTACAGGGTTCGATTGATTTTGCGTAGCAGGCGATGAAGCTGGTTGTGTTACTTGCGTTTGTGAGGGGGAAGTAACTTGACTTGCAGCAGTTGTAGTAGTACTAGCTGCTTTATTGTCGGTAGGAGGAGCTTCTGAGCTTCCGGTAGCTGTAGCATCACTATTTGCTGTATTGTCTGGTGCTGCACTTTCTGGATCTACTTTTTGATTTAGTAATTCCAAACGCTGGTCTAAATCGGTATAGCGATTAGATAAATCTTTTTTCAGTTGTTCAATATCATTCGATTGTTCTTCTAACTGTCCACGTAAGGTGCGTATATCATTTTCTAATTGTTGGTTTTTTTGCATCAATTCCCAATTTAAATTACTAGGGACTGAAGCGTTATTCGATGAAGTGTTAGTTGAACTACCACCACTTTGACTTAAACCGCGCGATTCAATTGGAATATTGGCATAGAGAGAAGTAGTGCTCATTAAGGCAATAAATAATAAAGAATGCTTCATCAATCGCATGAGTATAGGTCCATAATTTTATGTAAAAGCTAACTTGAGAAGGGAATATGTAAACTATTCACATTAGCTATCTAAGGTTTTAATTGATCATTGCAATTAAAACAGCTAACAATATAAATGCAAGAATAGTTTACAATCTTCAAGCATATTTTATTCAAAATAAGTATCAAGAAAGAATATAAGATAAGAGATTCTAGGAATTTATATGTTTTTGATGATGAATTAATCAATTGAAACATAAACTTGCTTAAAATTGAGAAGAAGGCTTGCAACTCTTTTAAAAATCTCTATACTCTGTTTTGCAATGGTAGCCCCGCTGGTGGCTTCGCAATTGTACTCTGTGAACCCCGCCAGGACCGGAAGGTAGCAACGGTAGCAGATCTATGATGTGCCGAAGTTTTGCTAGTGGGGTTGCCACCATCTTCTAATCCGATCTCCGTTGGATTGCCTTCATAATTACATCTAAATCAAATCCTCTATACTGTAAAAACCTCATCTGTTTTGCTTTAAGTTTAGGATCTTTTTCTACTTCTTCACCAAACTTTTTTACTTTAAGTTGATAAGCCTGTTCCACCCAATCAATATTATGAATTTCATCTGCAATTAAATCATTTTCGATTTGTTTAGTTTTTAAAGCTTGTTTAATGCGTTTTGGCCCTTTACCTTTACGAATTTGGCTAGCTAATGTTAGTTCTGCAACGCGTTGGTCACTTTGATAATTTTGCTCAGATAACTCTTCAACAAGTTGCTTAACCTCTTCAGGGTTTTGTGCGTAACGATTCAATTTCTCGATAAGTTCTGCTTTCGAATAATCTCGACGAGTCAATAACGCAAAAGCATATGAGCGCAAACGTTGACCTGTTAGCAAAGCGCGTTGTTGGGGCTGTTCTTCTGTTGTTTTGAACATATTTAATATTTCCTTGTAAAAAACGCCCCGAAGGGCGTTTTAAGACTTATAAGCGGTAATTAAGACTCTAATAGAAGATCTTCTTCTTCATCTTCCACTTGTACAGCACCATTAGTACCCGTAGTTAGCAGTTGTTCACGGATAATCTTTTCAATTTCGCCAGCCATTTGAGGATTTTCTTCAAAGTGGCGGATAACATTGTTTTTACCTTGGCCAATTTTATTGCCTTGATATGAATACCAAGCGCCTGCTTTTTGCACGATATCTTGTTGTACAGCTAAATCTACAAGTTCGCCAAGCTGGTTTGTACCTTTACCGTATAGGATTTGGAAAATAGCTTCTTTAAAAGGAGGAGCCATTTTGTTTTTAACAACTTTAACTCGAGTTTCAGAGCCGATGATTTCATCACCTTCTTTGACCTGACCAATACGGCGGATATCTAAACGTACAGAAGCATAGAACTTCAATGCGTTACCACCAGTCGTAGTCTCAGGGCTACCAAACATTACACCAATTTTCATACGGATCTGGTTAATGAAAATAACCATACAGTTCGAGCGTTTAGCGTTACCCGTAATTTTACGTAATGCCTGACTCATTAAGCGAGCTTGTAAGCCCATGTGAGAGTCACCCATTTCGCCTTCAATTTCTGCTTTAGGAGTAAGAGCAGCAACTGAGTCGACAACGATTAAATCAATTGCACCAGAACGAACTAGCATGTCTGCAATCTCAAGTGCTTGTTCACCGTTATCAGGTTGCGATACAAGTAGATTATCAATGTCCACGCCCAGCTTACGTGCATATTGTGGATCTAATGCGTGTTCTGCATCGATAAATGCACAAGTACCACCAGCTTTTTGACATTGTGCAATCGCTTGGAGAGTCATTGTGGTTTTACCAGAAGATTCTGGACCATAAATCTCAACGATACGACCTTTCGGTAAACCGCCAATCCCCAATGCAATATCTAAAGTCAAAGAACCTGTAGATACAGCTTCAACTGCTTGAACAGTGTTATCACCGAGACGCATCACCGTATTTTTGCCAAATTGCTTCTCAATTTGACTTAGCGCGGCTTGTAATGCTTTGCTTTTATTCTCATCCATCTCAAAAACCTCAATACTCTAAGTTCATCACGTTTAACCCAAGTGGATGCATTGAATCTCAACTTGTTTCACAGGGCTAATAGTGACAGATTTTTTCTATAGCTTCTATGTGTTGTCTGTGTGTGTGCGACACAACTCGACGTTTTTATTCATCACCATACGACCAGTGTTGATCATTGTCCTGTTTAAACCGATTAATCTGTCTACGATCCTTTTTACTCGGTCTATGATCAGGTCGAGCAAGATTATGCAATTTTCGTTGGGATGCAATCAACTCCCGTCTAGCAATACTTACTTCTGTTTCTTCATAAAGTTGCTGGGCAACTGGTGCTGGACCACGTGTGTTCGAAAGCGCTTTTACGACAACGGTTTTTTTATCAAAACCTTGTTGAATAATCAGTTCCATTCCAACACGAATTTCTTTGGAAACTTTTACACGCTCATTATTGTGATGTACTTTACCTCCTTCGATTGCTGCTTTAGCAATTGAACGAGTTTTAAAAAAACGAGCAGCCCATAACCATTTGTCGATACGCATGGTCTCTACAGCATCGTTTTCAAGCGATTTTGACATCATTATCCTTTCTATCAATTTGATTCAATATAGACAGCAATTCTGTAAGTCGATCTAGTGCTTTATATTCTAAATCTTCATGCTTTCTTACATCCTTTAGACTTGAGGGCTGCAAGATAGTAAACAAGTGTTTGATACCAAATTTTTCAGCTGTTTTGAGTACAGGAGCTGTATCATCAATAAAAATGGTTGCGTCTGGGTCGAAAGGGTGTAATTTTTGGAGCTCTTGCCAAAAATGAATATCTTCTTTTGCATAACCAATTTGTTCACTCGATACGATTACGTCAAAGAAGTGTTCAATTGCAACATTATCGAGCTTTAACCGTAAGCTTGCACGATCGGCATTTGTAACTAACCAACAACTATATCCTTGCTTTTTCAGTTCCTGCAGAAGCTCAATACAACCAGACCGAGCTTGAATTTTTGTCTGAAATTCTTGCTGTAATTTGAGTACATCAACGCCTACAGTTTTGGTCCAATAAGCTGATGAATACCAAACAAGTGTATGTTTATGTGCTTGATAAAACTGATATAATGTTCTTTTGCTCTGGGCAAGTGGAAGTTGATGTATCTCTGCATGTCGCTTAGGAAGACATTCATTCCAGATGAAATCATCAAAAGCGAGATCTAATAGCGTACCATCCATGTCAAACATTACGATTTTAGACATATCTAAATATCTCCAAAATCATTTAAAGCAAAATTTTTAAGACACATCTACCATATACCCTTTTTAAAATCATTAATTAAAGAAACTTCGAAATATAAAATTAATTTAAAACTCCACCCATTAATTCTTTCAAAAGGTGTTTTGATTAATGTGATGGGTAGGGAGGATAAATGATTTGAAAATTATAGCGTGTAATTTTGCAAAACAGGAAACAATAATAAGTGCTTTTTAGTGGATAACTTTTACTGTGTTTGAAGTAAAAATAGGGAGCCAAAGTTTTGCAATTAAGAAATCTTAAAAGCCATCTATATTTATAGTTAATTTTGCTTACATAGGATACGTATTGACATACATTTTATAAATTGAAGGATACTTGTTTAAAGATATATTTAAAATTAACCCTAATAAGAATTTAGAGAAAGCAATGAAAATTGGATTTATTGGCGGAGCCAATGACGGTATTGTAATCAATGCTGCTGATGGCCTTGATACCTATAAGCTTGAATGGCATTACAAAGCAGAAAAGCACTGTGAATCGCAGCCAACATTAGGTCTTAATGGGCCTGAGTATGATTACTACAACCTCTTAATACTGAGAAAAAATAAAGAGGCTAAACTCTTTTATGTACTCACTACAATGGGAAAAGATGATATCGCAAGTAAAATCCATGAGTATTGGGAGTGCTCTACATCTGTTGGCTATGATTTCGATGATTAAGAAAATTTTTATTAATAATTTAAAATTTTGACTTTAATCAAAAAATAAATGAAGAGCTTGTAATTTCATATAATACATGTGCTTTTAGTTGGTGATGGAGAGGAACCTTGGGATGATCAAAGTTTTTAACTCTGTGCATTCCAAGTCTTTCCATGACAGCTTGAGAGGGTGTATTTATGTTAGCGGTAAATGAAACGATCTTATTTAAATTCAGTATATTAAAACCATAGTCTAAAGCCGCTTTTGCTCCTTCAGTTGCATAACCTTGTTTCCAGAAGTCTTTTGCAAGTCTCCAACCAATTTCCACACATGGAGAAAAGTCAAACTGTTCAGGTTGGCTGTGCAAACCAATAAACCCGATAAATTGATGGGTTTGTTTTAATTCTACTGCCCAGAAGCCCCAACCATTTTCATTAATGAGAGATGAAATTTTTTGGATTAAATTAAGGCTTTCTTGGGGTGTTAATAGAGTTGGGAAAAATTGCATAACATCTTGATCCAAGCCCATTGTTATGAAAGGCTCAACATCACTTTCTTTCCATTGTCTTAAAATTAAACGTTTTGTTTCGATCATGAGATGTCTCTTTAATAAAAATAAGGGATTAAAGTGGTTTTTGCACAATCTTTTGTAAAATGATCTTGGAATTGATGCTCACTACACCTTTTATTTTATTTAAGGTATTAATGACGAAATGAGAAAAAGAACTCAAATCTTTGGTCGCAACGTGTAAAACATAATTAGATTCGCCAGTAATAATATATGCATTAATGACTTCATCAAAATTTTTGATCTGACTTAAAAAGAAGTTGTGATCATTTTCTGTGAGTTGGGCAAGCTTTATTTCGACAATTGCCTCAATTTTTATACCTAGTTTTTCATAGTTAACTTTCGCTTGATATTTTTCAATTACACCATTGCTTTCTAAAATTTTAACTCGCCGATGACAAGCTGAAGCCGAAAGGTTAACGAGATCGGCCAGTTCTTGGTTACTTAACCTCGCATTATCTTGTAAATACTTCAAAATTTTAAGATCGATTGCATCTACATTCATTTTCGAATTTCATCCATGTTTTTTAATTTTAATTCGAATTTTATACGAAAATAGCAAATTTTAATCAAATATTATCGAATAAATCGAAAGAATTGGCATGATAAAATTCAACTACAAAGGAAATGTTGAAAATAGGTGAAAGAACAAATGATTACTCACGAACAATGCCTCTATTGGGATCAGGAAGATGAACTCAAAAAGTTTAAAGATGAATTTGCACTACCAGAAAATGTCATTTATTTAGATGGTAATTCTTTGGGTGCAAGACCAAAAAAATCATTAGAGGTTGCTCAGCATATTATTGCCAAAGAGTGGGGTGAGGACCTTATTAATAGTTGGAATAAAGCAGATTGGTGGGGCTTACCGACTAGACTCGGAGATAAAGTCGCGCAGCTTATCGGTGCTGAAAAAGGGGAAGTCGTTATTTCAGATTCCACAACATTAAATTTATTCAAAGTTTTATCAGCAGCGGTAAAAATTCAAGCTGAAAAATTTCCAAACCGTAAAATTATTGTTGCAGAAAAAGATGCTTTCCCAACCGATATTTATATTATTGAAGGCTTTATCGATTTGATTCATCAGGGTTATCAAGTTGAGTTAATTGATGGTGCAGATGATTTATCTCGTGTTTTAGAAAAAGATGTAGCGGTAGTTGTTCTTTCTCATGTGAATTATCGGACTGGATATTTCTATGATATGGAATCTATTAATCAACAAATTCACGCTAAAGATGCTTTGATTATTTGGGATTTATGTCACTCAGTTGGTGCGGTGTCTATGGATCTTAATCAGAGCAATAGTGATTTTGCGATTGGTTGTACTTATAAATATTTAAATGGTGGCCCAGGTTCTCCAGCGTTGTTATGGGTAAATCGAAAGCATCGTGATCAGTTCTGGCAACCTCTCTCAGGCTGGTGGAGCCACAAAAAACCATTTGATATGGCCCAGCACTATGAACCAGCTAACAGTATTCGCCGTTACTTGTGCGGAACTCAACCCATCATTTCTATGAGCCTAATTGAATGTGGTGTCGATATTTTCTTACAAGCTGATATGCAACAAATACGCGAGAAATCACTCAAATTAACTGATTTGTTTATTCAACTTGTTCAACAAGAGTGTGCCCAGTTTGGTTTTGAACTGATTACACCTTTAAATCATAAATATCGTGGTAGTCATGTCAGTTATAGACATGAGTTTGGTTATGAAATTATTCAAGCGCTGATTGCTCGTGGTGTGATTGGGGATTATCGAGAGCCGGAAGTATTACGTTTTGGAATTACACCTTTATATTTAGGATTTGAAGATATTTGGAATGCCGTACAACAACTTAAGCAAATCATGCTGAATAGTGAATGGAAAAATGAAAGTTATCTAGTGCGCAGTGAAGTGACCTGATCGTTAAAGATCAACATTAGAAAAATGGCTAGGAGGGCCTATGAGCAGTTTTGATGAAATACAAAATCGAGAAGCGGGTTTACATAAAAAATTATCCGCAAAACAGATGGGAATGATTGCAATTGGTGGAGCGATTGGTACAGGGCTGTTCATGGGAAGTAAGTTCGCAATTAGCTTTGCTGGCCCTGCCGTCATTGTGAGTTATGCTATTGGTGGTTTAATCGCATTTGCTATTATGGCTTTTTTTGCTGAGATGACGGGTCAGCATCCTACATCAGGCTCATTTGGAGCATATGCTGAGCATTATGTAAGTCCCCTTGCGGGTTTTTTAGTCCGTTATTGTTATTGGGCGTGTATTGTATTAGCGGTCGGTACAGAAATTACAGCGGTTGCTGACTATATGAAATTATGGTTTCCACATGTAGGTTCTTGGGTCTGGATTGCCTTTTTCTCGCTAACTTTACTTGTTGTTAATGCTTATAGCGTTAAAGCATTTGGGTTAGTTGAATATTGGTTTTCGACAATAAAAGTCTTTGCAATTATTGTATTTATTCTTTTAGCAATTGGTATTTTGACCCAAAGTCATGGAGGAACGGAACAGGTTCTCTCTAATTTAACCGAGCATGGAGGATTTTTCCCTCATGGTTTTAGTGGAGTCTGGATTGGAGTAATAATTTCAATATTTAGTTATTTAAGTATTGAAATGATCGCTGTTGCAGCAGGTGAGGCTAAAGATCCAGAAAGAGCTGTTAAAAAAGCTTTTAAAAGTACTGCGATTCGCTTAATTCTATTTTATCTACTGTCTTTATTTCTCATTGTGGCACTTGTTCCTTGGACAACTTTAATTGGAGCCGACGCAACCAGCCCTTTTGTGATGGTGATGAAAATTGTAGGGATTCCATATGCAGACAGTATTTTAAATTTTATTGTAATTGTCGCGGCCTTGTCAGCCATGAATAGTATGCTATATATCTCAACACGTATGCTATTTAGCTTGTCACGAGCAGGGGATGCGCCAAAACTATTTGGTCGTATTAGTCACAATGGCGTACCAATTAATGCGTTGTTACTGTCAGCTGTTGGTATTGGTATCGCTAGTATTGTTTATACCATTAATCCGAGCTCGGCATTCCCGATCATGATTGCTTTATCTATGTTTGGTGCATTGTTCACTTGGGGCAGTATTTTCATTACCCATATGTTTTTTAGACGGAAAATGGCACAACAAGGCCAGCAATTAAAGTTTAAGGTTCCAGCAAGCCAGTTAATTTCATTGTTGGGATTAATCGCAATTTTAAGTATCACAGTCACCACATGGTTTACCAATGAATTCAAGTCAACTTTACAATTTGGAGTCCCATTAGTTGTTGTGCTTACGGTTTTCTACTATTTAAAACGGTCATCAGCCAAGCTTGCTTTAAATGCTCATAAAGAATCGTTGAAGTGAGAGAACTATGAGACTCTATGACAATTCTAGAACCGTAGCGAATGAACATGAAATATTGGCAGAATTTAAAAGAACAAGCTTGTTGAGCTATCAAAAATTTACCCATATGGCAGATATCCAATATGGTACGCACTCACGGTCAACTTTAGATTTATTCCCATTAGAGCAAGCCAAAAAGACTGTTATTTTTATTCATGGTGGATATTGGCAATGGTGTGATAAATCAGATTTTGCATTCATCGTACCGTATGTTCTAGCAAAAGGAGTCCAGTGCGTTCTTTTAGAATATGATCTAGCCCCACAAAGCAAAATTTCAGATATTGCTTCTCAAATTAATCAAGCTCTCGATTTTATTCGAGAGCAAGACTGGAAAACTAATGAGGTAGTTTTGGTTGGGCATTCGGCAGGGGCGCATCTGGCTGCTTTGTCATTAGGCCATCCACTCATATCTGAGATGGTTTTGTTAAGTGGAATTTATGATCTTGAGCCTATACAAAGTACACATTTAAATCATGCTCTCAATCTTTCAAGCGAAGATATCTTAAAATACAGCCCTGTTCATCAGTCAAAACGAATTACTACTCCATGTTCAATTTTCTGTGGTGAACTCGAACTTGATGAGTTGAAATGGCAAAGCCAAAATTATTTTGAAATGAAGAAAAGGCAAGATCAGGATTTTGTTTCTTTCAAGCTTATTCCTAAAATTAACCATTATTCTATTTTAAATCATTACTTTAATAATATTTTAATTTAAGTGTTTGAAATAGAATGTAATTGAGTAAAGAAAAACAGATTAAACTTATTAGAAGATAAAATGTGAGATAAATCACAACTCAACCTAATTTTTATAAAAATTAAGTATCCTTATTGACCTGACTATAGAACTTAATTAGATTAAAAAGATAGTGCTTTCTCACTAAGCGGCAAAATGTTTAGCTGTTGTTTAGTTGAGTTTCAAGTCCGTAGCTTCCCAAGATGCGGACTTTTTTATTTGATTTTTAAAAACAATAAGATAAATCGAATTTTGTTCTTGGATATGGCGGTAATATCTATTTAATGATTAATATGAGTTAATCACATAGCCCTCTGCCAAATAAGAAACAAACTAGTATTTGCTTTTCATTATTTAACTGGAATTATCATTTAATTAATGGATTATATAAAATATATTTTACCAAACTAACAAAGTGTGAGATTACACTCGGAACTTCATGAATTTGTCATATAGGTTGGATAAATTAAAAAACAGAAAAATAAAAGAGAGAAGGTTATAGCACATAATTTAATAATATATAGCATCTTTAAGTAAGTGGTTTAATCGGCTCTTATGAGTTGGCTTTTTTATTTTTAAAGGAGTGTTAATGAAAGTACAGTATTTTGAAGGAGGCATGTATAAACATATGTGTCCTGCTTGCGGATATCTTCATTATATTCCTGTACATTATTATCCTTTCTCTAACGGCAACCAATGGTTTTTTAATGGTAACTTGGAAAAACCGACATTTGATCCCATCATAAGTATAAATGAATATTGTAATTACTTTATTAAAGATGGCTTTATCGAATATAGTGTTAATTGTAGGCATCATTTAGCTGGTTGTAAGGTTGAGCTACCACAGCTAAAATTAAAAAAACTATAGAATATAATTAATTTTGGTGTTTATTAATTAAAACCATTTAAAAAACAGCACATTCATTAATTAACAAATATTTTGCAATATATATTTACATATTTGATACTGAACCCATATAGTTTAAAAAATTGTAAATCTCTTTTAGTTGAAGGCTATATCAAAATTTGCAAGAATTTTCATAACTTACTGTTTTATATTTTTATTTATGGATATCTGGAAATTTTTAAAAAGCTTTAATACAACTGGAACATATCTCATTATTTCTACATTTATATTATTTTTAATGATTATATATTTTTACATTATACATCCAACCTAAACTAAATTATAAATAAAGTAAGATAATTATTTATTCTAAAATTTTTTATGTATTGGTTTATTTGAATTGGTTCTCAATTTTAATTGAAAAAAGATAATAGCATTGTATAGGTCCAAGTTTTATGAAAACATGACGTGGTCATAATATATGGAGAATATAATAAAAATTCCTTTCTAAAGATGTTAATCCCTAAATATAAAGACTGTACTGATCATAACAATGATGTCTAAAGTAAAAAATATGGAGATTTTCTATGAAGTTTTGCCAAGTTTCGACTTTTCTTTTAACAATAGCGCTGAGCCATTTAACCTATGCTGCACCAGCTACAACCAATTCTGTACTAAGCTCGTCTGAAGCAAAAGGAATTATTAAAAATCAATATATTGTTATTCTTAATAAGGATGTGGGTTCTTCTAACGAGTTTGCACAAGGTATTGCTAAACAACATGGTGGGAAGGTATTACAGACCTATGATGCTGTACTTAAGGGATTTGCAATTTATTTACCCGATGTTGCCAGTACTGCTTTTGTTGAAGCAATGAAAAAAAATCCGAAAGTCGTTTCTGTTGAAAATGATACAATCATGAAAATTGATGCCACTACACAAAGTAACCCTGATTGGGGACTAGATCGTATTGACCAAAAAAACTTACCTCTAGATTCAGCCTATTCGTACTTACAAACAGGTTCAGGTACAACCGCTTATATTGTTGATACAGGAATATTGTCTACACATCAACAGTTCTCTGGACGGGTATTAAGTGGCTATACCGCGATATCTGATGGAAATGGCACAAACGACTGTCATGGTCATGGTACACATGTGGCAGGAACAGTTGGTGGTAGTACCTATGGAGTTGCCAAGAATGTAAGCTTAGTACCCATTCGGATTTTAGTATGTGATGGTTCTGGTGCTTCGAGTAACGTGATTGCCGGGCTAGATTGGATATTAAAAAATGGTAAAAAGCCAGCTGTAGTGAATATGTCTTTAGGTGGTGAAGCAAACGCATCTTTAGATAGTGCAGTGGAAAATTTATTTAATAATGGTTATGTAATGGTTGTGGCAGCAGGAAACTCGAATACAGATGCATGTAGTTCTTCTCCTGCCAGAGTAAGTAAGGCAATTACTGTTGCTGCTACAGATAGTACAGATACTCGAGCTAGTTATTCGAATTATGGAAGCTGCGTTGATATTTTTGCGCCTGGAAGCCAGATTAACTCTTCTTGGATTGGGAGTAATACAGCAACTAAAGTTTTAAATGGAACTTCAATGGCTACTCCACATGTTGTTGGAGTCGTAGCTGAAATGTTGCAAAGTACACCTACAGCAACACCTCAGACAATCTCAACTAATCTGTTAAATCAAGCAAGTAATAATGTGGTAAAAAATCCTTCAGGTAGCCCAAATCGGTTGCTATATAAATCTGCGCAGTAAAAGTAGTTATTTAAATTAGAAAAGGTCCCGAAGGACCTTTTTTAGATTTTTGCATGAGTACCATATTTATCAATCATGATTGAACTGGCTTCATTTAAACCGCGAACCGTTACCTGAATACCGTTCTTTTGAAATTTATTCACAACTGAATCTAACATGGCAACTGAAGTCACATCCCAAATATGAGAATGGGTGAGATCAATAATGATTTCTTTAACATCTTCTTTAAAGTTAAAACTTTGCATAAATTTTTCAGATGAACTAAAAAATATTTGACCTTTTAATTCATATAGACGAGCTTGATTTTCGAATGAAGTTTCTATACGAATATCATTTTCAAGTTTATTTGCTAAGAAAAGTGCTGAAAGTAATACCCCAGTTAATACACCTAACGCTAAGTTATGGGTAGCAACTACTACAATAACGGTTGCGATCATAACGACATTACTACTTTTAGGATTATTTTTAAATTGAGTCAGTGAACTCCACTCAAAAGTACTAATTGATACCATAATCATGACTGCAACCAAAGCAGCCATAGGAATCACTTTTAACCAATCACTTAAAAACACAACTAGAATAAGTAAGAATATACCTGCGCAAAAAGTGGATAAACGTGTACGACCACCAGATTTTACATTAATCATTGATTGACCAATCATGGCACAACCAGCCATGCCGCCCATAAAACCTGAAGCAATATTTGCGATACCTTGACCTTTACATTCTTGAAATTTATCACTAGATGTATCTGTCATTTCATCAACGATTGTTGCAGTCATCATTGATTCAAGTAAGCCAACCGCGGCAAGGGCTAAAGAATATGGAAGAATAATAAGGAGGGTTTCTAAATTAAAAGGAATATTCGGAATCAGAAATATCGGCAAAGTGTCTGGTAATGAACCCATATCACCAACCGTGCGAACATCAAACCCTAAAAAAATAGCGAGTAATGTGACCACTACAATACAAATAAGAGATGAGGGAAAGAACTTTCCAATTTTTGGAATATAGGGGAAAAGGTAAATAATTCCTAAACCTATTGCTACTAATAAGTAGGCATGCCACGTCACACTTACCAATTCTGGTAATTGAGCCATAAAGATGAGTATGGCGAGGGCATTAACGAATCCAATAACCACTGATTTAGAAACAAAACGCATGAGTTTAGCGAGTTTGAAATATCCTGCCAAAATCTGTATAACGCCAGTTAATACTGTTGCTGCAAATAAGTATTGAAGACCATGATCCTTTACAAGCGTTGTCATAACCAAAGCCATTGCGCCTGTAGCCGCCGAAATCATAGCGGGACGACCGCCTACTAAAGAAATAATAACGGCAATACAAAAGGATGCATATAAACCGACTTTGGGGGCTACACCCGCAATAATTGAAAATGCAATTGCCTCTGGAATTAAAGCAAGACCCACAACAAGACCGGAAAGAATATCTGCGCGGACATTAGAGAACCATTGTTCTCGGACATTGGATAACATGAGAGATAGCCTAATTTCTAAATTTAAAAGGCTAGTGATGTGATATACCAACACAAGCGACTACACCACATCACTAAACAGTGATGAGTTATTTACAATAGATAGGAGTAAATAAACTTAAGGTGGCGTAAGTGTCATAGGTATAGAAATTTGAGGCATTTAAAAGTGCCCGAAGAATAGCATAAGTTTTTAAGGTTGACTAACCTAAGCCTGCTAAAACGAATTAATCATATTTTTTCATTTCAGATTTCGGCACTGACGTAAATTCATTCGCAGGCATATCTAAGAAAAAATCTTTGGCTTCAGAATGAGTACAGTTGAGCCAATCATTTCTAAGATTATCAGGTATCACAATAACCGAACGTTTTTCATCATCAGGTTTGTGAAATTGTTTCATAAAAGGGTGATGATCAGCATTAATTGTTAATAGCGACATTGACCTAACTTTCTGTTCATCTATAAGTGTTTCTTCATAGATTGCAGCAAGGGTAAAAGGTTGCCCATCTTGACGGAAAATACCATACCAATGTGCTTTCCCATTGATATATTTAGGTTCATAAATAGCTTCAACAGGAATAAGCGCAAACTGGTCATTTAACCAAGCATGTTTAAAAGAGCGCTTTTGTTGTACTGTCTCTGTTCTGGCATTATAAGTTGCATATTTGAATGCGATTTCTTTGGCATAAGGAGGAAGCATTCCAAATTTAGCTTTTCTCCACTCAAGCTCATTTTCATTCGATAAAATGAGTGGGCAATCATCACTTGGGAAAATATCCATCTTATATTCAAAGGTTGGTTCGAATAAATCTAACTGATTGGCATGTATTTTCTTAATAGGTTTAAAGTTTGCACACATAAGACACCTTCGTTGTAAAAATAGCTCTCAATTACAGCTTCTAACTTTTAGTCTTTAGTGATGTATATTTTTATAATTAGAATTGTCTCTTTGAGTATTAATTTTTAACTATCAATTACTTCGTTAATAAATATTTATTTAACTCATGGCCATTTCAAAAAAGTTTCAGATATAAAATTAATAGAATAGATAAATCGTATAGTTAAGTTGCTCATCTTAAAGAGAGTTTATTCAGTTTTAATAGCTACTTTTATGCAACAGAGCCTTTCAGAAATTTAGATTTTAATAGATTCGTTATTCATCATAATACAAATCATATAGAGAACTCGTACAAACCAGTTGCTAAAGGTTTAAAAATTCTCGGAAAATTTTGACAATTTATAAGGTGGACACATGAATAAACATTTACTGGCAAAAATTGCTTTATTAGGCGCCGCTCAGGTAGTTACACTCAATTCAGCATTTGCTGATGTTCCTCTTACTCCATCTCAATTCGCTAAAGCGAAAACAGAAAACTTTGACAAAAAAGTTATTCTGTCTAATTTAAATAAGCCACATGCTTTGTTGTGGGGACCTGACAATCAAATTTGGTTAACAGAGCGCGCAACAGGTAAGATTCTAAGAGTGAATCCAGAGTCGGGCAGTGTAAAAACAGTTTTTCAGGTGCCTGAGATTGTAAATGATGCTGATGGACAAAATGGTTTGTTAGGCTTTGCTTTCCATCCTGATTTTAAAAATAATCCTTATATCTACATTTCAGGTACATTTAAAAATCCGAAATCTACAGATAAAGAATTGCCTAATCAAACTATTATTCGTCGTTATATCTATAATAAATCAACAGATACACTTGAGAAGCCAGTAGATTTATTAACAGGATTACCATCATCGAAAGACCATCAGTCTGGTCGTCTTGTGATTGGCCCAGATCAAAAGATTTATTATACGATTGGTGACCAAGGGCGTAACCAGCTTGCTTATTTGTTCTTGCCAAATCAAGCACAACATACGCCAACTCAACAAGAACTGAATGGCAAAGACTATCACACCTATATGGGTAAAGTACTACGCTTAAATCTTGATGGAAGTATTCCAAAGGATAATCCAAGTTTTAATGGGGTGGTTAGCCATATTTATACGCTCGGACATCGTAATCCGCAGGGCTTAGCATTTACTCCGAATGGTAAATTGTTGCAGTCTGAACAAGGCCCAAACTCTGACGATGAAATTAACCTCATTGTCAAAGGTGGCAATTATGGTTGGCCGAATGTAGCAGGTTATAAAGATGACAGTGGTTATGCCTATGCAAATTATTCGGCAGCAACCAATAAGTCAATTAAGGATTTAGCTCAGAATGGAGTAAAAGTAGCCGCAGGGGTCCCTGTGACGAAAGAATCTGAATGGACTGGTAAAAACTTTGTCCCACCATTAAAAACTTTATATACCGTTCAAGATACCTACAACTATAACGATCCAACTTGTGGAGAGATGACCTACATTTGCTGGCCAACAGTTGCACCGTCATCTGCCTATGTCTATAAGGGCGGTAAAAAAGCAATTACTGGTTGGGAAAATACATTATTGGTTCCATCTTTAAAACGCGGTGTCATTTTCCGTATTAAGTTAGATCCAACTTATAGCACTACTTATGATGACGCTGTACCGATGTTTAAGAGCAACAACCGTTATCGTGATGTGATTGCAAGTCCAGATGGGAACGTCTTATATGTATTAACTGACACTGCCGGAAATGTTCAAAAAGATGATGGCTCAGTAACAAATACATTAGAAAATCCAGGATCTCTCATTAAGTTTACATATAAGGCTAAGTAATCCAGGCCATTAAAAAACCGATCTATTAAAGATCGGTTTTTTAGCTTTAGAAAACTATTCAGTTACGACTAATACCGGTAAATGAATTTCTCCTAAAAGGGCTTGAGTCACACTTCCTAAGAAGAACTTTTTAAACCCTTTTCGCCCATGTGAGCCAATCACTAATAAATCTGCTTTTAGCTCATTAGCTGCTTTAATAATTTCTGTGTGGATTGTTTGACCCTCAACAATTTTTGTTTCAACAGAAATTCCATGTTGGCTAAATTGTTCTTTAGCTTGGTCTAAAATGCTCTGAATCGATGCTCTAGCTTTATTAAAATAATCCTGTGCTAATTCTGTACTATCAATGAATTCTACAGAAATGAAAGGATCTATAGTAAGCGCATATACTAGAGTCACTTTACTGCCAAAGGCTTTAGCAATTGCTGTTGCATGATTGACGGCAATAAGTGAAGTAGGAGAACCATCGACTGGAACCAAGATATGGTGATAACTCATATATTGCTCCTTATTGTCTTGTGACAATGTATGGTACGGGAACACCGAAATTATTATCTTTATGCTTATATTATGAACAGTTTTTTAAAAATTATTGTTTATTTTTAGTATGAATAAAAACTAAAAGGTTTATTAAACATCTTATTTTCAAAGATTGTAATGACTTTCTAAGTAAGGCTGATTTTGTTTAAGTATGGAAATAACCTGAGTAGCATCTATAGCAGATTCAAATAAGAACCCTTGACCTATGCTATAACCAAATTGTCGAAGCAGTTCTTCTTGTTCTGGAGTTTCGATTCCTTCGGCGATAAGCCCAAGTGATAAATTTGGAGCGAGTAAACCAATTGCTTGGACAATCGCATAAATTGATGGGTCATGTTGCATCTTTTGGATAAAGCTACAATCTACTTTTAAACTGTCAATTGGGTAATCGCGAATATGGGTTAGCGATGAGAAACCAGTCCCAAAGTCGTCAAGTGCAATACGTACCCCATGCTGTTTTAATTTATTAAGTGCACGGATCACATATTCCGAGCCTCGGTCGCCTAGCATGTGCTCAGTGACTTCCACTTCAATATAATGCGTTGGTATTTGAAATTGATTAATCTTTTTCAAAAGTCTCTCAGCATAATTATCTCTTAAGAACTCAACTGGTGCAGCATTTAGTGAAACAGGGAGAGGGGTAATACCAAGAGTTATCCATTTGGCGATATCACGTAAAACTTGATGTTGCATCGTTTCACCGATCTTACTCGCTAAATTATAATCTTTAAAAGCTTCCGCAATTTGTGCAGGGTAGCCTCTTTGAGCTGAGGTTGTATGCCATCTTAATAAAGCTTCAAATCCCACTACACGATGGGTATTTAGGTCTACTTTAGGTTGATAATAGGGTTGGATGGTATGATGGCGAATCAGCTGACGAGCTAAATTAAGCTGAGAAGCGACTGTTTCGGTCATTTGCATCATGCATGGATCATACATGCGAATACCACCACGACCACGCGCTTTTAAATCATGCAATGCCATATCGGCACAACTGAGCAAACCTGACTGGTCTACGGCATCTTGCGGGTAAATTGCGCAGCCAATGCTCATCCCACCATTTAAGACATTACCTAAATAGGTAATCGGCTGATTTAACTGTTGAAGTAAAATGGCTGCTAACTCTCGGACATCATTTTCAGAATTAAGGTTATTAATAATAACCGCAAATTCGTCTCCACCTAACCGCGCGACAAAGCACTTTTCATCATCTACACAATGACTAAAGCGTTTGGAGAGAACTTTTAATAGATGATCGCCTGCGCTATGCCCTAAAGTATCATTAATATGTTTAAAGTGGTCGAGGTCAATTAAAAGTAACCCTACACTTGTTTGAGTGTCTTTTGAATATGAGAGAGTACGCTTAAGTTGAAATTTAAATGAACGCCGATTATATAATCCGGTCAGTTCATCTCTCTCACTCATATTCCTAAGCTGGTTTTCTGCCAAATGTTGTTGAGTAACATTACGTGATACACACAGAATTTGTCCAATTTCACCATTTTCCCGATGAATCGGGGTAAGCATATTATCCCAATACTCAGGATCCTGATCTGGCAAACAGCTCATTCCTGCAAATCTAGCAACTTTACCTTGAAGAGCTTTTTTCAAAGCGACTCGACCGCGTTTACGAATGTGCGGTGGTAATAGTTCGAGCCATTTCATTCCAAATTCTGTTTCATCAACAGGTACACCTAAAGCGAGGCACCCTGATTTGTTCATGTGAGAAAGTGTGCCGTCTACATTCAGAACTTTAATGCAATCTACACTGATATCTAACATCTGATTTTGTATTTCAATGTTCTTTTGCAAGTTTTGTTGTTCTTGAATATCGTGATCTATATCTAAAAAGCTAACATACCATTCGCTAGTTTGTGAGGAGCTGCGATACTTAGATGCTTGAATCGATAGTTTGCACCATCTATATTGATTTCCAGCTCGTAAAAGTCGACATTTTAATTCGATTCTTTTTTGTAGGCGAATTGCTTCGAGCCATCTGTTTTTGACTTCATCTAAATCGGCAGGATAAATAAAATCTAGCCATTGCGCTGGCAATGGAGAAAAAGTATCCAACCAATATTCTGTACACTCTATATTGCAATATAATATCAAGCCATTTTCATCACTCACCCAAGTTGGGAGTGGAATTTGCTCAACAATAAAATGCTTTTGGGTGTTGTTCGACATTGAAGTCATAACATGCCTAGAAAGATTGTGTTGATTAATCTATTTATTAGCCATTATTGTAATCTTTCTGTAGTAAGCAAAACAGCAAATAATAAATTTTATGTGTATTTTTTTTGAACTAAAATTGAGTTATTAAAACTAATATATACTAAAGATTTAATTTATGTTTTTGTTATTTATTAATTTTTATTTATCTTTCTTTAAAAAAATATTTATGCTTTTTTTTGTAAAAAACTTATTAAAACAGCAGCTTATAATTATGCATATATATTTGTCATATTAAAAATAAAACTAAGAAAGTAGAAGGAGTAAAGATAAAAAATAAAGAATTTGATAAATCAAATTTTATTCATAATATAAACAAAGAAGCTCTCAAAAGAGGTTAATTAAATACAATAATCGCTATTAAGTTTACAAAAGTAATATAAAATAATAGCTTGTATTATCGTAAAATTCTTTTTGTCAAAAAGGATATATATTTCCTTTTTGTGCATTTTATAGCCTACATTTTCCCCAAGATGTAGGTTTTTTTTATGCATAATTTTTATAGATTTTAATTATAAAAATAAAAAAAGCCAAAATGGCTTTTTATACAGTTCCTGGCTTGTTCAACTGTTGTTGTATGTACAGATTCATATAGTACTGTTCGATATAATCATCAGCATAGTTGTTTGCTAAGGTTTTTGTTGCCACTTGCTCATGTTTTAAATAGCAGTTTGATTCAAGGTCTTTTTCAAGTACCCACCAGCTACGGTTAATACGACGTACCTGAAATTTGTCACTTTTGTATTTTCTTTTAGCCATTTTCCGAAATTTGCTATTCAGTTATTGAAAGAGAATTTCTACTGGAGTTAAGAGCTCAAGTCAACAGATGGAAGGTTAATTGATTATTTTATGTGGGATGCCATTTCTCTCAATATTAAAGTAGAGACATTAAAATAGTTAAGCTCTCATAATGGGAGCTTAACTATTGGGTATAAATAGATTCTTATTTCATCTTAGCGAGAAAGGTTCTTTAAAAGTAATTTTAAACTTTCCATCATTTTTTCTAGTTGTAAGGGAGTAATACCTTCAAAAGACTGCTCAAGTACTACACTTGTAAGATCATTGATCTTGTTGATCATTTCAGTCCCTTTTTCTGTAAGTACTACACGAGTGATACGACCATCAGTTTGGCAAGAGTAAGTTTCAACCAAACCTTCATCTTTCAAACGATAAACAATTTTTGTGGTAGTCGACATTTTTGAAATAATCATATCTGAAAGTTCAGAAACACTCGCATGGGGCTTGCTGCTTAAAGCCAACATGATGCGTCGACGTGAGTTATCTAAACCATATTTTTTTAAAGCATTATCAATGTTTTGTACATATTGAGCATGTACTTGAGTAATCCAATAATATGGAAAATCTTCAAGAGTAAAAGATTCTGTTGTAGGTAAAAAACGCGCATACTTCTTTGTCATTGACTTTTCCCCATACCTTGGTGGATCGCATTCCTGGTGAACTATCTTTAATAGTTGAAAAATATAGTTTCATCAAGCAAGTTATAGCAGGACTTTACTTGATGAGCAAAAGTTATATAGCTTCATTTAACAATGACATGGTTTAATTGTCTTTATCTTTATAAAGCGTTCCTACAACTTTGCGAACTTTAAATACTCTTCAGCTATAATCAAAGACTATTAAAGGTAAAACTGCTTAACAGGGCTGTACCTAAAACTCTTTGAGTGGATATGTCAGATTGCATCTAAGCTTGCTTGATCGTTAATTGAACGATATTGCTTGCAAGGGCATCGTAGAAAAAAAATTATGATTTGAACGTGGCATTGAACGAGAAAGTTTTTGTCTCTAAAGTCATAACTATGAAAAATTAAGATATTTAAATAAAAAATATTTATTTGTATCAATCACTTGTATTGTTTTGGTATTGCCGAAATTTACCATACATTTAACATGAAACATCTATTATTTAGTAAAATAAAATTAGCTTTCTATATTAAATAACTGATTTTTATTAATAAATTTCAAAAATTATTTTAAATAATAAGCTTTTGAAATAGAGGTATTTTGTCTATAAATTATAATTTTAAGAAAATATATTTTAGTAAATGTTTAATTCTTAAACTAAAAAAATGTATTTTAATTGTTATTTTTTGTTTCATTTATTATAGTGCGCATTCCAATAAATATTGATAACTCTTTTGGTTTAATGATGAAAAAATTACTACTTACTTCGTTTATTGCTTTAACTTTGGGAATAAATGGTTGCGCAACTATAGTTTCTGGTTCTTCACAAACACTTACTTTTACTAGTGTTCCCGAATCTGCAACAATTGAGATTAAAAATCGTAAAGGAATAAAAATCCATACGGGGCAAACTCCAGCAACTGTAAGTTTGAAAAAAGGAGCAGGTTATTTCAAACCAGAAAGTTATCAGGTTACTTTTAGCAAAGCAGGGTATCAAAGCAAGACTATAGAAGTTACTGGGACATTGAGCGGTTGGTATTTTGGTAATATTCTTTTTGGTGGGTTAATTGGTATTTTAATTGTAGACCCTGCAACAGGTGCAATGTTTAAATTAGCTCCTAAAGATGTGAATGCTGTTTTAGAATCTCAGAATTTATCAACTAAATCGCAAAAAGAGCCAACTCTAACCGTAATGCTCGCAGAAGAAGTGCCAACACAGATTATGGCAAGAGCTATTCAGATTAAATGATTTAAGTCTCAGAGAAAGAAAATTAAATATTAAATAGTTTTCAGTTTAAATTTTTATGAGATCAGGCACATATAATTTATAAAAAAGGGAGAATATAAATTCTCCCTTTTTTAATTATGCAGTGGTCACAGCTTTTTCTTCTATTTTTTTCTTAACAATGGCATAGCTTATCCCTGTAACAATACTACCAGCAGCAATTGCAGTAAGATATAACCCAGCATGATTAATCGCATTAGGAATTAAAAGAACAAATACACCGCCGTGAGGAGTAACCAACTCACAATGGAATAAGGCAACGAGTGCTCCAGTCACAGCTCCACCTAAAATACAAGTTGGAATAACACGCATTGGGTCTTTAGCTGCAAAGGGAATAGCACCTTCAGAAATAAAACATAAACCTAATACGAAAGCTGCTTTTCCGGCATCTTTCTCTCCAGTACTAAATTTATTCCTAGCAATGAAAGTTGCAATAGCCATACCAATAGCAGGGACCATGCCGCCTGCCATCGTGGCTGCCATAGGCATATAAGTATTTGTTGTCAGCAGTCCAACAGTAAAAGCGTAGGCTGCTTTATTGATTGGTCCACCTAAATCAATACACATCATGCTTGCTAATATAATTCCCATTAACAAAGCATTTGTTGTACCCATGTTATTTAAGAAATCTTTCATTAGCTCAAAAATATGTGCTACTGGCTGTCCAACCACATAAAACATAATTAGACCAACAAATAATGTGCCTAATAACGGAATAATTAGAATGGGTTTAAGTGCTTCTAAACTAGTTGGAAGTTTAAGTTTTTTAGCGATAAATAGTGCGATATAGCCTGCAAGAAAACCTGAGACAATACCTCCTAAAAAACCTGCTTGTAACTGAGAAGCAAGTAGGCCGCCAATTAAACCAGGTGCGAGGCCAGGACGATCAGCAATCGAGTAGGCGATATAACCAGATACATTGGAACCATAAGCATAAATGCAGCGGCACCAATTTGTTTTAATATAGCCGGTAAGCTGCCTGCTTGTTCAGCTGCATTAAGGCCAAAGCATAAAGACAGAGCAATTAAAAGACCTCCCGCCACCACCATAGGTAACATATAAGAGACACCCGTTAAGAGATGTTTATATACACCAACTTTTTCGGTTTTATCTTTGTTTTCTGCAGATGTTTGTTGCTTACCTTGTTCTAAAACTTGCGCATTGCTGATTGCCTCAGCAAAAGCTTTATCTGTTTGCTTTAGAGCAAAACCTGTACTACATCTATAAACACGTTTACCTACAAAACGGTCTGTATTAACTTCAATGTCAGTCGCAAGAATGACGATGTCCGCATCAGCAATAGCTTGAGGTGATAAGATATTTTTTGCGCCAACGGAACCTTGAGTTTCTACTTCAATCTCATAACCGAGCTTTTCTGCGCCTTGCTGTAAAGCTTCGGCGGCCATAAAAGTATGCGCGACACCCGTAGGACACGCAGTGATCGCAACAAATTTTTTAGCTGTAGGTGCTGATACGTTATTATCATTTTGCCAGTCTTGAGCAGATTTAAAATGATCTAAAGCAGTTTGAAGAGCTGAATCAGTATCACTTTTGATCTCTTCAATGTTAATGAAAGATAAAGGGTGTGTACCAAAAATATTAAGATTTTTCGGGCGTTGTCCAACAACGATAATTTGGTCAAAGCTTTCATTCACCTCGAATTCATCAAGCGAAATAATGCTGTTTTGATAACCCTGTTGAGACGCGACTTGTGCAAGCTTACGAGCTAAAATCAAAGCATTGACTTGCTGTTGCGGACTATTAATAACAAATAATAAACGTTTAGCAGTTGGCATCAGATTCACTCAATGAATTGATTGTTGTTTGGGCTTTTAATTGGTTTAGCTTTTCAGCATTAGGAATACGAAAGCCTATTTGTGTTACAGCGTGGCTTGCAATTGCTGTAGCAATTTTTAATGTTTCTTCGGCAGAGAAGCCACTTAATAAGCCATGAATCATACCTGCTAAAAGAGAGTCACCCGCACCAACTGTACTTTTAACTATCACTTTAGGTGCTGTGGCATGAAGTGGGTGAGTGTCATGTAACCAGTTTACACCGTCTTCACCCATCGAAATAACGACATGTTCAATTTTAGCTAAGTTTGCAAAAAGTTTTTTTTGTTCAGCATAGGTTGTAGCAGGAAGCTGATAACTTTCTACTAACTCATCTGTATTTGGTTTAATCATCCAAGGTTGACATTCAATTGCAGCAACCAACGCTTTACCACTTGTATCAAGTGCAACATTTTTACCTTGCTCTTGAATAAGTTTAATAAGTTGTTGTAACTCATCAGCACTAAAACCTTGTGGTAGGCTTCCAGCAATAGCAACCACATCTACCTGAGGCAAAATCATCTCGATTTTTTGAAAGAGGTTTTTCTTATCTAGTTCAGATATGAAAAAACCTTTTCCATTCAAATCAGTCATACGTCCCGAATGTTCAGCAATTTTTATATTTTGGCGAGTTTCACCTTCAATATAAATAAATTCAGGTTGAAATTGAGCTTCTTTAAAATGGTCATCGAAAATCTGTCTGTTTGTTGCTCCTAGAAAACCAGAAACAACAACCTCATGCCCCAAATCTTTTAAAACTTGTGCAATATTTAAACCTTTGCCTGCCGCATGTATTTCTACAGATTCTTGGCGGTTTACTTGACCTATCTGTAACTCTTTGAGTTGTATAGTCACATCAATTGCAGGATTTAAAGTAATTGTTAAAACTTTAGCCATTACCATTCCTAATCTTTACATTTCTTGTTCGGATAACTGACGTACAGCAGTAGCGCTATCACATTCAAGTGCACGCTTTGCAAGCACTTGAGCTTTACTGTAGTTAAGTGTACGAATTTGGGCTTTAACCAAAGGAATACTATTCGGTGACATACTAAGCTCATCCACTCCTAAGCCCATCAGAATAGGTACAGCTTTTGGATCGGCTGCGAGTTCACCACATATACCAACCCATTTGCCATACTTATGTGCAGCTTTTACAGTTTGATCAATCAATTGCAAAATACTTGGGTGGAGGCCATCTGCTTCAGCCGAGAGGATAGGGTGACCACGGTCAATAGCTAAAGTATATTGAGTTAAGTCATTTGTTCCGATACTGAAAAAGTCCACTTCTTTCGCGAGAATAGGTGCAAGTAAAGCAGCAGAAGGAACTTCAATCATGATACCAACTTGTAAGTTGGTGCATGGATGTACAGCTTTAACTTCATCAAGAATAGTTTTTGCAGCACGCCATTCTTCCACACGGCCAATCATTGGAAACATGATTCTTAGAGGGCGGTCATCTGCAGCTTTAAGCAAAGCAATAATTTGTTGACGCAACAATTCAGGCTGTCTTAGCGTTAAACGGATACCTCTTAGACCTAAAAATGGATTTTCTTCTTCAGCAATTGGAAGGTAAGGGAGTGGTTTGTCACCACCTACATCTAGCGTACGTACTACGAGTGGTCGGCCCGCTAGAGCATCTAAAACAATACGATAATCTGCTTCTTGGGTAGCTTCGCTCGGAGCGCTACTATGCGCCATAAAAACAAGCTCAGTTCTGAGTAGGCCAATGGCTTCAGCGCCACATTCTACCGCATGGGCTGTTGCTTGAACTTTTCCTAAATTGGCAGCAATTTCGATTTGATGTTGATCTAAAGTAATTGCAGGTTCTTGGCTATGACGTTCAGCTTCTTCACGAATTTTTTTCTGAAGCTCTCGTTCTTGTTTTGCTTGTTCGATTTGTTGAGCATTGGGATTTAAGATAAAAGCTCCAGTATCTCCATTAATTAAAAGAGAACTTTTTTGCTCAATATCTAGTACTTGATCACCAGCACCAACAATTGCAGGAATACCTAAAGCACGAGCAACAATAGCACTATGAGCGCTTGCACCACCTATAGCTGTCAAAATACCTGCTACACGATCTTTATTAAGTCGGGCTACATCACTTGGTCCTACGTCATACATGATCAGTATATAAGGTTCTTTAGGTTCTTCGATGATGACCTCACCGCAGAGTTGAGCCAAAACGCGATCACCAATATCACGTAAATCTGTAGCACGCTCAGCTAGTAATCGGTCTGGTAAAGCTGCTTGCTCTTTGGCTGCTGCTTCAATATGTTCATGCCATGCAGCAGGAGCAGAAAGATTCAAGTTAATCTTTTGATAAACACCATTAATAAGATCTGGGTCGTCAAGCATTTCCAAATGTGCTTGGAAGATTTGCTTAATCTCAGCCACTTCAGATTTTGCAATAACTTGGTGAATATTGTTTTTAACAGCGTGAAGAGCAATATCAAGTTTTTCTTTTTCTACTTTGACACTTAAACCCATACGTTCATATTGATAAACCTTTGGCTTAATTACATGTACAGGTCCGAAAGCTAAACCGCTTGAGGCAGCAATTCCTGTATTTGAGCTAAGTGGTTTTGAATGGCTTGGGATTTCACTAGATTGCTCAATTTTAATGTCTGAAGATTGTATAGGTTCAACTTCTTCACCTAAGCCTTGTTGCACTGCCAGTATAACTTTATCTAAAGCTTCAACTGCATCCGTTTCTGGTTCGGCAATGAAACGTAAAGTTTGGCCACGTTTACACCCTAAAGCCAAGAGGCGCGTCAAACTTTTAGCAGAAACAAAATTTCCGTCATCTACTGCGACCTGAATATCACCTTGAAAACTTTTGGTTAAGTTCACTAAATGAGTTGCTGGTCGAGCATGTAATCCATGTGCATTAGCTAATACAACCGAACGGTGAGGCCAATCTGGAATAACATCTGCACCAATGATTTTAGCAATTTCATTTGGTGCTTGTGTTTGGTCTAATTGCGCAACTTGCTCTGGATTAAATAGAATGTCAATCAGTCGATTAAATCTCTGACTATCTAATTGCTCATTGGCAGCTATACACACGAGAGTATTTAATTTTTTTTCACCCAACTCTAAAGCATGGCGAGGTTTTACAATGCTGATCGCTGGTTGTTGAACAAACTTACTACTTGAAATAGACCAGATTTGATCTTGTAGTTGAATAACTTGATCAGGGTCAAGTGAACTTAGAAAACCGCACTTTACGAAATTGTGTTTTTTTAAAATCTGAGATGCAGACCAAAATAAATCTTCAATATCTTGAGATTCAATTTCAGTTTGAATTAAATTCTCATGTAAAGTTAAAGATAATGGTTGAGCTTGTAAGATTTCAATAATTTGTTCAGGTTGTTTAGCATTTTTTACCTGTTCACTTACATCATGCATTAAAGCTCGAGTTAATATTTGTAGAACTTGTAAATGTTCATCAGATTTTGCTGCAATAACAACAGCTAAATAAATTCTGTTTTCACCATCCCATATAATTCCTTCTGGAAAGTGAGCTAAACGGATACCTGTTTCTAGAATAAATTCGCGCGATTGGGGTGTGCCGTGGGGAATAGCAATGCCTTGACCTAAATAGGTGGCACTTTGTTGTTCCCGATTGATGAGTCCTGTAATGTAGTCAGGTGTAACTAACCCATCTTTTACCAATATATCTACTAGACACTGTAATGCATGCTTTTTATCAACAGCATGTTGATTCATATGAATATGTCGAGGCTCTAGTGCTAGCATACTTATCCTTGAACAATTTCTTTGGTTTAGCTAAACAGAAAAAAAGAAGCTGTTAGTATTAAAAAAAGGTTAGTTTAACCGTTTTTAAACAACAGCTTCGTATAAATAACGATAGCAGAACTTTAAAGCTATATCGACGTATTTACGTAAATAATGCTTGTTTTTAATACAAAGGAATAGGTGATTAATATATTTTGTTTTCTTATGATAATTATTAGGTTAATAAACTAACTTTATAAAAGAAGTGGGTATTAATATTAAAAAAAACCTCTATACCGGATTACGGGTATAGAGGCAAAAGTAAAAGATCAATAGATTAGTGTTGGATTTCCTGTTCTAAAAGTGACCATAAGTTTTGATGTGATTTTTTAAACATTAGCATGTGCCCAATTGATTTATGCCCAAGTTTCATGGGATTTAGCTCTAGCATTTTTGTGGGCGCATTAGGATAAAGTTTTAATAAATCTTCAACGTTACGCTCGGTTGCAATTTCATCGTCACTTGCCCAAATTGAAGTAATAGGGCAGATAATTTCACTATGAAAATCATGATGGACTGTTTTACCTATAGCATTTTTCACATAGCCAGGATGGCTGCAAAATTCTCGCCACTGTTGGGCGACTTTTTTAGGTAAGTTTTCTCCCATTCCAATAAATTGAGTAGCACCATAACCTTTAAAAGCACTAGAAATTGGAAAGATGACATTGAACATTACCGGTGCTAAAAACTTGGTTTTACCTTTAAGACCTTTTACATGGCCAGTGGAACCTGCGACCGCGATAACTTTTGCTACTTTATGAAAATTAGGAACAATTCCTAATAGCTGCCCACCAGCACTATGGCCAAGAAGGGTAACTTGTTCTGCTTTAGTTTTTTCTAATAACGTATCAATTGCACAAGGAATATCGAGAACTCCCCAATCATTAATACTTGCTGTACTTTGCTTCAAAGACCCGTGTAAAGAGCCTCCAATTCCACGGAAATCAAAGCTTAATACGTCATATCCTTGTTCGCTTAACCATGTAGCAAAAGAATGATAGAAGTTTTTAGTAATACCTGTTGCTGGACAGATCAATACGGGATTTGCTGATTTTGGGGATTGAGCTGGATAAAAATGTGCAGCAAGTTGATAACCATCTTTACAGGTCATCCAAAATGATTCAAAAGTGTTATCCATAATATTTCGTAGTGATTGGTTTATTGATATCTTTAATTTACAGGAGTTCCGAAATGAAACTTGGTTAAAATGTGACTATAAAGTCAATATTTATGTTATATAGCTCATTAAATTTGAATAAAACAAATAATTGGAAAAAAGATGGATTTACCAAAAGCTGTACAGCTCGCAATTGTGTTTAGTGGCATATTTTTATGGATAGGAATGTTAACTGGGGTATGGAAATATTGGCAAATACGCCATTCAGAATTAAGTCGTGCTCATTATTATGTGGATATCGCTCATCGAAGTAGTTTGTTATATGCAGCTGCTAGCTTAATTCTAGCTGTATTAAGTTATTTTACTGTTTTAAATGAAAATATTACTTTATGGTGTGTGTTCGCAAATATTCTATTTTTTAGTTTTTCAATTCTGGTTTATATCATACATGGCTATTTACAGGACACAACAAATCAATTCAAACGTCCTCACAAGCTAGGTCGTTTTAGCTTACCTTCATGGATGATGACTTTAATGATGGTGGGATTAATTTTGACTGAATTAGTAGCTACAGCTATTTTAGTTATCGGAACAATTTTTTTATTTTTGGATGTATAAAAATGGATGATTGCTCATCCATTTTTTAAGTATTCGAGTTTTGTTGACTAAGACGTCTTTTAGCTAGTTTTCGCATCTTATGGTCGACAAAGGCCCACACACAAAATATGAAAGAAACAACCATCGCATACATAAAGTATTCGGGTTTCAGATTTCCTTTAATCATACCTTGAAACAGTAAAGTCAGCATAAGAGCAAGCGGTGTTACTCCATAAACAACTGAATCTTTGCTGTTCAGAGTGTTAATGAAGACTTGTTTGTTGAAATGTAATGATAACATCTCCATCCCTCCTTGTGGTTGCGCTAAAACCGAATGTTTTAGTCAAGAATAAGTTTAATGTTGTACTTCTATTTTTAATTCAATTCAATAGTGAATAGAAAATTTTTTGAACAGTTTTATAAAAAACTCTATGTTTATAAAAGGTTAAGGTATTAAAAAAGTAAATATTAAATATTTTTGTATAAAATACTTAATGTTTTAGAAAAGAGAAAATATTTTAATGAAAAGTGTAATAATTTCTCTTTTCTATCATTTCAGGTTAGCTGTTTTGTTTTTTTAAAAATGTATCAATCGCATGTTGAGCAATTTCTGCATCTTCAAAAGATTGAACACCAGAAACGCCAATCGCCCCTAAAATTTGCCCGTCATAAATAATCGGTTTTCCACCTTCTAACATTCCTTGAGCACTAGGCATACTTAAAAAACCTAAGCGTCCACTTTGTAGAAGTTCTTCATAAAATTTTGAAGGTCTACCTGATATTGAAGAGCATTTTGCTTTTTCTAAGCATAAATGTGAGGATAAAGGTGAAGCACCATCTAAACGTTTCATCAACAGTAGAGAACTTGTTTCATCAACAATAGCGATACTGACTTTAAAGTTGTGTTCAATTGCATATTTTTGAGCTTCTTCCATTAAAAACTCTGCGTCTGCTTGTGTTAGGTAATATTTACTTTTCATTGTTGCTCTTCTTTCCTAGTAAGCTAAAAATTATTTTAGTGTAATTTTACAGTAAAAACTGATTATATCTATAGTTGATTTGTCATTCAAAGTAGTGTGGAAATAAAATGCCGGTTGGGTAAACTCAGCATTTTATTCAATATATAAAATCATGTTTGGGTAAAACTCGATTTCAAAAAAGACACTAGATTAAATGTTTTTAAATTTAACTTTGTCGATAATTACGGTAATTGCTAGAACAACTAAAGATGGGATCAACCAAGCTAAATTTTGTTCATTTAAAGGTAAATGTTGAAGAAATGCAGGTAAATAATCACCAAAACCAGCAACTTTAATACCGTCAATAATACCGAAAATTAAAGCAATACTTGTTACTGAACCGACAATAAAAGAGGGTTTGTGCCAAAATTTCCAAAAGAAGCTCAGCATAATTACAACAATGGCTGGTGGATAAATTGCACTTAAAACAGGTACTGATACAGCAATAAGTTTGGTTAATCCAAGATTAGAAATAATGAAAGAGAAACCAACTAAAATGAATACTAAAAGTTTGTAAGGCAATTTAGTTAACTGAGCAAAATACTCACCGCAAGCACAAGTTAAGCCAATCGCTGTCACCATACATGCTAGAAAAATTAGTCCAGTTAAGAATAATGAACCCATATTGCCAAAAGCATGTTGAACATACGCATGTAAAATTACTGCACCATTTGCTGCATTTGGTGCTACTTCATGACTACCTACACCTAATTTGAATAAGCTTAAATAGACTAAAGTAAGACCTGCACCAGAAATAAGACTGGCAATAATCGCATACTTAGTGACTAATTTTTTATCGGTAACACCACGCGAATAAATCGCTTGAATAATTACGATACCGAATACTAGTGCACCTAAAGTATCCATAGTGAGATAACCATTTACGAAACCTTCCGAAACTGGAGATTCAACGTAATGGTTGATTGGAGCAGGGACGTAACCCGCTGGGATCATAACTGCTGCAATACCTAAAATTGCTAAAGAAATAATTTTTAGCGGAGCAAGCACATGACCAACAGTATCCAATAACTTGTTTGGATAAAGTGAAACTACAGTTACAAATGAAAAATAAATTGCGCTGTAAATTAAAAGGCTACTACTTGATGTTCCAAAATAAGATGAAAAACCAATTTCATAAGAAACAGTAGCTGTACGTGGGGTAGCAAATAAAGGGCCTACTGATAAATAACAAACAACAGTTAAAATCAGACTTGCTACTCGACCGAGAGGAGAGCTAATAATTTCAATGGAACCCTGCATACGAGAGAGTGCCATGATGGTAATTACAGGTAGACCAACTGCAGTAATCAAAAAGCCTATAGCGGCTAGCCATACATGATCACCGGCTTGTTGAGCGACAATGGGAGGAAAGATAATATTGCCAGCTCCAATAAAAAGAGCAAAGGTCATAAAACCTAGGGCAATAATATCTCCAGTACGAAGATGTTGCATAAATTAAAATTAATAAAAAAAAGGAATTTTAGAGCAAACGAGAGCATGATCAAGCGGTATTTTATGTGAAAAAGATTTTTTTCAGAGCATAAAAACCTTTAGTAGATATTAAAAATATCAATTGGTTAAGGTATGTATTTGAAAAACCATTGAAAGAAATTAGGAAATCATTTTTTGCCTCTGACTTTTTAAAGAAATTATGCAAAAATAAAAGTATGAATTTCTATTATGAATGTTGAATATTTGGGCATTTAATGCTTCCAGCCTATCCTATATCCGTTCTAGAATATTCTAAATTAACTTACATTTTTGTAGGCGTGGTAAAAGCAGTGTCTACGAGGATAAAACTGAATGAGAGCTTCTACTGTTACAATAAAAACTGAACAAGATCTGGAAAAGTTAAGAGTTTCTGGACGCTTGGCTGCGCAAGTTTTAGAAATGATAGGGGCATATATTAAACCGGGTGTATCTACTGAATATTTAGATAACCTGTGTAATGACTATATTGTAAATACTTTAAAAGTTATTCCTGCGAATGTGGGATATCATGGTTTTACTAAAACAATATGTACATCAGTAAATGAAGTAGTTTGCCATGGAATTCCGTCACCGAATAAGATTTTAAAAGATGGCGATATTATTAATATTGATGTCGCAATTATTAAAGATGGCTATTTTGGTGATACGAGCCGCATGTATTTTGTAGGTGATGTAAACCCGCAAGCAAAAAAACTTGTTGATACAACTTATGAAGCGATGGTTGCTGGGATTCATGCTGTTAAGCCAGGAGCTACACTAGGCGATATTGGTTATGCTATTCAGTCAGTTGCTCATCGAGAAGGGTATAGCATTGTTCGAGAATATTGTGGTCATGGGATTGGTAAGGTTTATCATGAACAACCTAATGTTTTACATTATGGGCAGCGCGGCCAAGGCTTAGTATTAAAAAAAGGTATGGTCTTTACGATTGAACCGATGATTAATGCGGGTAGACCACAGGTTAAAGAATTAAATGACGGTTGGACAGTTATTACTCAAGATCTTTCGTTATCTGCGCAATGGGAACATATGGTTGCTGTAACTGACACTGGCTTTGAACTCTTAACACCTTGGCCTGAAGGTGTAGGAAACTATCCTGCAATTTAAAAATAAAAAAGTTCGATAATTATCGAACTTTTTTAAATTCATTTTAATGCTCAGAAAGATGTTCTACCAAATAATCAATAAATACTCGTACAGCAGGTAATAACCCTCGGCGTGATGGATATACGGCATGTAATATACCGTGAGGAGCTTTCCATTCCGGTAAAATTTGTACAAGCTGTCCGGATTTTAGAAAATCTTCTGCTGCGCTCTCTGGTAGTAAAGCGATCCCACAGTTTTGACTCGCTAATTGCGCCAACATATGGATATTTGTACCCATTACGATAGGGCTGACTTTGATTTTCTTTTGCTGATTGTCTGGACCATGCAAAAGGAATTGTTGATCAAGATGCTCTTCTGACAAACTTAAAATGCGATGCTCACTAAGTTGTTCTGGATTTTTTATATCTCCAAATTCATTTAGATATGCTTGACTTGCAAATAGACTCTGTTCAATAAGTGCAAACTGTCTAAGAACTAAACTTGGATCATCATCTAGTTTTGAGCGAACACGTAAAGCAATATCAATTCCTTCATTAATGACATCTACTCGACGATTGCTGACCATAAGTTGCAAACGAATTTCTGGATATTTTTTTAAGAAAGCAGGCAAAATTTTAGGCAGTTGATTTTGAGCAATATCAACAGGAACACTAACCTTTACAACACCTCTAGGTTGAATACTTAAATGATCAACCAAATCATGAGCAGCCTGTGCAGCATTCATCATGACTTGAGCATGTCTATAAATATCCATCCCAATATCTGTAACAGCAAAATGACGAGAGCTGCGTTGAATCAGGCGAACGCCTAAGTTTTCTTCTAGGCTATATACACGACGACTTAGTTTTGATTTTGGTATATCCGTTACACGCTCAGCGGCACTAAAACCACCATGCTCAACGACGAGAGCAAAACAATAAAAATCATCAAGATCAGTGAGCATTAAAATATCCTATTTCTGCAACAACCATGATTTTACATTATTATTTTTGCAACGATAATTCTTAAACTAAATTTTTTGTAATTAAAACATATACTAAGATATCTCCTTTAACTGAGAATTTGAAATTATATTGTCATTACAATGTAATTTTATTGTGTGTTTTTTGATGAGTGGTTCTAGCCTTTTCTAGAACTTTCAATTAATTTCTTTTACACTACAATTTTCTATTCTTTTTAAATCTAATGCACTATCAATTAATTGAACTTAACGATGCTTCTGCGAATATTGAATGTCCATTTTGCAAACAAGCAATAATTGACTGGGCGCAAGAACAATATATTCAGCCATGTGAACATACTTTATTTATTGCTATGGATTTGGGGTTTGAATTTATTGCTGATCGATTTGAAGAGTGTATGGATCAAAATGTGGATGAGTTGCACGAAGATCCGAATATGAATATTTTTGAAGCTCTCACGACAACAACTTATGAAAATCTAATTATTTTAAAATCTGATTTAGGTGTGGAAAATTTATTTCGCTATGTCGGGGTAAGTGATTGTTAAAATTGAGAGTATAAAAAAGCCAATCTATTGATTGGCTTTTTTATTATTTACGCTTCTGGCGCTGCACTGTATTGTTCAACTAATGGTTTTAATTCGCCATTTTGGAACATTTCAAGCATGATATCGCTACCGCCAATAAGTTCGCCATTTACCCAAAGTTGCGGGAATGTAGGCCAGTTCGCAATTTTTGGTAATGTTGCACGAATATCAGGGTTTTCCAAAATATTTACATATGCAAATGGACGACCAATTTGACTGAGCGCTTCTACAGCACGTGCAGAGAAACCACATTGTGGAAACTGTGGAGTGCCTTTCATGTAAAGTAAAACGGGATGCTTCGCAATTTGATCGCGGATTAACGCTTCAGTATCACGTGCTTGTTCAGTCATAAAGAGATCCTCAACTAATCTAGCAGCATTATAGGGGGTGTTTACATCGCTTTGCAAACCACCTGATTACTTAAAGTTGCATTGAATATTCAATATTTTATTGTATAAACCGAAGCGATAGCAAAAAGCGGACGAAATTTTAGATAAATGAGTAATGAGACTTTTCATCAGAGCCAGTTTTTGCTTATATAAACCCTTCTTAAAACCTCACACAGACAGAGTTCGTTATGAATGATATTACCCTAGCTCCAATACAACCTGATCAACCATCACATTTAATGGCTACTTATGGTCGCCAAGCGATCAGTTTTGTACGAGGCCGAGGGGCATATCTATATACCGAAGATGGCACAGAGTATTTAGATGCTTTAACCGGTATTGCTGTATGTGGTTTAGGTCATGCACATCCAGTCATTGCAGAAGCAATTGCTGAACAAGCTGCAACACTTGTGCATACCAGTAACTTATTTGAGATTCCTTGGCAAACGGCTGCTGCTCAGAAGCTTGCTGAAGTTTCGGGGATGGAAGAGATCTTCTTTTCAAACAGTGGTGCAGAGTCAAATGAAGGCGCCATTAAAATTGCTCGTAAATTTGGTACTCAACAAGGTGTAAGCTCACCAAAGATAATTGTGGCAGAGCAATCATTTCATGGTCGTACTTTAGCAACACTTTCAGCTACTGGTAATAAGAAAGTACAAGATGGTTTTGCTCCTTTAACCAATGATTTTATTCGTGTGCCATTTGGTGATATAGAAGCAATTCAAGAAGCTGCTTTGCAGCACCCAGATATTGTTGCGATTTTGATTGAACCTATTCAAGGTGAGGGTGGTATTAATACAGCACCTCAAGGCTTTAGCTATCTTGAAGAAGTCCGCACCATATGTAATCAACATAACTGGCTAATGATGCTAGATGAAATTCAAACAGGTAACGGCCGTACTGGTAAGTATTTTGCTTATCAGCATACAAACATTGTGCCCGATGTTCTTACCACTGCGAAAGGACTTGGTAATGGTTTTCCAGTAGGCGCTGTAATGACACAAGGTAAAGCTGTTGGCTTATTAGGACCAGGTAGCCATGGGTCTACTTATGGTGGCACAGTGTTAGGTTCTCGTGTGGTTTATACAGTAATTGATACAATCCAAAAAGAGAATGCTGTAGAAAATGCGGCAGTTGTTGGTGGTTATATTGTTGATCAATTACGTGCGCAATTGGCAGATAAAAATGTGCAAGTACGTGGCTTTGGTATGATGATTGGTATTCAATTGCCTAAAGACTGCGCTGAGCTCGTTGCAATTGCTCGTGATCAACATAAGCTTATTATTAATGTTACAGCTGGTTCAGTAGTGCGTTTATTACCACCAATTAATATGACTCAAGCACAGGCTGATGACTTGCTAGAGCGTTTAGTTGCTTTAATTAATAACTATCTTTAAGTTTTTACATCAATAAAAAATGGGCATATATATGCCCATTTTTTATATGAAATAATTAACCAGAGATGTACTGTTTTAATTGTTCAATGAGATTTTTCTGATCTTCCATCGCAGCTTTTACTAAGTCGCCAATAGAAATAAATCCAACTAGTTTTTCATTGTCTAATACAGGTAAGTGGCGTAAGTGACGATCTGTCATAAGCTGTAAGCACTCTTCAACTGTATTGTTTAGGCTTACTGTAAGCACTTTAGATGTCATAATTTCAGCAACTGTAGTGCTATATGATGAACGTTCCATAAGCGTTACTTTTCGTGTGTAGTCACGTTCAGATAAAATTCCGACAACTTTTTCCCCCTCAGCTACGACGAGTGCACCAATTCCTTTATCCGCCATAATCTTAATTGCTTCAAGGACAGTGGCTTCTGGAGAAATTGTAAAAATATCTTGTTCTGCTTTGTTCTTGATTACTTGTGCAACGATTGTCATTTCTTCTGTCCTGTGTTTTATCATTTTGTTTTAAATTAGCTTGATTTTATAAAAATGCAAAGACTGGATAGTCATTCAAATACAAGTTTTACATTCAAGCGTTCAAAAAGCATTCTAATAGAGGTTAAGAACCTAAAGAAAAGTTTACGCTCCTTGCCAATTCGGATGTTTGAAAAAGAAATGTTGCATTTGCTGAGTAGATAACTTTAATTTTCTATGAGATGAATTAAACAAAGCAGGAGTAACGTTGAGTCGTGTTAAAGTTGGTAGTAAGGACTCATGGAAATCTTTAGGTGTAATTCTTCTTGGCTTGTAATGTGGCCAATGCTCTTTTGCGTAGCGATGTGCCTGTAAGCCATTAAGCCAAAAAGGAAAAATAAAGTCTTCCTGATCTGATTTAATTGCCCATCCTTGATGAAATAATCCCCAAAGAACCCCGCAATACATCATGGTTCTTAAAATATAAATCTTAATCATCAAGTCTCTTGAAACCGGTTGTAGATTACTTAAACTTTTCATTGTGAATTTAAAGGTTCTAACTTGTCTTGCTTATTATAAAAAAATCAGATGACATTTCAGTTTAAACAGGTATCAAATCGTAAACAAATATTCCAGCTGTGAAATTCATGTCCTTTACTTCAAGCGGCTAAAGCCTGAGTTGAAATACAATACAAACCAAGTGTGTAGTGAATTATATTTAGAGAAATTTTTTTATAGACGTAAAAAAACGCCACCTAGGTGACGTTTCTTTATGCTTGCATTGTGGCTAACTTTTGCCAATATTGTGCTTTAAGTGAGTCACGTTCAACACGGAAACCTTGATAATACAATTCTGCTAAAAACAGAGCAGCTTTACCGTGCCCAGCGCGAGCAACTTCTTCTAACTGTGCAACTGCATCCTGAAAATTCATTTGAGAGTGAATTGTGTTTACTGCAGTTGCGTACACATATTCTAAATCATGATGAGAGATACGTTGAATCATAGAAAACTCCTTATTGTAATTATGATTACTTTTTCTAAAGGCCACTGCCTTTAAATTAATTTAACTTAGAATTATTAAACTAATATTACAAATTAATGGATTTGTCAACTATTGGTGCATACCAGTTAATTCACTATTAGGATACATGATTAAACATTATTCACAAATAATTTTGAGTAAAATCAATATGAGAATAAAAGACAAGGAGAATAAAATATGACAAATACTATCGATGGCTTTGTTTTTGATACTCCACCTAGAGAGGAACAAATCATAGAACTAGCCCATTATCATCGTAAACTATTGGATGAAGCGATCTTTCATCAAGAGATCCATTTAGGGGATTATTGTCTTGCTCAGCGCAAAAGGGTATTTGACTTTGCACGGCATTTGGAACCTGCACAAAAAAACTGGTTTTATCAAGTTTATGATGGTGAACTGAGAAAAATTGCCGACGAAGACGAACTGCATCCAGCCGATGCTGAAGAAGGTTTAAGTATTTTTGCGATGTTTTTAGTCTTGGTGATTATTGCAGCAATTTTATACTTTTCCGTCATTCGTTCACTAATAAGCTAAGTATTATTATCCAGTAAGGTACGATTCTTGGCCTTACTGGATGTTTGATCTTGTGCTTATGAGTATTGAACCCTACACTACACTAATTCGAGGTAGGTCATGCTCATATTCAAACAAAATTTTCTTAAATTAAAGTCTGAGTTAAAAGTTGATCAATGTTTTAACCTATTTGTGGTTATTGTCATTGGCGGTATTTTTGTGCTGTCATATTTAGCATTACTTCGGCCTATTAGTCCGGAACAATATCAACGAATTATACAACTCTCTCATCAAGCTACTTATCCTAAAACTCAGGATATGGCTGAGCTGTTAATAGCTCAATCAGAAATTCATAGAGCAGAGTATTTAAAGTTAATGCATGCATATCAATTTGAAGGTGCTCATATTAGACAATATCCAGCACTTGCTCAGGAAGATACTCAGTAAATAGGGTAATCAGGCTAAATCTTGGTTTCCAAAGCTTTTTGAGCACTATTGTGGCAGGCAAAATTTTGAATTTATGCTAAACTTTATCTTTTTAAACGCGCTGCTTTTCAAGGAATCCGCATGGAGCAACAATCGAATATGCAAAATAAATTCTTGATAGATGCTGAGATCGGTGATGACGATGTCACATTACCTAATTTACCTGCTATCGATGTTCCCATCGTTGAATCTCCTGCTAAATCACAAGAAAATATTGAAGTAGCCAAAGAAGAAGTAGCTTCTACAGAAACAGCGGCTGAACAACCAAAAACTGGTTTTTTTGGCCGGATGAAAGAAGGCTTAACCAAAACTCGTCGTAATTTCGCTGATGGTATGGTCAATATCTTGATTGGTGGAAAGGAAATTGACGATGAGTTACTTGAAGAAGTCGAAGAGCAATTATTGGTTGCAGACATTGGTGTTGAAGCAACTAAAACCATCATTACCAATTTAACAGAGCGTACAGCTCGTGGTGATTTGATCTATTCCCACTCTTTATATAAAGCGTTACAAGAAGAGTTAGTTGCTTTGTTGGCTCCACGTGTTAAGCCATTACATATTGACCCTAATAAATCACCTTATGTGATTTTGATGGTTGGGGTAAATGGAGTGGGTAAAACTACAACAATTGGTAAGTTGGCGAAACGTTTACAAGGTGAAGGTAAAAAAGTGATGTTAGCTGCTGGTGATACATTCCGCGCTGCAGCAACTGAGCAATTACAGATCTGGGGTGAACGTAACGATATCTCTGTAGTAGCGCAAGGTCATGGAGCTGATAGTGCTTCTGTTATTTTTGATGCCTTTGAAAGTGCTCGTGCTAAAGGAATTGACGTATTAATTGCGGATACGGCAGGGCGTTTACATAATAAGAGTAACTTGATGGAAGAGCTCAAAAAAGTTAAACGTGTTATGCAAAAAATTGATGCAACTGCACCTCATGAAATTATGTTGGTAGTAGATGCAGGAACAGGTCAAAACGCCATTAACCAAGTACAAGAGTTTGATCAAGCTGTAGGTTTAACGGGTATTACCATTACCAAACTGGATGGAACTGCGAAAGGCGGTGTGCTCTTTAATATTGCAAGTCGTACCCATGTGCCAATTCGTTTTATTGGTGTAGGTGAAAAAATTGATGATTTAAGACCATTCTCGGCTAAATCTTTTGTTGCTGCGCTGTTTGAAACTGATAAGTAAATTGCTTGGTAACCCTAAAAAGCTTCACTAAATCGTGAAGCTTTTTTTATATGTATATCTTTTATTATTGTTGCGAAAATAAAACGAACTGTCATATTTTTAATGCTGATTATGAAAAATGACTTTAATACACTGTACTCATTCCCAAACAACGACCCTTGGTCAAATCAATAGGTAGGAAATAACAAAATGTCTACTTTCTTAGATAAAATTAAAAACCGTCGTACAATTTATGCAATTGGTAAAAACGTTGCATTAGATCGCACTAAAATTGAAGAAACTATCCGTGAAGCAGTTAAACATAGTCCTTCAGCTTTTAACTCACAATCTTCACGTGTAGTGACACTATACGGTGAATCTCATGCTAAATTCTGGAATTTAGTTCGTGAAGCTTTGCGTAAAATTGTTCCTGCAGAAGCTTTTGCTGGTACAAATGCAAAAATTGATAGCTTTGTAGCTGGTGTTGGTACGGTTTTATTTTATGAAGACCAAGCTGTTGTTAAAAGCTTACAAGAGCAATTCGAACTATATGCAGACAATTTCCCTGTATGGTCTGAACACTCAAGTGCAATTGCTCAATTTGCAACTTGGACTGCGCTTTCAGAGCTTGGTTTAGGTGCTTCTTTACAGCACTATAACCCAATTGTCGATGCAGACGCAGCTGAAGCATTTGATGTTCCTGCAACTTGGAAATTACGTGCTCAATTAGTATTTGGTTCGGTTGAAGCACCAGCAGGTGAAAAAGCATTTATTAATGATGCTGATCGTTTCAAAACTTTCAATTAATTTAATTGAAGTTAAAAAAGAGCACCTATTTTAGGTGCTTTTTTTATATTTTTAGAATGAAAAGGAAGAATATATAAAACGAAAATTTATGAAATTCAAATGCATATTTCAAAATAATAAATCAAGAAATTAGTCGATAAATGCTTTGTCATAAAATAGTCACAATCATATTGCATATTGCTCATGATTTAATAGCTTATCAAACACAGAGAAAGAGACAGATGACTTTAAGATTAGGTGTTGCTGCAATTGGTTTATTACTCAGCGGTTCGGTATTTTCAGCAGTTACAATTACAGCACCAGAGGAAATTGTAATCCTTGCGGTGAATGGTCAGGAAGTCAACTCTGGGTTATTTCGTTCATCTAAAAATAATTATAAAGTTGATGCTGGTGAAACAAGCTTAAGTGTGCGCTACCAAGAATACTTTGAACATTTAAGCGGGGAGCATGACATTGTTAAATCTGGAGTAGTTACGATTCAAACTCCGGCTCTCAAAGATGGGCAAACTTATAAGCTCAGAATGGTAGATGCACCAAAGCAATTTGAACAAGCAAAGAAATATGCTGAGCAACCAACTGTGGCTTTGTATAGCGCAAATAATGAATTAATCGTACAACAAACTGGTGCAAACAATGAGGCAAAACCATGGTTTGCAACGGGTTTATTAGGAAAAGTCACTGACTTTACGACTAAATCATCTAAATCGCAGCCTGAGGCAGTGTATGCCTCTGCTAAACCTACTTCTGTTCAGGTGGCTGTACCAGCTCCAACATCTATGCCTGTAACAGGCGTAGCCCAAACGAATGATCAACGTTTAGTAGAAACTTGGCAAAAAGCTTCTAAAGCTGAGCGTCAAAAATTTATGGCGTGGTTAGCTGAACAATCAAATTAATTTATTGCTATTTAAAATAAAGCCGATTTAATATCGGCTTTATTTTTAGAATTTTTATAAATAGCCTAAGTATATTTTATGAATAATTTAAATTTCCGTTCAGCTCAATTTCCTGATATTCCACAACTCGTAGTTTTAATTAATAAGTCCTATCGAGAACATCAAGATAGAAGTTGGACAACAGAACTTGATTGGGTAGAAGGACAGCGTATTACAGAGTTTCAATTAGAAGAACAACTACAACTTAGGAATTCAACATTATTGATAGCGGAAACTTCTGCTTCTAAGCTTATTGCTTGTATTGGGCTTACATTTGAAAATAATCAGATTGAGATTGGAACATTTTGTACTGATCCTCAAGTTCAAAATATGAGAGTGGGTAGATCTGTTTTAGAATATGCAGAGCAATATGCATTGAAAGAAGATCCCCATCTGACCAGCGCCGTAATGTATGTGCTAGATGTCCGTTCTGAATTGATCGCTTATTATGAAAGACGTGGATATGTGAAAACGGGTAATAAGCAGCCATATCCGGTTGAAGCAAATGTAGGGGTACCAAGGGTCCCTATTAAATTGGTTGAAATGAAAAAAGACCTCAGATGAGGTCTTTTTGATTTAGGTTAGGAACCAAATGTAATAGCCTAAAAGCATGAGAGGCCAAGCCACCCACGGGCTAAATAGCCATTTCCATAACCAGAAGTTGGGTACGAAACCCACTCCGTAAATAAAGCCACCAGAAATACCAATCATCACCAGCATAAGCTGGCTATGATTGTAGTGCCCGTTAGCATCTAGCATGAGTGAAGGATAAACCAACAAAATTGCAGCAAGAGGCAACGCCAACAGAAAAGAAAGGGCCATTGCAAATGCTTGAGCTTTTCGATGATTTGATGCTGTCATTGCTTTTGCCATCATTTATTCCTCATCTAAATCTTGATGATGTTCGATATAAAGCGCGCTGAGTACACCCGCAAAACATGCCATCAAAATGCCTAGGATCCATGCGAAATACCACATAGTTTTCTCCTTAATACAAGCTATGCGAGTTTGACTCGATATGTTTGTTAGTGATGACTCCCCACATTTTGTAATAAGACCAACTGGTATAGATCAAAATAAGAGGAACAAAAATGCAGGCAGCAACTGTCATAACGCCTAAAGTAAGGTGACTTGATACAGCATCCCACATTGTCAAGCTAGAGTTAGGATTGATGCTAGATGGAAGTAGGAATGGGAATAGGGCAAAACCGGCAGTTAAAATTGCTCCTACAATCATTAAACTTGTACCAGTAAAACTTAAGCCTGCTTTTACTTTTGAAGAAGCAAAAATTGCAATGATTGCGCCTAATATGGCAAGAACAGGGGCAATTTTAGTCACTGGATAGGTGCTGTAATTGTTCATCCAACCAGGATTGCTATTGGTAATCACTTCTTTAGCTAAAGGGTTAAGCGCAGTATTTGGGTCTATAGCAACAGCATAGCTATAACCTGGAACTTGCCCAAAATACAGCCATGCTCCAATTACAAGGAAACAAATTAAAAATATAATCGCCATAATTTGAGTGGCTTTGGCGGAGCGTTGTTTTAAAGCTTCATCAGTACGGAGCATGAGCCATGCACCGCCATGTGCACAAAGCATAGACAGACTTACCACACCGCAAACTAAAGCAAAGGGGTTAAGAAGGGCAAAAAAGCTGCCTGTATATTCAGAGCGTAAAGTGCTATCTAAACTAAAAGGAATACCTAAAAACAAATTACCGAAGGCCACACCAAACACAAGCGCTGGAACAGCACCACCGATGCACAGACCCCAGTCCCAAGAGTTACGCCATTTGGTATTTTCAAGTTTAGAGCGATAATCGAAACCTACAGGTCTTAAGAAAAGTGCAAATAGAACTAACAAAAGTGCCCAGTACATGCCTGAGAAAGCGACTGAGTAAACCATTGGCCATGCAGCAAATAGTGCACCACCCGCTGTAATAAACCAAACCTGATTACCATCCCAGTGTGGGGCAATAGTATTGATTGCAGCACGGCGCTCACTATCAGTTTTTCCAACGAAAGGCATGAGAGCCATAGACCCCATATCAAAGCCATCAGTCAGAGCGAAGCCGATCAGAAGTACGCCAACTAACACCCACCAAATGATTTTCAATAATTCATATTCAATCATGATAAGGCCTCCCCATTAACAGCTGTTTTTGGCTCTTGCTTTTCAAAATGATATTTGCCAGTGTGCAGAGAACTTGGCCCTAAACGAGCAAACTTGATCATTAAATACATTTCAATAATTAAAAGAGCGGTGTAGAACGCTGCTAGCGCAATAATCGAACCCCATACGTCACCAGTACTTAAACTAGAAGCAGAGAGATGGGTTGGTAAAATTTCACCAATAGACCATGGTTGACGACCACCTTCAGCTACATACCAACCAGTTTGTGCGGCAATCCAAGGAAGTGGCAAAGCAAACAGTGCATATTTAAGTAGCCAAGGTTTATTTTCAGCATTTCTTTTTGCTACAGCCCAAGTCGCTAAAACGAAAAGTAATAGCATCAAGAAACCAGAGGCAACCATTGCGCGGAAAGAGAAAAATAGTGCTGTAACATTTGGAATAGTATCTTTTACAGCAGCTTTAATATTTTGCTCGCTCGCATCAATTACATTTGGTGTATATTTCTTAAGAAGTAGGCCATAACCTAGATCTTTTTGATTTTTTTCAAAAGAGGCTAATAACTCTGGTGAACGATCACCTGCACGTAATTTTTCAAGTTCAGCATAGGCAAGCATGCCGTTGCGAATACGAATTTCGTGCTGTTGCATGAGATCTTTAAGGCCAGTAACTTCTTTGGTTGTTGAGCGAGTAGCAATTAAACCTAATGCATATGGAATTTTAACTGCATAATCTGTCCGCATTTCTTCATGGTTTGGTACACCAAACAAAGTAAATGGAGCTGGAGCAGGGTGAGTATCCCATTCAGCTTCGATCGCAGCAAGTTTAGTTTTTTGAACATCACCTAGCTCATAGCCAGATTCATCACCTAGCAAAATCACTGAAAGTGTAGATGCAAGACCAAAAATGGCAGCAATTGCAAATGAACGACGTGCAAAAGGAAGGTCACGTTTTTTAAGTAAGTAATAGCTTGAGATAGCAAGTACAAAAATTGCACCAGTTACATAGCCCGCAGATACAGTATGTACGAATTTCACCTGAGCTACAGGGTTAAAGATAAGCGCACTGAAATCAACTAATTCCATACGCATCGTTTCGAAGTTAAATGCAGCACCTACGGGGTTTTGCATCCAACCATTCGCCACTAAAATCCAAAGCGCTGACATGTTAGAACCTAGAGCGACTAACCACGTTACGCCTAGATGCTGAACCTTACTTAAACGGTCCCATCCGAAGAAGAATAAACCAATAAATGTAGACTCAAGAAAGAATGCCATAAGGCCTTCAATTGCTAATGGAGCACCAAAAATATCACCTACATAGTGTGAGTAATAAGCCCAGTTTGTTCCAAATTGGAACTCCATGGTTAAGCCAGTTGTTACCCCTAAAGCAAAGTTAATACCAAATAATTTTCCCCAAAATTTAGTCATATCCTTGTAAATTTCTTTACCGGAAATGACATAAGTGGTTTCCATGATGGCAAGGATAAATGCCAAACCTAGAGTTAAAGGGACGAAAAGAAAGTGATACATTGCGGTCATCGCAAATTGAAACCGCGAAAGATCAACCACGCTTTCAGAAATCATCAACGTGTCTCCTTAATGTGGGAAATATTATCGCCAGCAATATGCTCGGCGACCTGATTGTCAAAATTTTTGGGGATGGTGGGAACATCAAACCAAATATGTTTGATCGTTAAGAGAAGCACTATTTTTATTATTAGAATAATAGTGATTTCTTTAACTAAACGACCATTAAGATTTTTAAAATTAAGGCTCATAAATTAAACCTCATTTGATATTAATTTTATTATTAATCAAAATATAATAAAAATAAACATTAAATATATTTTAAATGAATATTTAAATAATTAATTTATATAAAACAATCACTTAACATTTTAAAATAAATACCATACTAAAATAGTTTGAATTGATTATTAAATCCTACTAAAACACTTGTAAATAAAAATCTTAAGTTGATTAAAATAGTTTGTTTTAATTTAATACCAACTAAAATGGTTGTATATTATATTTATAAATACTATTTCAAACTAAAAAAGTTGGAATAATAAATAATTAATTAAAAAGAAAATAATAAAATATAGACGTAATAAAGCCTGCAAAAAGCAGCAAGTAAATAGAATAGTAGTGAGAATTTAATCGGGGGCGAAAAGGTCGTTTGATACAGAAATTTTCTTGGCTACATAATGGCTTTTATGCACTCTGACAAGGATAACTTGAGAGTATAATTCGAGTTCGCCGTATTCTGGTTCGACTTGAACGTAATGGAGCTGGCCGAATTCATCACGCACTCGCGCTTGGGCAGAAAATCCAGGTCTAGCATTACCACTGGAAACTGTCGCTAAACGTCCTAAAAGATTATAGTTTGTATGAGTAAGCTTTGGTTTAATTACTTGGTCAAGGCAGTGAATCATGAATACAGTAAAAAAGATTGCGATGACAAGGGCTGGGACGATTAAATAAAATGGTGAAATAAAATAATGCTGGATTGCAAAGAAAGAGAGCTGTAAAAAATAGCCTGCAAAACTAAAATTGATAAGTAAAAAAACGAAAATTAAAGCTTTAGAAAATTTAACGTTAAGTAGTGGCGAGTTAGAAAGCCAAACAGGCGCAATTTTTTTGAGTAATTGACTTGGACGAAGTCCAATATACATACCAATGGTTTCTACCACGCTGAGTAATATCAAAGCCACTACACTTAAGTGAAATGGCATAAGATAATAATTGAAAAAGAAATCAGCCATGGCAGAAACTCTAATGTTGATCGCTTCAGTCTACGATATAGATACCGCCATCTGAATGTACTTTAATCTCAACTTTATTTAAAAAATCACCTAAACATGGTCCTGAGATACATTCGCCTGTTTCCACAGTGAATAAAGCACCATGGGTAGAACATTGAATATATTCTTGGTCTTGATCAAGAAATTGATTTTCTAAATATTCAAGCTCTGTTTGCAAGTGAGGGCATAAGTTTTGATAAGCATAGAATGCGCCATCACGTTGTGTAATGAAAATAGTAGTTCCTTGTAAAGTGTCAAAAGCTCTAGCTTCACGCTCAGGAACTTCTTCCGTCATACAGATCCTTTCCATTTCAAGCACATTCCTTCTGAAAATTTTCGAGAAGTTTAGCATAATCATTAATCGCTAAACGTGGGCCAAATTGAGAAACAACTTCACTAGAAATCAAGACAGCTAACTGTGCAGCAGCATTCAAATCCTGATGATGGTTTAGGGCATAAAGGAATGCGCCTGCAAATGCATCACCCGCACCATTTGTATCAACGGCTTCTACGTGGCGACCTGCAACATGGAAATGTTGAGTAGAGTTAGAAACTAAAGCACCTTTAGCACTTTGTGTAATGACTACTGTATGATTTTTAAAACGTAATTGAGCAAGAGCGTCTTCTACAGATGTAGTATTTGTATACATTAAGGCTTCTTGTTCATTACAAAATAGTAAATCTACGCCATCATCCATGAGCTCTTCTAAGCCTTCGCGAGCGTATTGCACCATGGCAGGATCTGAAAGAGATAAAGCAATCTTAACGCCATTTGCTTTTGCAATTTCTCTGGCTTGTTTTACAGCTTTGCGCGCTGTTTCACTTGTAGAAAGATAACCTTCAATATAAAGCCATTTTGCTGTTTTTAACGGTTCAAAGTCGATTTGATCTTGAGATAGTTCAGCCGTGATGCCCAAATAAGTATGCATTGTGCGTTCAGAGTCAGGACTAATGAGTACCATACATGTACCTGTCACGCCTTCACTGATTGATTTTGGAGTGGTTTGGATGCCAGCTTCATTTAAACCTTGCAGATAAATTGAACCCAAATCATCGTTACCAACGCGGCAACCATAAAAAGCACTTCCACCTAATGCACTAAAGGCTACAGTAGTATTCGCAGCAGAACCACCACTTGCTTGACCTTTATAATCTTGATGCTGTTTTAACTCTGCATAAAGAGCAGATTGAGTGTCGCCATCGGACAACTGCATGGTGCCTTTTTGCAAACCTTGTTGACTAAGAAAATCATCAGACACTTTAAATTCTTGGTCGATTAATGCATTACCAATTGCAAAAAGATCTACAGTTGCCATATGTGTTGTCACAAAATAAAAAAATCAGGTTGCTAAGTTTACACCATTGCTTGGATTTGCTGTAGTTTGTTGAATAAAATTCAGTTAAATCAAAAATTAGTGGAAAAAATATTGTTGTGTGAATATTCTTTAGATTTGAAAATAGCTCGTTAAGATAAAATTGATAAGCTTTTTTATTCAATGTCTATCATATACATAGAATTAAAAGCTTTTGTTCTGGTAGGATAAAACATTCATGGCTATGTGCTTGATATCAAAGCTATGCCAATGAAAACTAATACTCAACAAAAACATAGTATTTTACTTGGCTTTTGTTCGCCAATCTCAAGCTGACTCAGGCTATAATGAGACTTATTCACTTATCCGATATGTTAGGAGATCACATGACTGTAGATGTCACTGAAACCATTTCTCAAACTGTTCACCCTGCGTTTCAGTTGCTACGTCAGCACCATGTAGAAGCATTAGATATTTTAGTGTCTGAATATAAGCATAAAGTCACAGGTGCGGTGCATTATCACTTGGCAACTGATTATGATGAAAATGTATTTCTTGTTGCTTTTAGAACCCAGCCTATGGACTCTAAAGGCACGGCACATATTTTAGAACATACGGCTTTGTGTGGATCTGAAAAGTTTCCGGTACGTGATCCATTCTTTTTAATGATTCGTCGTTCTTTAAATACTTTTATGAACGCATTTACAGCAGCAGATTGGACAGCATATCCATTCGCTACTCAAAATAAAAAAGATTTTCAAAACTTACTTTCTGTTTATCTTGATGCGGCATTTGCTGCCAATTTGAATCCACTTGATTTTGCTCAAGAAGGTATTCGTATTGAACTTGAAAATGGTCAACCTGTATATAAAGGTGTTGTTTTTAATGAAATGAAAGGTGCAATGAGTGCACCGTCTGATCAACTTTATCATCAGTTGGCTCATCATTTATTTCCTGAAACGACCTATCATTACAACTCAGGTGGTGATCCGAAAGATATTCCTGATTTAACGTATGAGCAGTTAGTCGATTTTTATAAAGTACATTACCACCCAAGCAATGCTGTATTCATGACCTTTGGTAATCAGACAGCATATGAACTACAAGAGCAGTTTGAAAAACTAGCTCTACACAAGTTTTCTGCGGGAACAACTTTATACTCTAAGCCTGAAAAACGTTTAGCTGCACCAATTGAAGTAACAGAGAACTATGGTGTTGATAGTGATGATTTAAAAGATAAAACTTATCATGTTCTATCTTGGTTATTACCAGAGGCAAATGACATTAAATTGCGTTTAGGAATGCGTTTAGTTGAAGGAATTTTATTAGAAAATTCAGCTTCACCACTGCGTCATTACTTAGAAACTTGTGGCTACGCTCAATCAACAGGTCCATTAATGGGCGTAGACGATAGTAATTTTGAAATGACTTTCTACTGTGGTGTTCAAGGTTCAAACCCAGAACATGCCCAAAGCTTTAGAGAGGGTGTTTTAAATATTCTGCGTGATGTTGCTGCAAAACCAATTGATAGTAATTTAGTCGATGCAATTTTGCATCAAATCGAGTTACATCAACGTGAAATTAATGGTGATGGTACACCGTATGGTTTAAGTCTAATTTTAAATGGCTTAAGTGGTGCGATTCACCATAATGATCCAATCCAAATTTGGGATGTTGACAGCGCAATTGCACAAGTTAAAGAAGAGTTGAAAGACCCAATGTGGTTATCAAATCTGATTCAAACACATTTGCTCGACAACCCTCATCGCGTACAAATGACTTTAGTTCCAGACCCGACCAAGTCTGTAAAAGAGCAGGAAGCGGAAAAAGCTCGTTTAGCGGCTATTGGTGAAAAGCTAACAGATGCTGATAAGGCTGAAATCATTGCTAAGACTAAGGCTTTAGAGGAACGTCAGGACACTCCTGATAATCTTGAGTTATTGCCAAAAGTAGGTTTGGAAGATGTACCTGCTGACTTGCATATTGTGCAAGGTCAGTTACGCGAAATTATTTGTAATCGTATGGATACGCCGTTGAACTTGTACCATGCGGGTACTAACGGCATTTACTATCAACAAGTACTTATCCAGATCCCTGAAGATATTGTGAAGTCACCTTACTTCAATTTGCTTTCTATTTTGATGGGTGAAGTGGGTGCAGGCGAATATGGCTATCTTGAACTACAAAACTTGCAAACCGCTGTAAGTGGTGGTTTAGGAATGGGCGCTTCTTTACGTAGTAAAGTTGATGATAAAGATAAAATTAGTGCTTGGTTAACGTTAACGACTAAATCTTTGACTCAGAAATTTGATGCAATTCATTTATTAAAATTAGCATTTGAACAGCTTCGTTTTGATGAGAAAGAACGAATTATCGAGTTACTGCAACAACGTAAAACACGTTGGCAATCTCGTTTATCTGGTTCAGGTCACAGCTATGCGATGCAAATTGCTTCTCGTAACATGAGTGCTCTGGCTCAACGTGACTATCAAAACACGGGTTTAGGTGCATTGAACTGGTTGGGTGAGCTTGTTACTAAAATTACCCAAGATGATGCTGCTTATAATGAGTTAATTGCAGAATTAAAACGTATTCATAGTAAGTTGTTGCAAGCACCTAAACAGTTCTTACTAGTGTGTGAAGAACATCAATCTGAACGTTTGGTTGAAGAAATCCAGAATGTTTGGGATAAGTTGAATGTTGATACAGCTACAACTGAGTTAACTCAAGTAGAACAAGCTAATGATAATAATCATGAAGCATGGTTAATTCAGGCAAACGTTCAATTCTGTGCGTCTGCATATCAAGCCGTAGAAGTATCACATCCAGATGCAGCTCCATTAATGGTATTGGCAGCTTATTTACGTAACGGATTCTTGCACAGTGCTATCCGTGAAAAAGGTGGTGCTTATGGCGGCGGTGCTAGTTATGATGGAAATGCTTGTTCATTCCGTTTCTTCAGTTACCGTGATCCACGTTTAGCAGAGACGTTTAAAGACTTTGAAGCAAGCGTGCAATGGTTATTAAATACAGAGCAACAACCTCATCAGCTTGAAGAAGCAATTCTTGGTTTAGTGGCAAGTATGGATAAACCAGGCTCTCCAGCAGGTGAAGCGATTACAGCATGTTATGCATTGTTGCATGCGAGAACACCAGCTTTCCGCCGTACTTTGCGTGAAAGATTGTTGCATGTAACATTGGATGATTTAAAACGTGTTGCTCGTCAATATTTAGTAGAGCAAACTCCTGTAAAAGCTTTAGTTGCGCCATTTGCTAAACGTGATGAATTGCAGCAATTAGGTTTTACCATTCAACAAGTTAATTAAAATAAAAATTGGAGATTGAACATGGCGTTCAAACAATTTGAACGCACATCTTTACAGCTAAGCATGGGAATCGTGCTTAGCTGTTTATGTGCGTCTGTAACATATGCTGATACCTTAGCTCCAGCAAACCCTGCCACAGTTGATGCATGTGTTGCTCTTGCTTCGAATGCCGATCGTCTGGCTTGTTACGACTCTGTATTTAAGCCAACAGCTCTACCTGTTGTACAAGCCGCGGTAGTACCTGAGCCTGTTAAAAAAATCGATCAGCCCGCTGTTCAACCAGAAACATTTAAAGAGAAGGTTGTAGATACAGTTAGTAATATTAAAGTGATTGGTAAAGCACCTACACTTGAACCTACTACTTCTTTGCTAGATCAACGTTGGGAATTATCTGAAAAAAGTAAGCTAGGTGTTTGGAACATTCGTGCTTATCAGCCAGTCTATTTACTACCCGTATTTTGGACCAGTGATAAGAATGAATTCCCGAGTAGTCCAAATCCAAATAATACTGTAACGGATGCTCAGAATCTGAAATCAACAGAAAGTAAGTTTCAGATTTCTTTGAAAACCAAAGCTTGGGAAAATATTTTTGGAAATAATGGTGATTTGTGGGTAGGGTATACACAATCTTCACGCTGGCAGACGTTCAATGCTGAAGAATCTCGCCCATTCCGTGAAACGAACTATGAACCAGAAGCAAGTTTAATGTTTAGAACGAACTACGAGTTGCTTGGTTTAGATGGGCGTTTGCTTGGAGTTACGTTAAACCATCAGTCAAATGGTCGTTCAGATCCATTATCTCGTAGCTGGAACCGTGTAATTTTTAATGTTGGATTGGAGCGTGGTAATTTTGCTTTAATGCTTCGTCCATGGATTCGTCTTGAAGAAGATAGTAAAGATGATAATAATCCGGATATGGAAGATTACATTGGTCGTGGTGATTTAACAGCGTTTTATAAGTGGAAGCAGAATGACTTCTCTCTAATGCTGCGTCATTCACTGAAAGGTGGTGATGACTCTCATGGTGCTGTGCAATTTGATTGGGCTTTTCCAATCAGTGGCAAGTTACGCGGACATTTCCAGTTGTTTAACGGTTATGGTGAAAGCCTAATTGATTATAACCATCGAGCAACTTATGCTGGTTTGGGTGTGTCGCTCTTGAATTGGTACTAAGACGATATAAGAAAAGCCGCTTTTAAAGCGGCTTTTTTATTATCCAATTTGGATGTTGGCTTGAGGATGTTTAAGTCGGCTCTTTTTAGGAGTAGCGATTAAATAGGCGAGTGTTAAAGGCCCAAGCCTTCCAGCAAACATGAGTAGGCTTAAAATAAATAAACTACCGTTATGTAAATCAGGTGTGATTCCACGAGAGAGACCCACTGTACATGCGGCAGAAACAACCTCAAAAAGCAAATTCATAAAATCTGCTTTAGGTTCTAAAAGTAAAAGAATAAAGAAGCCAATGAAAATCAGTATACTCGTAATAGCAGTCACTGCTAATGCTTTATAGGTGGTTTCGTGCGATACAGAGTGATTAAATATTCTAATTTCATCTGTACGGCGTAAAAATGAAATTACACTAAGTACTAAAATGACAAAGGTTCCAACTTTGATTCCACCCGCTGTACTCAGTGAACCACCACCAATAAACATCAGTAACATCATTAGTAGTGAGCTACTGTTGGTCATTGCACCTGTATCAATGGTATTAAAGCCTGAAGATCGTGGAACTGTTGCCTGAAACCAAGCGTTTAATGCTTGTTCACCTGAGTTTAACATCCCTAAAGTCGCGGGATTTTGAGCTTCTAAGGCCCATATTAAAATAAAGGCAACGAGGTTGATAATTGCAATAGTGGTAAGAATAAGTTTGCTATTTGGCGTTAGTTTTTTCCATCTTTTGTTTTGCTTAATATCCATGAGTACTAAAAAACCAAGACCACCTAAAGTGTAAAGGATGCTAATGGTTATACAAATAATATAGTTACTTTGGAAATTCATTAAACTATTGGAAAATAATGAAAAACCAGCATTGTTGAATGAGGAAATGCTATAAAAAACTGCATAATATAAACCACGCGCAAACCCGTATGTTGGTGTAAAAGCAGTCGTGAGAATAATTGTACCAATCAGCTCAAAAATAAGAGTATAGGTGACAACGCCTTTAGCAACAAAAGTAACTTTAGATAGGCTCGTTTGCCCGAGACTATCTTGAGCCATCATTTGCTGTTTAAGACCAACTTTTGGTGACAAACTTAATGCTGCCAAGATCGCAAAAGTCATAAATCCCAAACCGCCAGACTGGATCAGCAATAAAATAATAGTTTGCCCAAAGAGGGTAAAAGACTCATGAATATTTAAAACGGATAGACCGGTAATGGTAACTGCTGAGGTGGCTGTAAAAAGCGCATCCATCCAACTGACATTGCCTGTATTCGCAAATGGCAATTTAAGCAATAAAGTGCCAAAAGTAATAAAGCCTAAAAACCCTAGCGCTAAAAGAGAAGGAGGGCTTAAATTTAACGTTTTATGTGGCTTGGGATATATGGACATATTCTAGAGTTCGTTTTCTTATAAGAAGCAATTAGAAAGTTTCTTTAACTGTGATAAATGACCTTCTAAAATAAGAATATCATGTGTTTGCAAAGTGAAATTTTCTTCAGTCTCAAACAAAATTTGCTGCTGTCTTTTCACGAGCAATGTTTTGACTTGAGGCGCTTGCTGCATAATGCCATATAAATTGATGCCATTAAGCCTATCTGGGATTTCAATTTTGATAATGTAATGATCATCTTCTAAAGACATATAGCGGCTTACCATAGGGTAGTTCAGAGCTTGAGCAACTCTTACCCCCATATCTTCTTCAGGATGAATAATCTTATTGATATTGAGATGTGACAAAATGGTGTGATGAGCTTTGGTTTTTGCTTTTACCCAAATTTTATCAATGCCTAGATTTTTTAAGTTCAACACACACAAAATACTGGCTTCAATATCTTCACCAATTGCAACTACAACAGCGTCACAATTTTGGATATTCAATTCGTCAAGCACATGTTCGTCAGTAGCATCGGCAATGACGGCATGAGTTAAAACGTCGGCAAGATTTTCGACATTCTTTTTTACTGTATCGATGCCAATAACATCATGATTTAATTTTGTGAGTTCTTGAGCAACTGTGGCTCCAAAACTACCTAAGCCAATGACTGCGAACTGTGCCATGTTGGTCCTTTTTTCCGAGTTAGATCATTATTTTTAAGGATATTTTCTTTAAGATAAAGAGAAGCAATGTAAATATGCTGGAAATATAAAAAAATGTATAAAAAAGCCGACAACTATGTCGGCTTCTTCATCAAAACTAAAGATTATTTTAAGAAACGTTTATAGCCAACATTATCAGTAATTTCTGCATACGGATAATTAATCTGCTCGAGTGTCTCAATCAATCCATCAGGGTTTTGTTTAGCATCGGTTGCTTGTAAGCCAACTAAAACACGACCTTCTGCCGCTCCATGATTACGATAATGGAAGAGGGTAATGTTGTGAGTTGGACCTAAACGAGTTAAGAATGTTAAGAGGGCGCCTGGACGTTCAGGGAATTCGACACGGAACAATCTTTCATCATCTAGATTTGCGTGACCACCAATTAAATAACGAATATGTAATTTGGCAACTTCATCGTCAGAAAGGTCATCTACAATATAATCTTGCTGTTTTAATTGTTCCAAAATTTCATGACGCTCTGCATCTCCACCTTTCAAACTAATACCGACGAATACTTGTGCTTCCTCTGTATTGTTTGCTCGGTAGTTAAACTCAGTGATATTGCGGCCTTGTAAAGCACGGCAGAAGCCTAAGAATGCACCTTTTTCTTCAGATAAGGTAACTGCATAAATCGCTTCGCGTTGCTCACCTAACTCCGTACGCTCAGCAATATAACGTAAGCGGTCAAAATTCATATTGGCGCCGCACACAATCGACACCATATTTTTATTACTGATTTTATGTTCGTGAATATATTTTTTGATACCCGCTAAAGCCATTGCTCCAGAAGGTTCAACAATACTGCGGTTTTCATCAAATGTGTCTTTAATTGCTGCACAGATTTCATCTGTATTTACAGTGACAATATCAGGATCAACAATCGGGCCTGAGTTATCAGATTTGCGCAAACGAATAATATCAAAAGGTAAAGCACCAATTTGGGCAACAGCTGTACCATCTGCAAATAAGCCCACGTGTGGCAAAATTACACGTTCATTTGCTTCTAAAGCTGCTTTTAAACAAGCAGACTCTTCATATTCAACGCCAATAACTTTTACGTGCGGTGCAACTTCACCAAGGTAAGCTGCTACGCCTGAAATAAGACCACCACCACCTACGGCAACAAACACGTATTCTACATCACGCCATTGACGTAAAATTTCATTGGCAATTGTGCCTTGACCTGCAATGACAAGTTCATCGTCATAAGGTGGAATAAATACAAGACCTTCAACTTCTGCACGTTGTTGAGCATATTTATTTGCGATATCAAAGCTATCGCCATGTAATACGACTTGACCACCTAAGCGTTTAACAGCCTGAACTTTAATGTCAGGTGTTGTGCTCGGCATAACAATAATAGCGGGAATTCCTAATCTTTGTCCTGACAAAGCTACGCCTTGAGCATGGTTACCAGCAGAGGCGCAAATTACTCCGCGTTCAAGTTGTTCTTTTGGTAATTGACTAATACGGTTATAGGCACCGCGTAATTTAAAAGAAAAAACGGGTTGTAAATCTTCACGCTTAAAACGAATTGTATTGTTTAATTTTTGACTAATTCGTGGAGCTGCTTCGAGAGGTGTTTCAATTGCAACATCATAAACCGTTGCTTGTAAAATTTGTCGTACCACACGAGACAGCATGTTCATCTTCCCTATAACAGTTTAAAATAGGAAATTATTGTAGCAAACCCTTGTGCATTTGCGCCGTTTATTGGCGCATAAATGTCAAAAAATAGTTGAGTGATGTAATGAGCCTATATGCAACCCAAGATGAAAAGAAACAAGCTGCTGCTAAAGCTGCTTTAAAACACTTACCCAAAGGTGGCATTTTGGGTGTTGGGACTGGAAGTACCGTAAATTTTCTAATTGATTTACTCCCAGAATTACAATTAGAAGCAGCTGTGGCAAGTTCTCAAGCAACTGCTGATCGTCTTAAAAAACTTGGTATTGAAGTGGTTGATATGAACCATGTAGGTAGCCTAGATGCTTATGTTGATGGTGCAGATGAGATCGACCGTCATATGCATATGATTAAAGGTGGCGGTGCTGCATTAACACGTGAGAAAATTGTTGCATCAATTGCTAAGAAGTTTGTGTGTATTGTTGATGATTCAAAATGGGTTGATCAACTTGGACGTGATTTTCCACTTCCAGTAGAAGTTATTCCAATGGCGCGTTCGGCTGTAGCTCGTAAATTGGTAAGTTTAGGTGGTGACCCAGTTTATCGTGAGGGTGTAGTTACAGATAACGGGAATGTTATTTTGGATGTTTTCAATCTTAATATTTTAAATGCTATTGAACTGGAAAAAACAATTAACAATATTCCTGGTGTGGTAACTAACGGTATCTTCGCCTTAAATCCTGCAACGATTGCAATTGTTGCAACGAATAATGGTATTGAAGAGCGTACAGCACAGTAATGTCTGCAAAAATGCCAGAGATTAAAATCGTTCGACACGTAAGAGCACGAAAATTGCGCTTACGTGTTGAGCCTGCTTCAATCCGTCTTACGGTTCCTTTATTTTGTAGTAAAAAACAAATTCAGCATTTTTTAGCACAATCTGAACAATGGTTAACCGAGACATGGAATAAGCAACAAAACGTCCAATCGGCATCTATTGATATTCCTTCAGAAATTTATTTCTTTAATAAAGAACAGCCATTTCAAGTCGTTGTTCAAAAGCAGCATCGTGTTTTTCAATTCGACTGGGAAAACAATTCTTTATTTATTAAAGACACACAGCCATATTTGGCATTGCAAAACGCAGTTATTGCTTATGCGAAACAAGAATTACCAGAGCTTTTGAAAGAATTAAGTGAGCACACTCAATTGGCTTATAGGGAATGCACAATTCGCCGCCCGAAAACTCGGTGGGGAAGTTGTAGTAGTCAGCATAATATTATGCTACATGCAGGGCTGGTGCTTATGTCACATGAAATTGCTCGCTATGTGGCTATTCATGAGTTGGCGCATACTAAACATTTTGACCATAGTCCTGCATTTTGGGCAGAAGTTGAAAAATACGATCCATATTTTCAAAAACACCGCAGACAACTTAAATCAAATCCATTGCCTGCATGGTGGTATGTCTCAAACTAACTAAAACTACATTCTAGTTGTGGTGTTTGTAAGCTATCGGGTGCTTTCCGGCTATCTAAACCTGCTTTAGCACTAATAATCTTATTTGCTTTAATAGATAATTGGATAAAGTTGTATTGTTGCGTCGAGTTATTTGGTTCGGCTGAACTTGAATTGAGTAAATAACTTGAGCTGGCAGCATCTGTTTGCAATAAATTATCGGTACTATCAGCACTTAAAGCAGCACGATAAATTTGTGAGCCTTTACTCAAGTCGATTTGACCGTTCGCACGAAAATTAAGCTGACATCCAGTTGAGGTGTCTTCATAGTGACCCACTAAATAGTCTGTAGCTGGTAGGTTTGGATCTGATAGATTGATGCTGGTTAAGCCTTGTTTGCATGGGTAGGTTGATCCATTACACGTCGCTGTGGTGGTAAACCCAACAGCTCTACGGTAATCTCCAGCACCGTCAATGCGAATGAATGTTGTTGAATTTACAGTAGGAACAATTCCTGTATATTGTTTTTTTTGTAGAAGTTCATAACCCGTCTGATCTAAAGACTGTTGTGAATTAGCCTGAGCCAATTGCAAAGTAGATGCTTTTAGGTTGGTTCCAAAGTAATCGCGCGTTACTTTTTGATTAGCTGCAATATCTAACAGCGTATTTTTTAGTGGATCAATATTATCTGGAGCAGGTGTGAAAATAGGAGTGAAGGATGTTTGATCCCCATGAAGTTTTTTCCCATCCAAAAAGCCATCTTTTAAATCAGTTGCTAAACTTTTAACAAGTTCTTGGTAGGTGTTTGCTCCGCCATGAATCGTTGACCAATATTGTAAGTAACCAAAGCTAAGATAACTATCTACATATGTACTAGGTTTAGTAGTTGAGTATCGCAACAAAGTTAAATTCAGAAGGGAATTAGCTGGACTTAAACTTGGAATGTCAGCATCTTTAAACGCATTCATTAACGATTTGTAGACATCTTGAGAAGCTAAATCTACATGTAATTGCTCAATACGGGTTGGGTCAAACGTTTCTTGAGGGAGTTGTCCTGAACGTATGACAGCTCGTTGATAAACTGCTTCACTGCTTGGGCTAATGAATTGGATTCTGCCACTTACATTGTTTGGTGTAATAAATGCATGATAAATACCTGACAAATTTTGGTATTGTGGAGTAATGGGGTCAAACACTTGAGATGAGCTTTGAGTTGTAATTTCTACGCGATATAAACGATTCAATTTTGCAGTAGGAATTTTGACATTAAAGCTATTTAAACTCGCAATTGAAGTATCCACTAGAACAGCGTTGTTGGTATTGTCATATACTTTAAGCTGGATATTACGCATTTCTACAGGGGTTTTTAAAGTAACATCAGTTGTTGCTTCAGGTGTAGGGTCAACTGGCGTTGGTGTAGTGGGTGAACTGCCTCCACTACTACCTCCACCTCCGCAACCAGTAAGGGCTACACTTAAAATGAATGTGCTCAAGCCAAGGTACGTGCGTAATTTTGTTTCTTTTGATTGATGAAGCATCCTAGCTCTCCAAAAATTAATCTGGTATTTATTTGCTGATATTTATGTGGTTATGACAGTCCAGTAAGTGCTATCTGATTGTCGCTAAAATTAAAAAAATTAAAATTACCAAGCATGAAATGGTTTTGTAAGCTTGGACATCCTGTCATACTACTGCCCAAGTATAGATTCAAAAATTGAGGTAATGCACGTGATTTCTGTCGGAATTGTTGGTGGAACGGGTTATACAGGCGTTGAACTATTACGTATTTTATTACGACACCCTAAAGCGCAGGTTCGAGTTCTTACTTCACGTACAGAAGCGGGCAAACCAGTTGCAGATATGTTCCCTAATTTACGTGGACATACAGATCTTCAATTTTCAGATTTAAACATTGATGCATTAAAAGAGTGTGATGTTGTATTTTTTGCAACGCCACATGGTGTTGCCATGCAACATGCCAAAGATTTAATTGCAGCTGGAACTAAAGTTATTGATTTAGCAGCAGACTTTCGCTTACAAGATCTTGAACAATTTGAAAAATGGTATGGTATGGAGCATGCTTGCCCAGATGTACTAAAAGATTCTGTATATGGTCTAACTGAGTTAAACCGCGAAAAAATTAAACAAGCTCAAGTTATTGGTAACCCTGGTTGCTATCCGACGACTGTTCAATTAGGTTTAGCGCCACTATTAAAATCAGCACAAGCACTCATTGAAACCAAAAATATTATTATTGATGCGAAGTCTGGTGTTTCGGGTGCTGGCCGTAAAGCAAGCTTGGGCATGATTTATAGTGAAAACGCTGATAACTTTAAAGCATATGGTGTTGCAGGTCATCGTCACCATCCAGAAATTGTAGAAGCCTTAGAAAATATTGCAGGACAAAAGGGCGGGTTTGATGGACTCTTATTTGTTCCGCATCTAGTACCTATGATTCGCGGTATGCTGAGTACAATTTATGTAGATTTGACAGAAGCTGGTAAGCAGACAGACTTACAAGCTTTGTATGAAAACTTCTATGCTAATGAAAAATTCGTAGATGTTATGCCTGCAAATAGTTCACCTGAAACACGTAGTGTACGCGGTGCGAATGAACTTCGTATTGCATTATATAAACCACAACCAAATAAACTGATTATTTTGGCGGCTCAAGATAACCTTGTAAAAGGTGCATCTGGTCAGGCTGTACAAAATATGAACCTGATGTTTGGCTTTAATGAAGACGAAGGCTTACAAGGGATTGGTTTATTACCATAAAAAACTCTTTTTTGCTTCACACACATTTAAATTTCGATTTAAATGTGTGTCTTGACTCTGATCTTGAACACTGAGATGACGATGCAAAACTCTGGACAGACGACTTCAGCAGAAAGTTCGTTGCAAAAGAAAAAATTTTTAAACACCAATAAGCCTTTGTTTATTGGTGCTGCTATTTTAATGAGTGGTTGTTTTGCGCTCGGCTATACAATTGGGCACCGTCAAGGTTTAACTGTTGTTGGTTACGATGCAGATGCGGAGCAATTGGTTGAAGTGGTGCAAAAGCAAAAAACAGCCTTAGATGCAGTTAACAAAAGCCTTAATGCAGCGGTGCAAGAGCGTGATGTGGCTGTGACGAATGCAAATGATTTGTTTGAAGCGCTTAATCAAGCGAATGCCGATAAGACTCAGCAAGAAGGTATGAGTAATATCTATCGTGAGATTTTGAGACAACGTGGTGGTTTGAGCTTAACAATCCAAAATCTGGCAATTAAGCCTTTGCCTGAAAATGCTTATGAATATCAACTAGATTTAGTTCAAGTAAGTCCAAGTAAGCGTCGTGCTTTAGGATCGGTTGAAATCAGATTGATCAAAGATACTGAAGTTTTAGTCGTACCGCTTGAAGCGAAGAACTTCAACTTTACTGACTTTGAACGTTTAACAGGTCGCTGGACAATGCCTAAAGGTTTCACGCCTCAATTTATTGAGGTACGTTTAACTGGTGGTTCTGATACACCGATTATTAAACGTTTTAGTTGGCAGCGTGGTAAACCTGTCGAAACATCTTCTGCTTTTGTGGCAGAAATTCCTCAAGCTGAAGCAAATTCACAATAGTAACATCCTATGCGAACAAATAAGCGTCAAACAAACTTAAAAGATATCAAGGCTTCTTTTCAGCAGTCTGGCTATGTCGATTGGCACTTCCACCCACGCTTAAGTGATTCGCAAAACGAAGATCATGATGGAGAGGTTGTTGTACAAACAGCTCCTCCTGAACTCAAGCGTCCCCCATTATATGCAGTCGTATTAATGAATGACGATTACACTCCAATGGACTTTGTAATTGAAATTTTACAACAATACTTTGCAATGAATCTTGACCAAGCAACTCAAGTAATGCTAACAGTACACTATGAAGGTAAAGGTATTGCCGGAGTCTATCCAAGAGACATCGCGGAAACTAAGGCAAACCTTGTTAATAATTACGCTCGATCGCAAGGTCATCCATTACTTTGCCAGATTGAGCCTAAAGCATAAGGGGGTTACATGCTCAGTCGTCAATTAGAAGTATCATTACGTTTGGCTGTTAGCATGGCTCGTCAAAAGAGACATGAGTTTCTTACAGTCGAACACTTATTATTAGCATTACTCGACAACGATTCAGCCGTGAATGCACTCAAAGCATGCGGGGCTGATATAGTTTCTTTGCGTAAAGAATTAGAAGAATATGTAGAACAACATACTCCTAAGCTTGGCGAAAATAGCGAGCAAGCTCCTCATCCAACAGAAAGTTTTGACCGCATTTTGCAACGTGCTATTTTCCACGTTCAATCAAGTGGCGGCGATCGTACGGTTGAAGGTGCAGATGTTTTGGTCGCAATGTATTCAGAGCGTGATTCTTTTGCTGTGTATTTACTTAAACGTCATCAAATCAATCGTTTGACATTGACTCAATACTTGTCTCATGGGACACGTAAAGACGAAGTGCAAGTTGAAGAAGAAGTTGAAGATATTGAGGGTGAAACTAGCGCAAGCAATGCAGGGCCACTTGAGCTTTATACGCTGAATCTAAATGTTGAAGCGCAAAAAGGCAAAACTGACCCGTTGATTGGTCGTGAAAAAGAAATTGAGCGTACAGCACAAATTCTGTGCCGCCGTCGCAAAAACAATCCATTGCTTGTAGGTGATCCAGGTGTAGGTAAAACCTCGATTGCCGAGGGTTTGGCATGGTTAATTGTGAATGGTAAAGCACCTAAACCTTTAAGTCAGGCTGAAATTTATAGTCTGGACATTGGTGCATTAGTTGCTGGAACTAAATATCGTGGTGACTTTGAAAAACGTTTAAAACAACTGCTTAATGCATTGAAGAAAAATCCAAATGCGATTTTATTCATTGATGAGATTCATATGATCATTGGTGCAGGCTCAAGTATGGGTAGCACAATGGATGCGTCAAATCTTATTAAGCCAGCTTTAGCTAATGGTACTTTACGTTGTATTGGTTCAACGACTTTCCAAGAATATCGTCAGGTTTTTGAAAAAGACCATGCGTTATCTCGTCGTTTCCAAAAAATTGATGTCAATGAGCCAAGTATTTCGGAAACGATTGATATTTTACGTGGATTGAAAACTAAGTTTGAAGATTTCCACCACGTACAATATGACGATAAGGCTTTGGTATCAGCTGTAGAGCTTTCTGCTAAGTTCATTAATGATCGTTTCTTGCCAGATAAGGCAATTGATGTCATCGATGAAGCAGGTGCTCAACGCCGTTTGAAAGCTGAAAGTGATGATAGCTTGATTACTGTAGAGAATATCGAAGATATCGTTTCTAAGATTGCTCGTATTCCACCAAAAACTGTGTCTAAAGATGATAAGTCAGTGCTTGAAAATCTTGAGCGTGATTTGAAACGTGTGGTGTTTGGTCAAGATGAAGCAATTACTGCATTAGGCTCAGCGATCAAGTTATCTCGTGCTGGATTAAAGTCACCAGATAAACCAGTGGGTAGTTTTGTTTTTGCTGGTCCAACAGGTGTAGGTAAAACTGAGGTTACTAAGCAACTCGCTAAATTATTGGGTGTAGAGCTTGTACGTTTCGATATGTCTGAATATATGGAACGTCATGCAGTTTCACGCTTAATTGGTGCACCTCCAGGGTATGTGGGTTATGACCAAGGTGGTTTGCTTACTGATGCGATTCACAAAAATCCGCATTGTGTCTTGTTGCTTGATGAAATTGAAAAAGCACATCCAGATGTGTTTAATCTATTGCTACAAATCATGGATCATGGCGCTTTAACGGATAACAATGGACGTAAGTCAGACTTTAGAAATGTGATTATTGTTCTGACTACGAATATTGGAGCAGAAAGTATTTCTCGCGCGAGCATTGGTTTCACGGAACAAGATCATAGTTCTGATAACCAAGAAGCGATGAAACGTGCTTTCTCTCCAGAGTTCCGTAACCGTTTAGATGGTGTTATTCAATTCAAAGCATTGCCAACAACTGTGATTGAGTCTGTAGTCGATAAATTCTTGACAGAATTACAAGCGCAATTGGATGAAAAACAAGTTGTTCTGGATGTTGATCAAAGTGCACGAGATTGGTTGGCTACAAATGGTTATGACCGTTTGATGGGTGCTCGTCCAATGCAACGTCTCATTCAAGAGCACTTGAAGAAACCACTCGCTGAAATGATTCTGTTTGGTGAACTTGCAGATCATGGTGGTAACGTGGCTGTATCGGTGAAAAAAGAAGATGGCAAAGCTGTCGGCTTAAAACTTGAAGTATTTGAAGATCATCATACAGCAGAACCAGCATAACTTATGTTAATTGATAGTCTTGCTATAACCCGAATACTCAGTGTATTCGGGTTATTTATTATTACAGCAATTGCTGAAATTCTTGGTTGTTATTTTCCTTATCTGATTTTAAAAGAGGGCAAGTCGGCTTGGCTGTGGCTACCTACGGTCTTAAGTCTGGCTATCTTTGTATGGTTGTTAACTTTACATCCAGCAGCTTCTGGGCGCATTTATGCGGCCTATGGCGGTATTTATATTTTTACTGCGCTTATGTGGCTACGCTTTGTTGATCAGGTGGGATTAACAAGATGGGATATATTAGGTGGTCTAATTGTGCTTTGTGGAGCTGGTTTAATTATTTTGCAACCTCAAGGGTTGATTCGTTAATGCATCATTGAATCAAATCTTAAGCGAGAAAATAAGAAGTTTTTTTCAAAAAAAAGACTTGTCAAACTCATCAACAATGCGTATTTTAGATTTAAGGAACATTTTTTAATATTTGAGATAAAGATGTTAAATCAATCTGTGAACACTAACGCTTATTATTACTTTTGGCAATTTAGATAGTTGCCTGAGCGTATTCGGGCATGAGAAAGTTGCCCATCACAGTTAATACCTGATCGGCAACCCCGATCAGGTTTTTTTATGCTTTATCTTTTTAGAATCGAGGAACTTAAAATGAACAACATGACTTATTCGTACTTTAGCAACTTTTATTGGTTTTACTTTTGCTTACCTTTACCAACGAATAGATCCAAAACGCTCAAATAAATGATCGGACTGAGTAGATTGCAGTCCCAAGGAAAAAACCAATGAATGCCCTAAATACTTTACTGACTCAAACCAATACAAAAGAAACACCAGTTAGTTTACCTATCCAGTTAAAAGCGAAATACCCGCTTGCACACTCTTTCGCACGTCAAATTGCCGAACACCGCCAAATTATTCAAAATATTCTTAACGGCAACGATCATCGTCTAATGGTAATTACAGGGCCTTGTTCAATTCATGATCCAGTTGCAGTACTTGAATACGCTGAAAAACTGCAAAAATTACAAGAAAAAGTTAAAGATCAGATTTTTATCGTGATGCGTACATACATTGAAAAACCACGTACCACAGTTGGTTGGAAAGGGTTCATGTATGATCCAAATTTAGATGGTTCATCAAATTTACAACTTGGTTTAGAAAAGTCTCGTGAACTCTACCTACAGATTATTGAAAAGGGTTTGCCAATTGCGAGTGAAATTTTAAGCCCAATGGCAACTGGCTATTTTGATGATTTATTGGCTTGGGGTGCAATTGGTGCTCGCACAAGCGAATCTCAGATTCACCGTGAAATCTCAAGTCATATGCCATACAGTATTGGTTTCAAGAATGGTACTGATGGTTCTATTCAGATTGCACTAGATGCGATTCAATCCGCGCAAAATGAACATCAATTTTTAGGAATGAATCAACAAGGCTTGCCTTCAGTGATTCAGAGTGCTGGAAATCCATTACCTCACTTGATCTTGCGTGGTGCGAATCATGGGCCAAATTACGATTTGGCTTCAATTCAGGCGATACGCGAAAAGTACAAACAAAATTTACCTGCACTGGTGATTGATTGTAGTCATGGTAACAGCGGTAAGGATCCATTGCGTCAGCCAGAAGTTTTACAGCAAATCGTTGCTGAACGTTTAAAAACACAAGTTCGAGGTGTCATGATTGAAAGTCATTTGGTTGATGGTAACCAAAAGATTTCTTGTGATATGACTTATGGCCAGTCAGTAACTGATGGTTGTTTAGGGTGGGAAAAAACAGAGCAGCTTTTATTAAATGTCTCGAAGGAGTTAAAGACAAAAGAATTAGCTCATTCCGCTTAATTATTTATGGACTTTAAAAAGGGATCTGTAAATAGATCCCTTTGTTTTTTAAGAAGCATGTTTGAGTTCGGATAGGAATGTAGTGATTTCATGCCCAAACTTTTTGGGTTCGGTTAATAAAGGTGTATGGCCTGAACGTTCAAAATATATTGCTTTTGCATGCTCAACGCTATGTGCAATCAGTGTCTGACCAGTTTCTGGATAAAGTGTCGAATTACGACCAATAAAAAAAGTGGTAGGACATGCTAACTGCTGAATTGCTTCTCGATAATCTTCATTGTGATAAAGATAATTTTCAACATACCAAAACAAGTAATCCAAACGTTGAATAGGTAATAAATATTTTTGTAGAAAAGGCTGTTTTAAAGCTGTTTTAAAAACTAGTGGACTAAATGGATTGCTACTTTGTAACTCAATAAAATCTACCCATAGACGGACTAGTTCTTGTCGATCTGGAAGAGATAGTTCATAAAGATATTTGGCGTTTTTATGCTTTAGCAATAATTGATAAATATCATTTAATAGTTGTTTGAACTGAGTGTGAAGAGGGCCGAATAAACCATATTCCCAAGTTGAATCTACTGATATTTTTGGTGTCTGATCAATATGTAAATAGGCTTTTAACTGCTGTGCTAGTTGAGCGTGTTTCATACCATGCATGGCAGTTGTCGCGCCCATTGAATAACCCATCAAGATAAAGTTATTAAGTTTTAATTGATCTATTAAATGAGCAACATCTTGCCAATGGCTAGAAATGGCATCTTGCTCGGGAATTGCACAATTCTTTGAACCACCGAAACCACGCCAGTCTGGAATAATAAATTCATATTCTTTGCGGTTTGCATAAATAAACGGTAGCCACTGCCAACTTTGCATGCCAAGGCCAGATAAAACCAAAACAGGCTCACCACGACCAACACGGCGTACAAATAAATTTTCCCGATCGGGCATGGTGTAATACGGCATGGCTATTCTCCAGATGGGTTATCTTGGGCAAAGCGTTTTAATTGAGGGATGACTTGTTCCAACCATTTGATCCATTCACTTTCCATCGTAATTCCAAGTTCTAAGATCATTTTGTGGATGTATAACACACGGTCATTTAGATCATCACTGTCTTTAAAATCTTTATCATAAATACTTTGATAAAGTTTGAGCTTCTCTTGATGTAAACCAAGATGCCTTAACAGTTCAGGTAATATCTGATTATTGCTCAATTGTGCTTCTGCACGCAATCTAACCATTAAATCATCACGAAGTTGCGCAGGTTCACTTTGTTGCGTCATCCATGAGGCTAGTTCTATACGACCCAGTTGTTCGACCTGATAGGTTTTTTTTCGGCCATTATCCATTTCATTTTCTAAAGTGGAAACCCAGCCTTTTTTAAGCATGTTATTGAGTTCACGATAAATTTGCTGGTGAGTGGCATTCCAGAAAAAGCCCATTGAGCGGTCAAAGCGACGGGCAAGTTCAAACCCCGTACTTGGACGTTCAAGCAAGCTGGTCAATAAAACATGAGGAAGTGACATGGCAATCCAGTTTGTAAGCAAAAGTAAAGTGTGACTCATGAGATTATGCAACATGTTGCATAAAAGTCAAAATTTGATTATAAATTTATGCAACAAGTTGCATTAGCAAGCTTATTGCTAGCCATAGGAGAAAATATGTCAGCTTATCCACATTTATTAAAGCCACTTGATTTAGGCTTTACTACTTTAAAAAATCGTGTGCTTATGGGGTCGATGCACATTGGATTAGAAGAAGCACCGCAAGGATATGAGCGCATGGCTGCGTTTTATGCTGAGCGTGCGAAAGGTGATGTGGGGTTAATTGTAACTGGCGGTGTTTCTCCAAATGATGATGGTGTTGTATTTAGCCACGGGACCAAACTAGATACAGTTGAAGAAGCTGAAAAACATAAAGTGATTACCCAAGCTGTCCATGAAGCTGGGGGTAAAATTGCTATGCAGATCTTACATACGGGTCGTTATTCTTATCAGGCAAATAACGTTGCGCCTTCAGCAATTCAAGCCCCTATTAACCCGATTAAGCCTAAAGCTTTAAGCTCTGCCGAAGTACAACAAACCATTGATGACTTTGCTAACTGCGCCAAACTTGCTCAGTATGCGGGCTATGATGGCGTAGAAATCATGGGCTCCGAAGGTTATTTAATTAATGAGTTTATTGCAGCTCGAACGAATCATCGTGATGATGAATGGGGCGGTAGTTACGAAAATCGTATCCGCTTTCCAATTGAAATTGTAAAGCGCACGCGTGCTTTAGTTGGTGAAAATTTTATCATTATTTATCGTTTATCTATGCTTGATTTAGTGGAAGGCGGTTCAAGTTTTGATGAAGTGATTCAGCTTGCAAAAGAAATTGAAAAAGCAGGCGCAACAATTATCAATACAGGTATTGGCTGGCATGAGGCACGTATTCCTACAATCGCAACCAAAGTTCCTCGTGCTGCATTTACTTGGGTGACTGAAAAACTTAAAGGTGAAGTCTCTATCCCTTTAATTACTTCTAACCGAATTAATACGCCTGAAATGGCTGAACATGTATTGGCATCTGGTCATGCTGATATGGTGTCTATGGCACGACCAATGTTAGCGGATGCTGAATTTGTTTTGAAAGCAAGTGAAGGCCGCAGTGATGAAATTAATACATGTATTGGGTGTAACCAAGCTTGTTTAGATCATATTTTCTCAATGAAAATTGCAACTTGTTTAGTAAACCCGCGTGCATGTTATGAAACTGAGCTGATCTTTAAAGAAGCTCAGGTTAAAAAGAATATTGCTGTTATTGGCGCGGGTCCAGCAGGTTTAAGTTTTGCGGTATATGCAGCTGATCGTGGGCATCAAGTTAAAATTTTTGAAGCAAGTCATCAAATTGGTGGTCAGTTTAATATTGCAAAAACAGTTCCTGGAAAAGAAGAGTTCTACGAAACTTTACGCTACTTTAGTCGTCAAATTGAATTGCGACCAAACATTGAACTTGTGTTAAACCATCAAGCAACTTATGAAGAATTAAGCCAAGCAAATTTTGATGAAATTGTGGTTGCAACAGGTGTAACACCTCGTCAATTACAGTTTGAGGGAATTGATCATCCTAAAGTGTTGAGCTATTTACAGGTTTTAAAAGAGCATGTTCCAGTAGGACAACGTGTTGCCATTATTGGAGCAGGTGGTATTGGTTTCGACACAGCTGAATATCTTACTCATGAAGGTGAAAGTGGCAGTTTAAATCCAGAAAAGTTCTATGAAGAGTGGGGAATCGATACTCAATATGAACATGTAGGTGGTTTAAAACAGCCAAAAGTTGAGGCATCTGAACGAGAAATTTATTTACTACAACGTAAAACTGCTGCTGTAGGCGCTGGTTTAGGTAAAACAACAGGCTGGATTCATCGCACAGGACTAAAAAATCGTCAGGTCCAAATGTTTGCAGGTGTGCAATATGACAAGGTAGACGATCAAGGTTTACATATTACTGTGGATGGGAAACCAAGTGTACTTGAGGTTGATCATGTGGTGATTTGCGCAGGCCAAGAGTCATTTACCGCAATGTATGATCAATTAAAAACAGATGGAAAAAATGTTCATTTAATTGGTGGTGCTAAAGAGGCGGGTGAACTGGATGCAAAACGTGCAATACGCCAAGGCGCTGAATTAGCAGCGACACTATAAATTTTTATGGGCATTTCTTTTAAAGAGAAATGCCCGTTACTTCTTTGGTTAAATTATAGGATATAAAAACAATGACACTCGAAACAACTAAACAGTCTTTAGAAAAATGGCATGAAATGGTTCAGGCTGGTAACTTATCCGATCTAAATGATTTGTTGGCAGATGAAGTAGTTTTTCGCTCACCAGTTGCTTACAAACCTTATGAAGGAAAGCAGGTCGTTTTCTTCATTCTTACCAATGTGATTCAGGTGTTCGAAGACTTTACTTATCATCGTGAGTTCTACACAGAAGACGGTGAAAATGTAGTGCTTGAGTTCAGTGCCAATGTCAGTGGTAAATCATTAAAAGGTATTGATATGATTCGTTTTAATGAACAAGGCAAAATTATTGATTTTGAAGTAATGATTCGTCCAATGAGTGGTCTAGCTGCATTGGCTGAACAAATGGGTATAAGAATTGCTAAGTTTCAACCTCAATAATTTTAGTAAATAGCCTAAGTAAGATAGAGATCAATAAAATGTGGTTAAAGCTTTCAACTCTAGCATTGTTTCCTGTATTGTTTATACAGGGAACAAAGGTTCGTAAGAACACACCACGCTTGCTAGAAGCCAGTGGTGAGAGACAAGGCATCGTTGGTAATGGAAGACCTCTATCATTACTTATTTTAGGAGACTCTGCCGCAGCAGGTGTTGGCGTAGAAACCCAAAAAGATGCTTTATCTGGTGCAATTATTTCTGAGTTGCAAGATCAATATTCGATACGCTGGAAACTGCATGCAAAAACAGGTGATACAACTAAGCAGGTTTTTCAAGCAGTACAGCATTTAGAGCAACAAAATTACGATGTGGTGGTTACGTCGATTGGTGTTAATGATGTCACGAAACTAACCTCAGCAAGTTCATGGATAAAACAACAAAAACAATTATTTCAATATATACAGGCACGTTTTCAGCCTAAGCTCATTATTGTTTCTGGTGTTCCGCCAATGCAGCATTTCCCAGCGTTACCAAATCCATTGGCTTGGTTGTTTGGAAAATATGCGGAACAAATGAATCAGGTACTAGATAAATGGTTAGAATCACAAAACCAATTTAAGTTCATTCAATATGATATTGAGTATTTTCAAGCAATGAATCTGCCTATGGCAAGTGATGGCTTTCATCCGAGTAAAGAAATTTATGCAATTTGGGGACAACAGGTTGCAGCCTTAGTGCGGCAATCATTTAACTCATAATCAGAGGTAGTGATTGAAAATGGGCATATCTACTTTAAATAAAATTAAAGCTTTCGGTTCAGACTTGTTCGATTCGGTATTAGGTGCTGAACAGCCAAAAATCTATTATGATCCAAATGGGAAAATAAAAGATATTCTGGAGAAACTGCCCCAGCTCAAGCAAAAATATCGGCCCACACCGTGGTTAAGCAACAATCACGTTCATCTTTTATATTTTGATATTATTAGAAAAAAAACCATTAAGCTTAAATATGATCGTATTGATCAGCTCACCATGAAAGATGGGGGCGTAACTGCGATCGCGTGGTATGGCTATGATCTTCCTCCAGATACTCCAACAGTTGTCATTATGCATACCATTACAGGGACCCCTGAAAGTATGCGTGAACTTGTGAAAGATATACATCACTATACAGGATGGAGAATAGCGCTATGCTTACGCCGTGGGCATGCTGGCTTACCTATGCCTGTACCACAGATTTCTCTTTTTGGGTCAACAAGCGATCTTAAAGAGCAACTTGAGCATATTCAAAATTTGTTTCCTAAATCGGATTTATACGCCGTAGGTTCCTCTGCTGGGACAGGACTACTGGTTCGCTACTTAGGAGAGCAAGGTACTGACACGCCATTTAAAGCTGCCTTTGCAATGTGTCCAGGCTACAACACAGAGATTGGCTTTAAAAATGTTCATCCGTTTTATAGCAAAATGATGACCAAAAAGTTATTCAAGTATTTTATTCATCCTTATCAAAATACATGGAACCAACTTTCTTCTATTGAAAAAGTTCTAGCGACCACAAGTCTGGAAGAGTTTGAGAAAGAATATTTTGAAATGGCTGGCTTTGAAGATTATCAAAGCTATTGCCAAGCCATTAATCCAATTTATGTATTTGAGAATGTCAAAATACCATTAATGATTCTTAACGCTGAGGATGATCCTGTCTGTTCTATTAAAAATTTGGAACCTTACAAAGAAACGATTCAGCAAATGAGTAATATTGCGGTAATCACCACAAAAAAAGGAAGTCATTGTGGCTTCTATGAAGGTTGGAAAAGTACATCATGGGCTGCCAAATTAATATCAAATTATTTTTTGGTCGAACATAAGCAATAACGGTAATTTGCAATAAGTTAAATAAAGCCCATTCAATAGATGGGCTTTATAATTTTATTAGATCAAGATAAAAGCAATTTGGGATCTTTTAGTCCAATTTTGATTTTTGTGCTAGCCACGAGGTCTTTTTCATCTGTTTGGTTGGGGTGAAAGTCAAAGCGATAATAATCAAAAAATTGAGGGATCAATGTTCTATATTGTGTATTTGCAAAACTAAAGAACTTACGCCAAGATTTGAAATTTAAAAGTTGATGATCTCGTTTCATAAGAACAAATTGATAGATTGTTGAAAAGCCTGTAATTAAAAATAGACTTAAAGTAAAGACTGTAATGCGAGGAAGGTATGCACTTAAGCCACTTCCATATAAATGTTGGTAGAGATCAAAAGCCACAGCTTTATGTTCAGTTTCTTCAATACTATGCCATAGCCACAAATTGCGAATAGTTGAGTCCGTCATCAATTCATTAACGGATTGCATCATGCTAACCACAAGTACTGCTGTGTAGTGTTCTAGACCTACTGTTACAAGCAAATTCCATTTTTTACTAAAAACTTTTTCAATAGTTTTTAAAACGATGCCAGTTACTTTTTCTAAAGATTGAGGATCTAAACCATATTGCTGTGCACTTACATGAAAAGCATGATGTTCTTTCGAATGCATTGCTTCTTGGCCAATAAAAGCACTGATTTCCCGATCTAAAATTTCATTCGACTTTGCTTTGGCGCGTAAAGCTCGAACAGAGCGAACAAAATATGATTCACCTTCAGGGAACAATGTTGATAAACCAGTAAAATAATGTGTAAAAGTAGGCTCGTTATTACACCAGTAGCGAGGTACGTTTTCAAAATTATAGTCCATACGACGGACTGGAAATGAGGCGGGGACACGATTTGATACTGTATTCATTCTAGGCTCCAATCTTCTTTTAATTAAAGTTCCAAAAAGGAACTTGATAGAAAACTACATCGCCCTATATCTATCGTCAATGCTTTTTTAGGCAGAAAAACTAGATTGTCCCTAATTGATAACTAGGAAAACTTTAAAGATAAATAGAAAGAAAAGTAAAACTTATTATTGTGTTGATAACTTAAATAATATTTAAAAAGCCCAAACTGATGGTTCAATTTGGGCATATTCGCATACGAACTTAGTTCTTAAGCGCTGGAGTAGCAGCCGCAATTGCAGCAGCAACAGCATCATCTTCACTTTGAGCTGGTTCAGCTGGCTTAGATGGTTTTGGCTCTGTTTTTGGCTCAGGCTTAGGTTCTGGTTTTGGTTTCGGCTCTACTTTAGGTTGCTCAGAAACTGTTGTTTGTGAACCTTGATCAGGTTGGGCAGGGCGAGTTTCACGGCGAATTTCAGTTGTCGTATTTGCTGTTTCTTCGTGATGCACCTCAACTTGCGTTGGTTCCTGAGTTTGAGCTTCTTCAGTTTGAACACTTTCTAAAGACTCAAATTTTGCAGGTTCAGCAGGTGTAGGTTCTGAAACAGCAGTTTCAACCTTTTCTTGCTCTTCTTCTTTAGGTGTTTCTTTTTTGACACATGCGGTTAACAATAGTCCAGCAGCAATTGCAGCACAGATTAAAAGTTTTTTATTTGCCATTGTCCTAAACAACATTTAATTGAGGAGCTGGCATTATAACAGCAAAAGAGAATGAAAAAATCATGTGAGATTGACCTAAATTTTTATTAAAAATGCTGATAGAATAGCCAGTTGTTTAATGATCTTTGAATTGATGCGGTTTGACTTTGCTTTATAGGGGCAGAGTACAGTAAAATTGCCAAACATTGTAGGCCGATTTCGGCTTGATTGTACGAGAAACTTAATGACCCATTTTATTTTTGTCACTGGTGGTGTAGTTTCATCGCTAGGTAAAGGTATTTCTGCTGCTTCAGTTGCTGCACTTTTGGAAGCCCGTGGCTTAAAAGTCACAATGGTTAAAATGGATCCCTACATTAATGTCGATCCAGGGACAATGAGCCCTTTCCAACATGGTGAAGTTTTTGTCACAGAGGATGGTGCCGAAACTGATCTAGACTTGGGTTATTACGAACGTTTCTTACGTCGTGCGAAAATGACCAAACTTAATAACTTTACCAGTGGTCGTGTATATCAGGACGTTTTAAATAAAGAACGTCGTGGTGACTATCTTGGTGGTACAGTTCAAGTTATTCCTCATATTACTGACAACATTAAAGAACGCGTACTTCGCGCAGGTGAAGGCTACGATGTTGCTATCGTAGAAATTGGCGGTACGGTAGGTGATATCGAATCACTTCCATTTATGGAGTCAGTTCGTCAGTTAATGGTTGAGCTTGGTCATAAAAGAACCATGCTTATGCATTTAACTTTGTTGCCATATATCAAATCTGCAGCAGAGCTTAAAACAAAACCAACTCAACACTCTGTAAAAGAGTTGCTTTCGATTGGTATTCAGCCAGATATTCTTATCTGCCGTACTGAATATGATGTGGATGTTGACACTAAACGCAAAATTGCATTGTTCACTAACGTAGAAGCGCGTGCTGTAGTGGTATGTAAAGATGCGAAAACGATTTATCAAATTCCACGTACATTCTATGAACAAAACGTTGATGACTTGATCTGTGAGCGTTTTGGATTTAATGATCTTCCAGAAGCAAACCTAGAAGATTGGGATAATGTAGTCGAAGCATTACTAAATCCTGAATACACTTTACGTGTAGCTATGGTTGGTAAATATGTTGAATTACCAGATGCTTATAAGTCTGTGAATGAAGCGTTATTACACGCAGGTATTAAAAATCGCGTAAAAGTACAAATCGATTATGTCAACGCTGAAGAACTTGAAAGCCAAGACGTATCTATTTTAAGTACAGCTGACGCAATTTTAGTTCCAGGTGGTTTTGGTGAACGTGGTACTGAAGGCAAAATGAAAGCTATTCAATACGCACGTGAAAACAAAATCCCATTCTTGGGTATTTGTTTAGGCATGCAATTGGCTGTTATTGAATACGCTCGCCATGTTGCAGGTATGCCAGAAGCTTCTTCTACAGAATTTAACCGCTCTACAAAATATCCACTCATTGGTTTAATTACTGAATGGTTAGATGAGCGCGGTGAATTACAACAACGCAGCCTTGAGTCTGACTTAGGTGGAACTATGCGTTTAGGTGCTCAAAAATCTGAATTGGTTGAAGGCACAAAAACACGTGAAGTCTACGGTAAAGCTGAAATCACTGAGCGTCATCGTCACCGTTATGAAATGAATAACCGTTTCATTGAGTCGATTGAACAAGCTGGTATGAAGATTTCAGGTTACTCTTCAGCACAACATTTAGTTGAAACTGTAGAAATTCCTGAACATCCTTGGTTTATTGCTGTACAATTCCACCCGGAATTTACAAGTTCACCACGTGATGGACATCCATTATTTGCTAGTTTTATTGACGCTGCAAAAACACAGCATCAAAAAAGTAAATAATGCGATTTTAAATAAACTGGGAAAGTTTAAATGTCACAATTAAAACCACAAGAAGTTGTACGTTTAGGCGATATACAAATGGCAAATCATTTGCCATTTGTATTATTTGGCGGAATGAACGTACTTGAATCAAAAGATTTAGCTTTTGAAATTGCAGAAACGTATGTTGATATTTGCAAACGCTTAGATATTCCTTATGTATTTAAAGCGAGTTTCGATAAAGCAAATCGTTCTAGTCTGCATTCATTCCGTGGCCCTGGACTTGAAAAAGGTATCGAATGGTTAGGTGATATTAAAAAACATTTTAATGTTCCTATCATTACTGATGTGCACGAGCCATATCAGGCTGCACCAGTTGCAGAAGTAGCCGATATTATTCAATTACCCGCTTTCTTAAGTCGTCAGACTGATCTTGTCGAAGCGATGGCAAAAACACAGGCTATTATTAATATTAAGAAAGCCCAGTTTTTAGCACCTCATGAAATGCGTCATATCCTGCATAAATGTTTAGAAGCAGGAAATGACAAACTTATTCTTTGTGAACGTGGTTCAGCATTTGGTTATAACAATCTTGTTGTAGATATGCTTGGCTTTGACACAATGAAAGAAATGAATGTGCCAGTTTTCTTTGACGTGACACATGCGTTACAAACCCCTGGTGGTCGTTCTGACTCAGCAGGTGGTCGTCGTGCTCAAATTACAACTTTAGCACGCGCTGGAATGGCAACTGGTTTGGCTGGATTGTTCTTGGAAGGACACCCAGACCCAGAACATGCAAAATGCGATGGACCTTGTGCATTACGTATGTCGCAACTTGAACCGTTCTTGGCACAAATAAAAGAATTGGATACTTTAGTTAAAGGATTCAAAAAGTTAGACACCCATTGAGTTGTTTTATAACCCTTACGCTGCTTTAACCGCAGCTCATATTCATTCAAAGAGGAATTGTTCATGAGCCAAATCGTTGACATTCGTGCACGTGAAATTTTGGACTCTCGTGGTAACCCAACCATCGAAGCAGACGTAATTTTAGAATCTGGGGTTGTTGGTCGTGCATGTGCACCATCTGGTGCTTCAACTGGTTCTCGTGAAGCTTTAGAACTACGTGACGGTGATAAATCGCGTTACTTAGGTAAAGGCGTTCGTACAGCAGTTAATAACGTTAATACGTTGATTCGTGATGCTTTGTTGGGTAAATCAGTTTTTGAGCAAAAAGACATTGATAATACAATGATCGCGCTTGACGGTACTGAAAACAAAGAGAAATTAGGTGCTAACGCAACTTTAGCTGTGTCATTGGCTGCTGCGCGCGCTGCTGCTGAAGAAAAGAAACTTCCTCTTTTCCAATACATCGCAGATCTTCGTGGTCAAACAATTTTAACAATGCCTGTACCGATGATGAACATCTTAAATGGTGGTGAGCATGCGGACAACACTGTTGATATTCAAGAGTTCATGATTGAGCCTGTAGGTTTCACTTCATTTGCTGAAGCTTTACGTGCTGGTGCTGAAGTATTCCATTCTTTAAAATCAGTTTTAAAGAAACAAGGTTTGAATACTGCTGTAGGTGATGAAGGTGGTTTTGCTCCTAACTTACGTTCTAACGAAGAAGCAATTCAAATCATTTTACAAGCAATTGAATTGACTGGTTACAAAGCTGGTTCAGACATGATGCTTGCACTTGACTGCGCATCTTCAGAATTCTACAAAAACGGTCAATACGTTTTAGAAGGTGAAGGTAACCGTGCATTTACAAGCCATCAGTTTGCAGATTATTTAGCTGGTCTTGTAAATCAATATCCAATTATCTCGATCGAAGATGGTCTTGATGAGTCTGATTGGGAAGGCTGGAGCTACTTGACTTCAATCCTTGGTGATAAAATCCAATTGGTTGGTGATGACTTGTTCGTAACTAATCCTAAGATTTTACAACGTGGTATTGATGAAAAAGTTGGTAACTCAATCTTAATCAAATACAACCAGATCGGTACTTTGACTGAAACTTTAGATGCAATCTATCTTGCTAAAGCAAATGGTTATTCGACTGTTATTTCTCACCGTTCTGGTGAAACAGAAGATTCTACTATTGCTGACTTAGCAGTAGGTACAGCTGCTGGTCAAATCAAGACTGGTTCACTTTGCCGTTCTGACCGTGTGTCTAAGTACAACCAATTACTTCGTATTGAAGAATTGACTAAAGCTGCTTACCGCGGTAAAGCTGAATTTAAAGGTTTAAACTAATCTTTAAATAAAAAGTTAAAATTAATTTTTTAACATTTGAAGGTGCTATTTTCTGTTTTTAATAGGAAATAGCACCTTTTTTTATTATCCTAATCGGCGTGTTTTTAAAGACTCAGCCCAACTGTGATGTTTGCAGCGGGTACATTCTTGATCGATTTTATTTAAAATTTTAGTTTCACCACACTTCATACATGAATAAAAAGTATTCAGTTTCAGTACATCGGCTTTACGGTAGGCATCAGGGAATAGTGGCAAGCCCCATTTTACATCTTCATCTTCAAAATAAAGCAGACTAAGAATACCATCCGACTCCAACAAGGCTGTTCTTACTTGTCCAAGGTGCTCAACATTTTGTTGACGCATTTCAGAGAAAAACTCATCATGAGAATATGATTGTTTTTGGAAATCTTTGTAGACTACAAGGCCATCCTTAACAATACAAAGCGCTTTTCCTTCTAGTAAATCTTCAATTTTTTTATGCTTTACCATACTCCATGTAGCAAAGCGATAAAGAAAAAGAATAACAACAAACGCGACGAAGGCATGGGCAATAGGTAAGTCTTCGGTAAACATCGGGTCACCGGCGGCTGAACCTAAACATAAAATAATTGCGAGTTCAAAAAGGGAGAGCTGACGTATACCTCGTTTACCGGATAATCTTAAAAAACTAATAATGATGATGAACATTACGGTACATCGAACCAAAATTTCTAAAACAAATTTCCAAGTCGTGTCACCAATGAAAATATTAAAAAAATCCATTTTTTTCTCCTTATTAAAATAGTTAGAAGAGATCCTTATAAATTCTTAACAAAGTAAAAAATAAAAAAATATACTTTTTAGGTAGTTATTAGTTAAAAGCTCGAAATATATGTGACTTTTTATAAATTTATTTCAACTAATTCTCTACGAAGAAGTTTACTGTTGATAGCGTGACCAAGCTGATTTATTGCAAAGTAGATCTATTAAAAAGGTACTTTTACTTTATATGAGCTTGTATTTAAATGGGAGATAAAAGATATACTTTGTGGGTGGTTTCTTATTATTAAATAAATTCTCCTTAAGAAAGATATGATTGTGAATATAATTAATAATCAAAAATTTATTATATTTAATAAGATAGTTTAACGACAATTAGAGGTATAGGGGATGGCATCTAAACGTTTTTGAAAAGCATGAGGATCCATAATATTTTTATACATTTGTTGATAAGTTTTTTTGTGATCTTCAATATTATGATAGTCGATAATTTCTTGGAGTTTGTCTTTGTATTCTATATGACCAGCATTGAACATCGCTGCATAGTGTCCCCATAAAGCATATTGATATCTTAAAGCAGCTTTTGGAATCAAATTTATCTCGGTTAAATAACTATTAGCAGTTTTTTCATAGCATTCTTTTATTTGATAAGGGTCTCTTTTCATTTTGCTTAAAAAAATACATTGCATCTCTTGTAGCTTTGAACTATCTGTTTTAGCTAGTATTTTTTCGGTAACACTATATGCTTCATTAAGACAACCTAAATGTACAAGTATTTTGCGTTTAGTTTTTAAAATATTTAGATTGTTCTCGTTAGAAGGTATCTTTTTCAATAAGTTCTTAAATCTTAAGTGAGCAGTTGTTTGGTTTTGTTCCGTGTTTAATTTATAAATAATTTCATTATATTCATATATATAAGTATTAATTTTTTCATGTTGCTTATGGTTATCCTTCATATTAATTATTTTTGAAGGACTATCATCAGTATGGTTATTACAAGCGCTCAAACCTAAGCTTACTAAAGAAAATGCTAAAACTTTATGCACTACAACTTGTACCTTTTATTCTCTCTTAAGAGGTTTGAGAAGAATAATAAAATATAAAAGAAAATACTGTTTAGTTTATTATTTTTTGAGTTAATCATAAAACTATTGCATAACATTTTATTGGCTAATTGAAAGAGCAATAAATTTAAAAGATGTGATGACCAAACAAGGTTTGAAGAGAGTGAAAATATATAAGTGATTAGAACCATTGATAATTTAATTTAAACAAATAGGAATAATTATTAATATATTGTTGATAACAATTATCATTCATGTTAATTTTTGTGCCGACTTTTGCTGCTGTGTAACAAGGACCAAAGTAGCAAAAGGCTAAGGAATCTCGCACAGCACATTGGTTATTATGGAATTTTCTTATGTACACTCCGCCCTTTAGAAAAGCGTTTACATCTCATCCCTTAGCACTTGCTATGGCTTTAATTGCTCCTTCAATTGTTTATGCAGATGAGACAAATGGAACAGCCACTTTAGAAACGATAAAAGTGCAAGCAGAAGAAGATTCCGCTGTTACTGAAGGTTCGGGCAGCTATACAGCAAAAAGCACAAATACTTCTACAAAATTAAATTTATCTCTTCGTGAAACACCACAGTCGGTGAAGGTTTTAACCCGTGAATATTTAGATGATCGGAAAATCGATTCTTTTCAAGATTTAATGAACAATATTACGGGTGTTTCGACGTCACGTACTGATGAGCGTCAGAAAGTTTATGCGCGTGGTTTTGAGGTAGATTATTACTTAATAGATGGAATACCGAGCACGATTAATTTAGGTACAGGGGACCTTGATTTAGATATTTATGATCGCGTCGAGGTGGTGAAAGGTGCTAATGGCCTAACCACAGGTGCGGGAAATCCAGCGATGGCGCTGAACATGATTCGTAAACATGCAAACTCAAAAGAACTTAGTGGTAATGTCAGTACATCATTAGGCTCATGGAACTCTTGGAGTAGTTCGGCAGATATTTCTGCACCGCTTAATGTTGATGGTTCATTGCGTGGACGTATGTTTGTGAAGCATTCTGATGAAAATTCATTTATGGACTTTTATGAGAAAGAACGGAATGTATTTTATGGTGCCCTTGATTATGATCTGAGCGATAAAACAAGTATGTCGCTTGGAGCTACTTATCAAGAATTGCATCGTGACGGCATCCGCTGGGGTGGTACACCTGCTTTTTATACTGATGGGACTCGTACCAATTTTTCTAGAAGCTTAACAGTAAGTGCGCCTTGGACATACTGGGATGTGAATACAACAGCAGTATTTGCAAATTTAAAACAGAATTTATTTAATGACGTTAATTTAAATATTGCTTATACCTTCCGTAAAGAAGATACAGCTTCTATGTTGTTGTATACAGCTGGAAAAGTAGACAAGGCAACCAACACCAGTCCACTAAAGAATATAGATGATAATAAAAAGGATAATGTTTCTGTATATGGCGCCAAAGCTGCGAGTGAAGAAAACAATATTGATGTTTTTATCAATGCCCCATTTACGCTTTTTAATCGTCCACAAGAAATCATTTTTGGCGGATCTTGGAATAAAAATGAAAAGACCAAAGATCTTTCTGGTGGTTCTAATGCAAATAGTGAAATTGAGAAATATTTAGGTGAACCACTTAACTATAATGATATGGCTCAAGAATTACTTCAGCCACTGGTACTAAATACCAGAGGTGCACTCAATGAAACCACACAAACTGCTGCATATATTGCGGGTAAATTTCAAATTCTGGACCCTTTGAAAATTATTGCTGGTGCACGATTATCTAACTGGGAATACAAATCTGAAAATGATAAAGGTAACCGTGAATTTAACAATGAATTAGCACCATATATTGGCGCTATTTATGATTTTGCCCAAGATCATTCTGTCTATGCGAGTTATACAGAAATTTTCAAACCTCAAGATCGTAAAGATGTAAATGATCAATATATTGACCCGATTACAGGTAAGAGTTATGAGGCTGGCTTAAAAAGTGAGTGGTTTGGGGGACGTTTAAATACAGCATTGTCAGTATTTCGAATAGAACAGTCTAATTTTGCTGAATTGATACCTGGGGTATTTATTGTCCGTAATGGTACAAAAACTACAGAGCAAGCTTACCGTGGTGTAGATGGTGTTGAAAGTAAAGGCTTTGAGTTTGAAGCTGATGGGGAAATTAACGATAATTGGGCTGTTAATTTCGGTATTGCTAATTTTGAAGCAAAAGATGCAAAGGGTACGAAGGTTAATACGACAAACTCTCGAACAACTTCAAATTTATTTGTTAAGTACAAACTTAATCAGTGGAGTGCAGGACTTGGCTTAAATTATAAGAGTAAATACTATACTGGTAGTGGAAGCTCTCGCATTGAGCAAGATGCTTATGTTTTAGCAAGTGCGATGCTTGGCTATCAAGTAGATAAAAATATTAAACTTCAATTTAACATCGATAATATTTTTGATGAGAAATATTATGAAGGTATTGGTGAAAACTCAATGAACTGGGGAACACCACGAAATGCAACGCTGAGTGTTCGTTATAATTTTTGATATAGACATACTCATAAGTAACCGATTTATAAAAGCCCTCAAAAGAGGGCTTTTTGGTGTGTAGATTGATTTATAAGCAGTTGTACTTATAAATATTATTTCCCTTTCAAATTCCATTCATTTTTGACAAAATGAAACATGTCACAATGGTCAATTAAAGTAATATGCCCATTAATAATTTTGCTTAAATTTTTGCAGGAATTTCGCATGCTACTTCTTAATTACTATACAATACAATCTCTTAACGAAAGTTTTTAATTAAAAATCTTAATGATATGTTAGAAGTATTTCGATCCACTTCAAGCAAACTGATATTGCTACTGGTTATTGTTTTAGTAGCCATACTGCAATATCAATTTTGGTTAGGTGAGGGTGGCTATCTCCCTCATCAAGCTCTCATGCAACAAATTCAGCAACAAGCTGAGGTAAATGAAGAGCTTAAAGAACGAAACCGTATTTTGGCAGCAGAGGTTTTTGACCTGAAAAATGGTACAGAAGCAATAGAAGAACATGCTCGCCTTGATCTTGGTTTGGTTAAACCACATGAGACATTTGTTCAAATGAGTACCATCAGTACCCATTACAAGCCTATTTATATTGACCCGAACGCTAAAGTTGATTTGGAAACGAATGAGACACCTGCATCCCCAGATATCCCAGACTAAATTATGGGCAGTTATTCCAGCTGCAGGGTCAGGAAGTCGATTTTCTAAAACTGAATTGAAGCAGTATCAATATATTCAGAATACGACTGTTTTAGAACATACTGTTCGGCGCATAAGTCAACTTCCATTAAATGGTTATGTTTTGGCAATTGGTACCCAAGATACTTTTGCTCAGACTCTCGCATTTCAAAATATAGATAAGGCTCATTTTTGTATGGGTGGGGCGGAACGAGTCCATTCAGTATTAAACGCATTAAATCATCTTTTAACTTTTGCTGACGAAAATGATTGGGTGCTTGTGCATGATGCAGCACGGCCTTGCGTAACAATTGAATGTTTAAATGCCCTTGTCGAACAAGCAATTAAATCAAATCATAGTGCTATTTTAGCGATTCCTGTTCGTGATACTTTAAAGCAGGTTAAGTCAGGCAATCAAATTGATAAAACAGTCAGCCGAGATTTATTATGGCAAGCTCAAACGCCTCAAATTGCTAAAATTGGGAAGCTCAAAAAAGCAATTGAATACGCTTTAGAAAATAATATTGCTATTACCGATGAGGCAAGTGCACTTGAATATATGGGTGAAACTGTACAGGTTGTGATGGGGCGTTCTGATAATATCAAAATTACTTATCCTGATGATTTAGAACTTGCACGTTTAATTTTACAATCACAGTCTTAAGATAAAAATCGAATAATAAGTTGTAGTTTTAATTGTAAAATAGCCTAAGTAAATATTTCATTTCTACATAACTATTTATAAGAATTAATGTTTTTTTACATCCCAAGTCTATAAGATTAATTGAGTAATTTACTTAGATAATGTTCGATCATCGAACAAAATATATTTATAGCGAACAAAACTGTATGTAGCTTACTAGATCAAAATACGAAAATTATCAAAAATGTTTAAAAGGGAAATCTAAGGGAAACACTCGGGATTGAGTGAAATATTTATCTATTCTTCTCGCCTCAGTGTGCCTAACTCTCTTATCTCTCTTCTTCAATGAGCACAATGGAGTTGTCTAATGATTGACAAAAGTAAGTCCTCACTTAGCGAGGTTCTATCGCAGATTAAAGATGGCGCAACCATTCTGATTGGTGGTTTCGGTACCGCAGGACAACCCGCTGAACTCATTGACGGTCTGATTGAACTCGGTGTTAAAGGCTTAACCATTGTCAGCAACAATGCCGGTAATGGTGATTATGGTCTGGCGAAACTGCTTAAAGCTGGTTCAGTTAAAAAAGTAATTTGCTCTTTCCCTCGTCAGTCAGACTCTTATGTGTTTGATGAACTGTACCGTGCCGGAAAGGTCGAGCTCGAAGTCGTACCGCAAGGTAATCTGGCGTGTCGTATTCAGGCAGCAGGTATGGGACTTGGGGCGGTATTTACCCCAACAGGCTTTGGCACACTTTTAGCTGAAGGCAAAGAAACCCGTGAGATTGATGGGAAAGATTACGTACTTGAATATCCGATTAAAGCTGACTTTGCTTTGATTAAAGCTTACAAGGGCGATCGTTGGGGCAATCTGGTTTACCGTAAATCTGCACGTAACTTTGGCCCGATCATGGCGATGGCTGCTGATGTCACTATTGCTCAGGTTTCTAAAGTTGTGGAGCTAGGTGGTTTAGACCCTGAGCACATCATCACCCCCGGTATCTTTGTACAGCACGTTGTACAAGTAGCGCCCGCACAGTAAGCAATAAGGAGAAATAACATGAGCTACCAGAAACTCAGCCGTGACCAGATTGCAAAACGTGTGGCACAAGATATTCCAGATGGTGCCTATGTGAACTTGGGTATTGGCCTACCAACCAAGATTGCCAGCTACCTACCTAACGATAAAGATATTTTCCTTCATTCTGAAAATGGCCTGTTGGCCTTTGGTCCTCCTCCAGCGGCAGGTGAAGAAGACCCTGAACTGATTAATGCGGGGAAAGAGTTTGTGACCATGCTTGAAGGCGGCAGCTTTTTCCACCATGGCGACTCGTTTGCGATGATGCGTGGTGGTCACCTTGATATTGCTGTACTTGGGGCATTTCAGGTTGCTGCGAATGGTGACTTGGCCAACTGGCACACGGGTGCACCCGATGCGATTCCTGCGGTAGGTGGTGCGATGGATTTGGCTGTAGGTGCCAAGAAAGTATTTATCACCACAGATCATGTGACCAAACAAGGTGAACCAAAGATTGTGGCTGAGCTGAGCTATCCGGTTACAGGTAAAAAATGTGTGGATCGTATTTACACCGATCTTTGTGTGATTGACGTGACTAAAGATGGTTTAAAGGTGATTGAGAAAGTGCAAGGTCTTAGCTTTGATGAGTTACAGGCTTTAACGGGTGCAACTTTGATTGATGCGACTCAAGGGTAAGGAAGTAGGGAAATGACATTAAAAAACGCTTATATCATCGATGCCATCCGTACTCCATTCGGCCGTTATGCCGGTGGTCTTGCACCTGTCCGTGCCGATGACCTTGGTGCTGTGCCGATTAAAGCGCTCATGCAGCGTAACCCGAATGTAGATTGGGAACAGGTCGATGATGTGATCTATGGCTGTGCCAACCAAGCTGGTGAAGACAACCGTAACGTCGGTCGTATGTCAGCACTGCTTGCAGGTTTGCCGTATCAAGTACCGGCAACGACCATTAACCGTTTGTGCGGTTCTTCACTCGATGCGATTGCTATTGCTGCCCGCGCCATTAAAGCAGGTGAAGCGAACTTGGTGATTGCAGGTGGTGTAGAAAGCATGAGCCGTGCGCCTTATGTGATGGGTAAGTCTGACAGTGCTTTTGGCCGTAGCCAGAAGATTGAAGATACCACCATGGGCTGGCGTTTCATTAACCCTAAACTTAAAGAATTGTATGGTGTAGATACCATGCCCCAGACTGCCGAAAACGTCGCTGAACAGTTCAACGTTAATCGTGCAGATCAGGACCAGTTTGCCTTGGTGAGCCAACAACGCACCGCAAGCGCGCAAGCCAAAGGCTTTTTTTCTAAAGAAATCGTGGCAGTTGAAATCCCTCAGCGTAAGGGTGATGCTGTGGTGATTGATATCGATGAGCATCCACGTGCATCAACCACGCTTGAAGGTTTAAGCAAACTTAAACCTGTGGTTAAAGCAGATGGCACAGTAACAGCAGGAAATGCTTCAGGCATTAATGATGGTGCAGCAGCTCTACTGATTGCTTCTGATGAGGCAGTTCAAGCTTACAATCTAAAACCACGTGCCAAGATCATTGCTTCAACAGCAGTGGGTGTAGAACCCCGCATTATGGGTTTTGCTCCGGCCCCAGCCATTAAAAAATTACTTAAACAAGCCAACCTGACTTTAGAGCAGATGGATGTAATTGAGCTAAATGAAGCGTTTGCTGCACAGGCTTTAGCCGTGACCCGTGATTTAGGCTTGCCAGATGATAGCAACAAGGTAAATCCAAACGGTGGTGCAATTGCATTGGGTCATCCACTTGGTGCTTCAGGTGCACGCCTCGTAACTACAGCCTTAAACCAGCTTGAACAAACGGATGGTCGTTATGCCTTGTGTTCAATGTGTATTGGTGTGGGGCAAGGCATCGCATTGATTATTGAGAGAGTCTAATCATGAGCCAGTTATATGCCAGCTTGTTTTACCAAAAAGACGTCACTGACATCTTTAGTGACTCATCTTTAATCACATATATGATTGAGGTTGAAGTTGCCTTAGCTCAAGCACAGGCACAAGTTGGTGTGATTCCTCAAAATGCGGCTAATACAATTGCCCAAGTAGCTGAGCAGGCAATAGACAAGTTTGATTTTCCAGCTTTGGCTGTCGCAACTGGTTTGGCTGGAAATATCGCAATTCCATTTGTAAAACAGCTTACAGCAATTGTTAAAGATGTTGATGAAGATGCTTCACGTTATGTGCATTGGGGTGCAACGAGTCAGGATATTTTAGACACAGCTTGTATTTTGCAATGTCGTGATGCGTTGAACATTGTGGAAGCTCAACTTCAACAATGCTATGCGACTGCATTACAGCAAGCCAAGCAATATCGCCATCAAGTCATGATTGGGCGTACATGGTTACAGCAAGCTTTACCCATTACTTTGGGGTATAAACTTGCTCGTTGGGCTTCTGCATTTAAACGTGATTTAGACCGTATTCAAGCTATGAAGTCACGTGTACTGACTGCTCAGTTAGGTGGTGCTGTGGGTTCATTAGCTTCTTTGCAAGATCAAGGTTCACTTGTGGTTAATGCATTTGCGAAGCAACTGAATCTGACTGTACCGACAAGCACATGGCATGGTGAGCGTGATCGTATTGTAGAAATTGCAAGTGTGCTTGGCATGATTGTCGGGAATACGGGCAAGATGGCACGGGATTGGTCACTCATGATGCAAACAGAAATTGCTGAATTGTTTGAGCCAACAGCAAAGGGTCGTGGTGGTTCATCAACCATGCCTCATAAGCGTAATCCAGTTGCGGCGGCATCCGTATTAGCTGCGGCGAATCGTGTACCGGCACTTATGTCTAGCATTTATCAAAGCATGGTACAGGAACATGAGCGTAGCTTAGGTGCATGGCATGCAGAATGGTTAGCAGTTCCAGAAATCTTTCAGCTTTGTGCTGGAGCATTAACTCGTACTGGTGAAGTTTTACAAGGTTTTGAAGTGAATGCTGAACATATGCAACAGAACCTTGAGTGTACCAACGGGTTAATTATGGCAGAGGCTGTGATGATGGCACTTGCTCCAAAAATTGGACGTTTAAATGCTCATCATGTTGTTGAAGCAGCTTGTAAAACAGCCGTGGCTCAAAACCAGCATTTGTTTGATGTTGTTAGCCAACTAGACGAAGTGAAAGGACAGTTTAGCCAAGCAGAAATACAAGATATTTTCAAACCAGAAAACTATTTAGGCAATATTCAGCAACAGATTGATGCAGTTTTGCAAGAAGTGCAAGGAGAGCCAAAGTGAAACAGACTATTAGCAATCGCCAAGGAAAACAGCTAGCTGTTTATACCGATGGCTTAAAAGACGCTCCTGTGCTTGTATTCTCTAATTCATTAGGCACAGACCATGGTATGTGGCAATCACAGGTAAATGAATTGAAAAGTCATTTTAATGTAATTACATACGATACACGTGGTCATGGTGAAAGTGATGTAATTAGTGATACTACATTGCAAAACTTAGCTGAAGATGTGGTTGATATTTTAGATGCCTTGAGTGTTGAAAAAGCTCATTTTTGTGGCATTTCAATGGGCGGAATTACAGGGCTTTGGTTGGGTATTCATCATCCAGAGCGCTTTTTAAGTATTACTGTTGCGAACTCGGCAGCCAAAATTGGTCAGGCGGAGGCTTGGTTGAGTCGTGCTGAGTCTGTGGAACAGAATGGTTTAGCTGAGTTGGTTAAAACCACGCATACCCGCTGGTTTAGTGAAAACTTCGACTATCAACATAACGTGGTTGCACAAACGACGATTCAAAGTCTTGCAAACACACCGGCACAAGGTTATGCGAATGCATGTCGTGCTTTAGCGTATGCCGATTTAAGAGATGAAATTGCACAAATTCAAATTCCGGTACTGCTGGTTGCGGGGACAAAAGATCCAGTAACTACAGTAGCAGATGCTGAGTTTATGCAACGCGCTATCAACAATAGTCAGATTGCTAAATTGGAAGCATCTCATCTTTCTAATATTGAGCAACCACAAAGATTTACTCAGGAATTGACTAGGTTTATTCAGCAAATCTAATAGCTTAGTGATTTAAAAGGAATTGGCCTTAAGGAGGCAAATATGGCGTCTCAGGATTACGCTGCACCAAATAAAAGTATCGATGCTCAAGCATTAATTAATGATGCTCCACTCAGTAAGTATCAATGGATGATCGCAATCATCTGTTTCTTAATTATTTTTACTGATGGTATTGATACAGCTGCAATGGGTTTTATTGCTCCAGCATTGGCACAAGACTGGGGAGTTGATCGCTCTCAGTTAGGGCCAGTGATGAGTGCTGCACTTGGTGGAATGATTATTGGAGCTTTGGTTTCTGGTCCGACAGCTGACCGTTTTGGTCGCAAAATCGTACTGGCTTTTTCGATGCTTGTATTTGGTGGGTTTACCTTGGCATCTGCTTATGCAACCAACTTAGATAGCCTTGTCGTTTTACGCTTTTTGACAGGTATTGGCTTGGGTGCAGCTATGCCAAATGCCACTACATTATTTTCTGAATATTGTCCAACACGCATTCGTTCATTACTCGTGACCTGTATGTTTTGTGGTTACAACTTGGGTATGGCAACAGGTGGTTTTATTAGTAGCTGGCTTATCCCGACTTATGGTTGGCACAGTCTATTTTTACTTGGCGGCTGGTCACCTTTGATCTTAATGATTTTAGTGATTTTGGTTTTACCTGAGTCTTACCGCTTTTTAATTGTTAAAGGTAAGAACCCAGAGAAAGTACGCAAAATCTTAAATCATATCGCGCCAGCTCAAGTTCAAAATGCGACCGCATTCCACGTACCTGAAGAGAAAACTGAAACAGCTCAAAAGAAAAATGTCTTTGGAATTATGTTTTCTAAACCATATGCGAAAGGAACACTTTTACTTTGGTTGACCTATTTCATGGGACTCGTGGTTGTTTACTTACTTACAAGCTGGTTGCCAACGCTTATGCGTGAAACAGGTGCCTCAATGGAGCGTGCTGCATTTATTGGTGGTTTGTTCCAGTTTGGCGGTGTGGTAAGTGCATTGTTCATTGGTTGGGCGATGGACAAATTTAACCCGAACCGAGTCATTGCCATTTTCTACTTTGCAGCAGGTCTATTTGCGATTGCTGTTGGTCAAAGCTTAGGAAACTCAACATTACTTGCAGTATTGGTGCTTTGTGCGGGTATCGCAATTAACGGTGCGCAATCTTCAATGCCAGCGTTAAGCGCTCGTTTCTACCCAACGCAGTGCCGTGCAACTGGCGTGTCTTGGATGACGGGGATTGGTCGTTTCGGTGCGGTATTTGGTGCTTGGATTGGTGCTGTACTACTCGGCAATGATTGGTCGTTTACCGCCATTCTTAGTTTATTACTAATTCCAGCGACTGCTGCGGCTGTTGCTGTATTTGTTAAATCACTTGTTGCGCATACCGATGCAACTTAATAGAGGTCTATCACAATGAATGATGAACAACGCTATAAACAAGGCATTGAAGTGCGGACTGAAGTTTTGGGTGAAAAGCATGTTGGTCGGTCTTTGCAGAACTTAAATGACTTTAACCAAGATTTTCAAAACTTTATTAGCCGTTACGCATGGGGTGAGGTGTGGTCTCGTCCGGGCTTACCACGTCATACACGTAGTTTAGTCACTATCGCAATTTTATTGTCGCTTGGCCGTGAAGACGAACTACGCATGCATTTACGTGCTTGCTTTAACAATGGCGTAACTAAAGAAGATTTAAAAGAGCTGATCTTACATAGCTCACTGTATGCAGGTTTACCTGCTGCAAATGCTGCAATGCATATGGCCGAAGAAGTCTTTAAAGAGTTGGGAATAGAAGTAAACCCAATTGCAGCGAAAGAACAGGATTAAGGAGATAAAGATGTCACAACATAGCTGGGGTGCTTACGCCCAACGTAATACAGATGATCATCCACCAGCGTATACGCCAGGTTATAAGACAAGTGTTTTACGTTCGCCAAAAAATGCATTGATTTCTATTAATGAGACTTTAACTGAAGTTACTTCACCGCATTTTTCTTCAAATTTGTTTGGCCCAAAAGATAACGATTTGATTTTGAACTATGCCAAAGATGGTTTGCCAATTGGTGAGCGTGTGATTGTTCATGGTTATGTCCGTGACCAGTTTGGTCGTCCTGTAAAACATGCACTTCTAGAAGTATGGCAAGCCAATGCTTCTGGTCGTTATCGCCATCCAAACGACAAGTTTATTGGTGCAATGGACCCTAACTTCGGTGGTTGTGGTCGTACATTAACTGACGAAAATGGTTTTTATATTTTCCGTACCATTAAACCGGGCCCATATCCGTGGCGTAACCGTATTAATGAATGGCGCCCAGCTCATATTCACTTCTCTTTAATTGCTGATGGTTGGGCTCAGCGCCTAATTTCACAGTTTTATTTTGAAGGCGATACGCTCATTGACACTTGCCCGATTTTAAAAACGATTCCTTCTGAAGATCAACGTCGTGCATTGATTGCACTAGAAGATAAAAACAACTTTATCGAAGCTGATAGCCGTTGTTACCGTTTTGACATCACTTTACGTGGTCGTCGAGCGACTTACTTCGAAAACGAATTGACTTAATCGGGAGCACGAGCATGAATAACTGGAATTTTCAGGAATTAAAAGAAACTCCATCTCAAACAGGTGGTCCTTACGTCCACATTGGTTTATTGCCACAACAAGCAAATATTGAAGTGTTTGAAAACAACTTTAATAACCAGTTAGTACAAGACCAAACCAAAGGCGAGCGTATTCGTCTTGAAGGTCAGGTATTTGACGGATTAGGTTTACCGTTACGCGATGTGCTGATCGAAATTTGGCAAGCCGATGCAAATGGTATTTATCCAAGTCAGGCAGATACGCGTGAGCAAAAAGCTGATCCTGCATTTCAAGGTTGGGGCCGTACAGGTGCAGACTTTGAAACGGGTGTTTGGAGCTTTAATACAATTAAGCCGGGCGCGACAGCAGGCCGTAAAGGTTCAACTCAAGCACCTCATATTGCGTTAGTTATTTTCGCTCGCGGTATTAACTTGGGTCTTCATACACGTGTTTATTTTGAAGATGAAGCAGAGGCAAATGCTAACGATCCAATTCTAAATAGCATTGAATGGGCCCCACGTCGCCAAACTCTTATTGCAAAACGTTTTGAAGAAAATGGTGAAGTTGTTTACCGCTTTGATATTCGTATTCAAGGCGATGACGAAACTGTATTTTTTGATATTTAAGAAACACCTAAGGCTACACCTGATTATTCAAGGATGCGTGTAGCCTTTTTAAGGATGAACATATGAACATGAAAACATTATTATGCCTAAGTTTGCTTGCACTCCCATTTTTTACTGCACAGGTAAATGCTGAACCTGTTGCTTTAGCTGCTCAGACACACCCTGCCGCTACAGCCGTTAAAACGATTGTTCCGATTACCGCAAAAACTAAAGAACAAGCATTGGCACAAGCTCAAGTCATTGCAAATACAGCAGATGCTGATTTAGCAGAGTTCCGTATCGATTTATTAAGCTTTGCCAGCGATACAAAACAAGTCATTGCCTTAGGTCATGAGCTGAAAAAGATTTTAGGCAATAAACCAATGATTGCCACAATTCGTACCAAAAACGAAGGTGGTCAGCTTGAAATTAGCGATGCTGATTATGGAAAGACTTATCAGGCTTATTTAAAAAATCCGTTCATGGATTGGTTAGATGTTGAAATGTTCCGTGATCAAAAAGTAGTTTCAGAGATTGTTCAAAAAGCACATCAAAAGAAAGTGCTGATTGTGATGTCTAATCATGACTTCCAAAAAACGCCTAGCCAAGATGAAATTGAAAAACGCCTGTTAAAACAAGATCAAATGGGGGCAGATATTCTAAAAATTGCCGTAATGCCAAAATCCAAACAAGACGTTTTCACTTTAATGAACGCAACTTTAAAAGTAAGTCAGCAAACCACTAAACCATTGTTAACGATGTCGATGGGGCAACTTGGTACGATTTCGCGTGTTGCGACTGCCAACATGGGCGGAAGTTATAGCTTTGGCATGATTGGTCAGGCTTCTGCACCGGGTCAAATTGATGTGACCAAGCTCAAACAGATTTTACAAACAGTTCAACCAACAAACCCATAAATCATAAGGATATGATGAAATGAATACATTACGTTTAACTACTCTTGCATTAGGTTTGATGGTTTCAGGCATAGCTGCGGCTCAAACTTATGTGGTTGACCGTTATCAAGACGATAGCAATAAAGGCTCTTTACGTTGGGCAATTGAACAAGCCAATGCAAACCCAAGCGAAGCTAGCGACATTTTGATTCAAGCAGTAGGTAAAGCGCCTTATGCGATTAAATTAAATAGTGCACTTCCTGAAATTAAAGCACCTGTCAAAATTATTGGTACCCAGTGGGATAAAACTGGCGAATACATCGCAATTGATGGTTCAAATTATATTAAAGGCGAAGGTGCAAAAGCTTGTCCTGGTGCAAACCCTGAACAGTACGGCACCAATGTACGTACGATGACTTTACCGGGATTGGTACTGCGTGACGTCAACAATGTCACTTTAAAAGGTTTAGACATTCATCGCTTCTGTATTGGGGTATTGATTAACCGTTCAAGCAATAACCTTATTCAACACAACCGTATTAGTAATAACTACGGTGGTGCTGGTGTTATGTTGACGGGTGATGATGGTCAAGGTAACCCAACTGCAACCACCACTAATAACAACAAAGTTTTAGACAACATTTTCCAAGACAATGGTGATGGTCTAGAGCTGACACGTGGTGCTGCGTTTAACTTAATTGCGAATAATCATTTTGTTTCAACCAAAGCAAATCCTGAACCATCACAAGGTATTGAAATCTTGTGGGGTAATGATAATGCCGTAGTTGGTAATAAATTCGAAAACTACTCCGATGGCTTACAGATTAACTGGGGTAAGCGTAACTATATCGCTTACAACGAAATGACCAATAACTCGATTGGTTTCAACATGACGGGTGATGGCAATATTCTTGATAGCAATAAAGTACATGGTAACCGTATTGGTGTAGCCATCCGCTCTGAAAAAGATGCAAATGCAAAAATTACATTGACTAAAAACCTGATTTGGGACAATGGTAAAGATATTAAACGCTGTGAAGCGGGTGGTTCATGTGTACCAGATCAGCGTTTGGGTGCAATTGTATTTGCTGTGCCTGCACTTGAGCATGCAGGATTTGTAGGTTCTCGTGGTGGTGGTGTGGTTGTTGACCCATCTAAACAACAAAAAACATGTACTCAGCCAAATGAACAAGGCTGTAATGCTCAACCTAATCAGGGTATTAAAGCTCCTAAATTAACTGCAAATAAAGGCTCAGTTGCTGTAGAAGTCAATGGCTTGCCAAATCAACGCTATCAAGTTGAATTTTTTGGTAATCAAAATGCGTCATCAAAAGAAGCTGAGCAATATTTAGGAGCAGTAACTGTTGCTACAAATGCACAAGGGATCGCAAAAGCGAATTGGAAGCCGACCGTAAAAGTTGCCTCAATTACAGCGAATATTACTGATCGTTTTGGCGCAACTTCTGAGCTTGGTTTTACAAGTGTTAAATAACAATAAGGAAAGCGCCTCATATAAGGCGCAGTATAGAAATGATAAAAAGGACTTGAAATGCCAAATTTAATGAAATTGAGTGTTTTAACGCTCGCTGTATTAGGTAGCCAATTTGCGCTCGCTAATGAGCCTTGGTCACAAGACCGTCAATGGTTGCTAGGTGACTGGAATGGAAAACGCCAGCAATTAGAGCAGCAGGGCTATAAATTTACAGCTTCTATTATGAGCCAAAGTGCCACAAATTTAGATGGTGGTTACAATGACAGCAATACTTTTGAAAATGCTGCACAACTTTCTTTAGGTGCCAACTTCGATTTAGAAAAAATTGCTGGGTGGAAAGATACAACAGCGAGCCTAGTCGTGACCAAACGTGACGGAAATGCGCTTACTTTGGAGCGTATTAAAGACCCACGTTCTAGCCAATTGGGCAATGCTCAAGAAATTTATGGTCGCGGTAAAATCTGGCGTTTATCCCAAGCATGGGTGAAAAAGGGCTTTGTTGATAATACTGTACAGGTCAAATTTGGTCGTATGGGAATGTCAGAGGACTTTAATAGTTCTCAATGTGAGTTTCAGAACTTATTGCTTTGTGGTGGGCAGTTAGGAAAATCAATTGGTTCAATTTGGTATAACTCACCAGTAGGTGTTTGGGCGACAAACGTTAAATATCAGTTTGCGCCTGAATGGACTTTGGGATTGGGGGTGTATGAAGTAAATCCAGACAACATTAAAACCGAATCAAATAGTGATGGTTTTAATCTGGATATGAACAATGTGAAGGGCGCAACCATACCAGTTGAGTTGGCGTGGAAACCAAAACTTGCTGCCTTTAATGGCTTGCCGGGAGAATATAAAGTAGGTGCACTGTATTCGACCGCAGAAGCCAATGATATTAAAACTGCCGGTAAAGTGCATGACGGAAAACAAAGCTTCTGGATTAATGCACAGCAACAACTTACCCATAAAGGCGAAGATCCGAAACGCGGTTTATATGTAAGTTTTAATGGCGTTGTAAATGATAAGGCAACGACTTTTGTTCAAAGTACGCAACAGCTTGCTCTTTGGTATAAGGGGCCGTTTGATAGCCGTCCAAATGATTCGATTGGTTTTGGTATAGCCAATTATGTAGTTAATGACCGTGCTAAAGATAAACAGATCGCAACAAATGAAAGTCGTGGATATTACAGCTATGATCCGATTGCATCTGACTATATTCCAATTCAAGACGACGAGCTAAATGTCGAGTTGAACTATACCTATCAATGGTCTCCGGCCGTCATGTTACGTCCAAACATTCAATATATTCATCAACCTGCTGGTGTAAAAGCGGTTGATGATGCTTGGGTGGCTGGTCTTAGTATGAAAGTCAATTTTTAACAATATTGATGGCTGGTTAGACATAGTTTAACTGGCCCAAATGCTTGAACTATTCGGGTTCAGTATATGTGGAGTAGGGTCTATGTCTGAGTCAGATTCTAAGTTTCATATCTTATTCAAAATATGGTGTTTTATATTAGGTCTAGTTTTATTGGCTACTGGTGTTTTTTACATCGTAGGTGGTGGAAAGCTAGTATCTCTCGGTGGTTCTTGGTATTTCCTTATAGCAGGATTATTTATTACCATTTCTGCAATTAGTATTTTCCGAAAAAAAGCGCTGGGTGTCTGGATTTTTGCGGCTGTTTTTGTTGGTACCGTAATTTGGTCATTTGTTGATGCTGGATGGGAATTTTGGCCGTTATTTTCGCGCTTAATGTTTCCTGCTGGTCTTTTTGCTGCCTTGCTATTTACTTTGCCTTCAATCCGACGTTACCAATTTCAAACGAGTTTGGCATCTTCATCCTATGCGGTAGGTGGATTAGTTGTTGTGGGAATGTTGATTGCGCTCTATCAAATGTTCCAACCACATCCAACAGTAGCAAGTTCAGGTGAAAAACTACCTCTAGTACCAGTTGATCCTGCAAAAAAACAGGTAAATTGGGAAAATTATGGTAATGATGCAGGTGGTAGCCGCTTTGTTGCTCTCGATCAAATTAACCGAGATAACGTTCATAAATTAAAAGAAGCTTGGCGCTTTAGAACGGGCGACTTTACAACGGGTAGCGGTAATGGTGCCGAAGACCAAATGACTCCGCTACAAGTTGGAAATAAAGTGTTTTTATGTACACCACATAACAACATTTTTGCGATAGATGCTGATTCGGGCAAACAACTCTGGAAAGCTGAGGTGAACTCTACAGCCGATGCTTGGGAACGTTGCCGCGGTGTTGCATACTTTGATTCAACAAAACCGCTTGTACAACCAACTTTAGCTGGTGCAAATGCAGTAACTGCGGTTGCAACCAATACACAATGTCCACGCCGTGTATATACCAATACACCTGATGGTCGTTTAATTGCAGTGAATGCAGATAACGGTCAGCGCTGTGCTGATTTTGGTGTAAATGGAACGGTTGATTTGCTAGAAGGTCTTGGCGCTGGAACAAAAGCTCCGCGTTTTGAAGTGACTTCTGCACCGACTATTGCTGGAACAACTATTGTGGTGGGTAGCCGTATTGCCGACAACGTGGCCGCAGATATGCCGGGTGGTGTTATTCGTGGTTATGACGTAATTACGGGTAAACTTCGCTGGGCATTTGACCCGCGTAATCCAAACCCTAACTATGTTCTTAAACCGGGTGAAACCTATAAACGTAGTTCAGCAAACTCATGGGCTGCAATGTCATATGATCCACAAATGAATACGGTATTCTTACCTATGGGCAGTTCATCTGTCGACATTTGGGGGGGCAACCGTAATCCATTAGATCACAAATACAATACTTCTGTGTTAGCACTTGATGCGACAACAGGTAAAGAGAAGTGGGTATATCAAACTGTTCATAACGATTTATGGGACTTTGACTTACCAATGCAACCGAGTCTAGTTGATTTCCCATTGAAAGATGGTACGACTAAACCTGCTGTTGTGATTGGAACCAAATCAGGTCAATTCTTTGTGCTTGACCGTGTAACGGGTAAACCACTGACTAAAGTAATTGAACAGCCAGTTAAGCCTGCCAATATTCCGGGTGAGCAATACAGTGCAACTCAACCACGTTCAGTTGAAATGCCTCAAATTGGTAATCAGACTTTAACTGAATCAGATATGTGGGGTGCAACGCCGTTTGATCAGCTCATGTGCCGTATTAACTTCAAGTCAATGCGTTACGAAGGTCTATTTACTGCACCGGGTACTGACGTTTCATTAAGCTTCCCAGGTTCTTTGGGTGGCATGAACTGGGGTAGCATTGCTTTTGATCCGACTCATCGTTATATGTTCGTGAACGATATGCGCCTTGGCTTATGGATTCAATTGATGGAGCAAACTCCTGAAGATATTAAGATTCAGGCGAATGGTGGAGAGAAAGTAAACACAGGTATGGGAGCTGTACCAATGAAAGGTACACCATATAAAGTGAATAAAAACCGCTTTATGTCGGCTCTAAGTATTCCTTGTCAAAAACCACCATTTGGCACCATGACTGCGATTGATTTGAAAACTCGTCAAGTTGCATGGCAAGTACCATTAGGTACAGTAGAAGATACTGGGCCTATGGGTATTAAGATGGGCTTAAAGGCACCGATCGGTATGCCAACAATTGGCGGGCCGATGGCAACTCAAGGTGGCTTAGTTTTCTTTGCTGCAACACAAGATTACTACTTACGTGCATTTGATTCATCTACAGGTAAGGAACTGTGGAAATCACGCATGCCAGTAGGTAGCCAAGGAACACCAATAAGCTATGTTTCACCTAAAACAGGTAAACAGTATGTGGTTGTTACCGCAGGTGGAGCACGTCAATCACCTGATCATGGTGATTATGTGATCGCTTATAGCTTAGAACAATAATTAAGAAAGGCAAAAGAGAGTATTTCTCTTTTGCCTTATCCTTTAATATATTTTTTATATAAAAGAGTAAAAGTAAATTCTATATTTTTAACTAGATAGCTTTACCAAATAGTAAAAAAGTGCTTGATGTTGTTGCTAAACTTGAAATAGTTTTATGGTCAATTCAGCCTGAACGCTAGATATAGCTTAACTATTGACCAGTTCCTTAGGATGTTTTACCTATAAATAAAACCTTAACTTTTATTAAGTTTTGTTTAACTTAACATTGTGAATTTTAATTAAAAATAAACATTATTAAGTTTTAAACCTTAAAAATAAGGTGTTTTTTGTTGGAAAAACGAGCTTAAATATATACTTATATTATATTTATATAATTTATTGGGTTGCGCTAGAATGGTCGACGCAGATTATTACTATCCAGTAATAATTTGTATTTCAGGAATTTAAGCTTTTATGGCTTAAGGCTCATCGAAAGATGGGCCTTTTTTTATGGATGAAAGAAAATGTTTTTATCTTGCTCAATAGCCTAAGCAAAATTAAAAGTTAAATAATGAATAAAATCACAAAAAATAGTCTTTAATGACAAGAAGTGTATGATTTGATAAATTAAAGCCACTTGATAATAATAGGTGATGTAATGAGATTTTTGGTTCTTGCAACTTTATCTGGTTTAGCTTTGATGGGTTGTGCTTCTGTTCAGCAAGCACCGAATACACAAGAGACAATTCGCTATGCTTCTAGCCCATGTTTTGGCGCATGTCCGATTTATTCTGTAGAAGTAACACCTACAGGTTTAATTCGCTTTGAAGGTAAACAATACACTAAAGCTATAGGTGTTAAAGAAATTCAAGGTAGCGTAAAAGATTATAAAAAACTTGCAGATGATCTAAAAACTTATCGCCCTGAAACAGGTACACAATCAAAAACTGCCGGTTGCCAGCAAACAGCGACCGACATGTCTAGCTATTACATTACTTGGATTCAACCTAATGGCACAGAAACTAAATTAAGCCATTACACAGGTTGTATCTCTCCAGCAAATAATAGATTGAATAAGGTTATGGAAAAGTTACCTGAACAATTAGGCATTAAAGATCTAATTTAATGATAAAAGCCCCAAAATCTTGGGGCTTTTTCTTGTTAAGAGGAATTATACATTTAAGAGTTTTATTTTAAGTATTTCTAAAAGAATCAGCGTATAATACAAATTATAAAAACATATATTGTTAAGAGTGGTTATATGTCAAATATTGTCTATGCCTTTTTTGGTGGTTTATTACTAGGCATCGCAACAGTTGGATATTTATATATAAATGGCCGTATAGCCGGAATCAGTGGTTTGCTTGCTCAAGTCATCAATCCTACTAAAGACACTTTTAAGAGTTCGGCATTCTGGTTTATTGCGGGCCTTGTGATTACACCTTTCATATATGGTTACTTTTATCAGCCTGAAATTGAAATTAAAGCTAATACATTTGCACTTATTCTAGCAGGTGTACTTGTAGGCTTTGGAACACGGTTAGGGTCGGGTTGTACAAGTGGCCATGGTATTTGTGGTATGAGCAGGTTATCAAAACGCTCGATGATAGCGACAGCAGTTTTTATGTTTGCTGGCATGTTAACGGTTTATATCATTCGTCATGTGATGGGGTAACCCTATGAAAAACATTTTTGCTTTTTTATTTGGTAGCTTATTTTCATTAGGTTTGATGATTTCTGGTATGTCTAATCCAGAAAAGGTATTAGGTTTTTTAGATATTTTTGGGCAGTGGGATATTAGCTTAATGTTTGTAATGTTAGGTGCTATTGCTGTGGCATTTATTCCATTTCAAAAGGCTATAAAAAGTCCTAAAACACTCTTTAATGAACAAATTCAATTACCAACGAATACACAGATTGACCAAAGGTTAATTGTGGGTGCTTTTATTTTCGGTATAGGCTGGGGAATAGCAGGTATATGTCCAGCGCCCGCTTTAACTCTGATTGGATTAGGGCATTTTGAAGCGCTTTATTTTATTGTCGCAATGTTATTAGGAATGTTTATTTACCGAATTTTAAATAAAGGAAATTAAGCCTATGCAACAACCTCTAGTAAAAGATTTTTTTGATGAAAACACCAATACTTTTAGCTATGTTGTTGCGGATTTAGTGACTCTTCAATGCGCTATTATTGATAGCGTGCTTGATTACGATGCCGCATCGGCCACTACAAAAACATCCAATGCTGATCTGATCGTCGATTATGTCTTGGCGCAAAACTTCAAAGTACAATGGATTTTAGAAACCCATGTACATGCCGACCATATGACTGCGGCTCAATATTTAAAATCTAAATTGGGCGGTACAATTGCGATTAGTCAAAAAATCTCGGTAGTACAAGAAACTTTTGCAGCTATCTATAATTTTGATTTTAAGAAATTCAATGAAAATCAGCCATTTGATTATTTGTTTGAAGATTATGAACATTTCAAAATAGGGGAGATAGAAGCCTATAACATTCCTACACCAGGGCATACGCCAGCTTGCTTAAGCTTTGTGATTGCCGATGCTGTTTTTGTAGGTGATACCTTATTTATGCCCGATTATGGCTCAGCAAGATGCGACTTTCCTAAAGGAAGTGCTGCTGAGCTTTATGATTCGGTCCAAAAAATTTATACACTTCCTGACAATATGCGCATGTTTTTATGCCATGACTATAAGCCCGAAGGTCGTGATGAATATATCTGTCAAACAGATATTAGAACCCAAAAACAAAGCAATATTCATTTAAATCGACGAGTTTCCAAGGACTCATTCATCAAAATGCGTCAAGAAAGAGATGCTACTTTGGCAATGCCAAAATTAATTTTGCCTTCAATTCAAATTAATATGAATGGTGGAAATTTTCCGGAACCTGAAGCGAATGGGATTCGCTATTTGAAAATCCCTTTCAATTACTTTTAGAAATAGCCTAAGCATTTATTTGGGATCGTTCAATCTATCCAAATAGCCTAAGTAAACAATAAAATTAACCCTATAAAATAGCCTAAGCAAGATTTAAAGAACTTGTCTCAAATCCCGCGAAGTCTCTTGCAATAACGGCAGAATATGTTGAATTAAATATTCTTCAGTTGTTTTCATCGTTGGAGAAACAATATTTAAAGCTGCAACCACTTTAAAGTCTTGCCCATAAATCGGTACGGCGAGCGCATGAACTCCTAATTCGTGTTCTTCACGCGAATAACACCAATCTTGTTCTCGAATCTCTTGTAGTAACTCTAGAAATTTATCATTTTCGACATGCGTATATTTAGTTAAACGCTGAAGTGGATATTTTTGGAGCCAGTCCAATTGTTCTTCTTGGCTTAAATGTGCCAATAAAATTTTACCTGCCGAGGTAGCATGAGCAGGTAACCGGTTACCCAAGTGCAAACCATATGGATTTACCCGGTCAGTTTGTTGGTGGGCAGCACTACGGGCAATGGTAATGGCTTCATAACCATCAAGTACCATCACTGAATAAATAAGGGAAGTCTGGTTAGTTAGAAGGTTTAATAAAGGCTGGGACACTTTTGGAAGCTGAGCTGCACCTAAATAAGCTCCTGAAAATTTAAGAACTTTCGGAGTTAAATAGTAATAGTGGCCATCTGACTCAAGATAACCTAAATATTCTAAAGTTAATAAATGACGTCTTGCTGCCGCTCGGGTAAGCCCAGTTTTTTCGGCAGCCATAGAAATATTTAAACGATGTTGATTACTACTAAAGCTATCTAAAATCGCCATGCCTTTACCAATACCAGCAATGTAATCTTCATGACGAATCGTTTTTTTGTTGTCCTGATTCTGGATTATCCGTTCATCTTTACTCATTACTGATCCTTGTACGATAGAAGCTTAGTAGATCAATTTGCTTTACTGAAAAAGTTTAATAATTTCATGTCGCAGAAATTGATGTCTTAAATTATCCCTTAAATCTTCGTGCCAAAACATACCCATTTTAATATTGGTTATCTCAAAAGGCAGAGAATGTAAGCAAATTTCATGACTATAAGACAAATGCTGTAAAATCATTCGAGGCATGGTGAGTATTGCGTCGGCTTGAGCTCCCAAAACTTGTAACGCCGTTGAATAGTTTTGACAGCGCATAAATACATTTCTTGAAATTTTTTGGTGTTGGTTTAAATAAATATCTTCAAGTAAAGCGCCCGTACGGCGTGACGAAACACCAATGTGCCGACCACTGATATAATTAGCTAAATCGACTTCTTTAAGTTGGCTGCAAATGACAAACTCATCTGTTACCAAATGATCAAAGGTAATTTTTGGAGATAAGTATTGTTCTAGGTCAATCACGAAATCGAGCTGTTGTGTCGCTAAGTCAGTCATAATATGTTTTCGATCGAGTTTCATACTCACAAACTGCAAATCTAAATTAAGATTTTGAAAATGTTGAGCTAGTCTTGGAAGAATAATCGGCTCAATTTCATCATGCACGGCGATTTTTAAGTTTTTTAAGCTTGTTGGATCGAACACATGTTTCTGCTGGCTAATATTTTGGATGGTTAAAAGTGCTTGTTTCACCGTTGGGTAAATCTGCTCAGCAAAAGGAGTGGCAGACATTTTATTGCCTACTCGTATAAATACATCATCTTCAAGTTGCTGACGTAAACGCTGCAAAGCATGACTTGCCGCTGACTGCGTAATATTAAGGCTACTTGCGGCATTCGAAATACTTTTTTGTTCATAAATCGCGATAAAAAGCGGATATAAATTGATATCAATCCGGTGGAAAAAACTTAGATCTAGGCCATGTAAGTTATGAATATTATTCATGAGGTGTTATTTAATAAAATCATTTCATTCATATTAAGTTTCAAGTTATGTTGATGTAAAGACCAGATAATGATGTGAAGGAAAAAAGAATGTTTGAACTTTCAAAGAAAGCTCAAGATTTTGCTGAGCGAACAAGAAAATTTATTTTAGAAGAAATAGAACCTGTCGAAGCAAAATTTTGGGAAGAGGTTCATGAGTTAAATCCAGATGGGAACTGGAAAAAATGGCAGTGGCCTGAACTGTTAGAAACTCTGAAAACTAAAGCAAAAAAAGCCGGTCTTTGGAATATGTTTTTACCCGATGAAAAGTTGGGTGCTGGGTTAACTGTTCAAGAATATGCGCATATTGCTGAATTGACTGGCCGCAGTTTATTGGCACCAACCGTTTTTAACTGTAATGCACCAGATACAGGAAATATGGAATTGTTATGGCGCTATGGTAATGAACAGCAAAAACAGCAATGGTTAGAGCCATTATTGGACGGAAAAATCCGTTCGGTTTTTTGCATGACGGAACCCGAGGTTGCTTCAAGTGATGCAACAAATATGCAAGCGACTGCCTTAATCGAAGGTAATGAAATTGTTTTAAATGGCAAAAAGTGGTGGTCTTCTGGTTTAGGTGATCCAAATGCCAAAGTCATTATTTTTATGGCGCATACCCCAGATGAAACCAAAGACCGTCATCATCAACACTCTATGGTTTTAGTACCGATTGATACCGCAGGTGTTGAAATTCAACGGATGTTACCTGTGTTTGGCGACTATGATGCACCGCATGGACACGGTGAGGTTCATTTTAATAATGTTCGAGTGCCTCTCGAAAACTTTATTGGTGGAGCGGGGCAAGGTTTTGAAATTGCACAAGGGCGTTTAGGGCCAGGACGTATTCACCATTGCATGCGTTGTATTGGCGCTGCTGAAAAAACTTTAGAGCTTATGATTGATAGAGGCATGTCTAGAACGGCGTTTGGTAAAGAAATTTTAAAACTCGGTGGAAACCTCGAACGCGTAGCCGATGCTCGAGTAGCCATAGATCAAGCCAGACTTTTAACCTTGTATGCTGCTTATAAAATGGATACTTTAGGAAATATGGCTGCTTTAACAGAAATATCTGCAATTAAAGTAGTGGCTCCGAGTGTTTTAGAAAAAGTAGTCGATATGGCGATTCAGCTACATGGCGGTGCGGGCGTTTCAAGAGATACACCATTAACGGGTTTCTTTGCCCAAGCACGCAGTTTACGTTTAGCTGATGGTCCGGATGAAGTACATAAAGGCATGATTGCCAAATTAGAGTTGGCCAAACGTGGTTATGGTCGTCATAAGAAAGTATAAGTTTAAAGGAAGTGAATATGTCGGTAATTGATGTAGGCGGTGAAGTACGTGAAGGTGAAGAGCTTGATATTGGGGCAGTTGAAAACTGGTTAAAAAACCAAGGAGTTGAGTTGGTTGGCCCAGCAGTTGTTACTCAATATACGGGCGGGGCGTCGAATTGGACTTATCGTTTAAAATATGAAAATACCGATTTAATTTTGCGACGTCCCCCAAAAGGAACAAAAGCGAAGTCAGCCCACGATATGGCCCGTGAATATATAGTGCAGAAAAATCTTGCGCCTTATTATCCAGTGCTTCCTAAAATGGTTGCACTTTGTCAGGATGAATCGGTCATTGGCTGTGATTTTTATGTCATGGAACGCATTGAAGGTATTATTCCTCGTGCAAAATTACCGCCTGAGCTTGGCTTTAATGAAGAAGGTGTCCATGAGCTTTGTGTAAACGTTATTGATAAATTGATCGAGCTACATCAAGTTCCTTATGAAAACACGCCTTTAGCTGAACTAGGTAAAGGTACAGGATATTGCCGTAGACAAGTTGAAGGTTGGGATAAGCGTTATGAAAAAGTCCGTACAATCAACGTTCCTTCTTTTAAATATGTTCGAAAATGGCTAAACGATAATATCCCTCAAGATTCTACGACTTGTATTATTCACAATGATTGGCGTTTTGATAATGTGATTTTAGATCCAAAACATCCAACTGAAGTGATTGGAGTGCTGGATTGGGAAATGGCGACTTTGGGTGATCCTCTAATGGATTTAGGTAGTGCTTTGGCCTATTGGGTTGAGCCCACGGATAATATGATTTTTAGATCGACACGTCGTCAGCCGACTCACTTAAAGGGAATGTTCTCTCGCAAAGAAGTCGTTGACTATTATTTGCAAAAAACTGGTCTGGAGCCCCAAAACTGGACTTTTTATGAAGTCTTCGGTGTATTCCGTTTAGCAGTGATCGCCCAGCAAATCTATTATCGTTATTACCATAAACAAACCAGAAACCCTGCTTTTAAAGATTTCTGGATAGTGATCCATGCACTACATATCAGAGCTTTAAAACTTATCGCCCAGCAAAAACTGCAAGAATCGGAATTTGCTCAGCAATCTCTACAGAAAATACAGGGTATTTTAAGAAGATGACCACAATTTATCTGGTAAGGCATGGACAGGCATCGTTTGGTAAAAGTAACTATGATGAGCTGTCTGAAAATGGTGAAGCTCAAGCGACTTTATTAGGCCAATATTTTAAGCAAATATTGAAAGAACAACCTTATGTGGTTGCTGGAACCATGCAGCGCCACGAGCAAACAGCAAAGCTCGCACTCAATGAATGCTTCCCAGATGCGGTAATTCATCATAATAATTTATGGAATGAGTTTAATCATCAGCAGGTTTTTGCCCGCTATGAACCGCGTTTTGAACAGCCTGAACTTTTAAAAGCTGATGTTGCACAAGAACAAAACCCGCGTGCTTATCTTGCCAAAATATTTGAAGGTGCCATTGGACGATGGACAGATGGCGATTTTCATCATGAGTATGATGAGTCTTGGCCACACTTTAAAGAAAGAGTCGAAACAGCATTGCAGCAACTTTGTGATGAGTTAGCAAAAACCAAACCTCGTTATGCAGTTGTTTTTACCTCTGGTGGTGTTATTTCCGTAGCAATTGGCAAGCTGCTTGAACTGAGCCCCAATCGAACTTTTGCCTTGAATTGGGCAATTACCAATACAAGTCTCACGACTTTACGTTTGGTTGGAAATGAAGCTCAGGTCTTAAGTTTAAATGAACATCATTTTATAAAAGCTGAGCGTCCAGATTTACTGACATGGATTTAAAAATAAGGATAAAAGCATGGCAAAGACAATTTTGATTACAGGTGCAAGTTCTGGATTGGGCGCAGGTATGGCGCATGAATTTGCAGCCAAAGGTTATAACTTGGCGATTTGTGCACGCCGTTTAGACCGATTAGAGACTTTAAAAACTGAACTTGAAAATGAGTACGGTATTAAGGTAATTGCAAAAAATCTAGACGTTACCAATTATGATCAGGTTTTTGAAGTATTTCGTGCCTTTAAACAAGAGTTCGGCTATTTAGACCGAATTATTGTAAATGCCGGAGTAGGTAATGGCCGTCGTATTGGTAAAGGTAATTTTGAAATTAACAGAGCCACAGCTGAAACAAACTTTATCTCTGCCTTAGCACAGTGTGAGGCAGCGATTGAAATTTTTAGAGCGCAAAATGTAGGTCATTTAGTGGTGATGTCATCCATGAGTGCGATGCGTGGATTACCAAAACATTTATCGACTTATGCAGCAAGTAAAGCTGCAGTTGCTCACTTGGCCGAGGGTATTCGTGCTGAATTACTGGATACCCCAATTAAAGTCTCAACCATTTTCCCGGGTTACATCCGAACTGAAATGAATGAAGGTGCTAAACATTTACCTTTTGAGGTTGACGCCAAAACAGGATGTAAAGCTTTAGTAAAAGCTATCGAAAAACAACCTGTAAAAGCTTATGTGCCACAGTGGCCATGGTTACCAATGAGTATTGCCATGAAGGTTTTACCATTAAAGTTGGTCAATAAATTAGGATAAAAAAATACCCCCTAAAATTAGGGGGGAATTTTTATTTAGAATTTTTTGGTGTAATTGACGAATAAACGGTCTTCACCAAAGTCATTGCCGTGTTTAACGTTGTAATCAATACGAATATATTGTAGAGCGACGCCTTTTAAGAATGGTTGCTGAAATGCGTAGTTTAAAATCACATTCGACTCAGTTTCATGGTTCTTTTCACCATTTGCTGCTTTAAAGTCATGGCCATATACATATTTTACCATTGCATTTAAACCCGGTACATAATCTTTAAAGTCATAGCCATACATTACATGGTAAGACTTTTCATCTTCTTTAAAGAATCCGGTAGCGTTCCAGTTAATGAAATAAGTTTCTGGTAAGAAGCCATCTGGTAGCGGGTAAGCCGACTCACCAATAATCTGTTGGTAACCCAAACCAAAGGTATGGTTTTTTACTTTAACTGTTTCAAGTAATCCAATGTTCTGCGCATCAATATCAAAAGTATTGCCATCATCTTTTGCATTGAAGTATTTAAACTTAGAGGTGAGGGCAAAAGTTGGTTGTTTCCAAGTATGTTCAAGCCCAACATAATGCTTGTTATACAGATCTTCTAAATTACCAAAATAATATTCACCCTTTAAAGACGGCGTGAATTGATAGCGTAAGTCAATGTAGTTTAGGCCATCAGATTCTTTAGTAACCCCATTTGCCGTAAAGGAAAACTTTTTAAAGTCTTCTTCATTTCTTGGCGACACTTTTTCCACTCGGCCAATTTCAGTATAGAGTTGATCTGAAAGTTGCGACTTAAGGTTAGTTCCCCAATATGAAGTGAGTAACTGACGACTAGCATCTACGGCAGTTACAGGTAAATCTAGCCAGAGTTCACCGATACTTAAAAGAGTTTTGTCATAACCCAGCTTTAAAGTCGCGCCGTATTTTAGATAGTCTGAAGCCTGAGATTGCGTTTCTTTATTAAAAGGCAAAACTGTATCCGCAACATGTTTGTCTGAACTCAAGCGCACTGCGTATTGGACAGAAGCATCAGCCCCAATCGTGATTGGCTTGTCTGCAATGACTAACGGGGGGTCATGCATTTTCGATTTATAGAATAATGATGCTGCCTGAGACCAACTGCCAGTATCTTTTAAGACATCGTTATCAAAATCACGGTTGATATAAGCATTCTTTAGCGTGAATTTCCATTCATCTTCAGTTTGCTGATTTGGATTTGCGGCCCATGAGTTGCTGCACATCAGTAATAAAGTGGCAACGGCTAAAGTGTGTGGTTTAAAACGGTGAAATAATTCCATAATCCATTTCCCAAATGTATGCCTGTCCTCGGCACTAAATAATTTCTAATATTTCGGTACTCTCTAAGCGTTTAGTTAGAGAGTACATTTTTGCAATTGGTGAGACCTATTAATTTAATTTTTCAAGCTTCATGCTTTCACTAAAGAATTTGCAGCCTTTAAAAAGTAGAATTAAAGCCAGTACACAAGACAAACCACCCACAATAGATAAAGAAGAACCCACCATTAATGGGCTACCAAAAACTTTATCTGTAATAATGGCTACCAGTGTTGTGCCAATACCGAGTCCAATTAAGTTACTCACCAAAAGGAAGAGGGCAGAAAGGCGTGCTCTAAACTGGTTTGGGGCTAACATTTGCAAAGCAGTTGCTGAAATCACTAGAGGGAAAGATGCAAAGAACATTGCAGGAATTAGTAAGCTAACTGAAAGCCAAAGCTGATCTGTTTGGGTAAAAAATGCGATTGGAATAATCAGGCCAACAATACCAATTACACCCGTGAACATCGGCGCATCTTGGCGACCTTTTTTAATAAACCAGTCATTTAGCCAGCCTGCACAAAATACGCCTAATGTATTTGCGACTAACAGAATGGTACCAAGCATATAGCCTGTTTCAGTCGGCGCCAGTTGAAACTTACGAATATAAAATGCAGGTGTCCAGCTAGTTAGGCTATAGAGTGCCATTGCATAAAAGGTAAAACCTAAATAATGACAAGCAAATGTTTTCGAATGTTTTTTAATAAACTGAAGACATTGTGTGAATTTAACTTGGTCAACTTGTCCATTTTGGTTGAGCTGTTGGCCTTTACGTGCAGGGTCTTTAACGGTCAAAATAAACAGCAAACCAATAATGATGCCGGGTAAACCCACCACTAAAAAGGCAATTTGCCATGCTTTAAGGGCCCCTAATAATGGAACTTCAATGAGTGTCACGCCTTTAAGCAGGTTAATCACATAACCGCCAACTAAGAAGGCAATACCTCCACCTAAAAAAGCACCAATTGAATAGATCCCGACAGCACGCCCCAGTTTGTCCTTACTAAACATGTCGCTAAACATTGAATAAGCCGCTGGAGATAAAGCCGCTTCACCGACACCTACTGCCATACGGCTTAAGAACAGTTGAATAAAGTTTTTACTTAAACCGCAAGTTGCTGTTGCCAGACTCCAAACAATAATCCCGATTGAAATTAGTTTTGGTCGTGAAAAACGATCGGCAATATAGGCTAAGGGTAAACCCATAACGGCGTAAAACAGTGAGAAGGCGAGGCCATGTAATAAGCTAAATTGAGTATCTGAAAGTTGGAGATCTGCTTTGATGGGTTCAATCATCAGCGCCAGAATTTGGCGGTCAATAAATGAAAATATATATGCCAACATACAAAGTATGACCACATACCATGCATATGCATTGCTTTTCTTCTGTGTCCTTTCAACAGCGATATTACTTTGGTTCATACACTTAATCCTTATGTATAAAACGCTTAAAGAAATTGATATCTAACTTTTATTATTCCTCTAAAATTTTCGATATTTCCCCCTTTTAGATAAGAATAATAAATAGGCTAGAAATGAGTAATTTGGTCTCGTACAGACCGGAAGAGTGCGTCTAAACCCAATTAGGAGTTAATGGGATTTTTAAGATCATGGAATTATTATTTTCTTTTTATATGTAAAATTCCATTACTTATTGAGTATGTTAGAATACCTAAAAAGTATGTTAAGTAATTATATATAGATAAATTTATGATATAAGAATTTGATTTTATTAGTTTTTATTGTTTTAACGAAAGAGCAGCTAAAGAAAAAGAAATTTTTAACTGCTCTAAGAGAGCTAATTTATCATAATGAGAAATATTTAGCTGGATGGCATCAGGTCAAATAATTTCTTTAACTGGGTATTTAAATTATGTAGCTCGTCTTCTGAAAAAGCATTCAGGATGCCTGCCAAGGTGACCACACTAATTTGATTAATCTGTTCAACCAGCTCAATACCTTTGGCCGTTAATTTCACCATCGAGATCCGTTCATCAGAAGTAGAAGAGTAGACCTCGACAATTCCATCTTCTACCAAGCGATATACAGCTTTTGTTGCCGTCGTTAACTTTAAAGTAGAAAGATTGGCAATGTCGGTAATACTGGCTTCCCCAAGGGCATTAGTGCTTAAAATAATTTTACGGCGTGTATTATCAATACCTAGCTTTTTTATTGATTTTTCAATCAGTTGTGAATACTTTCCATTCACTTGGGAAACCCAAAAAAAAGGGAAATTTTGAATACTCGACGGTTCTTTATTAGGAAGAAATTGTTCTAAATGATCAAGCATAGCTAAGCAATAACTTAGTGAAAAAAGGGTAATCCTATTATAAATAAAATTTTGCATATTTCCTTAAGAACAAATTATAAAAAATACTTGACAATTCCAGTAAATTTTCCCATATTTTGATTAATGGATAAAAATACATGGAAAAGTGAATGAATATTGTTAGCCAAAGCGTGCACAAAGGAAGTGGCAAGCTCAAGGTCATGGTCAAGGACACAATTGATATTCAAGGTCTAAAAACCATTGCTGGCAGTCGAGCTTTATTAAATGTTGAACCTGCTCAAGATGATGCCGAGGTTGTTAAAAACATCTTGAAAGCTGATTGCGAAATTATTGGCAAGACAAATTTGCACGAATTGGCTTTCGGTATTACAGGCATTAACCATGCTTTTGGTACACCTATTAACCCTAAATATCCTGAACTTATTCCAGGCGGATCTTCAAGTGGTTCGGCTGCGGCAGTTGCTGCTAAACAAGCTGACTTTACTCTAGGCACAGACACTGGTGGCTCTATTCGTATGCCTGCTGCGTGCTGCGGAGTTTTTGGTTTAAAACCGACTTTTGGTCGCGTGAGCAGAAAAGGTGTATATCCGCCGTCAAGTTCTTTAGATTGCGTTGGCCCTTTTGCAAATTCAGTCGAGATGATTGAAAAGGCCATGCAAATTATTGATCCAACTTTTAAACCTACTGAATTTACTAGTGCACCAAAAATTGCTGTTTTAGATGTAAAAGCAGATGAGATTATTTGGAACTGTATTTATCAGGCACTTCAAAAAGCGAATTTAGAGACCGTTTTAGAAAAAGTTGAACATTTTGAAGCGGCTTATGATGCAGGCATGCAAATTATTAATTATGAAAATTGGCAAGCTTTTGGTGAATTAACTCAAACGGGTTTAATTGGTTCTGATGTAAATAGTCGTTTATTAAAAGCGGCACACACCACTTTAGAGCAAGTAAAACAAGCAGAAGTTGTGAGAGCGCAGCTGACCCAAGAACTCGATGCTTTATTAGAAAAATATGATGCATTGGTTCTACCGACACTTCCGCAAATTCCACCGAAAGTTTCTGAAGCTGAAAACACGGTCGCTTTTTTGAATCTTACAGCTTTAGTTCGACCATTTAATTTATCAGGTCATCCAGCCATTTCAGTGCCACTTGAAACCAGTGAAGGTTTACCAGTGGGCTTACAGATCGTATCAAAGCATCAAAAAGATGAGCAATTATGCGCTATAGCTAAATTTTGTGTTGATGCAATGCAATAAATTACAAGGAGTTAGATGATGAATAAGTTGTCTAAAATGGAGTTTGTTTCTCAAGACAAAGCAGTTGACTTAGATGCTTTGTGCCAAGAAATTCGTGAGCGTGCCTGTGCAGGTGAGTTTGATAATCAAGCGTATGTGAGCCAAGACATTATCGAAAAACTTAAACAAATTGGTGTTTATCGTGCATTAGTTCCTAAGCGTTTTGGTGGTGAAGAATGGTCTCCACGGCAGTTTTGTGAATTGATCGAAACTTTATCTAAAGCTGATGGTTCAGTCGGTTGGGTGGCAAGTTTCGGTATGAGCCCTGCGTATTTAGGAAGTTTGCCTGAAGAAACGCTTAAAGAGTTATACCAAAACGGGCCAGATGTGGTGTTTGCCGGAGGTATTTTTCCACCCCAACCTGCTGAAATTACCGATGAAGGTGTAGTGGTTCGTGGACGTTGGAAATTCTCAAGTGGCTGTATGGGCGCTGACATTGTTGGCGTGGGGATTTCACCGCTTAAAAACAATGAAATGCAAGGCTTACCACGCATGGCAGTGATGCCTGCGAAAAAAGCCAAAATTGAAATGACTTGGGACACCGTTGGCCTAAAAGGCACGGGAAGCCATGATTTAGTGGTCGAAGATGTATTGGTTGAAAAGAAATGGACCTTTGTCCGTGGTGAACCTTCAAAACTAAGCGAACCATTTTTTAAATATCCGTCACTGTCTTTAGCGACTCAAGTATTAACCGTGGTGGGTATTGGTGTTGCAGCTGCCGCATTAGAAGAATTTGAAAAACTGGCGCCGGGTAAAGCATCCATTACAGGTGGGTCAGAAATTGCCAACCGCCCAGTGACTCAATATGAGTTCGCTCAAGCTGATGCTGAGTTTCAGGCTGCAAAGTCTTGGTTTTATCAAACCATGGATATTGTTTGGAATGAAATTGTTGCTGGTCGTGAAGCAACTGCTGAACAAATTAGCGATATGCGTCTGGCATGTACCCATGCAGCGCGAGTTTGCGCCAAAGTCACCCGAAAAATGCAAATGCTCGCGGGCATGACAGCGATCTATACCAACAATCCATTTAGCCGTTTTGTGAATGACACCAACGTGGTGACTCAGCATGCCTTTATGGGTGATGCAACTTTACAAAATGCAGGCTCAATCAGTTTCGGGTTAAAACCAACCCCAGGTTATTTATAAGTTTAATTTTTAATAGGATATTGAAATGGAAGCTAAAAAATCATTACGCGTTTTGTTCTGCATGGGTATTAACCAAAACTTTTTTGACGCAGAGCCAGCTGAAGCAAAAGCGGTTTGGGCAGCGTTTGGTGAGATGTGGAATGGTATTCATGACTTACCAGGCGTACATGTTTTTGGAAATCTTGATGATGACCAAAGCATGGTTGGCCCAAGTGCTGGCTGGCCATGGACAACATACTTGCTTGCAGATGTTCCGGATATTGAAACCGTACATGCCGCTTGTAACTTGTTTAGAACGACCGTGGTAGGTGAAGGGCCATACAAACTTTGGAAATATTGCAAAGTTGAAGCTCGTGTTGGGCGTGAATTGATTATCCAACGTTAAGGCGAACGCAATGACTGACAAAGTGAATATTGCAGAAATCTTAGAGCGACTAGAACAGTTAGAAGCGCACAACGCTATTCGTAATTGTTTGAACCGTTATATGGAAATCTGCGACGAGCTTAATGCAAATACAGACCTTGATGAGCTAATGAATCTTTTTGATCAGGACTGTATTTGGGAAGGTATTGGCGAGAAATATGCCAAATCTTTTGGCCGTTATGATTCTTGGCAGTCGATTTACGACATGTTTAAAAGCTATACCCAAAAAGAATCTCACTTTGTTATGAATGCACACTTTGTAAATTCAGAACAAATTTATGTAAATCAAAATGATGCAAATGCTTCTTGGCTCATGTTGCAAACTTCAACCTTTCAAGATGGCCGTAGCCATCTGAATGCAGCAAAGCTCAATGTGAAGTTTCAAAAGCAAGTAGATGGAACATGGAAAATTAAACATTTCCAAACACAGAATATTTTCAGTCGTCCCGTATCGCATTGGCACACTGAAGCTGAATTGCCGGTACCTTCCCAGGAATGACCCAGGACATATTTAAAAGGACTATTGATATGAACAGTATTATCCCAACGCATAACATTGGCATTGATTACGATGCTTTGGTTCAAAGTGACCGTGCTCATACTTCTCTTTATAAAGATGAACGTATTTTTGATGAAGAAATGGAAAAAATCTTTTATAGCACTTGGGTCTGGGTTGCGCATACCAGCGAAATTCCAGAAGGCGGAAGCTATAAAACGATTAACATCGGTAAACAGCCTGTTGTGGCGGTACGTGACCGTAAAAAGAAAGTCCATGTACTTTTAAACCGTTGTCGTCACCGTGCAGCAACCGTATGTGAACATAAAAAAGGAAAAACTAATAGTTTTGTATGTCCGTACCACGGTTGGAGTTATGCACTTGATGGCAGTTTACGTGGTGTGCCATCTCCAGAAAGTTACGGCGATTGTTTAGATAAGTCAGAATTACCGTTGGTGAGTCTACGTGTAGAAGAATATAACGGCATGATCTTCGCTTCATTTAAAGAAGATATTCAGCCTCTTGAAGAGTTCCTTGGACCTGCAAAAAAATGGATTGACCTGTTTATGAAACAAGGCGCGGGTTATCCAATTAAAGTGTTGGGTGAACACCGTTTCCGTTTTCCGGGTAACTGGAAAATCCAGCTTGAAAATACCACCGATGCTTATCATTTCCCGTTGGTACACAAGTCATTCTTAAGTTCTGTCGATGAAAAAACCGAAGAACTCTTTAACTTCGAAAACCAACCGGGCTTTGTTGAAGACTTAGGTAATGGTCACAGTGTTATGGTGATGATTCCTGAACTGGTTGATCTAGACGAAGAGCTTATGGAGCGACCAATTCAAGAGCGCTTTGAAGACTTGGCTCAAGCTTTGCGTGACGAAGGCCATGAAGAGTTAGAAGTACGCCGTATTGTTCGTGCAGTCGGTGGTTCTGGCTTTAACTTAAACTTATTCCCGAATATTGCATGTTCGATGGCGTTCTTCCGTGTGTTACAGCCAATTTCAGTTGCTGAAACAGAAATTCATCACTCGGTAATTACGATGGATGGTGGCCCACAAATTGCCAATCAATATCGCTTACGTTTGCATGAACATTTCCAAGGTCCATTTGGTTTTGGTACGCCAGATGACTCAGAAGCTTGGGAGCGCGTACAACACGGTGCCAATGCTGGTAATGATTTATGGATCATGTTGAACCGCGGTTTGCCGGGCGAAGTCAAAACTGAAGACGGCTTAAAAAGTGATGTCAGTGCTGAAACAGGTATGCGCGCAGCATACCAGCAGTGGAAAAAGATGATGACGGCTTAAGGAGAGAGCAATGAATATGAATCTGCAATTATTAAATGAAGTCACTGCTTTCATCTGGGCTGAAGCAGATATGTTAGACCACAGCGAGTACCGTGAATGGCTTAATTTATGGAATGAAAAGGGCGTTTATATCATTCCGATTGACCCGAACCTTACTGACTACGAGAACAACTTAAATTATGCCTATGACGATAATCATATGCGTACTTTACGTGTACAGCGTCTTGAAAATGGTGAGGCAATTTCTACGGCACCGAAGGCGAATACGGTACGCAGTATTTCGCGAGTACGAGTGATTCAAGATCAGGATGATGAAATCGTTTTACGCTGTGCTCAAAACTTACGTGAATTCCGTAAAGAAAACCTCAAGCATTACACCGCAGATATTACTTACCATTTGACTCGTGATGCCGATACTGGTTTTAAGATTAACCGTAAAATCATTAACTTGGTTAACTCAACCGATACCTTAGCTGGTATTAGCTACATTCTTTAGGAGCGGTAACATGAAACAGGTTGTTTTAGTGACAGGTGCTGCTTCTGGACTCGGTAATGTGATTGCTGAATATTTTGCGAGCCAAGGCCATCAAGTGATTTTGTCGGCAAGTACGCTTGAAAAAGCCGAGAATGCCAAGGCACAAAGTCAATATGCACAAAATATGTTTCCCTTGAAATTAGATATTTCAGTTGAGGCAGATTTTCATGCAGCGGTGCAATGGATTGAAGAGAAATTTTCTAAAGTTGATGTGTTAATTAACAATGCCACCGTCACCAAAGCAACGCCGGTATTAGAAATTACCGCAGCCGATTTTGATTGGGTGACCCAAGTCAACCAGCGCGGCACCTTTCAAGCTTGCCAAATTATTGGCCAATTTATGGCTAAAAAAGGTTATGGACGCATCATTAATATGGCGTCGTTAGCAGGACAAAACGGTGGTACTGCAACAGGTGCACACTACGCGGCAACCAAAGGTGCGATTGTGACGTTAACCAAAATTTTTGCCAAAGAGTTTGCGGCAAAAGGGGTAACGGTCAATGCAGTTGCACCGGGACCAATGGAATCACCAATCGTTCATAGCGTGGTGCCAGACGAAAAAATGGAACAGTTTATCCAGAATATTCCGGTTAAAGCCTTAGGAAGTATGCACTTTATTGCTGAAACTTGTGGGTTGCTTGCGAGTCCAAATGCGGGGTTTGTGACTGGTGCAACATGGGATATTAACGGTGGTTTATTCATGCGTTAAGCCAATAAGCTACGCATGAAAAGGGAGTTGAATCATGACTACACTTTATGATGTTGTCGTTAAAAATCGCCATGTGGAAGGTGGAAATATTGCAGTTATGGAGTTTGAATCAGCAACTTCTGCTGCATTACCAAAGGTTGAACCCGGTGCACATATTGATGTGCATTTACCAAATGGCATGGTGCGCCAATATTCGCTTTGCCAAAATCCAAATGACGAAGGAAAGTTTCGCCTTGGAATTTTACGTGACCCTGAATCACGTGGGGGATCAATTTCTGCATTTGATGAAATTAAAGATGGCATGCAAATTCAGGTCAGTGAGCCAAAAAATTTATTTCCACTTTTAAAAGCCAAACACAGTGTTTTGATTGGCGGTGGAATCGGGATTACACCGTTAATAACGATGGCGTACCAACTTGCATACGAAGGCGAATCATTTGAGCTTCATTACTGTGGTGCTAGCCCAGAAAACTGTGCTTTTGTTGATGAAATTAAAAATGGTGAGTTAGCACAATACACAACTTTCCATTTTAAATCCGAAGGCGCAAGCCATAGAGCATTTTTTGAATCTGCCATCAAAGATATTGACCTTGAGAGCCATATTTACACCTGTGGTCCAGTCGGTTTCATGGATTGGGTGATTAACCTCGCCACGACTCACGATTTTCCTGAACAGCAAATCCACAAAGAATATTTCCAAGTTGAAACTGATACTTCTGGAGATTCATTTGAGGTGGTGGCTGAGCGTAGTGGAAAAATCATTATGGTTGAAGCTGGCGAAACCATTTTGCAGGCTTTGGCGAAAGAAGGCATCGAGATTGAGATGTCTTGCGAACAAGGCGTATGCGGAACCTGTATGTGCGATGTAATTGAAGGTGAACCTGATCATCGAGATGTTTACTTTACTGACGAAGAAAAGGCCAGCAATGAGCAAATATTGGTGTGCTGTTCACGCTCTAAAACATCGAGATTAGTTTTAGATATCTAATGCTCTCGCGATTTATATGGATGTAAGAGAAGGTTTAGGAGAAAGATGATGAATGTATTACAACAAATAGATGAGTTTACGGTCGATCCACTACAGTTCCGACGGGCATTAGGAAATTTTGCAACAGGCGTTACCATTGTTACTGCACAAAATGCACAAGGCGAGAAAGTCGGTGTAACCGCAAATAGTTTTAACTCGGTGTCACTCGATCCACCACTTATTTTGTGGAGCATTGATAAAAAATCTTCGAGTTTTTCAGTATTTGAAGAAGCGACACATTTTGCTGTCAATATCTTATCGGGTACGCAAATTGAGCTGTCTAATAAGTTTTCGAGACGCAATATTGATAAATTTGCAGACACCAATTTTCAACTTGGCGCAGGACGCGCACCCATTTTAGAAAATTGTTCTGCTGTGTTTGAGTGTGAACGCTATCAAGTGATTGAAGGTGGTGACCACTGGATTATTATTGGTAAAGTGGTTCGTTTTCATGACCAAGGCCGAAGCCCGCTGGTTTACCATCAAGGTGCATATTCTTGTGTCATGCCGCATCCAAGCCTTCAAGTTAAGCAAACTGAAGAGAACGGCGTAGACCAAACACATTATGGGCACTTATATAACAATGTCTGCTATTTGATGAGCCGTGCTTTTAAAGCTTATCAAACCGACTATATTCCTAAGCAAATGGCTTCTGGTTTCCGTACCAGTGAATCACGTCTTTTACTGGTTTTAGCCAGTGGTACTGCCTCAAGTAAGGAAGATTTACCGCGTGATATTGCTATGCCAATGCAGGAAGTTGAAAGGTCGGCTGAAATCTTAAAATTTGAAGGATTATTGGTCGATCACGATAATTTGTATGCACTGACCGAGAAAGGTAAACAAACGGCGCAGTATTTATTTGATATTGCCGACAGCCACCAAAATGAGGTGTTTAAAAAGTATTCTGAGGAGCAAAAGGATATTTTTATTACCATGCTGCGAGACTTTGCAGGAGTAGCATAAGTCCCATTAAGCTGATAAATTAAATTGATTTATCAGCTTCTTTACATCTAGCTGACTATCAGCAAAACAATTCCAAGGATAAGGAATTTTTGGCACACAATTTGTTTATCAATAAAACAAGATTGCAAATAAGCCAAGACAGTGCACCACCACAAACGCAAAATTTTGAGCGGTGGTACATGTATAGAGAGGTAAGGGATGAACCAATATGTAAGCGATGCATTACTCACATGGACGCACCATATTAAAAGTGTGTGCGGCAATTTTGAAACCGATTTTGACGGGACCCGTAATTTATTCATTGGTGAAGTTCAGTGCTTTTTATTGGGCGATACCGAAATTGCTTTTATCAAAAACAATGCCAATAAAATTGTCCGAAAAGCCGATGAAATCGATCGAGTGAATAATCGTTTTTGTTTTTTGATTTTGCAGTATTCGGGAAAAATGTTGCTCGAATATAAAAATGAAACCTTAAGCCTGAATGAAGGCGATATTGTGTTGGTAGACCCAGTCGAAACAATTTCGATGTACCCGCAAGGTTTGGTAAGCCAGATTTCAGTGCACCTGTCGCGTGAAAAATTACTGAAAGAAAATATTAGTACCGAATATTTTGGAAAGCTCATTACGCAAAATATGAGTGGTTTTTTACTCAAGAATATTTTGAAAAATATGTCTGCTGAAAACATCAAACTTTGGTACGCAACCGAGGATGGCAATGCTTTTGAAGATGCGCTGATCGCCTTAATCAAACCCACAATCAATTATAAAAATATAAATAGCTCAAATAATCTAATGGAAAAAGCTGAGCGTTATATTATAGAAAACTTAGCAAAACCAGATTTAACCCCTAAATTAATTGCAGAGCATATTGGGGTGTCGCTACGTCATCTCTACCGTTTATTTCTTCAAGAAAATTTATCTATTAACAAATATATACAGCTCAAACGCCTAGAAAAAGTCAAAGCGGATTTGCTTGATAAAAAGAACAAACAGAGTTCGATTACCCAGATTGCCTTGAAATGGGGTTTTTGGGACGGCGCTCATTTTTCAAAGATCTTTAAAAAAACATATGGTATCTCTCCTAAAGAATTTAGAGAGGGTATGCCGGTTTAAATCTTTCATCTCTCAATGTCATTTTTAGACAAATTCGACGTCATTCTTGAACAAGCTAGCCCTATGTAACTGTGTTGAAATTAAATTCATTAGAGCAGGTTAGATAAGCTTAATAACCATAAAACTATTAAGTTGGTCTAATGAATTTCACTCACAGGAAGTGCATTTTAACTATCTGATTCAGATAGTTCAGGGATAAATGAAAAGGATGAAACCAATGGGTAAACAACGATTATTGAATGACATACAAAAAATACTGGCACTTAACTTATCAATCGCTGCAAGCTTTTGGGGAGTCAATACTCAAGCGTTTGCACATGGTGGAAAGGCCGACATGGTCTCACTTTATCAAAACATGAGTGAGCAAGGCGCTAAAGTTGTCAAAGACGATTTTACTAATACTTATATGATTACCAAAGGCTCTATGGTGGTTCGAGCTAAACCTAATTCAGATCAGGTTTTGGTGAACGGCAAACCTTTCAAACTCAGTGTGCCTTTATTAATTAAAGATGGTAAACCTGTTATTGGAAAAGATTTTTTTAATGAAGTATTCCAGTCTGGTTTAGACCAAACTTTTAAAATTGAAAATACGTTTCACCCGCTCAATAGCTTAAATTCTGATGAAATTAAAAAGACCTTTGATGTGATTAACCGCTCGAAATACGCCTATAAAAATATGCGTTTTGCCGAGTTAAAGCTTAAAGAGCCTGAAAAAGCCAAAGTCTGGGATTACTTTATTAATCACAAAGAATTTAAAGAAGATCGTATTGCCTCATTTATTTTATTAAAGGGGAGTCAAGCGATTGAAGGTGAAGTTAACCTTAACACTCAACAAGTCACAAAATGGAATGTACTGAAAGACACTCATGGAATGGTGTTGCTCGATAATTTTGAAGCCGTACAGCGTGTAATTGAGACGAGTAAAGAATATCAAGATGCATTGCGGAAACGTGGCATTACCGATGTGAAGAAAGTGATTGCTACACCACTAACTGTTGGATATTTTGGCGGTAAAGATGGTCTGGACAAACAACTCAATATATTAAAAGTTGTTGCTTACCTTGATGTCGGTGATGGTAACTACTGGGCGCATCCTATTGAAAATTTAGTTGCTGTAGTCGATTTAGATAAAGAAAAAATTATCAAGATTGAAGAAGGTGCGATCATTCCTGTGCCAATGGCAAATCGACCTTATATGTCGAATAAGCCCGTAGCAAGTAAGCTAAAACCCCTCAATATTACTGAACCTGAGGGCAAAAACTTTAGCATTACAGGTCAAACCATACATTGGGGCAACTGGTGTTTGCATGTGGCGTTAGATTCTCGTGTTGGCTTACAGCTTTCAACCGTGACTTACAAAGATAAGGGCGTAAAGCGTAAAGTCATGTATGAAGGTAACTTGGGTGGAATGGTGGTTCCATATGGTGATCCTGATATCGGTTGGTACTTCAAATCTTATTTAGACTCTGGCGAATATGGTATGGGAACACTTACCTCATCTATTATTCCGGGAACAGATGCACCCGACAACGCTGTTTTACTTGATGCCGTGATTGCTGACTATAAAGGCCAGCCACAAGTGATTCCAAATGCCATTGCCGTGTTTGAACGTTATGCTGGGCCTGAATATAAACATCACGAAATTTTTGGTAATCAAGATGCCAGTGAAGCCCGCCGTGAACTTGTTGTGCGCTGGATTAGTACGGTTGGAAACTACGATTACATGTTTGACTGGGTATTTGCCCAAAATGGTGTAATTGGGATTAATGCGGGTGCAACGGGTATTGAAGCTGTTAAAGGCGTTAAATCACGCACCATGCATGACAGTACCGCAAAAGAAGACACCAAATATGGAACTTTAATTGACCATAATATTGTGGGTACAACGCATCAGCACATCTATAACTTCCGCTTAGATATGGATGTAGATGGGGAAAACAACAGCTTTATGCATATGGACCCTGTGGTGAAAGCCAATGACAAAGGTGGTGTTCGTACAAGCTCAATGCAAATTGATAGTAAAGTCATTACGAATGAGCAAAATGCAGCTGAAAAATTTGATCCATCCACTATTCGCTTACTCACGAATTTCAATAAGGAAAATAAATTAGGTAATCCGGTTTCTTACCAATTAATTCCGTTTGCAGGTGGAACACACCCTGTGGCAAAAGGAGCCAATTTCTCTAAAGATGAATGGTTATTTAAACGTTTGAACTTTATGGATAAGCAAATTTGGGTGACTCAGTACAATCCAGACGAACGCTACCCTGAAGGGAAATATTCAAATCGTTCGACTCATGACACAGGATTAGGGCAGTTCATTGGTAACAACGAAAATATTGAAAATAAAGACCTCGTGGTGTGGATGACAACAGGTACAACCCATGTGGCACGTGCTGAAGAGTGGCCAATCATGCCAACAGAATGGGTAAATACACTCATCAAACCTTGGAACTTCTTTGACAACACGCCGACTTTAAATTTGGGTGAACAAGAGCAAAACACACAGCACGACCATCAATAAAAATGTGAATAAGCCAGAATGGGTAACGAATAGGTTACCCATACCTGAGCACGGTTAGACCATTCGCAAAAAAGGAATTTCTCAATGAAAAATTTATTTTCTCAGGTTGTGAGAGGGACTCTCTTTGTCTCATTTTTTTCAACTGTGCATGCTGGTGAGCTTGAAATTAAACCGACTTTTGAAGCAACTTTGGGGGCTTTTAGTAGCGGTAAAAGCTATAACGGTGAAAACCTAGATGATGAAAGAATCAATTGGCAAGAAGGCCATCTTAAATATGGTGCAAAAGGACAATACACCTTCAAAAACAATCAGCTCTATGCAAGCTTGAGCGGTATTAGCTCGGCAACATTTGGTGATGGTGATGCTGGCCAAAATAGTAATGGTAAAGAACGCAAAACGGATGTGAATGAATGGATCATTGGTTTTAAAGACGGCACCAATAAAGATGAGTTAACGACCTATGATTTAAGTATCGGTCGACAAAATATCATGATTGGTGATGGGTTCTTCATTGCGGGTGATGCATTAAATCTCGGTAAAGCGCCCGCGGACGGCACACTAGATCGGGGCGGAGCATATTATCTGGCAGCTCGTCGAAGCTTTGATTTTACAAGTTTGCTTCAATATAAACCGCAAGAGAATACAACCCTAAAGTTGGCTTATTTAAAATCGGACAATAAAGCACAATTTTCCCCAGAACTCTTTGTGACTGATCTGATGTATCAGCTTAAAGATAAGGGCGTTGGGTTCACTTACTTAAATGTATTCGACCTAGAAGATACTGAACAGATTTCAGGGCGAGAAGATCTTAAAAATTATGCTTTACGTTTGAATTATCAACCTTTACCAGAGCTGCAAGTTAAAACTGAGTTTGTAGTTCAAGATAAAAAAGATGGCCACGAAAATGCTGGCTACTTAGCGCTGAACTATAACTTTTTATCTTCAAAATATACGCCTTCATTAGGCTACCGTTTTAGCCATTTTTCAGACCAATACGACACGATGTTTTATGGAAATACAGTCGGCTTTGGTACATGGTTTCAGGGCGAAGTTGCAGGAAACTATGCAGGCCCATTCAACAAAAATGCCGATATTCATCAAGTTTCTTATAGTCTGAATCTAAAAGAAAATTTTATGTTGGGTGCTTTGGCCTATAAGTTCAAAACAGTAAATAAGTCTTTAACCAATGTGGATGGACATGAGTTAGATGTCTTTTCAGTCTGGTCGGTTAATAAAAAATTCAATGTTATTCCTTTAGCAGGACTCTATAAACCAAAACACGATATCCATAATGGTGGTACTCAAAACTACGATGACAAGACCAATGTATATGCGCAGTTGATTCTGCAATACATCTATTAAATTAGAGCGAAGGAGATCGTGTTTATTGGCGGTACATTCATAGAAATAAAATTAGGATGAAATCAGATGAATCAACAATATGACTATATCGTGATTGGTGCTGGCTCAGCAGGTTGTGTGGTCGCAGCACGACTATTAGAAGCCAAGGCAGGGCGCGTTCTTGTTTTAGAGGCTGGAAGCCGAGATAGCAGTATATTTCATACTATACCTGCAACAGTAGTTAAAGTATTCCAGCAAAAATCATGGCAATACATGACCGTTCCACAGAAATATTGTAATCATCGTGAAATGATCCTTGCACAAGGAAAAGTGTTGGGAGGTGGAAGCTCGGTTAATGGCATGATCTATTGCCGAGGCCAACGACAGGATTATGATTTATGGTCCTCGGAATGGGGATGCAATCAGTGGTCTTATCAACATGTGCTGCCTTTTTTTAAGAAAGCAGAAAAAAATGAAAGTCTTGCTGATGAATATCACGGACAAGATGGCATTTTACCTGTCAGTGAAAACCGTTATCGCCATCCTTTAACACTTGCTTGTATTAAAGCAGGTCAACAAATGGGGATGAATTATGTCAATGATATTAATGGTTGGGATCAGGCTGGGGTAGGGTTTTATCAAACTACTACTCAAAACGGTTCTCGGGCGAGTACCTCAAAAACTTATTTAAAGTCAGTCGAAAACCACCCAGATCTTACGGTCATTACGGATGCCTTAGTACATAAAATTGAAACTCAAGGTGATCAGGTTACTGGGGTTACTTACAGTGTTGACGGAAAATCACCGATTACGGTACAGGCTCAAAAAGAAGTTATTCTGAGCGCTGGTGCAATTGGCAGTCCTAAGGTTTTATTACTTTCGGGAATTGGCCCAAAACAGCATTTAGATGAACTCGGAATAGAATGCATTCGTGACTTACCTGTAGGTAACAATTTTCACGACCATTTGCATATGTCGGTTAATGCGACAGTAACAACCAATAACAGCCTGCTCGGTGAAGACCACGGTTTAGCCGCAGTACGACACTTTTTACAATGGTGTTTTACACGTTCAGGATTGCTAACCACCAATATTCTAGAAGGTGGTGGTTTTATTGACACAAACAACAATGGTCGACCTGATGTCCAATTTCATTTTTTACCTGTGCTGGATAATTTCGATAATACCCCCGGTGAAAAAGCAGTTGCTCAGGCACATGGCCTTACCATTAAAGTCGGACATGTACAGCCAAAAGCACGTGGGACTTTGCGTTTAAGCAGTAAAGATCCAAAAGATTTGCCTGTCATTGACCCTAATTATCTAGGTCATCAAGAAGATATTGACGCAAATATCCGTGCCGTACAGGCCGGACTTCGCTTATTACAACAACCAGCATTGAAAGCGATTGTCAAAGAAGTGATTGAGCCTGCAAATGTCGATCCTGATGATATTGATGCGATTGATAAATGGATGCGCCAGAACATTAAAACGGTTTATCACCCCGCAGGTAGCTGCAAAATGGGCAATGCTTCGCAAGATTCGGTCACCGATTAGACCCTTAAAGTACATGGTTTTAAAAACTTACGTGTGGTGGATTGTTCTATTTGCCCACAAGTTCCAAGCGGTAATACCAACGCAATTGCCATCATGATTGGTGAACGCGGTGCAGACTTTATTTTGAATCAGGTCGCGTAGTTGCTGTCATAACAATATTTTAGAAATGAAAAGAGGAAAAGAAAATGAGTGAAGTTCAGATTTTAGAAAGCGTACAACAATTTATGGCACGTCAACATGGACATTTTATTGATGGAAAATTAGTTGCTACCGAGCTTTTAGATAAAGTGGATATTGTGAATCCATCGACTGAACAAGTGGTTGCTCAAATTAGTATTGGTAGTGAACACGATGTCGAAAATGCGGTGAAAAGTGCTGAACATGCTTTTCAAAATGCTTGGGCTGAAACGACGCCGTATGAACGTGGCGTTAAACTGAACAAGCTAGCCGATTTAATTGAGCAACATGGTGAAGAACTTGCACAGCTCGAAACGTTGTCTACAGGAAAACTTATCAATATTTCACGGCATCTTGAAGTCGCACAATCTGTTATTTTCTTGAGATATTTTGCTGGTTGGGCAACTAAAATTAATGGTCAAACCATGCAACCCTCTATTCCTTCTATGCAAGGTGAAAAATATACGGCCTTTACTTTAAGACAACCGATTGGTGTGGTTGCAGGGATTGTGCCTTGGAATTTTTCACTGATGATTGGTGTTTGGAAAATCGGTTCGGCTTTAACAACTGGCTGTACCATTGTACTTAAACCAAGTGAGTTTGCTAGCTTATCTTTATTGCGTTTAGCCGAACTTGCCATTGAGGCAGGCATTCCAGCCGGTGTAATTAATGTGGTGACAGGTAAGGGCGATACAGGGCAATATTTAATTGAGTCTCCACTCGTTAAGAAAGTCTCATTTACGGGTTCGGTACCAACTGGCATTGCCATTGGTAAGCTCGCGATGAGCAGTGATTTAACCCGTGTAAGTCTGGAGCTGGGTGGTAAAAATGCGATAGCCGTTTTAGCCGATGCAAATATTGATGAGATTTTACCGACTTTGCTCCAAGCAACTTTTGTCCATCAAGGTCAAGTTTGTGCATCCCCAGAGCGTTTTTTTGTACACCATACAAAACATGATGAACTTGTCGAGAAACTCTCGAAAGCACTCTCTGTTTTCAAAATTGGATCGGCTATGGATGAGGGAAGTATGTTTGGTCCACTCTCTAATCAGCCACATTTTCATAAAGTGAAACATTATTTAGATATGGCAAAAGCCAATAACCAGATTATTGCTGGTGGTGAGGCTCTAGATCAGACAGGGTATTTTGTACAGCCGACTTTAATTTCCTTTAAAAATACGGATGATCCTTTATTTTCAGAGGAAACTTTTGGTCCAGTAGTTGGGGTAATGTCATTCGAAACTGATGAAGAACTCGTTCAACTGATGAATCAGTCGCGCTTTGGTTTAACCGCTAGTATCTGGACAAATGACTTATCTAAAGCTTTGCGTTTAATTCCTAAAATTGAAGCAGGGACCTTGTGGGTCAATATGCATACGTTCTTAGATCCATCTGTTCCATTTGGCGGGGTAAAAGCTTCAGGAATTGGCAGAGAGTTTTCAGATGCATTTATTGAAGATTACACCGAATTAAAATCGGTTATGATTCGGTATTAAGTTTAAAAGCTACAAGATATAAAAAATGGCCTTTATAGGCCATTTTTAACATTAAAACTAACCTAATAAAAAGTTCTTTAGGATTTTATTAAAAGCTTCTGGCTGCTCGACATTGGAAATATGAGAGGCATCTATTTCTGCAAGCTTTGATTGTGGAATGCGTTGCTGCATAAATTCACCATCTGCAACTGTAGTGACTGGGTCTTGAGTTCCAGCAATCACCAATACAGAAATTTTAATGTCTTTTAACTGCTCACGGACATCCACTTTAGCCAAAGCCTCACAACAATTGGCATAACCCATTGCGCTGCCAGCACTTAAGTCGTTACACAGGTTGTTGACGATTGAAGCATGACTTTGGATAAAGGGATCTGTAAACCATCGCGAAGCTGCTGTAGCTGCGATTGGTTGTAAACCTTGCTCACGTACTAATTTTGCACGGTCAAGCCATGCTTGTTCTTGTCCAATTTTAGCGGCAGTATTTGCCACAACCACATGACTAAAATGGTCAGGGTAATGAATCGCCAGCCATTGACCGGTTAAACCACCCATAGAAATTCCACAAAAAGCAGCTTTGTTAATATTCAGATGATCCAGTAAACGAACAACATCTTCACCTAATTGCTCTACAGTGTATGGACCGTCAGGCGTAGATGATGAACCGTGACCACGTGTGTCATAGCAGATCACAAAAAATTGATCTTTTAACTCATTAAACTGTTTTTGCCACATGCCATAATTGGTGCCCAAAGAATTGGAAAACACCAGAGCAGGGGAAGATGGTTCACCAAAAGTTTGATAGTTAATTTGTGCATCGGCAGATTGAAAAGATGGCATTTGTTTCTCCTTAAAGTGCTTCAACACGTTCAATAATCAAAGCGATGCCTTGACCTACACCAATACACATTGAGCACAAAGCGTAACGACCACCTGTCTGTTCAAGCTGGTTTAGGGCTGTAGTCACTAGGCGTGCACCTGATGCACCAAGCGGATGACCCAAAGCAATTGCACCACCGTTTGGATTTACCTTGTTGCTATCATCTGGCAAGCCTAAATCACGGGTCACTGCTAAAGCTTGTGCAGCAAAAGCTTCATTGAGTTCAATCACATCCATCTGATCTAAAGTCAGGTTAGCTTGTTTAAGTAATTTTTTAATCGCTGGTGCAGGAGCAAAGCCCATAATGCGCGGTTCTACACCCACTGCTGTTGAAGCAATGATCTTGGCACGTGGTTTGAGGTTATAAGCTTGAACTGCCTCATCAGAAGCAATCAGCAGAGCCGCAGCACCATCGTTAATACCTGAAGCATTGCCTGCTGTTACTGTGCCATCTGCTTTAACCACAGGTTTAAGTTTGCTTAAAGCTTCAAGTGTGGTTGATGCACGTGGATGCTCATCAGTATCAATCACAACAGCTTCGCCCTTACGCTGAGGGATTTCAACTGCCACGATTTCTTTAGAAAAAAAGCCTTTGGCTTGCGCGCTTGCGGTGCGTTGTTGGCTCACCAAGGCAAACTGGTCTTGATCTTCACGATTGACGTTGAACTGTTCAGCCACGTTTTCGGCAGTCTGGGGCATGGTGTCTACACCATACAATTCTTTAAGTTTTGGGTTAATGAAACGCCAGCCCATGGTGGTGTCTTCAATCTTCTGGTTGCGACCAAAAGCACTGTCTGACTTACCCATCACATAGGGTGCACGGCTCATGCTTTCCACACCACCTGCAATTATCAAGTTCGCTTCACCTGCTTTAATAGCACGGGCAGCAATGGCAATGGCATCGAGTGAAGAACCGCACAAACGGTTAATGGTCGTTGCCGGTACTTGATATGGCAAACCTGCAAGCAGTGCTGACATACGGCCGACATTACGGTTATCTTCACCGGCTTGGTTGGCGCAACCATAGATCACATCATCGACCTGATCCCAATCTACATTTGGGTTACGCTGCATGAGAGCTTTGATCGGCACAGCACCAAGATCATCGGCACGGACAGGTGCAAGACCACCGGCATAACGGCCGAATGGAGTACGGATGGCATCGATGATATAAGCGTTTTTCATTCTAACTTTTGTCCTTTACTTCAGGCCTTTTTAGCCATTCTCCGTAAGTATTTCGTGGTGGCGACATGGATGTCGCCGTGTTGCTCAGCACAACAGGGAGGTTGTGTCTGAGTAACAAAGGTTTTTGGTTACTTTTTTAAAAAAGTGACACGAATTAGCTGGTGGCATTTGGCTTAAACAGATAAGACCCTGTTGTGATGATTTATAAATTTTCATATCAACGGATAACATCACGGCTGTAATTTATTGTGATATCCATAGGTCTGTTGTATAAGCGATACCTTACTTTTGAAAGGTCAAAAGTAACAAAAACCTTTGTTGAACAGAGGAGGCTTCCTTGCTTCCCTGTCCAACGGGCGACATCCATGTCGCCTGTCACGATAGTTACTGCTGTTTAAACTTACCCTTGAGTCGCATCAATCAAAGTTGCACCAGTTAAAGCCTGTAACTCATCAAAGCTAAGACCTTCAACTTTCTCGATCACCTTTAAACCATCTTTAGTCACGTCAATCACACAAAGATCGGTGTAAATACGGTCAACACATTTTTTACCCGTAACTGGATAAGTTAGCTCAGCCACAATCTTCGGCTCACCTTGCTTGGTCACATGATCTGTAGTGATAAATACTTTCTTGGCACCCACAGCTAAATCCATCGCACCACCCACAGCAGGAATCGCATCGGGTGCACCTGTATGCCAGTTCGCCAAGTCACCATTGGCGGCAACCTGAAATGCACCAAGTACTGCAATATCAAGGTGACCACCACGCATCATCGCAAACGAGTCGCCATGGTGAAAAAAGCTGCCGCCTTCGAGCATGGTCACAAACTCTTTACCCGCATTAATCAGTTCAGGATCTTCTTCACCTGCAGCTGGCGGTGGGCCAAAAGCCAATAGGCCATTTTCAGAATGAAGAAAAATATCTTTATCGTCAGGTAAGTAGCTTGCAATCTTGGTCGGTAAACCAATACCCAAGTTCACATAGGCGCCATCTGGAATATCTTGTGCCACACGTTGTGCAATCTGGTCACGGCTGAGTTTCTGGTAGCTCATGTTATTTCTCCTTATTGCTTACTGTGCTGGCGCTACTTGTACAACATGCTGTACAAAGATACCTGGGGTGATGATGTGTTCCGGGTCTAATCCACCTAGCTCAACCACTTCAGAAACCTGAGCAATGGTGACATCCGCAGCCATGGCCATGATTGGGCCAAAGTTACGTGCAGATTTACGGTAAACCAGATTGCCCCAGCGGTCGCCTTTGTAAGCTTTAATCAGAGCGAAGTCAGCTTTAATCGGGTATTCGAGTACGTAATCTTTACCATCAATCTCACGGGTCTCTTTACCTTCAGCCAAAAGTGTTCCAAAGCCTGTTGGGGTAAACACAGCGCCAAGTCCCATACCCGCTGCCTGAATACGACACGCCAGATTACCTTGCGGTACCACTTCAAGCTCGACCTTTCCAGCACGGTACAGTTCATCAAATACATAAGAATCTGACTGACGTGGGAAAGAACAAATCACTTTTTTAACTGAACCAGCTTTAAGTAGTTTCGCCAGACCATAATCGCCATTACCGGCATTGTTGCTGACAATGGTTAAATCTTTAACACCGAGTTCAATAAGACCATCAATGAGTTCAGCGGGTTGTCCTGCGGTACCGAAACCACCAATCAGAATGGTTGCACCATCTTTAATCTGCGATAGAACCTCGCTTAGTGAGGACTTACTTTTGTCAATCATGTGAGAAACCTTAGAGCATGGGGTAACGTGATGTATTACTACCGCTAAAAATTTATTGAAATTCTTAATGGTAGTAATAAATGGAATAAATTTTGTGAGTCAAAAGCGAACTTTTAACTCACATATACTTTCAATTAAGCACTAGCGCGACGGCGCTCAACTTCAGTTGAAGGAGTAGCAGCGGCATCTTTAACAAGTTCGATGTTAAATGTGATGTGTTTGAAAGCGTGATCTAAACCACGGCGTTGAATTTCAGCTGGGTCAGTTACATCAACTGCTGTTGCAACTAAGCCGTCACGCGTTGCGAAAGCAAAGTCGTCCCATAAGTACTCATCACCCTCAATGTTGAATTGAGTAGTTAGCTTGCGGTAACCCGGTGCGGAAACGAAGTAATGAACGTGAGATGGACGGTTACCATGACGGCCTAATTTGTTAAGAAGGGCCTGAGTTGTACCTTCTGGCGGGCAACCATAACCTACAGGCATCGTCGTTAATGCAACATACTTACCATCAGCATCAGTCAAGATAGTACGACGTAAGTTGAAGTCAGATTGAGACTTATCAAAGAATGAATAGTTACCCAAACTGTTGGCATGCCATACTTCAACTTTGGCATTTTCAATGATATTGCCATCAGTATCAGTTACGGTACCTTCAATAATTAAGGTATCGATTTTGCCAGATTCTGTACCATCATCCATACGCGCAAAACCAACAGATTCAGGCGCGCCAGCTACATAAAGTGGGCCTTCGATGGTACGAGGTGTGCCACCCGTAACGCCAGCTTTTGCATCAGCTTCATCTGCACGTAAATCAAGATAGTGCTCTAAGCCTAAGCCAGCTGCCAAAAGACCAAGTTCGTTTGCTTGACCAGCATCTGTGAAATATTCCAAACCTTTCCATACTTCTGAAGGTTGAATATCTAAATCTTCAATGGCTTGAAATAAATCCCCAAGAAGGCGCACTACAATTTGTTGAACACGTGCATCAACTTCGCCTTTTGCAGTGTCGACATTCATTTGTTTTACAAGCGCATCAATTTGTTGACGGTTCATACTAAAACTCCTTAAGTATGCAATACGGTTTTGGGTGGCAGCGCTGCGGGCATTTTGTTTTGCTAGCGAATAAGTGCCGCCACGTTCCTTGTTACCTTCTGAATAATCTGCTTGGTTTTTAAATGGACTTCAGAGATCACATTTAAAAAATTCTTTTGGTTTACGAATCATCATCACGAACAGAAGAAGGGTGGCGATTCATTGCCATAACTTCAATGTTCATATAAGGATAGAGAGGTAAACCCTGTAAAATATTGTGCAATTCTTCATTGCTCTCGACATCAAAAATGCTGATGTTTGAGTACTGACCTGTAATACGCCAGATATGACGCCATTTACCTTGACGTTGTAAATCTTGCGAATAAGCTTTTTCAACGGCCTTAATTTCATTTGCTTTGTCGGCTGGCATATCAAGTGGAATATGCACATCCATACGTACATGAAATAACATGGGAAACTCCTTATCCTGTTGCCTTAACGACGTAACTTCTCGACTTTATCTTCATCAATTTCAATGCCTAAGCCGGGAGCCGTTGGCAAGTGCAATTCAAAGTTTTCGTAACGTAGCGGTTCTTTCAGAATTTCTTCGGTAAGCAATAACGGACCAAATAATTCAGTACCAAACGCTAATGTTTCAAAGGTTGCAAACGCATGAGCAGAAGCCATGCTACCTACAGGGCCTTCAAGCATAGTGCCGCCATAAAGATCAATTCCAGCCAAACCTGCAACCTTGGCAACTTCACACGCTTCAATGAGACCACCAGATTGTTCAATTTTCACGGCAAATACATCGGCACCATGACTTTTTGCAATACGGTATGCGCTGTCGGGACCAGTTAAAGCTTCATCCGCCATGATTGCGACATCAAAACGCTGTGTTAAACGCGCAAGTGCTTCAGTATTTTGAATAGCACAAGGCTGTTCAATTAAATCAATCCCGCCATCTTGAAGCTGTTGAATACCTTGAATACATTCCAGCTCTGACCATGCACGATTTACGTCAACGCGTACACTAATATCTGCACCGAGTGCTTTTTTAATTGCAATCACATGATCAACATCGTGTTGCAAAGGGCGTGAACCAATTTTGAGTTTGAACGTGTTATGACGTTTTAACTCAATCATTTTTCGAGCTTCAGCAATATCTTTTTCTGTGTCACCAGACGCGAGCGTCCAAAGTACAGGTAAACTATTACGCAGACGGCCACCTAAAACTTCACTTAATGGCACGCCTAAACGTTTTGCCTGAATATCAAGTAGAGCAGTCTGAATGGCACATTTCGCGAAACGGTTACCATTAATATTCTTACGAATCAGTTTTAGTGTTTGAGCAACATTTAAATCTTTAACTGATGCGAGTAATGGTGCAAAGTAAGTATCAATATTGGCTTTGACACTTTCAGGACTTTCTTCACCATAGTTCAGTCCACCAATGGTGGTCGCTTCACCCCAACCTACAATACCATCCGTGGTCGTAATTTTAACGAGCACCAAAGTCTGAGTACGCATTGTAGTCACAGACAGCTGGTGAGGACGGATAGTTGGAATATCCACAAGTATGGTTTCTATGGTTCTATACATGAAGTTTCAACTATTTCAAACTTGTTTACATACCATAGAAGAATGTAATAGCCTAAAATAGATATAGAACGGTATTTTAAGATACTAAAAAGGTATATTAATGGAATTAAGACATCTACGTTATTTTGTTACCGTTGTTGAAGAACAAAGTCTGACTAAAGCCGCAGAAAAGCTTTTTATTGCTCAGCCACCACTCACGCGTCAAATTAAAAAACTAGAGGAAGAGTTAGGTATTGATCTGTTCGTGAAAGGCTCACGTCCATTAAAAGTGACAGAAGCAGGGCTGTTTTTTTACCAACATGCTGTTCAGATTTTAACGCATACGGCTCAAGCAGCTTCTATGGCTAAAAAAATGAAGCTGGTCGAGAATGTTGTTAAAGTTGGCTATGTGAGTTCGCTTCTTTATGGGCGATTACCACAGGTCATTTATCTATTTAGACAAAAAAATCCTGACATTCATGTTGAGCTTATTGAATGTGGTACACGAGATCAGGTCGAAGCCTTAAAGTTAGGAAAAATTGATTTAGGTTTCGGACGGCTACCTATTAGCGATCCTGCCATTAAGCGACTTCTACTTCGAAAAGAAAAATTAAAACTCGCGATTCATAAAAAACATCCTTTAAGTGAGTTCCAAGAATCAGGAATTTATTTATCTCAAATTATCAATGAGACAATTTTTTCTTATCCCACAACACCTAAGCCGAATTTTTCGACCACTATTCAAGCTTTGTTTACCAAATTAGGTCTTGTTCCTGCCAAACTGACTGAAGTCCGCGAAATTCATATGGCACTGGGCTTAGTGGCATCTGGAGAGGGTATTTGTATTATTCCGGAAAGCGCCTGTGACATTGGAATGAAGAATCTAACTTATTTAAATATCTTAGACTTAGAAGCTTATAGTCCCATTTCTCTATCGATGCGCAATATGGACCAAAGTTCATATATTCCTAAAATATTAGATTGTATTGAAGAGATCTATAGCGAAGAAGAAGTATCCAGAAATTTAAATTTATAACTTTTTAATACGTTTTAAATTGAATTATCATGTTATTTTAAAACTTTAAACCTATAGGTAATATTTAAAAGGATTATTAGATGAGAAAAATTTTAGGGATAGCTTCTCTTATTATGTCTACTGGTGTTGTACATGCTGAGCAAGTAAATGAACAAGTCAACGAACAAGAAAAAATTTCTCCATACAGTGCTAATGTAACCTTCGCAAGTCAATATATATCACGTGGTTTTCAACAAACTTGGGGCAAGCCTGCATTACAAATTGGTCTAGATTATGCAAATCCGAATGGATTATTTGTGGGGACTTGGGCTTCAAATGTAAGTTCTAACTATCTTCGTGATGCTTCAGTTGAGTGGGATTTTTATACTGGTTATATAAAAACTTTTGATAAGTTTTCGGCTGGAATGACGGTTTTTTATTACTATTATCCAAGAGCTAAAAGTACGCCTGAAACGGGAAGTACCAGTTATAACTATGGCGAAATTGTGCCTCAAATTGGTTATGGACCTTTGACTCTTAAATATTATATTACCTACACTCCAGATTATGCAGGCTATAACTCAGATACGATGGGTGGCACAGAAGGTAAATGTTCACGAGGAACAACTTATCTGGATCTAACTTTTACTCAGCCTATCAATGAGTCTTGGACTTTTGGTGCCCATTATGGGTATGAAAGAATTAAAAATTTCTCGGAAGCTAACTTTCAAGATATGAAAGTCGAGCTGATTAAGGATTTAGGAGATGGCTGGACTACTAGCTTAGCGTATGCCAAAGCTTGGGACAAAGATGGTTTCTATAAAAAGTATAGTAATGGTGAAGCAGATGCACCAATTTCAAACCCGATTGATTCGACATTTACTGTTTCAGTTAAAAAGGTATTCTAATTTATAAATAAAAAAGCCTGATGACTCTATTTTGAGTGATCAGGCTTTAAATATTGAATACATAAAGATTATTTTTTAATTAAATCGTAAGCCATTTTGGTGTCGTCTAGCTGAACAAGTGAAGCATGGCGAGCCGAGAGCGGATCTTTATTTTCAATTGCGGTTAAAATCGCTTTATGTCTAGGTAACGAATGGCCTTGTAAATTTGGGCGTAGACTGGTGACTTGAATTGATTGCTGTAATGGTAAAACTAGCATTTTTGACATATAAGCCAATAAGTCATTATGCGTTGCTTTAGCAATTGCTAAGTGAAATTGAATATCTGGCTCTATAAATTCTTCAACTGTTGTCGCTTTTTCCATCCCATCATAAGCATGTTTAATACGTTCAATATCTTCTTCGTTTGCCGTACTTGCTGCAATATAAGCAAGCTCGGGTTCTAAAACGCGTCGTACAGTAGAAAGTGTTTTAAAAAATTCGTGTTCAGGCGTTGTTTGAATTAGCCAAAACAGTACATCGGGGTCGAGTAAATGCCATTCGTCTTTAGGTCTAACCACCGTTCCGATTTTGGGTCTAGAGTAAGTTAAGCCTTTAGCATTTAAAACGCGTATTGCTTCGCGAAAGACAGGGCGGCTGACTTTATATTCCTCACATAAATCTACTTCACTTGGGAGCTTTTCATTTTCTGAGATTTCTCCAGAAACAATTTTTAATCCCAATTGTTGAACAATTAATGCATGTTGGCTTTTGCTTGGAATAGGATTTTTATAGTCAGCTTTACTCATATTTCACTATTACGACATGTTGAATATCCTATGGTATAGATGACCTTGTGTTTTAACAAGATCATCTTTTTCAAGAATAAATATTAATGAGAATGACGTGGAACTTCTGAGCCACGGCAACCGACCAAGAAATCAAAATCACAGCCCTCATCGGCTTGTAAAACATGTTCTACATAGAGCTTACGGTAACCGCCAATAAAACTTGGTGGAGCTGGAGGCGCTAAATTCTCAAGACGTTGCTTAAGTTCTTCATCACTCACTTCTAGGTGAAGTTTTCCAGCATAGGCATCAAGTTCGATAAAGTCACCATTTTGAACTACGGCCAAAGGCCCACCTGCCATGGCTTCAGGGGCAACATGTAAAACGACCGTGCCATACGCTGTTCCACTCATTCGTGCGTCGGAAATACGAACCATGTCGGTAATGCCTTTGGCTAAAATTTTTGGTGGTAGCCCCATATTTCCAACCTCGGCCATGCCCGGATAGCCTTTAGGGCCGGCATTTTTCATCACAAGAATACAAGTTTCATCGACATCTAGATCTGGGTCATTAATGCGGGCTTTATAATCATCGAAGTTTTCAAATACGACTGCACGACCACGGTGTTTCATCAATTCCGGTGTGGCAGCAGATGGTTTAAGCACCGCACCTTTAGGCGCTAAATTTCCGCGTAAAATACACATACCGCCATCTTGGCGAATTGGGTTATCTATTTTACGAATCACTTCATCGTTATAAATAGGTGATTGCTGGCAGTTTTCCCAAATGGCTTGACCATTTACGGTTAAAGCGTGTGGATGTGGTAAGAGATTGGCTTCACCCATACGGCGAATTACAGCGGGTAATCCACCACTATAATAGAACTCTTCCATTAAAAAACGACCCGAAGGCTGTAAGTCAACAATGGTTGGCATTCCACGGCCAATACGGTTCCAGTCATCGAGTTGTAAATCAACCCCAATACGCCCAGCAATTGCCTTTAAATGAATCACGGCGTTGGTTGAACCACCAATAGCCGCATTGACTTTAATGGCATTTTCGAAAGCTTCTTTGGTTAAGATTTTGGAAAGACGTAAATCTTCATGAACCATGTCAACAATACGCATGCCAGAAAGATGAGCCAACACATAACGGCGCGAATCTACCGCTGGAATGGCCGCATTGTGGGGTAAAGAAGTGCCTAAGGCTTCCGCCATACACGCCATTGTAGAAGCCGTGCCCATGGTATTACATGTACCAGCTGAGCGTGACATACCAGATTCGGCAGATAGAAATTCATTTAAATCAATTTTGCCTGCTTTGAGTTCTTCATGCATTTGCCAAACGATTGTACCCGCACCAATGTCTTTGCCTTTGTGCTTACCATTCAGCATGGGACCGCCAGTCACTACAATGGCAGGAATATCACAACTTGCAGCACCCATTAATAAGGCAGGGGTGGTTTTGTCACAACCTGTCAGTAACACCACGCCGTCAATAGGGTTACCACGAATAGCTTCCTCAACATCCATACTGGCCAAGTTACGGGTAAACATGGCGGTAGGACGTAAATTAGACTCACCATTTGAAAACACAGGAAACTCAACAGGGTAGCCGCCCGCTTCTAAAATTCCTTTTTTTACATGTTCGGCAATTTTTCGAAAATGCGCATTACATGGGGTGAGTTCAGACCACGTATTACAAATTCCAATAATCGGTTTGCCTTGAAACTCATGATCTGGAATTCCTTGGTTCTTCATCCAGCTGCGATACATAAAGCCATTTTTATCCGTTGTACCAAACCAGGCAGCCGAACGAAGAACTTGTTTGTTATTCATACAAATTTCCCTATATAGTATTACTATTAGAATTAATTAATTTAAAAATACACCATAAATTTTATTTTTAAAAGGTTTGAAATTTAAATAGTATTACTATATTTTAAATTGAAAGGATAATTTACGAGCAAGATGCTCTATAAGTAAATAATAGGAAATGGAGTCGAACATGGATTTCGAAAAGGATGTAATACGGACGGTCACGTTTAAGCTGATACCTGCATTAGTCATACTATATCTGGTGGCATACATTGATCGGGCCGCTGTTGGGTTTGCCCATCTGCATATGGGTGCAGATGTAGGAATTGGTGATGCTGCCTATGGTCTAGGAGCTGGCTTATTTTTTATTGGATATTTTCTTTTTGAAGTTCCAAGTAATTTGCTTTTAGACAAATTTGGTGCTCGTAAATGGTTTACCCGCATTTTACTAACATGGGGCCTCATCACCATGGCTATGGCGCTCATTCAGGGACCAAAAAGCTTTTATCTGTTACGGTTTTTACTTGGTGTAGCAGAAGCAGGCTTTTTCCCGGGTGTTTTATATCTCATCACTCAGTGGTATCCCGTGCGCCATCGCGGAAAAATCATGGGAATGTTTGTGCTTTCACAACCGATTGCCATGATGATTGCAGGGCCTTTAGCGGGTCTATTACTTGGCATGGATGGCATTGCAAACTTACACGGTTGGCAATGGTTATTTATTGCAGTTGGCTTACCCGCGGTTTTATTGGCTTTACCAACATTTCTGTGGTTACCCGATAATATTGATAAAGTGAAATGGTTAAGCATTGAACAAAAACAGTGGCTTAAAAATGAACTTGTTAAAGATGAAGCCGAATACGATCAAACTCGACATGCCAATCCATTACATGCTTTAAAAGACAAACGCGTACTTTTATTAGCATTGTATTACCTACCAGTGACTTTAAGTATTTACGGTTTAAATCTCTGGTTGCCTTCTATTATCAAGCAATTTGGAGGCGGTACTGATCTTCAAATTGGGTTCTTATCTAGCATTCCCTACGTTTTTGGAATTATTGGATTATTAATCATTCCACGTAGTACCGATCGTCTAAATGATCGCTATGGACATTTAAGTTTTCTCTACGCCCTAGGCGCTTGCGCAATGTTTTTGAGTGGTTGGCTAAATTCTCCAGTCATGCAATTAGCTGCTTTGGCTGTGGTTGCGTTCTGCCTATTTTCATCAACTGCTGTGTTTTGGACATTACCGGGCCGTTTCTTAACAGGCGCAAGTGCAGCGGCTGGCATTGCCTTAATTAATTCTGTCGGAAATTTAGGTGGCTATGTCGGGCCATTTGGCATCGGACTTTTAAAAGAATACACGGGAAATATGGCTGCTGGTTTGTATTTCTTATCTATCGTTATGCTTTTTGGCCTGATTTTGACTTACATCGTCTATGCCAAGCTCGAACGTCAAAAAACACAAACAGTGAATATTCAAAAGCCTTTGTAAGGAATAAAACATGCAAATTATTCAATTTGAAAATCGTGCAAATCAACGTGCCGTTGCCAAAGTAGAAGGCAATATGGCATATCCGGTTAAAGATATTCAATCGGTTCGTGATTTAGCACTTTTGGCAATCCGCAATAAAGTTTCACTGGAACAACAAGTTGAGGCGTTAGGGTTTGAGTCCGAAACTTATGATTATTCATCTTTATTAGCAGACTTAAAGGTATTGCCGCCTTTAGATCATCCAGACCCAACGCACTGTCTGGTGTCCGGTACAGGCTTAACCCATTTAGGTTCTGCATCTGCACGCGACAAAATGCATCAACAAAATTTAAGCGATGACAGCTCGGTGACCGACACCATGCGAATATTTCAATGGGGGCTACAAAAGGGGCGTCCAGCACAAGGTCAGATCGGGGCGCAGCCAGAATGGTTTTATAAAGGCGACGGTTCAATTGTGGTAAGGCCGGGAGCTGAATTACCTTTACCACCATTTGCCGAAGATGGCGGCGAAGAACCTGAAATCGCAGGCCTCTATGTGATTGGAGAAGACTTAAAGCCTTACCGAATTGGGTTTGCGCTGGGCAATGAGTATTCTGATCACGTGATGGAGCGCCGTAATTATTTATATCTGGCCCATTCAAAATTACGTTTTTGTAGTTTTGGTCCAGCATTACGGACGGGCGAATTACCAAAACATTTAGTTGGAACCAGCCGTTTGCGCCGTGATGGGCAAATCATTTGGGAAAAAGAGTTTTTGTCGGGTGAAGACAATATGTGCCATAGCTTGGCAAATCTGGAATATCACCACTTTAAGTATCAACAATTCTTAAAAGCAGGGGATGTTCATATTCACTATTTCGGTACAGCGACTTTATCTTTTGCTGATGGTATTCAAGCACAGGTTAATGATGAGTTTGAAATAGAAATGAAAGAGTTCGGTTATCCACTCAAAAACAAACTTGCTCATATGCAACCCGAGTTACCGATCGGTTCAGTTATCACACTCTAAGGAATATAAAAATGGTTATCGGACACAACTTTATTGGCGGTTCACGTAGTGCACAAGGTTCTACTTTACTAAAAAGTGTGAATGCAACAACTGGCGAAACGCTGCCTTATGAGTTTCACCATGCAACCGAACAGGAAATCAATCAGGCTTGTGATGCAGCGAGCCAAGCTTTTAAGACTTACCGCCATACATCACCTGAACAGCGTGCTGCCTTTTTAGAAAATATTGCTGATGAACTCGATGCCTTGGGCACAGATTTTCTAGAAATCATCTCACAAGAAACCGCTTTACCACTTGCACGTTTACAAGGTGAGCGTGGCCGTACCAGTGGACAAATGCGCCTGTTTGCCAAAGTGTTACGCCGTGGTGAATTTTTAGGGGCGCGGATTGACACTGCTTTACCAGAGCGTCAGCCTTTACCGCGCCCAGACCTGCGTCAGATTAAAATCGGTGTCGGCCCTGTTGCAGTCTTTGGGGCAAGTAACTTTCCTTTAGCATTCTCAACCGCAGGTGGTGACACTGCTTCGGCACTAGCGGCAGGCTGTTCTGTAGTGGTAAAAGCCCATAGTGGACATATGGCGACAGCAGATTTTGTAGCGCAGGCAATTGAACGTGCCGTAGAAAAATCAAATATGCCTAAAGGTGTATTTAACATGATCTATGGTAATGGCGTGGGTGAACCTTTAGTGAAACACCCTTTAATACAGGCTGTAGGTTTTACGGGGTCACTTCGTGGTGGTCGTGCTTTATGTGATATGGCCGCAGCCCGTCCACAACCAATTCCGGTCTTTGCGGAAATGAGCAGTATTAACCCGATGCTGATGTTGCCAGAAGCCCTAAAAAACCGTGGAGAAAAAATTGCACAGGACTTGGCAGATTCAGTGGTTTTAGGCTGTGGTCAGTTCTGTACCAATCCGGGTTTAATCTTGGGTATTAAATCAGCCGAGTTTAGTCAGCTCATTAGCAACCTAACCGAAATTATAGGTGGCAAACCTGCACAGACTATGCTGAATGCCGGCACCTTAAAAAGTTATACCGCTGGTCTTGAGCATTTAACTGAGCATCAAGGTATTGAACACTTGGCAGGCAATACTCAACAAGGCAATCAAGCGCAACCGCAACTGTTTAAAGCGGATGTTGAATTATTACTGGCAGGCGACCAACTTCTGCAAGAAGAAATCTTTGGGCCAACTACGGTCATCATTGAAGTTGAAGATAAAGCCCAACTCATTCAGGCGCTACAAAGTATGAATGGTCAGCTGACTGCAACTTTAATTGCCGATGAAGCAGATTTAACCGAGTTTGCAGATGTAGTTCCTGTGCTAGAAGAGAAAGCTGGACGATTACTCATAAATGGTTATCCAACAGGTGTAGAAGTATGTGATGCCATGGTACACGGCGGACCATATCCAGCCACTTCAGATGCACGAGGCACTTCTGTTGGAACCTTAGCAATTGACCGTTACTTAAGACCTGTATGTTATCAAAACTATCCGCAAAGCTTATTGCCAGAAGCTTTAAAAGACAGCAACCCGTTGCAGATTTTAAGGCTGGTGAATGGTGAAATGACCAAAGAAGCGATCTAATCAATTAAAAAAGAGACCACAAACTGGTCTCTTTTTTATATCCTGAATAATAATTTATAGCGGAGTAGGCAAATTAAGCACGACTTGAGCATCTTCAATAACATCTAAGCGGAGAATAGTTGAAGCACTAAGCTCATTTAGCAACGTAGTTAAAGGTCCCTCATTTTTCTCAAGTTGAACATTCTTTGGAAAAAGCTTTTGTGCAAAAGAAAGAATGTTGGACTCAACTTCAGTTTGATGCCATTTTCCGTCAACAATATGTAGCATGGTGGCTCTGTTGATATGTGTTTCAGAATCAACATGTTTTAAAGTCGGTACAGAGGTCTTTAAGCTTAAATCCAATTTGCCATTAAAATCAAAAATATTGGCTTGGACTTCTTTTGAGTTAATGTTGACGTCAATTTTAGTTAACCATTTTGGTAGCTGGTAACCATATACACCACGTACTCTAGCAATTTCTGTATCTACAGGCAAAGCTAAAACATGTGCATGAAAGTGGCGTTGATGCATCGATTTCATTAACTCTGCGATGTGAGGCCCACGAGCATGAGGTTTACGTACAACAATCGCAATCGACACTTCGTCATACGGGTCATTGTCACAAACCGAATAACTAAAGAACGTAACTGCGACCAACCCATAGCCCGGAAATGGTTGTAATGGCGTTAAGTCAGCAGGAAGTTTTGCTTTAATCTGTTTAATAGGTGCAAGCATGAGCAGTTGTACATTTGCACTACGATAATAAAAGTTCGGCGCCCAAACAGGGCCTACTCGGGATTCCATAATTTTTTTAGGAATATGACGAAAAAAATCGATGTTGCCAACAGCAGGATCTTGCGCGACTTCATCTAAATCAGGATTCATTCTAAAGCGGTCATAATAACCACCTTTGGGTACTTTGACTTTTTGTTGTCCAAATTCAACCTCAGTAAATTGTTGTTTTATATTCATGAGAGTTCACCTTTAATATTAATAGTACGAGTAGCTACGATTGTCTTTATCAAGACATTTAAATTTATTACCAAGACAGAAACTATAAGATTGAAGCTAACTTTAAGGTCAAGTCTTTAATTTTGAGGTGTAAAGTCTTTGACATTTAACAGAAATAAAATAAAAACAATTAAAGATTAAAAAGATACAATGTCGCCTAGAGTCTTCATATAAATTTTATTTTTAAAATATCATTTAAGATGATTGACCTTAAAGTTAACTTTAAGATTAATATAAATATCTAACCTTTATAACGAATCAACAAGCAGTTTTTCATCAGGAGAACAAAGATGGGATATGTAACCACAAAAGATGGCGTAGAAATTTTCTATAAAGATTGGGGACCACGCGATGCCCAAGTTTTATTTTTTCATCACGGTTGGCCTTTGAGTTCAGATGATTGGGACACACAGTTGCTTTTTTTCCTTAAAGAAGGTTTTCGTGTAGTTGCTCATGATAGACGGGGACATGGACGTTCGAGTCAGGTGTGGGATGGTCACGATATGGACCACTACGCAGATGATGTCGCAGAAGTGGTTAAACATCTGAACATTAAAAATGCAATTCATATTGGCCACTCAACAGGTGGCGGTGAAGTAGCTCACTATATTGCACGTCATGGTCAAGATAATGTTAAAAAAGCTGTACTTGTCAGTGCAGTTCCGCCACTGATGGTTAAAACTGAAAATAATCCTGAAGGTTTACCAAAAGAAATCTTTGATGACCTGCAAAATCAGGTTCTCACAAACCGTGCGCAATTTTTCCGAGATCTTCCATCTGGTCCGTTCTATGGTTTTAACCGACCAGATGCGAAACCATCTGAAGGCATCATCTCTAACTGGTGGCGTCAGGGCATGACGGGTAGTGCCAAAGCACATTACGATGGTATCGTGGCGTTCTCACAAACTGACTTTACCGAAGATTTAAAAAAAATCACCATTCCTGTTTTAGTGTTGCATGGCGATGACGACCAGATTGTGCCTTATAAAACGTCTGGCGTAAAATCTGCTGAGTTACTTCCAAATAGCCAACTCAAGATCTATCCGGGTTTTTCTCACGGTATGTTAACTGTAAACCATGAAGTGATTAATGCTGACTTGTTGGCGTTTATTCGTGAATAATTTGAAGTTCTAATCTTTTAAAAAAGAGGCGCATTGAGTGCCTCTTTTTTTATATAAAAATAATAAATTCAATTAATTAAATATAGAAGTGCGAAAAGGTATTGACATTAAAGTTAGCTTTAATCTTAAAGTAAAGCCATACTGAATGAGGTCATTCCAATGAAAGTGTTCGAAAAATTAGTATTCCCAAATGGCTCATATGTTCCAAACCGTATTGCTAAAGCGGCAATGGAAGAAAACATGGCTGATTTAAACCACGCACCATCAGAAGAATTAATGCGTTTATATCAAGCTTGGGCAAATGGTGGTGTAGGTCTAATTATTACTGGAAATGTGATGGTAGACCGCCGAGCGATGACTGGACCGGGCGGTGTAGTATTAGAAGATGAAAAGCATCTAGATACTTTTAAAAAATGGGCACAAATTGGTCGTTCAAAAGGTGCTCAGGTTTGGCTTCAAATTAACCATCCAGGACGTCAAATGCAAGCAAATCTTGGTCAGCAGACTTGGGCACCATCGGCTATTTCACTTGATCTTGGCAAAATGTCAAATCGCTTTAATACACCAATTGAAATGACTGAATCTATGATTGCAGAGGTGATTCAGCGTTTTGCAAACACAGCGCGTCTAGGTGAAAAAGCTGGGTTTACTGGTGTAGAAATTCATGCAGCACATGGTTACTTATTAAGCCAGTTTCTTTCACCACTCAGCAATAAACGCCAAGATCAGTGGGGTGGTTCTTTAGAAAATCGCGCTCGTATTTTAATTGAGATTGTGGAAGCAGTTCGTAAAGTCGTTTCGCCTACGTTTACTGTTGCAGTAAAACTGAACTCAGCCGATTTCCAACGCGGTGGATTTAGCGCTGAAGATGCTCAACAAGTAGTTAAAATGCTAAATGAACACGCTGTAGATTTGGTTGAACTTTCAGGCGGTAGTTATGAAGCACCTGCCATGCAAGGTCAAGCACGTGATGGCCGTACACTTGCTCGTGAAGCTTACTTTTTAGAATTTGCACAAGAAATTCGTAAAGTTGCCAAAATGCCTGTTATGGTGACAGGTGGCATACGCCGTAAACAAGTGGCAGAGAAAGTGGTTGAAAGTGGTGTAGATATGGTCGGTATTGCCACAGCTTTAGCAATTGAACCTAATTTGCCAAATGCTTGGAAACAAGGCAAAAATGTTTCACCTGAACTTAAGCCGATTACTTGGGAAAATAAAACATTCGCTTCTCTTGCCAATATGGCAGTGGTGAAATTCCAGTTACGTAATTTAAGCGCTGGTAAAAGAACAAAACCAAATGTTTCACCAGCTTGGGCTTTAATTTTGCAACAATCAGCGATGTCATGTCGTCCCCGCCAATACAAAAAAGGCATGCGTGACTATACATTTGCTTCTTAATAAGTGAGTTGTGTTATGACAAATCCGAATGATTCAAACTGGATAATTTATGGAGCAAATGGCTACACGGGCGAGTTAATCGCTCGTGAAGCTGTACGCCAAGGTCTAAAACCAACTTTGGCTGGTCGTAACAAAGCTAAGGTTGAAACATTAGCTCAAGAGTTGGGGCTCGACTATAAAGCTTTTGGGCTTGATAACATAAATGCGGTAAGTGAACAACTCCAAGGCTTTAAACTGGTCATGCACTGTGCGGGGCCATTTTCAGCGACATCGAAACCTATGATGGAAGCGTGTATTAAAGCAGGCGCTCACTATTTAGATATTACGGGTGAAATCTCTGTATTTGAATTGGCACAGTCACTTAACAGCCAAGCTGAAAAAGCCGATATTGTGCTTTGTCCGGGTGTTGGTTTCGATGTGATTCCGACAGATTGTGTCGCTGCTGCGCTCAAAGAAGCATTGCCAGATGCGACCCATTTAGCGCTTGGCTTTGACTCTAGAACAGGGTTTTCTCCAGGTACAGCTAAAACAAGTACAGAAGGCATGGCCGAAGGTGGAAAAATTCGTAAAAACGGAAAAATTATCACCGTTCCATTAGCCCATTATGTGCGTACCATTGATTTTGGTGATGGTAAAAAAAGTGCCATGAGTGTTCCGTGGGGAGACGTATCTACAGCTTTCTATACAACAGGTATTCCAAACATTGAAGTATTTGTACCTGCATTTCCCAAAATGATTATGGGCGCGAAAATGATGAACTATTTACGCCCAGTATTAAAACTAAATGCTGTACAGAAGTTTATTAAGTCGCGTATTGAAAAGACAGTTGTTGGGCCAAATGAGGAACTTCGCGCAAAAGTACCCACCTATGTTTGGGGTGAAGCAAGAAATATGCGTGGGGAAATCAAAACCGCCCGTATCCAAACGGAAAACGCTTATAGCCTTACGGTAAATGGTTCACTGACTGTAGTGAATTATTTGCTCAAAAATACCGTTAAGGGTGGTACATACACACCTGCAAAATTGATGGGTTATAAGCTAGTGACCGAACTACCGGGTTCTGGTCCACTGGTCATTAATTAATAAAGCCTTTATTAAAACAGTACATTTATTGATGGTCCCGAGTAAGGTTTTCACTATCAAAAGATTGGCTGATTTTTTCTATAGTATTTGTATGAAAAAACGAATTACAGCGTGGGTCCGTAATTCGTTTTTTTAGATTTATAGATTGATACTTAAACGCTTTGGTTACTTAGTTGATACCAGTACCCATCTATACAACGCGAGAGCGATTAACTCTAATTGAAATTATGGTGTTTTTGCGTTGTCAAAATAGAGATTCATCAGACGTTCTGCATTTTGCTCACATGTAATTTCATCTGGTTTGTTATTAATAGCTTCAATCATGGTATATAAGTTTTGCTTACTGACTTTTAGCTTTTGTTCTAAAAGTTCTATTTCCTGAATTTTGGTTTCAATCGTTTGAATGAGAGCATCATGGTCCCAAGCGACAACTTTCGATGGCAAAAATGCTTTAATTTCTGCTAAAGAAAACCCGACTTGTTGAGCTTGCTGGATTAAAGAAAGTTGTTTCAAATCGTTATCTGTATATTCACGGTAACCATTCGATTTTCTTTTGGCTTTAGGCAAGAGTTTAATTTGCTCGTAATAACGAATAGTAGGGGTACTTAAACCACTTAATTTCGATAACTCGCTAATATTCATAGCTACATACTCTCTTGACATTCAAGCTAACTTTAGACTTATAGTAACACAAAAGCAAGGTTCATAACTTTACCAAGCACACACTTTCAGTAACAACTTTCTATGCTTTGATAGACGAAAGAATAGAATTATAAATATGAAGAATGAGGTGAGAAAATGTCTAAACGCATATTACACGTCGTGACCAATGTTTCACGCTATAAGGATGTAGATCAACAAACAGGACTGTGGTTAGGTGAACTCACCCATGCCTATGACGAATTTGAAAAACAAGGTTATGTGCAAGATATTGTGAGTCCAAATGGCGGAAAAACTCCAATTGAACCAAAATCGCTTGTCCCTTTAGTAGCAGATAAATCTGTTAAAGACCGAGAAAAAGATCAGGCTTTTATTACGCTGCTGGCAAATACCTTTAAGCCTTCCGATATTAATTGGCAAGATTATGACGTGATCTATTACACAGGTGGCCATGGGGTGATGTGGGATTTTTTAGATAATCCTGAACTTCAAGAAATCACCAAAAACATTTATGAAAAAGGCGGCATTGTTTCGAGTGTTTGTCATGGCTATTGTGGCTTGCTCAATGTCAGACTTTCAAATGGTGAACGACTTATAAAAGGTAAAAAATTAACAGGCTTTGCATGGAGTGAAGAGGTTTTGGCAGGGGTGGCAAAAAAAGTGCCGTACAATGCCGAAGAGTTAGCGAAAGAATATGGCGCTCGTTATGAAAAAGCTTTTATTCCTTTTGCACCATACGTCGTTCAAGACGGCAAATTAATTACCGGTCAAAACCCTTTTTCAGCTAAAAAGACGGCTTTAGCGATAATAGAAGAGCTAGAAAAGTCATAATTTAGTAATTCAAATATAAACCCTAAAAGTAGGACCAGCGATGGGCTTACTTTTAGGGTTTTTAAATAAATGGATTGATCCTACGAGGTTAAATTTAAGGAACAATCACAAAATCAGGGTTTGCTATTGCAAAAACTGCTTCACGGTCTGCAACTGGTGGATAAATCCAGACAGTATTAATTTCCTGTTTAATTTTTTTCGCTTCTTCACGCACAAATTGAACTTGTCGATCCCAACCTTCGGTATAAAGTGCACCCCAAGGACCTAAGTCAACACAAGTTACATATTTTGGTTGGCTGTATGGATGAAGGGGTAAATCAACCAATTCTGCCGCAGCGTTATAACCCGCTACACGGCCTAAGCTCATAGCATGCTGACACGACATCACGTTAAAATTATCTAAATCATCGGTTGGAACTTTTACAGTGTCGCCAGTCACAAAAATGTTTTTTGCTTCAGGTGCATGTAAATAAGCATCCCCAATCAAACGGCCCAAATTATCTTTTTCACCAGCAATTTGAGAGGCAAGTGGGTTGGCCCGCATACCGGCAGTCCAGATCACGGTTTCTGTTTCAATTTTTTCTCCGTTAGAAAGCGTTACACCTGATGCATCTAACGCCGTAACTCGTAGCCCAGCTTTACCTTCAACACCGAGTTCGTTAAGGGCCTCTCGAATAACAGTAGCAGCTTGGTCACCCATTGCTGCACCAATTTCTGTTGAAGAATCAACTAAAACCACACGAACATCAGTTTCACCTAAAATGCTACGCAGACGTTCAGGCATTTCGGTCACGGTTTCTAAGCCAGTCAGTCCACCACCAGCAATAACTACAGTGTTACGTGCCGCATTTGCAGGTTTATGGGCTAAATTTTTAAGATGTTGATCTAGCTTTTCCGCATCTTCTAATGTACTTACACTAAAGCCATATTCGGTAAGGCCCGGTACCGGGGGCATAAAAGTGGTACTTCCTGTTGCCAGAATAAAACGATCATAGCTTAAGGTTTGATTGTTGCCATCAGTGGTTGAAACTTCGATGGTCTGTTGGTCGACATCAATTTTATTTACCCAACCTGCCAGAAATTTAACTCCCACCACACTTAATAACTCTGAAATATCTGGATTCATGTTTTCGAGCACAGCTTCATAAAGACGAGGACGAATCCCAACATTCGGGCTAGGGGAAACCATCAGCACCTCAATGTTTTGTTCTTGCGACGCTAAGTGAATTGCTCTTTGGGCAGCGAGTGCAGCCCATAAGCCAGCAAAGCCAGAACCTGCAATAATAATACGCTTACTCATTTGATTATCCTTTTGATAGATTTTCGGACATCACATTCCAACTCATCACAAAATTTTGGGTGAGCGAATCCATTCTCTGATTGTCCGAAAAAATCTGAGAAGGCATTTAAAAAGGATTAAGGGTATTTTATGTTAGGGTGCGAACCCCTACTAACTTATTAGTCGGGGGTATCCCGCGATATTTTACTTTTACGCATTTTTGCTGTTCTTCCTTCGATGCGTTGATTGATCCAGCCATTTACATCACTAAAAAACACGTCAGGTGCATAACGGCCAAAACGGTCTGCAATATCGCCAAGTGTATGAGCACCTAAAGCATCTCGCATGGCTTTTTCGGCTTGTAGCATGACTGCATGTACTGCGCACACACCACTGGTTGCCCAATCGGGTGGGGCATTGTTAAAAACTGCACATTTCCCACGAACTTCTTGGCACTCAAAAAGCGGTTTTTCACCCTCAATTGCATTCACGATATCTAAAAAACTGATTTCGTGAGCAGATCGAGCCAGTAAATATCCACCACGAACACCTTCTTGAGCAATAACGAGACCTGCCTTTTCAAGTTTAGGAAAAATCTTGGCCATAAAACTCGGAGAGACTCCTTGTAATTCAGCAAGATCCTTACTACTCAAAGGTTTATCTTCATTGTTCACAAGAAAAAGAAGACAGTGAATCGCATACTCGACGCTACTAGTGATATAAGCCATTTAATTTCATAATTGATCAATTACAAACACAGACTAATGTAGTCTGTGTTTTAAGTCAACAACAAAACTAAGACAAAGTAAGTCCTAGTTTTAAAAAGGCTATTTAAAAGTATTAATTTTGAATATATCTAATTGAATAATTTAAATTTTATTAAATAAAAAGATTTTAATAATTTATAAAAAATATTTTATTGAGTTCTTTTAATCGTATGAATGTCTAATAGGTGTTTAATCAAATAGTTCACAACTTATAAGTAAGATAGATGAAATGGGATAGGCATTTATCATTTATTTATAGAGTCTTTTAAATTATATTTACGTAGATTGTTTTACTTAAAATATTGAATAGCTTTATCTGAATAAAAATATTTTTTACATAGCATGATGAATGAATAAGAGAGTTGTTTTGAAAACTGAATTTATTATTAGATGTATTTATGCACTTTGCCTTATCGGTGCAGGGTTCAACCATTTACAAACAGTTTTGATGCATGGTTTGTTTTGGGACTATAACAATGCGCCTTTATTTACTTGTATTTATTGGACATCTTTAACGTTTATTGATCCACTTGCAGCAATTCTTCTATTTTATAGACCTCGTATCGGCTTAATTCTAACTTTTCTTATTATATTTAGTGATGTCATTCACAACACTTGGATTACATTAAAAGTAGGGCGAGACTTGCTCAACTATATGTATATTTCGCAATTTTTATTTCTGGTTTTTGTTTTGTGCACAATTAAGTTTCCTTGGAAAGCACATAAAACAAGTTAAAATTTAAAGATTGGAGAGCAAAAGCATTTTTTTTACTCTCCAAATAATTTTTTCAAACTTACGAACGCCACCAATAATTTTCAATATTTGGTTCCTCTAAGTTCAATAATTCACCCATTTGCGGTGTGCTAATCGCTAAATTATTTTGTTGAGCCAAAGCGACGATACGTTCAAACGGGTCATCCCAAGCATGAAGTGCCAAATCAAAAGTACCATTGTGCACAGGCAACAAATGACGACCTTTTAAATCGATATGCGCTTGTAAAGTTTGCTCTGGCTGCATGTGAACATCAGGCCATTCAGGGTCATAAGCACCAGTTTCTAGCATGGTCAGATCAAAAGGACCGTAACGATGTCCAATCTCTTTAAATCCATCGAAATAGCCCGTGTCGCCACTAAAAAATACACGCAAGTCATTATCAATAATCACCCACGAAGCCCAAAGTGTGGCATTGCTATCACCCATACCACGGCCTGAAAAATGATGGGCAGGGGTGGCAACCAGTTCGAGTCCATCGACAGATGTTGTGTCCCACCAGTCGAGCTGTTGAACTTTTTCTGATGGAATTCCCCATTTAATGAGTGTGTCGCCCACGCCAAGAGGTGTTAAGAAATGCTCAACCTTATCTTGAAGTTGCATGACTGCATGGTAGTCGAGATGGTCGTAGTGGTTATGCGACAAAATCACGCCTTTAATGGGTGGTAATTCGGCAATGCTAATTGGGGGCTGATGGAAACGTTTTGGTCCAAGCCATTGAAAAGGTGATGCACGCTCTGAAAAAACAGGGTCGGTCAACCAAAACTCATCTTGCAGTTTTAATAAAATGGTTGAGTGGCCCAAACGAAATAGAGAGCGATCGGGTGCACTTAAAAGCTGTTCTTTTGACAAACTTAAAACAGGAATTTCTTTGTTTGGAACAGTGTCTTTGGGTTTGTTAAATAAAAACTTCCACATGAGTTGAAGCGTTTTGCCAAAAGAAGGCTTGTGTTGGTTTGGACGTGTATTTCTAAATTTGCCATTGTGTTGCTGAGATGGCATTAAGGGAGCAGGCAAGTCTGTTGTGTTTGAAATAGTCATTTTGTTTTTCCTTATTGGAACAAACCTATACGTACAAATAAGAACTTGGGCTAAGTACTTATTTTGATTTATTTAAATGAGTATTTACTCACTCATTAATTCATTCAAAAATAAGGACGCCGTGCATCCTTACTTTTATCTATATTGAAACTGCATGCCAAAAGGCTTCAAAACCAGATTTGCGATAACGCTCGGCTTGAGAAGGGTCTTGGGCAATAAAATTGAGTGTAACTTCGGCAAGCGCACCTAAAATTGAAGCAATAAATAACGGTGGGTAATCTCTTAATTTTCCGTCATTAATACATTCTTGAATGTTTTGGGTGAGGTCACAAAAGGTTTGCATGCCAATTTGTTTGCTTTGCTCAGTAATTTGTTCCGATGTTGAAAGCTGCGCCATTACTTTACGTTTAAGGGGAGTTTCTAAACTCCAGTCCAAATAGCTTTGCCAAATATGTGACATTTGTGTTTGCAGGTCTGAGTCAGCCGGGTAACCATGCATCATGACCTGACGTAGTTCAGCCTTTAGTGAAAGATATAACTGGTTAAGCAGCTCTTCTTTATTACTAAAATAGGTAAATAAAGTACCTTCTGCCACACCAGCAACTTTAGCAATTTTTGAGGTAGACGCACGCTCGCCAAGCTCTGCCAATGTTTCGATAGCAGCACTTAAAATTGCATTCCTTTTATCTTCACTACGAGGACGAGCCATATACAAAAATATTAATTGAGTGATTACTCAATCATACATAAAAATATGAGCAGTGCAAGCGAAATAGAATTTTACTGTCATAAATTTAATATTTTATAAACTATTCATAAGCTGCAATATTTGGCTCTTACACCATACAATTTGGTGTTCATGGGACTTTTGCTGATCCCAATATAAATTCATTTGATATCTAACAATATCTATCGGTAGCGGATGCACCTTAATTTGAGGGTAATTATCTTTAAAATGAGCAATTTGACATTGAGGAATCGTGAGTAAATGGTCCATTTGTGTAATTAATCGGATTGCCGTTTCATATTGTTGGCAGCGGAAACTAATTGTTCTTTTGATACCTTGTTTAGATAAGAAAAAATCTTCAAAGACACGACCTGTAGGACGAGAAGACACTGTAATGTGCTTAGCTTCTAAATAAATTTCTTTGGTTAGGTTCGTTTTGGATAATAAGGGATGCTGCTTGCGACTTATTACCACAAATTGATCTTTAGTAAGGCATTCATAACCAATGCTATCTTCAACCGAATGTTGAACATCAATCGCAAAATCGATTTTCCCAGTAGAAAGCTCATGTCTTAAGTTTTTACGATCAATGCGTACGCTATTTAACTGTAAATTAGGATTAAATTGAGTTAAGTGCTGAATAATAGAGGGTAAAAAAATTCCTTCATACTCATCATTCATAGCAATTGTGAGATGCTTTAAATCTCGTGCTGGGACAAAGTCATGCGTGCTTTGAATTGCTTGATGCATAAGTTGTAATGACTGTTCAATTTTAGGCCATAAACGTTTGGCTAAAGGTGATGGAACAACACCGTGTCCATCTCGAATAAATAATGGGTCATTAAAATGATCACGTAAACGAGCTAATGCATGGCTAACAGCAGGTTGACTTAGAAAAAGTTGTTCACTGGCCCGTGTTAGATTTTTTTCTTTATAAATTGCCACAAATACACGAAATAAATTGAGATCAATACGAGCAAGAGAGGCAATATTATTATTCATTTCATTCATAGTTTGTTATTCAAACAATTCATTTTATTCATTGTAACAAGTTAGATATGGTCAGGAAATAGCATAAGAAATAGAGTGATTAATACTGTGAATTTTGAATGTAGCGCTTGTAGTAACAGCATTTAGAAAGCGTTGATTACAACTAATTTTTATAAAACCTATGAACATAAGGAAATGATATGGCAACACATTTATTTGATTTGACTGGAAAAATAGCCTTAGTTACAGGTGCAAGCCGTGGTATTGGTGAGGAAATTGCCAAACTTTTAGCAGAACAAGGTGCACATGTAATTGTATCTAGTCGGAAAGTTGAAGATTGCCAACGTGTTGCTAATGAAATTATTGCAGCAAATGGAAAGGCGGAGGCAGCCGCTTGTCATGTAGGTAAGTTAGAAGATATTGCAGAAATTTTTGAATATATTCGTAAAGAACACGGTCGTTTAGATATTTTAGTCAATAATGCGGCCGCCAACCCTTATTTTGGTCATATTCTGGATACAGATATTGGGGCCTATAACAAAACGGTTGAAGTCAATATTCGTGGATATTTCTTCATGTCTGTCGAGGCGGGGAAATTAATGAAAGAACAGGGTGGCGGTGCAATTGTGAATACCGCATCTGTAAATGCCCTGCAACCCGGAGACCGACAAGGTATTTATTCTATTACTAAAGCTGCGGTGGTGAATATGACTAAAGCTTTTGCAAAAGAATGTGGACCATTGGGTATTCGAGTGAATGCTTTATTGCCGGGTCTTACCAAGACCAAATTTGCTTCGGCACTATTTGAAAATGAAGATATTTATAAAAGCTGGATGGACACAATTCCATTACGCCGTCACGCAGAACCGCGTGAAATGGCTGGAACTGTACTTTATTTAGTGTCAGATGCTGCGAGTTACACCAATGGTGAATGTATTGTGGTTGATGGCGGTTTAACTATTTAGGGAGGAATAGCAATGTACGAACATTATTCAGGTCAAGTAGTCTTAATCACAGGTGCGGCGAGTGGATTTGGTGCATTGCTGGCACAGCAACTGGCAAAGTATGGTGCAAAATTAGTGTTGGGTGACTTGAATATTGAAGGGTTAAATACTGTAGTTGAACCGCTACGCCAAGCAGGAGTGGAGGTGGTTGCGCAAGTGTGTGATGTTAGCTGTGAAGCAGATGTACAGGCTTTGGTGCAAAGTGCAGTTACTCAGTTTGGTAGAATCGATGTCGGGATCAATAATGCAGGTATGAGTCCGCCTATGAAAAGCTTTATTGATACCGATGAAGCAGATCTGGATTTGAGTTTTGCCGTCAATGCCAAAGGTGTGTTCTTTGGAATGAAGCATCAAATTCGTCAGATGTTGCAACAAGGTGGTGGCATTATTCTGAATGTTGCTTCTGTTGCCGGTTTAGGTGCTGCTCCCAAATTGGCTGCCTATTCTGCGGCAAAGCATGCTGTGGTGGGATTAACCAAAACAGCAGCGATTGAATATGCAAATAAAGGCATTCGAGTTAATGCAATTTGTCCATTTTATACAACCACCCCGATGGTGGTCGACAGTGAACTCAAAGAGAAACAAGACTTTTTAGCGCAGGCCTCGCCAATGAAGCGTCTTGGCCATCCAAGCGAAGTGGTGGCAATGATGCTGATGATGTGTGCCAAAGAAAACTCATATCTCACAGGTCAAGCCATTGCAATTGATGGCGGCGTAACAGCTTATTAAAACATTTATTAAATACATCTTATTCATATATTTAGGAAAAAATCATGACAATTAATTTAAGCAATCGAGTGGCTATTGTTACAGGTGCAGGCGCAGGTCTAGGGCGGGAACATGCATTGTTACTGGCTCGTTTGGGGGCAAAAGTGGTCGTGAATGATCTTGGTAGCGATGTGAACGGAAAAGGCGGCTCAACCATGGCGGCCCAAAAAGTCGTGGATGAAATTATTGCGGCTGGTGGCGAGGCGATGGCAAATGGTGCTTCAGTCACGGATATTGAACAAGTACAACAGATGGTAGATGAAACAATTGCCCGTTGGGGACGTGTAGATATTTTAATTAATAATGCTGGAATTCTTCGAGATAAAACTTTTAGCAAAATGTCCTTAGATGACTTCCGTACCGTGATTGATGTCCACTTAATGGGGGCAGTAAATTGCACTAAAGCGGTATGGGATATCATGCGCGAGCAAAAATATGGTCGTATCGTTATGACGACTTCATCCTCTGGTCTATATGGCAATTTTGGGCAGTCCAACTACAGTGCTGCAAAAATGGCATTGGTTGGACTCATGCAGACACTGGCTTTAGAGGGTGAAAAATCTAATGTTCGGGTGAATTGTTTAGCACCAACAGCTGCAACTCGTATGCTTGAAGGATTATTACCCGAAGAAGCCCTTAAAGCTCTTGCTCCAAGTGCGGTCAGTCCTGCAATCGCGACTTTGGTTAGCGAAGATGCACCTACCCGTATGATTCTTTGTGCTGGCGCAGGTAGTTTTGAAGCTGCCCACATTACCCTTACGCAAGGAATTTATTTAGGTACGGATGAACAAGTTCCGCATGTTTTAGCACAACGTTTAGCTGATGTTTCAGACCGAACAGATGAGTTTGTGCCTGTCAGAGGAGGCGCTCAGGGTGAGCTTGAGCTGAAAAAAGCTTCATTAATGGCAGGAGAATAATTTTGACAAAAAATACATTAAGCATCGACCAACTGGTTGAGTTGCAAGGTCAAGCATTAGGTAGCTCGCAATGGATGACCATTGATCAAAGCATGATTAACACCTTTGCGGATGTCACACAAGATCATCAATTTATTCATGTGGATGAAGAAGCTGCTCGTCAGACACCTTTTGGGGGCACGATTGCCCACGGTTTTTTAACACTCTCTTTACTTTCAGCGATGGCCGCTCAGGTCTTGCCGACTGTACAGGGGCAGAAATCTGGCGTGAATTATGGCATCAATAATTTGCGTTTTATGAGTCCTGTACATAGCGGTAAGCGGGTACGTGGAAATTTTCACTTAAAAAATGTTTCCCAAAAAAATAAGGGAAGTTATCAGTTGATCATGGAAGTCACGATTGAAATCGAAGATCAGGCAAAACCAGCACTTGTGACAGAGTGGCTTACACTTGTAAATGTATAGGAATAAACCATGAGCAATGAATTAATTCTCTCTCGCCGTGATGTCGATTTTTTGCTATTCGATTGGCTAAAAGTCGAAGAACTCAGCCAACGCGATACTTTTGCAGGGCAGGACCGTTTTGAATATACCTCTGTTTTAAACGTTTACGAGGCTTTGGCAACCGATTTATTTGCTCCTCATAATAAAAAAAATGACAGTAACGAACCTGTTTTTGATGGTGAACGTGTAACTGTCAATCCTGAAGTCGGGGTAGCACTTAAGGCCTTTGCTGAAGCAGGTTTGATGAGTGCAGCGTTTCCGTCAGATTGGAATGGGATGAACTTACCCAATACCATTGAGCGTGCAGGTATGGCATATCTACTTGGTGCCAATTCGGGAACAGCGGGTTACGCCTTTTTAACCATTGGTAATGCAAATTTATTAATGGCTCATGGTGAACCTGAAAAAGTTAAACCCTATATCAACGCCATGATAGAAGGCAAATGTTTCGGAACGATGTGTTTATCGGAGCCGCAAGCAGGTTCAAGTCTGGCTGATATTCGTACACGTGCGATTAAAACAAAAGATGGTCGTTATCGTTTGTTTGGAAACAAAATGTGGATTTCAGGCGGCGAGCACGATATTTCTGACAATATTGTTCATTTGGTTTTGGCAAAAATTCCAGATGAAAATGGACAATTACCAGCAGGTGTGCAAGGCATTTCTCTGTTTACCGTACCGCGCAAATTACTCGATCAAAATGGACAGCCAAGTGAACGTAATGATGTGGTATTAGCTGGAATTAACCACAAAATGGGTTATCGGGGAACTGTGAATTGTGTGCTGAATTTTGGGGAAGGTCGTTTCACACCCGAAGGAGAAGCAGGCGCAATTGGTGAACTAGTCGGCGAAGCTGGTAAAGGACTGGCCTATATGTTCCATATGATGAATGAAGCCCGAATTTCGGTTGGGCTTGGGGCAGCAGCATTGGGATATACAGGTTATCTTCATGCTTTAGATTATGCAAAAACCCGAGTACAAGGTCGTTCTCGTAGTGAACGCAATCCAAGTTCTCCACAAATTCCGCTCATTCAACATGCGGATGTTCGCCGTATGCTCTTGGCGCAAAAAGCATATGTCTCAGGTGCGTTGGCACTGTGTCTATATGCAGCCCGATTAACCGATGATATTCACTCGCTTGAAGATGCCGAGCAGCGCAATCAAGCCCATCAATTACTTGATCTATTAACACCAGTGGTGAAAAGCTGGTCTTCTGAATGGGGGCTTGTGGCAAATGATTTAGCCATTCAAGTTCATGGAGGCTACGGTTATACCCGTGAATATAATGTTGAACAGTTTTATCGGGACAATCGGCTCAACCCGATTCATGAAGGAACATTTGGCATTCAAGCACTCGATTTATTAGGAAGAAAAACTCGTCTTAATCATGGACTGTCGATGAAGCTATTACATGAAAAAATCATGAATACGATTGAAAAAGCCAAAGCAGAGCCTTCTTTAAAAGATCATGCAGATCAATTAGACCAAAAATGGCAACTCATCCGAAATGTAACAGAGAAATTGCATGCCTTAACTGATGTAGAACTTCAACTGGCAAATGCAGCCAATTATCTGGAAGCTTTTGGACATCTTGTGGTGGGGTGGTTATGGCTTGATCAAGCGGTAGTCATTCATAAACTCATGCCGAACTCAACAGATCCTGATTTTCTGTATGGGAAGCTTGCAGCGTGTGATTATTTCTTTGGCTGGGAAATGCCGAAAATTATGAGTTGGTTAGCGGTGCTTGATCCGGTAGAGACGACTCCACTCAATATGTCAGAAGAATGGTTCTAGTAAGAACCATTCCTTAACCGCGCCGTTTGACAGAAAAGGAGAACAACCTGATTTTATAGAAAATGCCTAATAAGAATCACTATGTAAAAACAAACATCAGGCGTTCAGTAAAGAGCGCCCTAATAAGTAAAAATAAAAATCTAGGACGGATTAAAAGATGAAAAAGAAAACATTAGTCATGGTCATGGCTGCATTTTGTACGAGCCCAATCTATGCAGCAGCATTTGATCGAACAGGACAATCAATTTCTGCATTTCTACAACCCGGTAATTATTTTGAGGCAAGTTTATCTGTTTCAGATACTTCGTTAGAAGGACAAGAAGCGGGGACAAACCCAACGCGTAATAGTATTTCTGATATTGCAAACTCTGATTATCGTCCCAGTGCAGCTTTGAAATTACAGTTAGCACCTCAGTTTTCATTTGGTTTTCTTTACGATCAGCCATTTACTTCCGACTCTGAATATTATGGAAATAACAGCTTTGTTGCTAAGCCGAGTGATACGATTTTAATACCGGGTATTGATTCAGCAACACTTGCCCAAAAGACCGGTAGAGAAGTCGTAACAGGGAACACCAAATCGAATTTTGTTATGCAAAATTTTAGTCTGATATTTGGTTATCAACCGGATAAGAACTGGAACTTTTATGCAGGTCCTGTTTATCAGACGTTTAAAAGTAACGTCAATTTAAGAGGTCAAGTTTTCAGTTTATATAATGGCTATGACTTTAATGCCAAAGAGGTTGGAGATTGGGGATGGTTGGCAGGATTTGGTTATCAAATTCCCGAAAAAGCCATTAAAGCCTCATTGACCTATCGTTCAGAAATTATGCATGAAGTGACAGCTAATGAAAATGCGCCACTGGTTGATATGTTAAGTACGCAGCAAGGCCGTGATTTTCTTGATCAGCATTTAGCCTATATGGTTTCTATAGGACAACTCACTGAATCGCGGAAGGAAACACTCAATCGTATTGTTGCGGGCTTACCCGCAGCAGGCACATCAGGCTCAACTAAGTTTAGAGCTCCAGAGTCAGTGAATTTGGAATTTCAGACCGGATTACGCAAAGGTACTTTATTGTTCGGTAACGTACGTTGGGTTCACTGGAATGATTTTGAATTTAAACCCTATCGTTTTGGCGAAATCTCAGAAGTTGTTGGGGTTCTATCAACGCCAAGTCGACCAAATGGTTTTAATCTGGTTCGTTATTATGATGATCAATGGTCTGCCAATCTTGGGATTGGACAACGCCTAAGCGATAAATGGTCGGGTTCAGTTTCTGTAGGTTGGGACTCGGGAGCAGGTGAGCGCGTGTCCACAGGTGGGCCAGCTAAAGGTTATTACAGTGTTGGTCTTGGTGCGCAATATAGTCCAACTTCAAAATACTTTATTTCAGGTGGAATGAAGTATCTATGGCTCGGTGATGCCAAAGGTCAGCTTGGTGCTCAGGCAGGCAGTGAATATTATGTGGGTGAATATAAAAATAACTATTCAATCGGTTACGGTTTGAAAATTGGTTATAAATTTTAATTCAACTATTTGATGGATCGCTTAGTTATATAAAGAGTTTATTTCTGCACCAGAGTAAGCAGATTAAGAGATTAAAGAAAATATAAAAAGTGGAGTAGGAACAGTTCCATTTCTCCCTCTCATAAAAGGACAATAAGATGACAAATCAGATCTGGTTAGACGAATATAAGCAATGGAATATAGAAAGTACGATTACATTGCCGGATGAACACACTTCACTTCTCGATTTTTGGGACAACAGTTTTAATAAGTTCCAGCAAAGAAAGGCTTTTATATTTGCAGATCAATCTTTTTCTTATGCTGAAATTGATTTATATAGTCGACAAGTAGCAACATTCTTGCAAAGTTTAGGGCTAGAAAAAGGTACACGTGTTGCCGTAATGATGCCCAATATTATTCAGTACCCAATTATTTCACTTGCCGTCATTCGTGCAGGTTACATTCTGGTCAATATTAACCCCCTCTATACAGCACGTGAGTTAAAGCATCAATTAAATGATGCAGGCGCAAAAGTCTTATTTATATTAGAGCAGTTTTTACCTGTTTATGACGCTGTCAAAGAGCAAGTGGCGGTTGAACAAATTATTACCACCACCATGACTGAAATGTTAGACCAACCTACTGAATTAGACACCTTAGATTCTAAAAAATACGCTTTTAAGCAAATCTTATTGAAGACAAATGCCCGAGACTATATACGTCCTAAGCTTGTTCTTGAGGACACTGCGCTTTTGCAATATACGGGCGGAACCACAGGTGTATCCAAGGGCGCAGAATTAACCCATAAAAATATTGTCGCCAACTTATTACAAAATAATGTGGTTTTTAAAAGCTACTTTGGTGACCGAGATGCTTTCGAAGATGAAATAGCGATCTGTGCCTTACCGCTTTATCATATTTTTGGTTTTACTGTCTGTTTATTGCACAGTGCAATGAATAAAGGTTATGCCACTGTTTTAGTTCCAAATCCGCGTGATTTAGATGCTCTTGTACATTGTTTTGAAAAATATCGTCCTACGGTTTTTCCTGCTGTAAATACATTATTTAATGCACTGATTAATCATGAAGGCTTTAATAAGCTGGACCACAGCCGTTTAGAAATTACCACAGGCGGCGGTATGGCAATTTTGAAATCCACTGCCGATGGATGGGAAAAACTGACAGGACGTATTATCCGTGAAGGGTATGGCTTATCAGAAACTTCTCCTGTTGCGACCTTTAACCCGCCAATCTCTAATACTTTTAGTGGCACAATCGGTATTCCTGTACCGAGCACGGATATTGCAATTTTGGATGATGAAGGTCATCAATTAGCGCCCGGTGAAACTGGAGAAATTGCAATTCGTGGCCCGCAGGTCATGAAAGGTTATTGGAATTTACCTGAAGAAACGAAAGCGGTCATGACTGCTGATGGTTTCTTTAGAACGGGTGATATTGGCTTTATGAATGAAAAAGGCTATACCAAAATTATTGACCGTAAAAAAGACATGATTTTAGTTTCAGGCTTTAATGTTTTTCCGAACGAAATTGAAGAAGTTTTAGCCCAACATCCAAAAATTTTAGAAGTCGCCGTGGTTGGCATTGCAGATGAAAAATCGGGTGAAGTGCCGAAAGCCTTTATTGTCAAAAAGGATGACTCTTTATCGGTTGAAGAAATCCAAATCTATGCAAAAGAAAACCTGACTGGCTACAAACAACCACGCTATATTCAATTTATCAATGAATTACCCAAGTCGAATGTGGGTAAAATTTTAAGAAAAGAACTAAAAGTTTAATAAGAACTTTTAATTAAAAACATAAGCGTATGGGACTAGAAGCTCCATAAATAAATGAAAAAAGGAATGAGATTATGGGTTCAGGATTAATTACCGTATTTTTACCAATTGCACTCGCAATTATTATGGCTGGGTTGGGTCTAGAGTTGACCATAAATGACTTTAAACGCGTGCGACAACACCCAAAAGCCGTGTTTATCGCATTATTTTGCCAACTGGTTATTTTAGTCGGTATTGCATTTATTATTTGTAAGGTTCTTGCTTTACCACCCATGCTTGCTGTTGGATTAATGCTCCTTTCTGCATCACCGGGCGGGCCAACAGCTAATTTATTTAGTTATCTCTATAAAGGGGATATCGCTTTAAATATTACTTTAACAGCTATAAATTCGGTCATTGCTGCCTTTACACTTCCATTAATCGTGAATTTTGCAATACAGCACTTTATGGAAAATGGGCAAAATGTAGGATTGCAATTCTCTAAAATCATACAGGTTTTTCTTATTATTTTAGTGCCCGTTGGGATCGGGATGTTAGTCCGTCATTTTGCGCCGCATACGGCTGAAAAACTCAATAAACCTGTGCGTATCTTTGCTATCGTTTTTCTCGTATCGATCATCATATTAGCAGTTGCACGAGATTACCAAAATCTAATGACGTATATTGGGCAAATTGGATTGGCAACTTTGCTGTTTTGCGTATGTAGTTTAATGGTTGGCTACTTTGTTCCACGATTATTGGGTGTAAATAGCTTTCAGGCAAAAGCTTGCGCGTTTGAAATTGGAATTCATAACAGTACCTTAGCCATGACCATTGCTTTTACAGTAATGGCAAGCAGTATGGCCGCTATGCCAGCAGCAGTTTACTCATTATTTATGTACATTGTTGCTGCAATCTTTGGCACATTGCTAAATCGTCTAGAAAAGAAAGACATCACCCAAATATCACCTAAAACGTACTCAAAGAATCTTCAGTAATATCGGGCAGATAACGGTATTTAACTACCACCAAATGTTTATAGTTTGAATTAAAAGAGGAGGCTAATACCTCCTTTTTTAGTCTCAAAATTTAAAATATTTATGGCCGAGTAAGCGCAGTCACAATAAAAGAAAGCGTTAGAGTGCTGTTATAAAAGCAAATTGTTAAGCTAATATTTAAGGTTTTCCTTAATTATGTAATTAAATGAAAAACAATAATTTAATTAAATAATTTCTAGCCAATTTCACATTGACAGCTCAAATATTGAAGATTACCATTTGCGGGCTGGCCTACATTGCCAGCCGGTTTTGACGGACCGCTATTTGAACCACATCAGGATTATTTCTTCTGAGGAGTAGTCTTGTGTGCACACCTCGTTCCCTCCCGTAGCGGTAGGGCGGGAGTGGGACACCTTCGGGTGTGCTGGAGTTCAAACCAGTCCGTCAACCTGCTTCCGTTCTGCCACCATAATTTATAATGCTTTGGCAGAACTCCCAAAAGAAGGAGTTGGCTATGCACATTCATAAATTATTGGCAGTCACTGTCAAAATCTATCTCGACACAACTTAAATCAATTTAAAGCAGTTTGATGAGCTATAGGCTTTTCAGGCTTTAAATCATTACGTCTAAAACTTAGCAACAATAAAACATGAGATGTGCCAAGCACAGTCTTTACGGCTTTGCTGTGCCTTTTTTTCTCCCAGAAAAGGCACAGGCTTTTTTATCTCTTTTAGCAACAACAAGAATTTATAACGGTAAAACAATGCCAACTTTAGAAAGATCTTCCAAAAAATTACAGGTTCTTCATACAGCAATTGAACTGTTCAATCTCTATGGATTTCACAATGCGGGCGTGGACTTAATTGTCAAAAAATCCAAAATTCCTAAGGCCACTTTTTATAATTACTTTCACTCAAAACAGCGACTTATTGAAATGTGCGTATCCTTTCAAAAAAGCAAACTCAAAGAAGAAGTGCTGGCAATTATCTACTCAAGCCGTTACCGAACCTCAAGCGATAAACTCAAAGAGATTATTGTTTTACATGTCAATTTTAATAGCCTGTACTATCTATTGCTTAAAGCCATTTTTGAAACTGAACAGATTTACCCGCAAGCCTACCGTATAGCGCTTGAATATAGAAAATGGCTGCTTAAAGAGCTTTTTGATCTGGTTTTTAGTTTGGAAACTCCTGCTTTAAAACCAAGTGCCGACATGGTTTTAAACCTGATTGATGGCTTGATGTTCCAAATTTTAAGCTCAAAGAGTTTGGAGGAAAGGGATGTGGTGGTGGGGAGGTTTTTTTGGGATAATATTTGATAATGCTTAATTCTAATTTTTACTCACTAAAGGTTAGAGATAAATTTAAAGTTATAACTGTAGACCATGGAAACTAAACAAATAATTGAAGGGGTTTTAATGCAAGATGTGAGGGAAGGTTTATTAATACTTGAAAATAAAAAAGTTGAGAATATTGCTGAAGTCTATTCTTTTGAACAAATTAGAGAAATACTTATTTTTGCTCTATCTGATAGTACTTCAGAATATTGGACAATATTAGCTCTAAACCTATTGAGTAAAAAATCCGAGTATATTTCTGATGAAATAATCTTAATACTTAAAGAAATAGCAGGCATGCCAAAAAAATATACACAAAAAACCAGACATGAAGCATTAAAAATATTTAAGCAACAAAAGTGGAAATACTAATTAGGGGAATTGTATGAATTGAATTTTCCAAAGAATATAGTAGTTAATTTAACATAGGAGTGGCTATGTATAGATGGGGTATACCGCAGTGAAAAGTATGAATGAAAACTACGTTCATCTTTTCATAGTGTTGGAGTTTTATTGTGCAGAATATTAAAATGAAAGATGACTCATGTCATTTTTTTACTGAGCAAGATATTACAAGTAAGCAAGTTATTAAAGTTTGCTTTGATATATCTGATTTTGAAGAAATTCAAGAAGTTTATGATTTTTTTGGTGATAAAATATATGGAAATAATCGAGAATATTTGAATGACATTCATCCAAATACAAAACAATTTGGAAGGAATTTGTCAGCATTTCATGACTATTTAAGAGGATATCTCATTGGTATTTTTTCAGAAAAAAGAAATGAAATTTTATCAATAACTATAACCAATAACAGCAATAAAAATGTGGATGATGATTGGTTGGATTTCTTTAGTATAATTATGCAAACATTTTTTGATGCACATAAAAATATAAAATATGGAATTTATATGGACTTGAATTTTTCAAGAAGCATTATGGCTAATATGATGGATTATTTTAGTTTTTTAATTTCTGATTATCATAATAGGCCAAAAGACGAGCTGGATGAGAATGGTAATTATGTGTAAAAGTCTTTAATTTGGTATACTAAGTTGTGAATATTTATAGATCTATTTTAAGGCTTCCCAATCTATAAGGTACTTTATATGAGTAATTTGGTGACTATGCTTTCTTCTATTAAAGCTGAAAAAAATTATTTTATTGAAAAATTAGAAAAAGTTAATGGATATTCAGAACAAGAAATCGCTGAAATTGAGAAATTAAATAATATTTCTGTGCATGGTCAATTGAAAGAGTTGCTAACAACTATGGGTAAATGTTCAGGAGGGTTGATTTTTGGTGATGATTTTTACATATACAGATATTATAGAAATGCGGGATTTAATATACAAAGGCAAAAAAATTTAATGGCTGATAAAGAACTTGCTATCAATTATAGAGAGAGTGGTGAGAAATTAGATTTAGCTGAAGAACAATATTTTGAGATTTGTGGTGAGAATGAACATGCTAATATTTTCTTCATGTATACAAAGGATATTAATGATATTGTTTATGAGTGGGATGAAAATAGCAATATAGTAAAAAGATTTGGAACACTATTTGAGTACTTAATTCGATACAGAAAGAGATTAGGTTCATATTCGTCTCAAGGCACAATTCGAGGTGATGAAGATCCTACTTTATTCGATGAGTTAACAACAGGAAGATTATTGCTTTCTAGCTAAATTAGAAATAATACAACTTTATTTGTAAAAAGTTTTACAAGCTATATATTAAAACTATCTTATGAATTTTAAATTATTTTATTCCAAAATATTGGTTTTTAAATTTATAATCATGAAGTTAACTATTCTTAAGGAATATTTTCTTATATTGTGAAAACTATTGAGATTGCCTGATGAAAGAAATAAGAGAATTAAATAAATTATTAAAATGTTATAAAACATATAGTATTGGAAGTTTAATTCATTCATTAAAATTTGATCAAAAACACATACTAGATACCATAGATGGGGAAGATATACTTTTTCCTCATCATATAGTTAGTATGTCTATATCTTATGCCCAATTGGCATTCTTAAAAATTGAAAATAATAAGGCAGATATGGATGCTTTAAATAGTTTAAATCTTGCCTTGATGTATGCAGAGGTGGGAAGAGCATTACAATTAAATGATTTTAAAATAAAACCTTTAGATAAAATGAATGTACATGAGTTAAAGAAGTATTTTTCAGAATTTTCTGCACTACTTTTTTGGGCAATTCTATTGAATAATAAAAATTTAGCAAAGAAATTAGCGCGCCAAGTGGAGTTTTGTTTACAACAAAAATTTCTATCTGATTTTCCTTTAAGTTATAACTATTTTTCATTATGGGCTTATTACAAATGGATTAATGAAGAATTTACATTAGCGTCAAAAATAGATGGAAAATTTAAAGATTTGATAAATAATTGGTTATGTGACTCAGTATTTTTAGAACTATTACTCATAGATATAGCAAATTTACACTGCGAAGAATTAATAGATAATAATTTACGTAAGTGTCCTCCAAAATTCATTAACCCTCCATTCACTTTATTGCCACTTGAAATTCATGTGATTAATAAATTACGTGCATTAGATAAATTAGATGAAATATCTTTAAATCATCCTTTAATGAACACTCATTCAGCAAAAATTAAAGAACTTGAAGTGATAAGTGATGATTTGCTTGAAACGATACAGATAAATTTTTTGTAGCTGAATCAATCTACTCAAAAGTTTGGTTGCAAACAGATGGGGGTACAGGAGGATACAATGGCATGAATTTATATATCTACCGAATATATTGATAAATTTGAATTAATTATAGTCATTACTTAGAAATGGCTATTTATAGATGGGGTATACCGCAGTGCAAATTATGATTGAGCCATCAGTTCTTAGAAGCAAATCTCCATTTTTTATTATTGCTAAAAATTTCCTTATTTTTGGATTGCTTTGGATTTTATCTTTATTCTTGTATAGTGTTTTTGACTATGAGTCATATTCTTCCATATTTATTTATCTAATTAGTTTCTATGCTAATTATTTTTTTGGATATTTAATATCTAAACCTATTGTTACAGACCTTGACTCAAACACTCTTAATCGAGTTAAGTTTTTAAGCCTTATATTTTTTGCTCTTTATTATGTAATAATACCTCTACGGTTCTTTCTATTTGAAATTCATGATGATTTATATGGTTTTAGACTTGGATTTGGACTCGTTTTTCCATTCTGGACACTAACTCCAATTTTTATCACTAATCTGAAGAGTAAGTTTTATATTTATTTATGTGTCTTGCTATGCGCTCTAGAAGTAATTTTTTGGGTAATGTTTTTTAAAATGAGTGAGTCTGAATTTTACAAGAGACCTTCATCTGTTGCTATGTTCACAAGTTCTCTTATATTCGCTTTAACTTTTCCTTGCTATTTATCTTGGCTAAGAGAAATAGACATCAATAAATGGGTTTTACCATTCTTTTTTAAAGAAGATAGATTTATATCTAAATTAATATCATGGGTAGCAATAGGACTTGGTAGTTGCTTTATGTTTTTATTCTATCTTTTCTTCTAAAAGGAGTACCTCTGAGATCTTTACATCAGGTAGCAGCTAGCCAATTGGGTATAGGAGTATGGTACCAGAAAGGATTTGAACGAAATGGTATTTTGTTTATTCGACCAAATCATTACCACCCATCGGAGGCAATGGGGGCGCAATGTGCAAATTGTAATACGATTGTTTGGATAACTGGACGTAATGATCCTATTTTAAATGAAGAGTTGCCAGAATATGCTGTTAATGGTGGTTCTCTTTATCGTAATTATATTGAGAATAAGACTAAAAGGTTTTTAAACTCTTTACCTTCATGTCCACATTGCTATCAACAAGCCTATGATTTATTTATAAATAGTACAATTATGCCGAGATATCAAAATGGGGACTACTATTCATTAGAAAGTGATCTAGGTCCTAATGAAGAAATGTCAGCTAAAGTCAAAGATATATCAGTGTGGTGGTATGGTGATGAAGCCGAGGCTAAAAGACTGAGTTTGAAATTGTTATAATATTTTTAAATATATGCTTGATAATCAATAAACTATTACTTGTTAAGATTTTGCACATAGTAGAATTACAGTCTTTTTATTAACAAACGAGACACAAAGAGATGAAGTTGTTTCCAATACCTGCTGATTTTATTAATGAAAAGGTGAACCTTTCATGGTGTGATATCAAATGGGGCTATGAAAATAATCTTCTCACTTCAGAAATACCAATAAAAAAAGCAGAAAATAGTTTATTAACGGCAAACTATACTAACGCTGAACTTGAGTTGTCATTCCTTATCCCGAGTGAATCAAATGACATTACTGTCTTCATTAGTGAACTATGTCCTAACTTTAAAGAAGATGAATATGAGAACATCAGTCAAAAATGGTTATATGTAATTCTTAGCTGGCTCTGGCTTAATCGCGCAAGTTTTGAAGATCCTTTAGATGAGGTAGAAAATATTTATACAGATTTTGATTATCCAGCCGAAATCGATAATTTTATTAAATATATGCCTCCTACGGATGGATACGATCCTTCATTGTATTCTCATGCAGAAAATATTAATCGCTTAATGAAGAATTGGGAAAATTATTTACAACAGAGTGCTCTAATGTACAAATAAAGCACTATGTGATTTATGACACTTAAGAATATTAGGCAAATTTTTTAAATAGTGGAGAACCATCAAATGCTACAAGATATTGGGGATCAGTATCCAAATGGCACAATTAATAAAGAAATTATTGAAAATTTTGCAGCTACCTTAGAAGTTATATTTCCACCAGAATATGTTGAACTTATTTCTCAACATGATGGCATCTATCCTGAAATTTCTAGCTTTGACTATGTTGATACTGACGGTGAGCTAAATATCAGTACAGTAGAGTTAGGAGGATACTTGCATGAACCTAGAATAGAAGGGATGCAATTTCCTGAAGGCGATGATGACTATGAGGGAAAATTAATTAGCTTTGGATCTACACCTGGTGGAAATTTTATATGTTTCGATTACAGATTTCCTTGGATCAAAGATCAACCTAAGATTGTGCTTGTTTTACATGATGAATTCTATAATTTTGGAATAAATGAGGGTAAAAGAAAGGTTCTGTATCTAGCAGATAACTTTGTGCATTTTATAAATTCATTACATGAATTTATTGAGTATTAGCAATCTACGATAGTTTTTTGATTTTTAAATAATAATTTATTTAAAAGTGCTCAATAGTTGAAAAATAACAATTTGGAGACAGAGCGATTGGTAAAGTAAATATTAAAGGCTAGTAATGATTTTATATGTTTGTAGTTATGTAGTAAGAACCCCATTTTTTTCAGAGAAAAGAATAGATTTAAAAGAAATGGGTTGGGAAAAATTATCAAATATAATTAAGAACGTTTTTTATTTTGGAGGTAGTGTCATTATTCATAAGACAGACGCAGATTATTCTGAAGAGTTTGAGCGATTAGCATATAGTGATATTGATAGCTACAGCATGGTTTGTGATTCTAGATATGGTTATTTGTTGGGATGTAGTATTAGTGAAAATGAAGAATATCCTCATGGTACTTATTTACGTCTTGTGAACAGAGCCGCTAAAAATCCTGATGAAATTTATATTTTTGAACCCCATGAAGATGAATGGAAAGCAAAATATGTTAATCAAGATTTAGAATTATCATTAAAATTATTTAAAGATATTTACGAGGATGGCGAATTATCATTTGAGTCAAAAATAATGTTTGAGTAGCTAAATAAGATTTAAAAAATTAATAGCAAAAATGTAGTATTTCCAATCTCATTATATTGTTGGATATTTGGGTGACACAGTTGTAGTTATGAAATCCTAAGTGTTTGAAATAATTCGATTGTAGTGATAGAACTTCTGAAATTGAACCTGTGCAAGGTAAATACTGGATTGCTTTATAGTGGGCTAAGTATAACTAAATTGCACTTTTGGCATTAGAGAAAGTTCACGAAGATATGGGAGTTTTTTATTTTACACATTGCTTAAAAAATATACAGAAACCTCTCTAAAACGAGTTGGAACACTACAAACGCGAATGATACGTTAAGTTTCACTCTTCCCAATAAGTGAGGTGAGCAATGAAATTGTTAGCTTTGATTAGTATGGGAGTTGCAGCGAGTTATTGGTATAAAACTATAAAAGATAGCAAGCCAACTCTTCTAAAACCAAATTTTGATGAAATAGTAAAAAACTTTGTATTAGCAGAATTTAACGCCTAATACATACCGTTAATTTTAATTAAATAAAAAGCTCATCGGAAGGTGGGCTTTTTATTGTAGTGGTTTTTATTTATTTTATTGTTGACTGTTAAAATTTAAAAATATATTTTGTCTTTTTTGTTTTTTAATTCAACGAACTAAGAAATTATGAATAAATATCTTATGCTAACTCTTCTTGCAGCTTCTACTCTTTCTTTGACTGGTTGTGCACAAATGTTTCCAGCTCAAGCTTCTAAACTTGAAAATGGAAACTATATGATTCAAACCACTTCTAATATTTTAGGTTCTAATGAAGCAATGGAAAACAAAGTAAACAAAAAAGCTGAAACCATTTGTGCTGGTAAAGGCTTTAGTGAAATAAATAATAATCATCAAACTCATAGCCAACAGATTTATACAGCTCAAGTAATTACAACAGGTACCTATAAGACTTTCAATAAGACGATTAAATGTAATTAACCACTTTTACAGATTGCAATTGAACCCACTTCGGTGGGTTTTTTTAAAGGTAATTTTAATTTGCCGAACTTCTTATGGTTCAAGAGGCTTACTTTTATTTAGTCTTGGTCTTTTTATCTTTGAACATTGGTGTCATAGTTAAGAAATTTAAAGATATTTAAATTTATCATAGTGTTATTATAAGAAAGTTTAATATTAATTAACTGTAATATGGGTTATATGAATAAATTGCATAAAAATGAATCTCCAGAAATGATTCTAGCTTTTGAGAGTGCTATAAGTACATTTAAATATTTTTGGCGTGAACTTTATTGGGAATATCGACGGATTGTTCCAGCTTTAGAACTGGCTTATGTGAAATGTGCATTTATCCAAGAAAACCTTGAAGATAAAAATCAACCTTTAATTGAGTATATGTGGATTGATCAAGTTGATTTTGATGGCAGTATAATTTCAGGAACTTTGTTAAACGAACCTTATATTATTGATAATGTGCAAGCTGGTGAAACAGTAAGGCTTCAATTTGAGTCTATAGTCGATTGGATGTTCTTATCTAATGGCACTGTTCATGGTGCGTTTACGATTCAAGAATATCGTAAGACTTTAAATACATCAGGTCGTAAAGAATATGACGAGGCGTGGGGGATTGATTTTGGTAATCCTGATGAAATTTTTCTAGTTTATGACCAGAAAAATTGTCCCGAAAATCTAGACGAACATCCCATGTGTAAGAATATTTTGGATCAGTTCATAAATATTATAAATACAGATCCTACAATCATTACTGAAAAAGATGAAAGTGGTAATCAATTATTACATCGTGAAGTTATAGCGGGGAATTATTTATTTGTTCAAGAACTTTTAAGTTTGAATACTAATAATTTGGAAGTGAATAATAAATCAATGACTCCTTTAGATTTGGCTCATAAGATGGGTTGGAGCAATATTGTAAGTTTACTTAAGTAGTTTTGAGCTGGCCCTCTAATGGAGGGCTTTTAATGAGTGAAATTTATGAAAAATAAAATTAGCTTTCAAATACTAATAAGGATTAAGTAAATTCTTAAAAATTAATATAAGTTCTTGAAATTTTGATAGAATAATTTTTCTTAAAGATTGATAAAAATACATGTTTATAGAATTTAAAGATTTAAAGAAAAAACGGTACATTGCTTTACTAACTATAGTTTTTCTTATTTTTAGTGGTGGGTATTTAGTTGTTAACAATAAGGGAAATATTCAAAGAGTTGAATTAGTGATATATACAGATAAAGCTATAAGTGAGAAATTTGGAGAAATCAAAAGTTATAGTATCCGTAGTTTTGGGTCGGACCATTATTCTAGTCCTAAGCGACCAGCTTACTCTTATAAGGTTGATATAACTGGTGAGAAAGCTGATGGGATAGTTGAAATTGATATGAGAAAAGAGCAAGAACAGCTTAAATATCTATATACGATTAAAATTACGGATGTAAGTCCTCATAGTTTTCGTATACGAATAGGAAAACATTGATACATCTTAGTCTTTAAGATTTGTTATAAATCAAAAATTAATTCTGCCAATACGGTGTGTCTCCATAGATTTCAGCAAAATAATCGATCACCACTCGAATATTTAAGGGTGGATGGCGGACATTTGGGTAAATGGCTGCGATATATTGGGGATGTGATTTAATCGTGGCTTCATATTCAGGTAAAAGCTTTATTAAATCACCTTGTTTTAAAGCTTCGCCAATCAGCCAATCAGGAAATAAAACAATCCCCATGCCATGAAGCGCGGCTGTCATTAAACTCTCGGCATTGTTTGAAGAAAGCAAAGGAGTAATTGGATAATGTACCCATTCTTCATTGGACTTTCTCACTAACCAGCGGTTAGGACCTTCAAAACCTTTATATACAAGGCATTTGTGCTGATTAAGCTCTGCCGGATGATCAAGCGTACCGTATTTAGCAACATACTGAGGAGACGCCGCTAAATGATATTGTTGTGTAGCCAAAATACGTGCATGAAATGATGAATCAGTCAGTGTTCCAATGCGGAATATTAAATCTGTGCTTTCACGTAATGGATCTATAAATTCATCGGTTTGAATCAATTCTATTAAAAGTCTTGGATAACGCTCTGACAATCCTGCCAGCCACGGCGCAATATGCCGTTGACCAAAAAACACAGGGGCATTAATTCGGACGAGTCCGGATGGCTCTATAGTTTTATCTTGTAATGCCTTTTGTGCTTCATCAAATTGTTCGGTAATTCTTTTCGCATATTCAAAAAATAATTTGCCCGATTCTGTCGGAGTAATTGCTCGCGTATTTCTATAGAAAAGTTGCTGCCCCAACGCATCTTCAAGCTGCTGGATGGTTCGAGAAATCATAGATGCAGATACGTCTTCTTTACGCGCTACATTTGAGAAGTTTTGTGCGTTATAAACACTAATAAAGAAGCGAAGCGTGCGGATATCAATCGAATTTGTTAAATCCATTTGTGCAATTTCTGCAAAAGTGATTCATGAATTATGCTGTTTTTCTGATGAATTGGCTACTTTAGTATTCGTTGCCTAGATACAGATGAGGCAATGTAGATGCAAATTCTATTACTACTCCTAACTATTTTAGGGGGAATGGGGCTATCGGTCGAAGCAGGGCTTTTAGGGCCGTTAGGAAAGGAAGTGGGTGAGTTATGGGCCACGTTTAGTATTTTTGGCGTGGGTGCAGCACTTACCTTTTTACTCATGTTGTTTTTTAGTCCACGTAATAGTCCTTCATTTTTTACACTTCCATCTTGGCAATTACTGGGTGGTGTTTTGGGTCCTGCTTACGTCATTATTTTGACCATTACCACTCCAATTATCGGTATTGCCATGACGATGATAGGCATTTTAGCGGGTCAGGTGTCTAAAAGTCTGATCATCGACCATTATGGTTTGTTGGGGACTCCACACCGAAAGGTAGACCGTAAACGAATTTTGGCACTCATTTTTATTGTTGCTGCACTTGTACTTGTCGCAAAAGCATAGGAGAGCCGCATGACAATTTTAATGATCCTTCTCGCCGTCATTGGTGGTGCTTTATTGAGTGTACAGGCTGCAATTAATGGTCAACTTGGAGCTAAGGTTGGTGTATTTCGTAGTGCTTTTTTGACTTTCTCAGTCGGTGCTCTAATTACTGCACTCCTTATTTTTTACTTTGAACCGAAACACACCTTAACCTTGTTAGATGTTCCCAAATGGCAGTTGTTGGGTGCTATGTGTGGAGTGCCTTATATTGTCATTATGGTACTGGCCGTGCAAAGAATCGGAGCCGCGGTTGCTACGGTGGCTGTTATTTTTGGGCAACTTTTGATGAGTATCTTGATTGATAACTTTGGCTGGTTTGGTAATGAAATGCTCTCTTTTTCACCGTATCGATTAGGAGCGCTAATTTGCTTAGGGATTGCTTTATATTTTATCTATTCAAGTAGTAAAGACAAAAAAAATAGAAGCGTAATACAAGCTTAAAATTGAAATTAATATAGGTCTCATTGTTAGTCGTAAAGCATACTAATAATGAGGCTATGCTTCATATTTTAAGTACGTTGATAAATGAAAGAAGTTGCTGTCGAGAGATAGAATTAAAATATAAGAAATATGGTAAAGTTAAAAACCTAATTCAATACATTAAAATTGATATCAAGCTATTGTAGGAAAAACATGGTTAAAATTAAACCTCACCCAGCAACAAGCGGAAATGCATCGGCTGATCGCCTTTTAACTTTGTTAACTGCTTTTAGAATAGGTGATAAATCTTTAACCCTAGCAGAACTCGCAGAACGAACAGAATTAAATAAAGCAACCATCATGCGCTTAATTGTTTCGCTAGAAGATTTTGGTTTTGTTAACCGTCTTTCTGATGGCAGATATACGCTTGCCAGCGAAGTTATGCGTTTAAATACAATTTATCAAGATGCTTTAGATCTAGAAAGACATGTGGTGCCGTGTTTACAGCAACTTGTTGATGAAACTGGTGAAACTGCTTCATTTTACGTTAAACATGGGGCATATCGTCTTTGCCAATATAGAGTGAACTCTACCCATCGACTGCGTGTTCATATTCAGCCGGGCGAAGTTCGACCAATGGATGGAGCAGCAGGCGCTCAAGCATTGCGATCAACACACGAACAAGTTTTAGCAAGAACTGAACCTTTTTATTCAACGGGTGTAACGGAACCGCATGCTGCTTCAATGGCATTGCCAGTATTTGATGCTCAAAATGATGTAGTTGGAGCATTAGTCGTTTCGGGGCCATCAAGCCGTTTTACTGCGGAAATTGCAAAATCTGTGGGGGATTTTTTCTTCAAAATTGCAGATGATTTAACGAAAAGTTTAGGTGGTAAGAGTATTCGTAATTAATTCTAATATTGTAGATATAAAAAAGAGGCTAAATCGTTAGCCCCTTTTTATGTATATTGTTTATGAAGTACTTTGTGGTTGGCTAAACAAAACAGCTTTCTTTCTAGACATAATGAAAACCATGATAGCCGACACGAGATTTAAGGCTGCAAGTGGAAGTAAGGCAATTGCGTGGCTTCCTGTTGCATCATGAATTGCGCCATAGATATTCACCATCATGCCGCCACCAATCAGATTGGCAAATGCACCAATGGCTGCTAGACCTGCCGCCGTTGTACTCGGTGACATCCACGATGATGCTAAAGCCCAGAAAGGACCTTTCATAGAATATGCGCCAATTAATACGACACTGAGTAAAAAGATTGTGCCAATAAGTGAAGACGTGAACAAAGCAATTAATAAACCAAATGAGATCATCAATAGTGTGATTGCTGTATGCCAACGGCGTTCATTTTTACGATCTGAGCTACGACCCCAAAAAATCATGGCAATAGAAGCTAGGCCATAAGGAATTGCATTCACTAAACCAATTTCTAAATTACTCAAACCAAATGATTTAATTAATTGTGGCGCCCAAACACTCATTGTACTGCCAGCAGCAGAAGCACCAGAATAAATAATGATCATAAACCAAATATATTTATTCTTTAAAAGTTGCCATAGTGAAATATGGCCAATTGGGGTTTTTTGTTGACGTTCAAACTGTAATCTTTCAACTAACCAAGCTTTTTGTTCGCTATTAAGCCATTTTGCTTGTTCTGGTCGATCTGTGAGTGCAAATAGGCAGGCAATACCTAATAAAATGGCAGGGATACCTTCTAAAATAAATAGCCAATGCCACCCACGCATGCCCATCCAGCCATCTAGCGATAATAAAAGTCCCGATAGTGGTGAACCGATAAAGTTTGCACCCGGAATCGCCACCATAAATATTGCGACCATTCTGGCTCTATAATTAGCAGGCAACCAATAGGTTAAATATAAAATTACACCAGGGAAAAAGCCTGCTTCGGCAGCGCCGAGTAAGAACCGCATAATATATAATGATGTGGAGCTTTCAACGAAAGCTGTTGCGGCTGTAATCACTCCCCACGTCACCATAATTCGGGCAATCCAAACTTTTGCTCCAAATTTTTGCATGGCGAGGTTGCTGGGTACTTCAAATAGAAAATATGCAAAGAAAAATAAGCTACTGGCAAAACCAAAAGCAGTAGCTGTTAGGCCAAGATCTTCATTCATTTGTAATGAAGCCATACCAATATTGCCACGATCAATAATAGCGATGACATAACAAAGTGTTAAAAATGGCAGTAATCGCCACGCCACCTTGCGCATTGTTTCACGTTCAATCGCACTCGGTTGAGAGTATTCTGTAGACATAAAAAAATCCTTTTTTATATTCAGTATTTTAATTGTTCTAGCATCTAAAAGCTCAGAAACAATTCAGTTCCATGATTAGCTATTAAGTAACTTCCAGTTAGCGATAGCTCGTGGGTTTAGTAATTGGCCATTCCAAATACTCACAATCTGTTCAAGTGCTAAAAGACCGACGCGATTACGTGAATCTGTTGTGTTTGCTCCTATGTGAGGAGTCACAACCAAGTTAGGTAATTCCCATAGTGGATTATCTTTTTCTGGTGGTTCTGAAGAAAAGGTATCTAAACCTGCACCAGCAATTTTATTATTTTTTAGTGCATCAACTAATGCAGCCTGATTAATTAATTCACCACGTGCTGTATTGATTAAGATGCTTGAGCGTTTCATCTTTTCAAATTGGGCATGAGAAAATAAGTGTCTATTCTCTGCTGTAAGTGGGCAATGTAGGCTAATAATGTCACTAGTTTCTAAAAGTTTTTCAAAGTCGTGTTCCTGTTCTACATAATCGAGCTCTGGTAAATTTTGTAAAAACGGATCATATACTTTTACTTTCATGTTTAAGGGAGCGACTAACTTCATGAGTATGCTACCGATTGCCCCTAAACCAATTAAGCCCAACGTTTTGCCATAAAGCTCCACACCATTTGCACTTGCTTTGTCCCAATGACCTTCTCGAATACGTTGGTCTAACCATGTGACTTGTCGAGCAACATTAAACATGAGTGCAAAAGCGTGTTCGGCAACAGATTGTGCATTCGCGCCTACTGCAATAGTGACAGGAATTTTTCGTTCAGCAGCAGCTTGAGTGTCGATTGTGTCAAACCCAACACCATGTTTTGCAATCACTTTTAAATTATCAGAAGCAAAAATCATATCTCTAGAAAGTTTGCCTGTTCGAACAATGATTGCATCAGGTTGTTCATCATGGATGAGTTTTTCCATTTCATCTTTTGCCATGTAGGGTTCAGTTGGAATCAACTGAATATCATGAGACTGAGCATACAGTAACGCATCTGAAGTTAATGTTGGCCCCGTGATAAGAACTTTACGTTTCATTTTGACTTGCACTCCATTTAAGTATTTTGAGCAAAATACGTCCTTAATAATCCATATTATTAAAACGACATTTCAAAAAAATAGTCAATAGTAAAAACAAAATTTAAAAATTGAGTAAATTTTAGTTTAAATTTAATTAAAAATGAAATGACATTTCAAAAAAATGCTGTCATATTAATTTGCACAAGAAAACTGATCTAAGGGAAAAGTTATGGCAATTGGTTTTAGAGTGCTAAAAAACGACAGAAAAGTTGAGCAAAAATGGATTGAGCAATATCGAGATCTACCAGTCGCTAATGTCAGTGACTCAATGAATCGAATGACATCAGGTGGGGCTCAATTAAGACCAATGCATAAAAAGGGATATCTTTGTGGGCCAGCCATTACAGTTAAGGCTCGTCCGGGTGACAACTTGATGTTGCACTATGCTATTGATATCGCCCAACCGGGAGATGTCATTGTGGTTGATGCTGGTGGCGATCTAACCAATGCATTAATTGGAGAGATGATGGTTGCGTATGCCATTAAGAAAGGTATAGCTGGCATCGTTATTAATGGCGCTATTCGTGATTCGGTTGTCATTGGAGAGGGAGATTTTCCACTTTTTGCAGCAGGAGTATCACATCGAGGACCTTATAAAGACGGACCGGGGGAAATTAATGTCCCTATCGCGATTAATGGAATGGTGGTTGAACCTGGAGACTTAATTTTAGGGGATGAGGATGGGCTTTTAAGCGTGCCGTATGCAGATGTCGAAGAAGTTTATCTGAAAGCAAGCGCCAAACATGCCGCTGAACAAAAGCAATTAGAGCAAATCGCCGTAGGTGAAAATGACCGTAGCTGGGTGATTAACAGCTTAAAACAAAAGGGCTGTGAATTACCGGAATAAGGTTATTCAAAACCATTCAAGTTCGACGGGAACTAGCGAAGTCAATGATTGAGCTTCGTTAGCCTATCTAAAGTTAATTCAATAATCATTATTTTACTGATTGAAAAATAGGAAATTTCAATTCGGTCTATGTGATTTCGTCTAAAGGAAAAAGACATGAAATATAAAGGGATAATTTCTTTATCATTATTAATGAGTATGACTTTGCAGCAAGCCAAAGCTGAAAGCGAAGATAACTCAGCGCTAAATGAAAAAATAATTAAATTACAACAGCAAATAGATTATCTCATGGAGAGGCAGAACTTAAATCAAAATAACGGATTGAATAAAGCACCTGAATTGAGTCAAAACAAAACATCAAACACTGACAAGCCTGTTTCGACTGATCAGACTAAAATTAAATTTTATGGAAATATACGTGTTGATGCTGCATATGATTTTGAAGGTTCAACGCGTTCAATTGCGAATAAAACAGGGTCAATACCATTAGACAATTCAAACTCAACAAGTAAATCATTAAATGTCTCTGCTGCGACTTCACGTGTTGGGGTGGATATCGTTAAGCCGACCTCGAAAGGAGATTTGGTTGGAAAGCTAGAAGCCGATTTCATGGGAAGTGGTGGAGATAACGGTAATGGTTCGGTTCGGGTTAGACACGCTTATATTTCACTAGGAAATTGGTTAATTGGTCAGACGACTTCACCTTTTGTGAATAGTGATACTGCTCCAAGTTTGGTTGATTTTACAGGTGCGATGGGCACAGGAACTCAGCGTAATGTACAGGTCCGTTATCAGCATATCGTTGATGCCAAACAAAAACTATTAGTCGCTTTGGAAGGCGGTGATGTTGAAAACAAAAATGTAGAAGGTGGAAGCCGTTTTCCTGCATTAACCATGCGATATGAATTTAAGAATCCAGATTTTTTGGTTCAATTGCATGGCATGCTTCATGAAAATCGAGCAGTTTCTGACTCGAATGAAGAGCAAACTAAACTTGCTTGGGGTGCTGGATTAGGCACAAAGTATAAGCTTTCTGAAAATGACTCAGTTGTGTTTAATTACTATCACATAGCTGGTGATAACCGTTACATGCTTTATTCAAAAGATAATGATGCCTTCTACTTTGATCAAAATCGGATGTATTTAAGTGAATTTGATTCTGTCGAGTTAGGGTATATGCGCAAATGGAATGAAAATTTACGCTCTTCTTTGTCTGCTGGTAGTCTTATCTATAAAGATTCAAATTTTTCAGTAAATAATCCTGATCAAAATAAAAGGCTAATCAATGCAAGCGTCAATTTATTTTGGACTCCTGTTGAGAAAGTCGATCTTGGTGTTGAATACACCTATGGAAAGAGAGAAACATTTTCAGATTTAGAAGGGAAATTATCTCGAATCAACTTATTAGGTCGATACAATTTTTAATGTAATTACAGCCACTTTAATATCAGAAGTGGCTTTCTTTTATCTGAGAAGGGCTAATATTATGGAACAAATTAATTATGCCAATGCAAGATCACAATTTTCAAAGGTCATGGAAAGAGTGCTGTTAGGTTACGCCGTAAAAATTACACGAAAAGAGAAAGATGCTGTGGTTCTAATCAGTGAAAAAGCATACCTTGAATATAAAAATGCAATGTTTGAGCTCAATAAATTAAAAAACAAAGATTTTTAACTCCCAACAAGCAGCTTCTCAAGCATTTCCATAAAAGTTTTTAAAATAATATTATGGTTTTTTGATTAAAATTAATAAGATGAAGGCCGCTAGTTACTTAATCTTCATAAACTTTATTTTATCAAAAGATAAAGAAAAATTGAATAATATGTTATTTTGTGTAAAATAAAGTTCTTATACGTACAATTCTGTATATGAGATGTTAACTAGAAATTTTATAACCTCTTCCATTGTTCTTTTTGCGGGTTTTCACCAATATGTTTATGCCATCGAAGATGTTTCATTGCCCAGTCAGGTGCTACAAGATCAACGTTTAAAAGAGCTTAACCAGCAATTACAAGACCAGATTTCTCAGCAAACTCCTTACCAAAACACCAAGCCATTACAGGATTTTAAGCATTTAGTTGTTGAAGAAAGCCCATGTGTAACGGTTAAAGAAATTAGTCTTATCCCTTTAAATGGTCAGTCGCAGTCTGACTTACAGCAATTTAACTTTGTGGTTAAAGCTATAAAAAAACACCCACAGAATGTTTTGGGTAAATGTATTGGAACCCAAAGTTTACATAACATTGTCAACTATGCCCAAAATGAACTTCTAAAAAAAGGTTTTATTACCAGTCAAATTGTCGTGAGTCCACAAGACTTAAATCAGGGGAATCTGAACCTGAGTATTCAAATCGGACGTTTAAATAAGATTGTTATACAAGAAGGAAAAATTTCCTCATTACAGCTTAAGACAGGGTTGCCATTTAAAGCTGGCGACATTGTAAATCTAAAAAAACTCGATCAGGGGCTGGAAAATCTAAAACGTGTCTATGCGGTAGATATGCAAATTACTCCCGCAACTGCTCAAGATAAAGAATTAACGGGCTATAGCGATTTAATACTCAAACTTCAATCCCTACAAAAAGTTAATTTCAATTTAAGTGTAGATGACTCGGGTAATCAGGACACTGGTACCTATATGGGGAATATTGGGCTAGGTATCAATAATCCATTTCATTTAAATGATATTTTATCGTTAAACGTGAGTCACTCTTTAGATGACTTTAATGAAGACTTAAACCGAAGTTATTTTATTAGTTATCAGTTACCCGTTGGTTATTATGATTTAGGTCTTAGTTATAATGACTATCAATATAAGCAAACAGTCTTAGGTGGGAATGGTCCACTGCTTTACCATGGCAACAGTCAGCAAGCCAACCTAAATTTATCTCGTGTCATTAGCCGTAGTGGACAACATAAAACCAGTGTCTATGGAAAGATTTATCATAAGGAAAGCCAAAGTTTTATTGATGATATTGAAATTAATGTCTTACACCGAAGAACCTCAGGCTGGAATTTAGGGTTTCAGCACCGTCAATATTTAGGAAATGCAGTATTAGACGGCAGCATCGATTACCGTCGTGGGATGGGAGTAGGTGCCCGAACTGCACCAGAAGAAAATATTACCAATATTGAGGGAAAACATCTTCCTGTAGAAGGTTACTCCCGTGCTCCACTTTGGAGTGCAGATCTGCGTTATACCACACCATTTCTTTTGCTCGAAAAACCAGCTCAATATCGCCTTAACTGGCGTGGACAATATGCGCCTAAAATTTTAGTACCCAATGACCGCTTTTATATTGGTGGGCGCTATAGCGTGCGTGGTTTTGATGGTGAGCTCATGCTTTCCGGAGATAACGGACAGTATGTACAGCAAGAAATCAGCTTGAACGCACCAATTCCAAATACCCAGTTTTACATGGCAGTCGATCAGGGTTGGGTTAATGGGCGTAATAGCATACCGGGTCAGCGTTATTTACTCGGAAGTGTTTTAGGTCTACGCACTTATCAAAATAGTTTTTATCTGGATACCTTTACTGGTCGGGGGCTGATTGCACCTGACAGCATAAAAAAAGACTGGGTTACCGGTTTTAGTATCAACCTTTCTTATTAATTTACTTTAGAAAAGACTTCATTCATGAACAAGAATAGTTATCGCATTATTTATAGCAAAGCACGTCAAATGTTTGTGGCCGTGGCTGAAAATGTACGAAGCCAAACCAAGACTTCTGGTCAAAGTGAAGCAAGTGGCCACAACAATATTAATAACACTGAATCTCAGGCATTTCATCAACTCTGGCAAGTGAAAGCACTTGTTGCCAGTATTAGCTTGTGGATGCCTTTAGCACCTGTCTATGCGGGTATTGTAGCGGACAGTGCGGCAAATGCTGCGAATAGAGCAGTGATTGGTGCTGGTAAGAACTCGGCAGGTACTGTTGTTCCTGTCGTTAATATTCAAACTCCCAAAAATGGGATATCCCATAATATTTATAAACAGTTTGATGTACTGGCTGAAGGCGCTGTACTGAATAACAGTCGTCAGGGTGCTACAACAAAAACAGTAGGAAACGTTGCAGCGAACCCATTTTTAGCTACAGGTGAAGCACGAGTTATTTTAAATGAAGTAAACTCATCAGCCGCTTCACGCTTTGAGGGGAACTTGGAAGTCGCAGGGCAAATGGCAGATGTGATTATTGCCAACCCGTCTGGTATTAACATTAAAGGTGGTGGCTTTATTAATGCCAACAAGGCAATTTTCACCACAGGTAAACCTCAGCTAAATGCTGATGGCAGTATCAAGCAATTTACGGTTGACCAAGGAAGAATTACGGTTTCAGCGAACCCTAATTCTAAATTTGGACTAGGTGGAAATAATAACGATGCAAATTATGTGGACCTCTATGCGCGTGCATTAGAACTCAGTGCTGAACTACGTGCCAAAAATGATATTCAGGTCATTGCCGGGGCGAATAATGTCAGTGCAGATTTACAGGATGTTACTGCTAAAACTGGTACTGGAACCGCACCGACATTGGCGGTAGATGTTAAAGCGCTGGGTGGGATGTATGCCAACAACATTTATTTGATGGGAACTGAAAAAGGTTTGGGCGTGACTAACGCAGGGACGATTCAGGCAGTCAACAATCTGGTGATTACCAGTGCCGGAAAGATTGAACACAGTGGCACAATCAGTTCGACCAGTAAAACCCAAGGTTTAGTGAATATACAAACAACGGGTACTGGTGCAGCTGCCGACATCAACTCATCAGGCAGTATTAACAGTAATAGCATGTTAAATATTGATTCAGGTAATAACCTGAATGTAAATGCTAAAGAAATTATTATTAATAACGGTAGCCTGGCTTCATCACCTTTAATCGTTAATGCCAAAGGTAATATCAATCTGGCTGCTGATACCCGCATTATGGATGACTCACAAGGTGGAGATGTCTATATTGATGCAGCGAATATTAATCTTGCCGCTGGGTCAGAACTCAAAAGTAACCGTGGTACAGCAACCATACAAGTACAAAAAGACTTGGTTGCAGCCAAAGACGCAAAACTGATTGCTGCCAAAGATTTAAATGTTTTAAGTAATGGTAAGTTATCACTTACAGAGAACCATATACAGGCATCTTTAGGTTCAATCAACTTACAAGCAAATTCAGCTAATACCCAAAATATCATTGACCTTCAAGGCGGGACGATTTATGCGGGTAAAGATTTAAACCTGTATAGTTCAGGAGATTTAAATCTAAAGAATCTTGGATTTTCACTTGAAAACGCTGCAACAAGAGTTAAAAACATTAAAGCCTACAGTGGACGTGATCTGGTCTGGAACAATGCTGACAAGGCACTTCCGCTTATTACAGGCATTGTTCAGCTTGATGCAGCCAATAATTTAACCGTTACGGCAAAAGAAATTTCTAACAAAGACAGCATTCAACTACATGCCAATCAAATAGCACTCAATAGTGCACTGACTTCACAAAAGAATATTGATGTGAGTTCTGAAATTGCTGATCTTGTTTTAAGTCAGGCACTCAAGGCTCAAGGTGATATTAATCTAACCGCACTTGCTGGTGGAGTTACTGCAAATAGCTTAAAGGCCACATCTTCGGCTGGAAAGATTTCTATACTCGCGAATAAAAATATAAATTTAAACTCGACCCAGACAAGCAAGGCGATGCCTTCAGCTGATAAAGATGAATTAACAACTGATCAGACGGTTATTAGTGGCTTAAAAGGGGTAACACTTGGCTCGATTGGTGATGGCACCGTTAACTTGCAATCGGTACAAGTTAATGCAAGTCAGGGCGATATATTAGTTTCGAGTAATAATGGAATCAATCTAAAGGCTAATACCGATGTAGTTGTTACTGGGGATACGGGCCGATTTAAAACGGTAAATAATGTTCTAAAGGGACAAACCGTTTCGATAGAAAATAGCAAATCTGATATTAAAATCCAAAATACAGACCTCAGCTCTACGGTTGGTAAACTTGCGATCAATAGTAGAGCAGGCATGAGTACAATTATCGATAGCGTATTAACGTCAAAAGGTAATACTGAACTCTATGCAAAAGATTTACTGACTTTACAGGGTGTGAATGCTATATCAGACCAGCATCTGGCGGTAAGCTCTGGCCGTACGGTTTATAGCAATGCTGAGTATACGCCAGCGACCAAATGGATTGCAGATAAAGTCACTAACTTAACATCTAAGGGCGTTACCTCTGTAACGGCTACAGGAAACCAAGTATTACAAAATACAAATTTAACAGGTGGAGCTGTTTTATTAGAGGCGGGTGGTTTTATTTTAGGTCAGACTGGATTGAACTTAAATGCGGTCGGAAGTGATTTACTCAAGAATGATACAAAGTTAAATAGTTTAAATGGTGACCTAACAATTCAAACCAATTCTAACTTAACGATTGATCCTAAAGTTTATAGTTTAAAAGCAGTAGGTGATATTGAACTCGCCTCTAAAAATGGCACTTTAACTTTAAAAGGCTATGGAGGAACAACTGGTAATGGTTCAGAACAAGTTGTTAAGTTGGATACAGCAAATGGTGGTATTAATTTAGAGGGTGCTAAAGTTGATATTCAAGGTTCACAGTTAATTGCACAAAAAGATATTAAGATCGTTTCAAGTAAAGATGATGTGTTAGTTGATGGAGTAAAAAATAGTCTAGAAAATATTAAAAGTTTAAAATATAAAGAAGACTTTATAAAAGAATTATATAGTTTAAGAGCAGTATTGGAAAAAGAAGAAATTAATTTAGTAAATAAACCCCGTTATAATGAATATAAAAATGAACTAGATGAAATTCTTAAAGGTAGAAAAAAAATCGAAGAAATGATGAAATATTCAATGACTAGGTCGGTAGGTCAAAAATTATTACAGGAATCAATAAAAAAACAAAATAAACTTGAAGAAAAATATCCAGAAATTAATGAATTATCAAATAAAGTAAAATTATCAATTAAAGATATTGAAGATAATTTAAAATATTTTGAAGAAGAAGTTGAGGGTTCTGAACATTCAGAAGTTAGTTTTAGAGTCTTATCAGGAAATATAAATATTACTTCTGCTAAAGGTTTATCTATTAGTGGTGGAAATATTTCTGCTCAATCGGGGCAGGTTAATTTAGAAGCAAGTGGAGTTTTATCTGAACAGTATAAATCTTCAATTAGTACTGGGGCTAATCAGCCACCAAAATCATTAAATGCAAGTATTATTATTGATGGCCATACAGATTTTTATGAGAAAGGTACTGAAGGTGAAGGAAATTATAGCTTCAGAACATTAGTTAGCCCTACCATTATTAATGGTGATAAAGGGGTTAACATAAGAACAGTAGGTAAAACTAAAGATGATAATTTAGTTTTACAAGCTACCGGTATTACTTCAAAAAATGGTGACGTGAAAATAGAATCAAATAAAAGTATTTTATTTGATGCAGCTATTGAGCAAAGCTATGATCTGACCACCACGACTGAAAAGAAAAAATCATGGGGTGGTTTAAAGAAAAAGTATATTACGACTGTTTCTGAAAATAATGACACAAATGCAGCTTCAGTTGATATTTCAGCAAAGAATATTTCTATTGAAACGAAAAAACTAGATCCGTCAGTAGATGCTAAGACACCAGATAATAATATTGATATTTATTCTGGGCGTTTTATTGCTGAGGGAGGAACAATTTCGATTAAATCTGGCGGGAATCTTAACTTTTACACTGTGGAAGAATCTTCTAGCAGTACAGTGGATGTTACAAAGAAAACCTCATATTCTAAACTTATCTCGCTTTTAGCTTCCTCAAAAACTACAACTAATACAACACGAACTCAGATTAGTGAATTACCTGCAACTTTAAAAGCAGACTACATTGGGACTAAATCAGGCTTTGATACTAAGCTTGTTGGAACAGAGTTTGAATATTTAAAAGATGCAACGATTGAAACTGGAGGAACACTTGAGTTAATAGCTGCTAAGACATCTATTACAGAGCTCTTAAAAAAAGAAAAAAGCTCATTAGCTTGGCAGGCTATGCAGGATAAAGGCTCAATTACTGAAACTGCTCAATTACCAAGTTTTAATGGTCCAGTTTTACCTACCTTTAAAGCTGCAGGTGGTTTGAGTGTGCAAGTTCCAATTAGTGAAAAAGATGCTAATAAGATAGAGCTACGTAATGCAATTCTTGAGTTATCTAAGCAACCTGGGAATGAATATTTAAAAGAGTTTGTTAATCGAAAAGATGTAGATTGGCAAATGGTTTTATTAACTCAAAAAGATTGGGACTATAAATCACAAGGTTTAACAGGAGCAGGGGCTGCGATTATCGCGATTGTAGTAACAATGGTTACTGCAGGAGCTGGGGCAGCAGTCGTGGGTGCTTTGGGGGGATCCGCGGCTACTTTAGGTGGATCTGCTATTGCTATGACACAGGCAGCATTGACATCTTTAGCTACTCAAGCAAGTGTGAGCTTAATCAATAACGGTGGAAATATAGGAAAAACACTTAAAGAGTTAGGAAGTAAAGACTCAATTAAGAATTTGGCGGCTTCAGTTGTTACAGCAGGTTTATTAAGTCAAGTTAGTACAGCTCTAAATTTAAAACCAGATAGTACTGTTTTCTCAGATAGATTGGTAAACAACTTTACTACCTCAGTCAGTTCTACATTAGTACAAACTGCTATTAATGGAGGAGACTTAGAGGAAAACCTTAAAGTTGCTTTATTATCTGGTTTAGCTGGTGCATTACAAGGGCAGATGGCACAAAATATTAAAGGGCTAGAAGATATTAATTACATTGCTCATAAGTTAGCGCATGCTTTAGCAGGCTGTATTGCAGGAGCAATTCAAGGACAATGCCAAGCTGGTGCTATTGGCGGAGCTGTTGGTGAAATTGTTGCAGGTTTTATCCCTCCTTCAACTGGTTTGCTGTATACAGAAGAAGAAAAACAAAAAATATTAATGGTTGGACAACTAACCTCAGGTGTTATCGCTGCTTATGCTGGATATGATGTAAATGTTGCATCTAACTCTGCAAATATAGCTCTAACAAATAATGCTTTTAATGAAAAGAAAGTTAAAGAGCTATTGGACCAAGCAAAAGGATATATGGGAGAAAAGGGTGGACAAGCGTTAGATGCAGTTAGTAGAGGAATCGCTAAAGGTGACATAAATGCTTTAAAAAATGCCCAAACTCAAATAGCTGAATATTTATTAAAAAAAGCAGATTCTGGTGGATTGTCACAAGCAGAAATGGTTACATTTGGTACCTTATATGCTTTGAATGAAACTTTATTTCCCACAAATATTCTAGATGTTATCCCTGGGGCAGGGAAAGCAATTGGTAAAGGTAATGATCTTTTAAAAGGAATTAGAGCAGCTGCCCCAGCTTCGGCAGCATCTGCTACTGCAAGATTAGGGTTGAGAGAAGATTTAGCTAAATTAGCAAATATACCTCGCAATATGGAAATTCAACCAGCAAATATATGGGGGAAAACTATTCAGGATATTAAATATTCATTTGAAATGGATGGTGCAGTACTTACATTAGTACCTCCTAAATCAAGTACTTCTGGATTAGCCCAAGTTTATAGTGTTAAAAATAGTGCAACGGGTATCAAGGAGTTTGAATATCATCCTGGTGGTGGTACACATTCCAGTGATGGGGTTAGATATTATAAAATAGTTATGAATGATGGAACTCAGTTTAGAATTATTGATCCAAATAAGGGTTTTAAACCAGGAACTATCACATCAAATCAGATTTATCTAAATCCAAATGGACAAAAATTGAAATATGAGAATGGTAAATGGGAAATTTGGAAATGAAATTAATTCCTGATCTATATGCACCAATTAACCCAAATAAAGGTGCTGCTGGCTTTAGCTTGGGAATGTGTTATGTTGACTTCTTAGAGCAAGCTGAACATCTATTTATTAATGATTATCTGAACGAAATGCATTCTGATAGTATCTGGAGGATCTATGAACAAAGAGTATTTAATGAAATCACTCAAATTCAGTATAACTTTAACTATTGTTATTGGCAGGATTCAGTAGTATTAGTCTTTAATGGAGATAATTCTGAATTAGAGTCCATCCAGTTATATCCAGGCTATAAAGGTGCACTTTTTAAAGAATTTTATATTGGTAATAGCTTAAGTAAGCTTCATGAAAAATTTAAATTTTTCTTTTATGCCGATATGCATTATTTAATTGATAGTGATAGTGATAGTGATAGTGATGAAGAGGAACCTGTTTTAATTAAAGGTGTAGCATTGAAAACTGACTATTTAGTTGAATATTCAGACACTTATTGTGACCATGTCATAGAACAAATAAATGTATTCAAAGTTAATACATAGAGTGAGCTTTTGTAACTCATAGAGATCGTTTAAACTTAACGATCTCTAGATCTATTTTAGAATTGGTATTTTGAGTAAGTTATTATGTGTTTGAACATCATTTTAAATGCTGCTTCAGTACTTCATTCAAAATACCTCTACTCTTAACTTTCCAAAATGTAGATGTATCAATATATCTTACTCTAATTAATGATTGCCCATTTTAAATGGGCTTCGTTCTATAAAATAGTAACTTATTCTTAATAAGCTCTATATTATACTTCCATGAATTAATAGAACAGCTCTATTAATATAAAGATTTCTAACCCCCAACAATCCGCTTCTCAAGCATTTCCATAAAAGTTTTTAAAATAATATTGTGGTTTTTGCCTTTGTGAGTAATTAAACAAATAGGTGTGCTGTAATGCATTTTTTCCTTTGAAACAGTTTGCATAAAACCATCTTCAACCCATTTTTTTGCGTAGTGGTCGGGTAAAAAACCTAAGAATTTTCCAGTTAAAATCAGAAATGCGATGCCTTCACGGTCGCTTGCTGTCGCTTTACAATCTAAAAGCTGATGCAACTTTGCCGCTTCTGGTGTGATGGCATAATTAGGAAGGATTGCTTGCCATGTTTTTAACTCATCTAGATTCATGTTGCTGCACTGGCTAAACAATGGATGGTTTTTGCCGCAGTATAAAAATGAACTTTCACTATATAAATCGAAATAGTCTAGACCAGACAAAGGCGTAACAAGTGGAATAACACCTGCATGTAAGCGGTTATCGAGCACGCGGCACTCAATATCTGACAGGGTGCTCATACTAATGTTAATAATCACTTCGGAGTGCTCTTCAGCAAGTTGTGTCAAGGTATTGGTGATATAACCTCTTGGCATAGTCACAAGGTTATTAATAATTCCAATATTAAATTCACCCTTAAGACGGTTATGCATTTGGTTAACTTTGGAGCGGAAGTCTTCAATCGCTGCCGTGAGCACTTCGATATATTCTAAAATTTCTCGTCCTTCATCGGTTAGGGCAAAGCCTGCGCGACCACGTTGACATAGTCGAATGCCTAGACGATTTTCTAAATCACTCATATGCAAACTAATTGCAGAACGACTAATACCTAAAATACTTTCGGCAGATGTAAAGCTGTGACAGTCGCAAACCGTTTTAAATATTTTAAGTAATTTAATATCAAAATCAGTGACTTGATTTAATTTTTTAGGTTTCATTTAGTTTTGTTTTTTTAAATCTAAACTCAAGATAATTTGAATTTATCAAACTTATTACGCTATGTACACTCAAACCATAATTTGAAAATAAACAGGAATGGTTATGTTTGATACGGATAAATTTAGCGACTCAGAGCATACTTTGGATGCGGTTCAAACTAATAACAATATGCATATAAATTATCAAGCACACTGGATGCCTTTCTCAGCAAATCGAAACTTTGCTAAAGATCCGCGCATGATTGTGGGCGCAAAAGGATCATACCTAATTGATGATTCGGGCCGTGAAATTTATGACTCACTCTCAGGCCTATGGACTTGTGGTGCTGGTCATACGCTTCCTGAAATTCAACAAGCGGTAAGTGCACAATTAGGTCAGCTTGACTACTCACCAGCTTTTCAGTTTGGTCATCCGTTGTCTTTTAAGTTGGCAGATAAAATTGTTCAGCATATGCCTGAAAAACTACAACACGTTTTCTTTACCAACTCGGGTTCAGAGTCGGCAGATACGGCGATCAAAATGGCACGTGCCTATTGGCGTATTAAAGGTAAACCGAGCAAAACCAAACTGATTGGTCGTGCACGTGGCTATCATGGTGTAAACGTTGCTGGAACAAGCTTAGGCGGTATTGGTGGCAACCGTAAAATGTTTGGTCAACTTATGGATGTAGACCATTTACCGCATACCTTGCAGCCGAATTTAACTTTTACCAAAGGTTGTGCAGAAACAGGTGGGGTAGAGCTTGCCAATGAAATGCTTAAGTTAATTGAGCTACATGATGCTTCAAATATTGCAGCCGTTATTGTGGAGCCTATTTCTGGTTCGGCGGGTTGTATTGTACCGCCAACGGGCTATTTACAACGTTTAAGAGAGATCTGTGATCAGCATGACATCTTGTTAATTTTTGATGAGGTGATTACAGGTTTTGGCCGTTTAGGAACTTGGACGGGAGCAGAGTATTTTGGGGTAACACCAGATATTTTGAACTTTGCGAAACAGGTGACCAATGGTGCTATTCCTTTAGGTGGTGTGGTGGCAAGCCATGAAATTTACTCAGCCTTTATGCAACAAGACTTACCAGAGCATGCCATTGAATTTACCCATGGCTATACCTATTCGGCACATCCGGTTGCTTGTGCGGCTGCTTTAGCTGCGCTTGAAGTTTTAGAAAAGAAAAACCTGTTAGCTCAATCTGCGGCGTTAGCACCAACTTTTGAAAAAATGCTGCATGACTTAAAAGGCTCACCGCATATTTTAGATATTCGTAACTGTGGTTTGATTGGTGCTTTGCAGTTAGCGCCACGTGATGGCGATGCCACAATCCGAGGCTTTGAGCTTGGTATGAAACTCTGGAAAGAAGGTTTCTATGTCCGCTTTGGAGGAGACACGCTTCAGTTCGGACCAATGTTTAACAGCACTGAGGCTGATATTGACCGCTTAATGAATGCTGTTGGCGATGCACTTTATCAAGTGAATTAAGGCTTATAGACATTTTAAGAGCATCGGTAAAGTCTATAGATGCTCTGTAAAAACTAAATGAAAAATACAGTTTGATCTGAAAACTAATTGTAGTAAGGAGTAACAACAATGACAAATGGCCTAGAAGATTTTAGCTATGAAGAAGTTTCAACTGAAAATAGTACGCATAGTGGACAAGCCAAAAAAGTGCTAGGGCATTTCATTCAAGGAAGAATTGTATCTAAAACGGCAAGAAAACAGCCAGTTTACAATCCTGCGACGGGTGAAATTAGTAAAGAAGTCGAAATTGCAGATCCTCAAACGGTAAATGAGGCAGTTCAGGTAGCCGAGCAAGCATTTCCTGCATGGCGAGATACACCAGTCATTAAACGTGCGCGTGTCATGTTTAAGTTCAAACAATTATTAGAGCAAAATGCCGAAAAGATTTGTGCTTTGATTGGGCAAGAGCACGGTAAAATTTCTCATGATGCTCAAGGCGAATTACAACGTGGTATTGAAAACGTTGAATATGCTTGCGGTGCACCAGAGCTTTTAAAAGGGGAATATTCAAAAAATGTCGGTCCAGATATCGACTCATGGAGCGAGTTCCAACCTTTAGGTGTTGTGGCTGGAATTACACCGTTTAACTTCCCAGCCATGGTGGCTTTATGGATGTTCCCAATGGCACTGGTCTGCGGTAACTGCTTTATTTTAAAACCTTCTGAAAAAGCGCCTTCTGTGGTTTTATACCTTGCAGAACTATTAAAACAAGCGGGTTTACCTGACGGCGTGTTTAATGTGGTGAATGGTGATAAAGAAGCGGTAGATGCTTTATTACATCATCCACGTATTCAGGCAGTCAGCTTTGTGGGTTCAACACCAATTGCTGAATATATTTACCGTACCGCAACATCAACGGGCAAACGTTGCCAAGCATTAGGTGGTGCAAAAAACCACGCGATTATTATGCCGGATGCCGATATTGATAATGTAGTCACTTCATTGTTAGGCGCAGCTTTTGGTTCTTCAGGTGAACGTTGTATGGCATTGTCAGTAGCAGTAGCCATTGGTGATGAAGTTGCCGATGTCGTGATTGATAAGCTAACTCAAGAAATGAAAAAATTGAAGTTCGGCAACTATGCAGATGCAAGCAACGACTTTGGGCCACTTATTACCCAAGCACATAAAGATAAGGTACAAGCCTATATTCAAAGTGCAGAACAGCAAGGCGCAAAAATTGTGGTTGATGGTCGTGATGCAAAACCGACAGGTTACGAAAAAGGCTTCTTTGTTGGGCCAACTTTAATTGATCAAGTCACACCAAACATGACCAGCTACCAACAAGAGATTTTTGGTCCTGTGTTGCAAGTTATGCGTGTGAATACTATGCAAGAAGCCATGCAACTCATTAATGACCATGAATATGGTAATGGTACTTGTATCTATACCCGTGATGGGGAAGCAGCACGCTATTTTAGTAGCCATATTCAAGTCGGTATGGTCGGTATTAATGTGCCTTTACCGGTACCTGTTGCTTATCATAGTTTTGGTGGTTGGAAGCGTTCATTATTCGGTGATTTACATGCTTATGGTCCAGATGGTGTCCGTTTTTACACACGCCGTAAAACCATTACGCAACGTTGGCCGTCTGCTCAAGTCCGTGAAGCAAAACAATTTTCAATGCCAACTTTAAATTAATTATTGCAACAAGGGGAAAACAATAAGTTTTCCTTTTTCATTATCGTAGGATTTTAAACATGTAATAGATTGTTTTTATAAATATATTTTTAAGGATTGAAATATGAATAATGATACAACAAAAAAATTAGGCGAAGGACTTTCAAATCGCCATATCACAATGATTAGTATTGGCGGTGTTATTGGTGCAGGTTTATTTGTCGGTTCATCCTCTGCAATTGCCAAAGCGGGCCCAGCAGTAATTCTTGCATACCTCATTACCAGCATTATGGTATTTCTGGTGATGCGAATGTTAGGTGAAATGGCCGTTTTAGAGCCGGACACTGGTTCATTTTCTACATATGCCCGTAAAGCGATTGGTCCTTGGGCAGGCTTTACCATTGGTTGGTTATATTGGTGGTTTTGGGTGCTTGCGATTCCTGTAGAAGCCATTGCAGGTGCTGAAATTTTACATTCGTGGTTTCCGAACGTTTCAGTTTCTATTTACGCATTTTGTTTTATTGTGTTCTTAAGCTTAGCTAACTTTTTTAGTACCAAAAGTTTTGGTGAGTTTGAGTTCTGGTTTTCTTTGGTCAAAGTAGTGGCCATTATCGGTTTCATTATTATTGGTATTTTGGCAATTTCAGGTATTTGGCCTTTAGCTAAAAATGTTAGCGGTGTTGCCAATTTATACAATAATGCTGGTTTTATGCCGCACGGTATGGGAGGCATTTTATCTGCCATTTTAATTACGGCATTTTCATTCTTTGGCGTAGAAATTGTCTCAATTGCAGCAGCGGAATCATCAAACCCTAAACAGAAAATCAGACGCGCTACCAATTTGGTGTTGTACCGTATTATCCTTTTCTTTGTGGTCTCAATGTTCATTGCTGTTTCACTTGTCGACTGGCGTTCACCAGACTTACAAAAGTACGGAACATTCCAATACGTTTTAATGAGCTTGAACGTACCGGGCACTAAACTCATCATTGATACGGTCGTGTTTATCGCCGTTGCGAGTTGTATGAATGCTGCGATTTATACGTCCTCTCGTATGCTATTTCGTTTGGGCACTCGTAGTGAAGCGCCTCAGGCAGTAACTAAAATCAATTATGCAGGTGTACCTGCAATTGCAGTGTTTTCTTCAACTTTTATTGGTTTAGTGTGTTGTGTCATTAACTATGTATTCCCTGGAAAAGTATTTGGCTTATTGCTTTCAAGCACAGGGTCAATTGCTTTACTGGTGTACTTAGTTATTGCGTTCTCACAACTACGTTTAAGACATAAGTTAGAAGCAGCTGGAGCGGAAATACCATTTAAAATGTGGTTATTCCCATGGCTTACTTGGTTTGTGATTATTATTATTTTAAGTGTGTTAGCTTATATGTTCTTCTCACCAGCATATAGTTATGAAACCACTTTATCTTTAGGTGTAACTTCGCTTGTGGTGGTTTGTGGTTTGTTTGTCACGCGAAAGCGTAAAGCAACCAGAGCGGTTGCCATGAATTTGGATTAATCATCCAATAAAATTAAATTATATATAAATTAAAAAAGAGACCATAAACGGTCTCTTTTTTTCTCTCATATTCCAAGATTTAGACGAACTATTTAGTCGTATCAATACAGACTAAAACCGATAAACCTGGGCGTAATAATTTAACGTCTTTTTGATTTTCAATAAGCTTAATTCGTAAAGGAAGGCGCTGAACAATCTTGGTAAAGTTACCAGTCGCGTTAGTCGCCGAGATGGGAGAAAAAAATGCGCCGGTAGATGGAGAAAAGCTATCTACCACACCTTTTAATTCAACGTTATAAGCATCTACATAGACATTAACTGGTTGTCCAATCTTGATCTTTTTTAATTCAATTTCACGGAAGTTGGCTTCAACATAAACCTGATCTAAAGGAACAACCACCATGAGTGGATTACCAGCACTCACAAAGTTACCTACGTTAGCTGACTTTTGACCAATCATGCCATCAATAGGCGCACGAACCTCTGTATAGCTCAAATTTAGTTTTGCTTTATCAAGTGCGGCTTGTGCTTGTTTAAGAGCAGCTTGTTTGGCTTGTACCTGAATCTTGTATTGGTTGAGCTGATACTGTGCATCAATCACTTTTTCTTTACTGCTGTCTAAGTCAGCATATTGTTCAGTCAATGTAGTCTTAGACTGCTGGGTAATTAATCTAGATTCCGCTCCAAGTGCTTGTAGTTGCTCATAACGCGCCGTATTGTCTTTTGTGAGCTTAATTCCAGCTTCTACTTTTCTCAGCTGTGCTTCAGTTTCACGAATAACAGTGGGTTGTCTATCCACTGCGAGCATTGCTTCACTCAGGTCAGCTTGCGCTTTGGCATAATTAGATTCAGCCTCAGCCAAAGCAGCTTGATAATCACGTGCATCAATCCTTGCTAAAAGTTGGCCTTTTTTTACGGTCTGATGATCTTTAATGTAAATTTCTTCAATATTGCCAGATACCTTAGGGGCAATAGTTGAATACTCTACATCTACACGTGCATCGTCTGTTTCAACAACCGAAGAGGGTAAAAATATAAGTTTTAAAACCCACAAAATAGATGCTAAGACAATAATAAACGCAATAGCCATAACCCAATGCTTTTTGAGAAATTGCACCTTGGTTAACTTGGGTGGTTCGGTATGGGTGGTGTCTTGGGCTTCGAGAGTACTCATAAAGATTTTCCTGAGTTATGACTATTCATTAACTTAATGAGAGCAATACGTGGCGGATAAGTTCGAACTGGCAAAATCAACATCACGATGAATAAAATAGCGGTAAGGCCAGCTAAGATGAGATATTGATCGCTAATAACTAAAACTGATTGTTGCGCTTGAATCGCAGAATTTAGGGCAGATAAACCACCTGAAACACGATCTGCACCATTTGCGGTGAGCACAGGTGGAGTAAGTGGGTTAATAACAGGGCCTTGAATATTTTGGAAAACATGTTGAGCAGTATTTTCAATCAGTCGTGTTGAATGGTATTCACCGCGCTCTCGATTGACCCAGTCCAAAATACACACACCCAGTACACCGCTAATCGCACGCGGGGTATTAATCATAGGGGATGCATAAATTGCCATGGTTGGGTGAACACTGTTTGTACCCATCATTAAGAGCGAGAGCACGACACAGGTTTGCCCCAGACATGAGATTGCATGCCAAAAATAAAATTGGTCTTGATTCCATGTGGTATCAAGTTGACTTGCACCTAGGCAACCAGCAATGACCAGAAGTAAACCAAACCCGTGTACATATCGGCTATCCACCCAAGCTTGATTTAAAAGCTTCACAACAATAGGAATATAGATAAATTGCAGGGCCGCAATTTGTAAGCCAATCCACATGGTCTGAGTGGGTTTATAGCCATGCACTGCACTTAAGTAATTGAGTGGTAATGTGCTGGTGGACATACCAATAATGACAAAGCAAAAGAGTGCGAAAACAGCATAAGCAAAATTTCTGATTTCGAGCATTTGCGGTTTAATGAGTGGTGACGGATAACGCCATTCATGTATGAAAAACCAAGGTAAAGTAATCGCACTAATTAAGGCTAGTACACAAATTAATTGGGAATGGAACCAATCTAAATGATTGCCATGCAACAACATGGTGCTCAGGCTCGCTAAGCTAATAATTGCTAAAATGGCACCAATCCAATCGTAATTTTTTATTCTTGAATAATTAAGAGGATCTTGGGGAATCCCAAAATACACAAGTGCAGCGCTTAGTGCACAAAAAGGAATAGTTTGAAAAAATATCATTTTCCAGCCAATTACTTCTAAATAAAAAGCTGAGAGTGCAGCACTTAAGTTGGGAAAGAACGTCGCAGTTAATGCATAGCAGGCTAATCCCCATAGTCGAATGTCAGGTCCTAAAAATCTAAGCGCACAGGCCATGAGTAAAGGAATGGTTAAACCATTGGCGAGGCCTTGTAAGCCACGTAATAGATAAAATATTTCGATATTTGGACTAAAAGGAATTAAAACGCTAGAAAAAAAGCAAAGTCCTATGGCAAAAAGAAGAACTCTGCGCATAGAAAAAATGACTGCCCAACTCGTAGACAGGATCATTCCAATAATCATTGCACTTGCGTAAATACTGTTAACCCAATAACCCGAGTCGACACTAATGCCCATTGCACCTCGAAGGTCGACTAAAGTAATGCTGGTAATTCGGTTATTAAATTCAACAGTCATTGCAGCAAATATTGCACCTGCTAAACCGATGAGTGGCTTTGTATTCATCTTTTACCTTAAATCTTAAACATCAATTCATTGCACGGAGTAGATATTTACTGTACTGTACCGATCGGTACTCTACTCTTTAATTAAATTTCCGTCAATTCTCGATTTTGAACTTTTCGATGAGTTACACTTAGAACGAAATCGCTAAAATTTTTATAAGGTCAATATGTCTGGTTCAACAAAAGCTCATGAAAAAGATCAAAAAATTCTGGATGCAGCAACAAAGTTTTTTTTGTTTCACGGCTTTAGTGGCACAACGACCGACATGATTCAAAAGGAAGCGGGGGTTTCAAAAGCAACGATGTATGGTTGCTATAAGAATAAAGAAGCGATGTTTGCAGCGGTGATTGAACGTCAATGTACCAACATGCAAAAACAAATTATTTTAGTTGAGACAAAAGCCGACAATTTACGCTCAGCACTAACTGAAATTGGGAAGACCTATCTGTGTTTTATATTATCGCATTCAGGCTTGGCGCTTTTTAGGGTTTGTATTGCAGAAGCGGTAAGGTTCCCAGAGTTATCTGAAAAATTCTTTGAATTGGGTCCACAGCGTCTAGCAAATATCATTGCAGGATATCTAAAAAAATCCGTTAAACAGGGCGAAATTGAATTAAGCTCTTCTTCAGAAGTTGCTGCGAATATATTTTTATCGCTATTAAGAAGTGATGCTCATCTAAAATGTTTGACGCATCCTGATTATTTAATATCAGAGAATGAAATTAGTACTTGGGTTGCGTATGCTGTTGATTTATTTTTAAAAAATATTAATTACAAACCAAATTAATTTAGGGAATTTTATTCTATCTATAAGCTCTGGATGTAGAAATTAAAAAGAGACCATTTTGTGGTCTCTTTTTTAATTGATTAGATCGCTCCTCTGGTCATTTCACCATTCACCAGCCTTAAAATTTGCAATGGATTGCTGTCTTTTAAAGCCTCTGGCAATAAGCTTTGCGGATAGTTCTGGTAACACACAGGTCTTAAGTAACGCTCAATGGCCAAGGTTCCAACTGAGGTGCCTCTTGCATCTGAAGTGGCTGGGTATGGCCCGCCGTGCACCATCGCATCACATACTTCAACACCCGTTGGATAACCATTTATGAGTAATCGACCAGCTTTTTCCTCTAGCACAGGAACCACATCTGCAAACTCGGTTAAGTCTGCCTCATCGGCAATTAAAGTCGCAGTCAGCTGACCATTCATGCTTTGTAGTGCCTGAATCAGTTGGGCTTTATCTGCCACTTCAATGATGACTGTGGTTGGTCCAAAGATTTCTTCTTGCAGAAGCTGGTCCCCCGCCAGTAAAAGCTCAACATCAGCTTTAAACAGTTGCGGCTGCGCCTGATTGCTTTGCTGGGTTTGACCTGCCAAGTGTTCAATGCCTTGATGCTCAGTTAAATGCTCAAGACCAGCGATATAACTTTTTAAGGTTCCGGCATTCAGCATAGTCTGTGCAGGTTTGCCACCCATAATTTCGGTTAGGTTACTAATGAGCTGACTAAACTCGGCTGATTTAATACCTAAAATTAAACCCGGATTGGTACAGAACTGACCACAGCCTAAAACCACTGAATCTGCCAAATCCTGTGCAATCTTTTCACCACGGGTTTTCAGGGCTTCTGGTAACATCAGCATCGGATTAATGCTGCTCATTTCAGCAAAGACCGGAATCGGTTGTGGACGGGCTGCGGCCATATCACATAAAGCGCGACCACCACGAAGTGAACCTGTAAAACCTACAGCCTGTATTAAAGGATGTTTCACTAGTGGCTCACCCACGCCATTACCATAGATCATGTTAAATACACCTTTTGGCATCTTTGATTTTTCTACTGCACGTTCGATTGCCTGAGCCACGAAGTCTGCTGTCGCCATATGTCCACTATGGGCTTTTACCACCACAGAACAACCTGCGGCGAGTGCCGAAGCAGTGTCACCACCTGCGGTTGAAAAGGCGAGCGGAAAGTTACTTGCCCCAAAGACTGCCACAGGGCCAACACCGATTTTAATCTGGCGTAGGTCTGGACGAGGTAAAGGCTGACGCTCAGGTAAAGCAGTATCAATACGGGCACCTAAAAAATCACCACGGAGCAACACTTTGGCAAACAGGCGCATTTGTCCACTGGTACGGCCACGTTCGCCTTGCAAACGTGCAAGCGGTAAAGCCGTTTCCTGTGAGACGATTTCTAGAAAATCTGTACCTAAAGCATCGAGTTCATCGGCAATATTTTCTAAAAAGGTAGCACGCTGTTCAGGTGAAGTATGGCGGTAAGTCTTAAACGCTTGACATGCTGCTTCACAGGCCTGATTAATTTCTTGCTCAGTTGCATGGCGAAATTCATAAGGCAAAGCTTCGCCAGTTGTTGCATTCACACTTTTTAGTAAAGTGGAACTTTGTGAACTACGTGAACCGCCAATAAAGTTGTGTCCGATAATGGTCATAACAAATATCCTGAAATTAATGAGAGTGTCTTGGAAGGTTGTCTTGATTTACGACTCGCATATATAAAGTTGCAGGTTCCAAACAACCGCCAGTAGATAATTGACCTACCATGTTGCGATACATTTCTTGCCAAGGTGTTTGAGAGGCTGAGACCGTCGGTTTCCATTCACGGCGCCGTTGTTCTAACTCTTCGTCAGAAATAAGCACGTTGACAGAACGTTTATTTAGATCAATGCGCAAACGGTCATTGGTTTTTAATAAAGCAATTCCACCGCCTATCGCCGCTTCGGGTGACATATTTAAAATTGAAGGGCTGGCAGACGTACCGCTTTGACGGCCATCTCCTAGGCAAGGCAGTGAATCGATACCTTTTTTAATTAACTCTGCGGGTGGGGCCATATTTACAACTTCCGCACTGCCCGGATAACCTACCGTACCTGCGCCACGAATGACTAAAATACAATGTTCATCAATATCTAAAGCTGGATCATTAATTCGGGCGTGGTAATCCTCTGGTCCTTCAAAAACGATCGCCCTAGCTTCAAAGCTATTTTCACTACTTGGGGCAGATAAATAGGTTTTCTTAAATGCTTCACCCACTACAGACATTTTCATAATGGCGCTGTCAAAGAAATTACCACTCAGCACGATAAAACCTGCACCATGTTTCAATGGTTGTTCATATGGGAAAATGACATCTGCATTTGAAGTTTTTGCATTTTTAGCAATTTCCCCAATTGTTTTACCGCTGACTGATGCACAGTCTTCATGTAAAACACCTGCTTTTTGTAATTCATGTAATACAGCAGGAACACCGCCAGCACGGTGGAAACCTTCACCCAAATATTTGCCCGCTGGCATGCAGTTCACAATAAGCGGAATGTTTTCACCCACACGTTGCCAGTCTTCTAAACTCAGCTCAATCCCCATATGTCGGGCAATCGCAATGAGGTGAGGAGGGCAGTTACTTGATGCACCTAATGCTGAGGCTACAGCAATGGCGTTTTCAAATGATTGTTTATTCATGATTTTAGATGGTCGTAAATCTTCTAGAACCATTTCACATATTCTTTTGCCAGTCATATAGGCCATTTGCCCACGTTCGCGATAAGGCGCTGGAATGCTTGCACATGTCGGTAAAGACATGCCCAGAGCTTCTGCTAATGCATTCATTGAAAGTGCGGTGCCCATGGTGTTGCAATGCCCGACCGAAGGGGATGCGGAAGTGGTCATTTCCATAAAGCCTTCATAGTCAATTTCACCTGTGGCAAGTAAATTTCTTGCATGCCAAAGTACCGTGCCCGAGCCAATTAACTCACCTTTAAAGTGACCATCTAACATTGGCCCACCAGATAACACAATGGCTGGTATATCTGTTGTTGCGGCTGCCATTAAACAGGCAGGGGGAGTTTTGTCACAACCTGTGGTTAGCACCACGCCATCAAGTGGATAACCATGTAAGATTTCAACTAAACCTAAATAGGCTAAGTTGCGGTCAAGTGCAGCAGTTGGACGACGGGTTTGTTCTGCAATCGGGTGGACGGGAAATTCCATGGGTATACCACCCGCATCTCGAATACCTGCTTTAACCCGTTCGGCAAGTTCTTTATGGTGACGGTTACATGGAGTTAAATCACTACCTGTTTGTGCGATACCAATAATAGGGCGGCCTGATTGTAGCTCGGCACGGGTCAGGCCATAATTCATGTAACGCTCGACATAGAGTGCTGTCATGTCGGCATGTTCAGGATCATCAAACCATTCTTGGCTACGTAAAAAAATCCGTTTATTTTGATCATTCATTTTTTGATCCTTTGACTCATACTTTTTGAAATTTAGTTTACTTACGAGATGAATTTTGCAATTCAACCGATCGATAATACGTGAAAATTATAGTAATTCGCGTTGTTTTAAATTGTGCATCAAAGCATTTATGCCAAAATTCCACGGCATCGCTTTATCACTGGTCATGACTGTGTTGTATAAAGTGCCGAGCTTTGGTGAATGGATACGCACCACATCTCCGACTTTATGGGTAAAGCCTGCACCAGCTTGCTCACGATCTTGGGTAGGCGCAAATAAAGTACCCAAAAACAAAACGAAACCGTCTGGATATTGGTGATTTTCATTCAGCGTTTGTTGAATTAAATCTTCGGGATCACGACTAATTTGAGACATAGAACTAATGCCATTGAGCACAAAGTTATCTGTACCCTGAATTTGCAGCTCAACATCGCAAGCACGGATATCGTTTAAAGTAAAGGTAGAGTCAAAAAGACGAATAAACGGGCCGATTGCACAAGATGCATTGTTATCTTTGGCTTTACTCAACAGTAGGGCGCTACGACCTTCAAAGTCCCGTAAATTCACATCATTACCTAAAGTCGCACCTAAAATTTTACCGTGGCTATTTGCAACCAATACAACTTCTGGTTCTGGATTATTCCACTCAGACTTTGGGTGAATACCAATATTTTGCCCCGTTCCTACGGCTGCTAAGACAGGTGCTTTAGTAAAAATTTCAGCATCTGTACCAATGCCCACCTCAAGATATTGAGACCACATTTTTTGTTCAATTAAATATTCTTTGAGTTGTAGAGCTTTTTCAGAACCGGGTTCAATTGTTTTTAAATTATCGCCAATTACCCCTTGTACAACTTCACGGATTGATTGGGCTTTTTGTGCATCGCCACCTGCTTGCTCTTCAATCACTCGTTCTAACATGCTTGCGGCAAAAGTAACACCTGCCGCTTTAATCACTTGCAGGTCAATAGGGGCTAAAAAATATGCCTTGTTGGTATCTGGCTTGGCGACAGTATTTGCAAATAACTCATCAATTGAGCCAACTAATTTTCCTTCAATTTCAGCTAAAGCTTTTAAAGGATCTGAACTTTCAAGTAACTGGGAAATAGTGTGGAACTTTTCAGAAATATCAAAAACCTGATCGCCTTTTAAAAGAATCGGAGATGGACCGGAAATTTGATTTGGAATCCACGCGCGACCAATTAGAAATCCTTGGGTAGCGTCGTCTGGTAATGAGTTCTGGGAATTTAACGTAAAGTTCATTTAAAGCATCCTTCTTTTATTTGAAATCATGATATGTTTCTTATTTAATAAACACCAATCGTAATAATTTAATTATTAATAACGAAAAGTTATCGAAAGGGATTTTTGAAAATGGCTGATTTGACTTACACAAGCTTAAATAATTGGTTGAAATTTAAACATTTAGTGCTATTAGAAACTTTGGCGAGAACCAATAACATGCATTTGGCAGCCGAGCAGATGAACCTAAGTCAGCCTGCGGTGAGTAAAATGCTAAAGGAAATAGAAGGTTTACTGGGCTTTCCTGTTTTTGAACGATTACCTCGAAATATGCCAGTAACGGCTTTAGGCGAACATGTAATTCGATATGCCCAGCGTGTATTAAACGATGCAAAGCATTTTGTCGAAGATATTGAAATTTTACGGTTAGGCGGTCACGGGTTTTTAAAAGTAGGTGGTATCTTTGCAGCAACCGCTGTGGTGATTCCAAACTCAATTATTGAGATTAAGAAACAATGGCCACTACTTTCTATCGATGTTGTTGAGCAGACCAGTGACCATTTAATGGAAATGCTAAGTGAGCATACTTTAGATTTAGCTATTGGCCGTTTTACCGATGTGACGCAAAGTCAGTTTTTTGATTTTCAACCTTTAGGCCCGGAGCCGTTTTGCATTGTTGTTAATAATGCTCATCCATGTGCCAAGAAAAAGTTTTGTAAACTAGAAGAATTATTAAATTGGCCGTGGGTACTCTACCCTAAAGGCACGCCAATTCGACAACGTATGGAAGGCGCATTTGCCCGAGCTAAAGTCAAAATTCCTTTAAATACAGTCAATACCATGTCGATGCAGACCTTTTTGCAGATCTTAAAAGGCGCGCCTATGGTAGGAATGTTACCCGAAGCCATGGTGATCGATCAGGTAAAAGAAGGGCAATTGCAGATTTTAGAAACAGATCTAATTTTAGATGCGCAGGATTATGGAATTTTGACGCGTAAAGATGAACCAGTTTCTGATATTGCAGCAGCATTTATAAATATCTTACTTAAAAATGCGAAACGTAAATAAAGTATTCAGCCTTAAGCCATGGAGCGGTTTGAGGTTTTCAAGTTGAAAGACAACTTGCTTTATTGAGTAAATTTATAAACACAAAACTGATATTAAAAAGTTATCAATATTTAGAAATTATTCATTGGAAATTATTGCAGGGACTCCTTATCGTTTAATTCACGACAATTACAAAAGTTTTTAAGTGAATAAAAACTAGGAAAGGACCTCTGTATGAATGTGCTAATCACTGGTGGAACAGGTTTTATTGGAAAACAAATTGCCAAAGAGATCTTAAAATCTGGCAGTTTGAATTTAGATAACAATAAACCTGAGCCCATCGATAAAATTATTCTGTTTGATGCATTTGCAGGCGATGATTTGCCTCAAGACCCGAGAATTGAAGTGATTGTCGGTGATATTACCGATAAAACTACAGTTGCTCATATTACAGAAAATATTGATGTCGTTTGGCATTTGGCTGCTGTGGTGAGCTCGGCAGCGGAGGCTGATTTTGATTTAGGTATGGATGTTAATCTGTATGGACTCTTAAATTTATTAGAAGAATTAAGAAAGAAACAAACCACGCCTCGAGTTATTTTTGCTAGTGGCTGTGCTGTATTTGGCGGTCAATTACCAGAAGTTGTGACAGATGAGACAGTGGTTACACCAAAGTCGTCGTATGGCATGCAAAAAGCAGTAGGAGAATTGCTGGTCTCGGATTACTCAAGAAAAGGTTTTATTGATGGACGTATTTTAAGACTACCGACTATTGTGGTTCGTCCCGGTAAACCTAATAAAGCGGCATCAACATTTTTTAGCTCAATCATCCGAGAACCATTAAAAGGCGAAACGGCCATTTGCCCAGTACCGGCAGATACTCCAGTCTTTGTTACTTCACCGCGACGTTGTGTTGAATCAATGATTAAAGCGGCATCAATTTCTTCAGGTGTACTTCAAGATAACCGAATTATTCCGTTACCCGGATTAACAGTCACGGTTAAAGAAATGCTTGAGGCGCTTGAAAAAGTTGCGGGCAAACAAGCAACTGATTTGGTGCAATGGCAAGAAGATAAAACAATTCAAAGGATTGTTCAAAGTTGGCCAGTTCAAGTGAAAGCTGAATATGCCGAATCTTTAGGTTTCCAAGCAGATAAAAATTTTGAAAGCGTGATTCAGGCACATATAGAAGATACCCAAAATTAATGGCAGTGATCGCCAGTTGATGTGAGATTTATTATGGAAGATATCAAAAATGTAACTGCTCTCGAAGAGCAGACAATTAAACGTATTTCGAACCGAATTATCCCGTTTCTCATTATTCTATTCATTATGGCATTTCTAGACAGGACCAATATTGGTTTTGCTGCGTTACATATGAATGATGCACTTGGAATTACTCAAACCATTTTTGGTTTAGGTGCGGGTGTATTTTTTCTAGGTTATTTTATTGCAGAAGTACCGAGTAATATTTTACTTCATCGGTTTGGAGCGCGGATCTGGATTGCCCGAATCATGATTACTTGGGGAATCATTGCAGCACTAATGGGCTTTATTCATAGCGGCACGCAATTTATTGTTTTACGGTTTTTACTCGGTATTGCTGAAGCGGGTTTCTTTCCAGGCGTGATCTTTTATTTAACCTTATGGTTTCCTGCAAAATATCGTGCCCGTGTTTTTGCCACGTTTTATCTTGGATTGCCAATTGCTCAAATTATTGGAGCACCAATTTCAGTTGGTCTTATGCAATGGGGCAATACCATTGGCTATGAAGGCTGGCGTTTGATGTATGTGCTAGAAGGGATCCCATCCATTATTTTAGGACTAATCTGCCTTAAATATTTAACCAATAACCCAAAAGAAGCAGAGTGGTTAACAGCTGAGCAGCGTCAATGGCTCATGAATACGCTTGAACGTGAAGAAAGAGAAAAAGAGCAATCTGCCGATGCTGCTTTAACTAAAGGTGAACTCATTAAACAAGTATTTAAAAATCCTTTAGTTTGGATTATGGCGGTTGTTTATTTTGGAATTACTTCCGGTTCAAATGCAATGTTCTTCTTCTTACCAAGTGTTTTAGAGTCATTCCGTAACACATTTGGTATGCAAATTAGCCTTATTCAAAATGGTTTACTTACCGCAATTCCATATGCATTTGCAGCTGTTGGAATGGTGCTATGGAGCCGCCGTTCTGACCGTAAACAAGAACGTTATAAACACGGTGCTTGTGCTGCACTTATGGCGGCATTAGCCATTGCGATTGCACTGATTGTAAATCAACCATGGGCCATTATTGTCGGCTTTATTCTTCTTGCGATTGGTGTATTTAGCGCAATTAACATTTTCTGGACTATTCCTGGGCAAACTCTAACGGGTGTTGGTGCCGCAGCTGGAATTGGATTAATTAATTCGGTAGGTAATTTAAGTGGTTTTACTGGTCCATATTTAACTGGATATTTATATACCACCACAGGCACTTATACAGTGGCATTCCTTGCTATTGCTGGCTTTGTAGCAATGGGTGGTTTGGGCTTATTGTTATTAGCAAAGTTAAAATCAAATAGTTTAAAAGTAGAACAGCAGCAACTTAAAGTTCGAACTGCTACGGAGATGAAATAATGGCGACCATTGGATTTGTGGGGACAGGCATTATGGGACTACCGATGGCTATGCATTTACTCAAAGCAGGCCATCAAATTAAGGTTTGGAATAGAACTTTATCTAAAGCAGATAGTTTAAAAGAAGCTGGTGCCCAAGTTTGCTTTGACCTTGAACAAGTCGGGAAAGATGTAGAGTTTCTAATCTGTATGCTTAGCGATGGAAAAACCTGTGATGAAATACTGTTTAAAGAACACGGCGCGACTTCGAAGCTAAAACCTGAAAGTACGGTCATTGTCATGAGTTCAATACCCGTTGAAGTTGCACAAGCACAAAGTGAAAAATGCAGAGAAAGAGGGTTTAAATATTTAGATGCTCCAGTCTCTGGAGGCGAAAAAGGTGCCAAAAATGCAAGTCTAGCGATTATGGTTGGCGGTGACGCTAAAACATTTTCACAGGCTGAAACTATTTTAAGTGCAATGGGACGCCCAATTTTAGTGGGCGGGGCTGGCTGTGGAATGCTCGCAAAACTTGTCAATCAAATGATAGTAGCAACTACCATTGCAACTGTAAGCGAGGGCTTATTGCTTGCCATTAAAGCTGGAGCTGATCCTATTAAGCTCAAACAAGCACTTACAGGAGGTTTTGCAGATTCTCCAATTTTACAGCAACATGGCGAGCGTATGCTAAGTAGAAATTTTAAACCGGGAGGCACTGCTCGAAACCAGCATAAAGATATTCATACAGCCGTTAGCTATGCTAAATCACTAGAATTGAATTTACCTGTTGCCCAACAAGTCAGCCAATTATTTGAAAATATGCTTGCTGCCGGAGACGGTGAACTTGACCATTCTGGTTTAATTCGTGAACTTGAGCGAATGAACCCAGTGTGAAATTGCTTTAAATTTAGCGGTACTTGATGAATAGACATAATCAAGTACCGCTTTTTTTATGGTTGATGCTTAGATTTTGTAATAAGAAAAATAATTAGTGGTTATTGAAATTTTATTTACGATTTAGACGGAATATATTTACGCATAGCAAAGATAAACAGCGTAAATAAAATACTAAAACCAAAAACAGGTAAGCTGAGACCTAACACGAGTCCCCCCAATATTAACCATATTTTTTGTGAGCTAGTTGCACGATTCCAAATCAATAAGCTTTGACCAACAAAATGGGTTGTCATGAGTTTTAAATTCGAGTTTTTAAACGCAGCTTTATATCCGTACATAATCATAATACACAGTGCGAAAGCATAAAGTGCCAGTACCAATTGATTTATCCAGCCAAATAAAACCCCAATATGCGCATCAACTCCCCAACGAGTGAGTTTTGCCACTAGTGAATAATCTTTAAAAGCAAGTTGATCGATGACTTTGTGTTGTTCCATATCAATGGCGATACTGTCTGCTTGAGTTGGCCATTTGCGCTGAATTTCGCCTACAGTCCAAGCTTGATTTCCACTGGTTGGTGGTTTGATTTGTATTTGTGCTGCATCAATACCATGTGCTCTGGCGATTGAAAGAGCAGTATCGTACTCAGTAGAGACAATATTTAAATTAAGATTTTCACTATGAGGCATCTCGTGATGTTCATGGTGCATCACTGTAGGTAAATTATCTGTTTGAAGGGAAGTTGCTAATGTTGGGGTTTGCCAGTTAAGCCACTGACGAGCAACTCGAATATTATCTCCAGCCCACTGGGACCATGTAAGACCCGTAATGGCGATTATTAATAGGAGAGGAAATAAAGTTAAACCCAGTGTGCTATGCCACCTTAGTAATTTATTTTTTTGTGTTTGTCTGATTTTAAGATTTTGACGACGTTTCCACCAATTATATAGTCCAGTTAAAGTCAAAATAGCTAACCAGCTTGCTGCCAGTTCACTATAAAAGCGGCCCCATTTTCCTAGTAATAAATTGCTATGTAACTGGTCGAGCGTAGTTCGAAATGGTAGAACCCCGCTCGTACCATAAACCGCTAGATGACCTTGAGCTTTAAGTGTAAAAGGATCAATAAAAACGGCTTCACTTGTAAAATCGTGGATAGGGTCTGAAAAAATTACACGTGTTGTCTGATCAGAGCTTGGGGCTGGCCTAACTTCAATTACCTGTGCAGACTTTGGCATTACTTGCTTTGCAGCTTCAATTTGCTGGCTCAGCTTATGTGGTGTTTGATTCAGTGGCTCAACATATAGAACATCTTTATAAATGGTTTGTTCAAATTGTGGTGTAATTGCATAGAGTAAACCAGTGATTGCTGCGAACAAGATAAATGGTGCAATAAAAATACCGGCATAAATATGAATTAAACGGTAAAGACTACGCCAGAAAGATGAGTGGGTCAGCATCGGAAGATAATGTCTATCAGATTTTGGGCTGGATTATAACGAGTTATTTATTTTAATGTTGATTGAGCTGTAGCCATTATTAAATTATTTAAATAGCTCTGATGTGCACTTTTTAAGCCAATAATTAAATAGTTTTTATTGCTTGGTAAATTTGGCGTTTTTTTTGCTTACTATCTAAGACCTTATCTAACATACTTTATTTGATTGTTGTATAAATGATAATTCAAACCGTCTTGCTCCCTTATGGTGTTTTTTTACATGAAAAATGCACCAAATAGACACGTCTTTTTATTTTGCACTATATTTGTGCAAGGCATGCCGTAATGAAGTTATTAGCTTCATTACTATCTTTACTCATTCTATGTGGATGTTCTTCATCTGAACAAAGTGGTAAAGCGCAAGAAAAGTTAGCGGCCCATTCGATATGTGTCTTTGATAGTACAAATACAAAAGTCTGTGTAGCCAAACCTGCCCAAAGAATTGTTTCTTTGTTTGAGTCGGGTTTAGATGGCTTATATATGCTAGGGCAAGGTCATAAAGTGATTGGCATACCGGCCGAAGTATACATCCAACCTTTATTGTTTAATGCCTATTCAAAAATAGATAAGCGTATTGCCAATAAGCAGCTTGCGACGCCTTCACAAGGAGCAAATGCAACCAATATTGAAAGTCTTGTGTTGTTAAAACCTGATCTGGTGATTGTAGGGAGCGGGCAGACTCAAACAATTGAGCTGTTACGGCAGTTTGGCATTGCTGTATATGTCATGGAGTCCAGTACTTACCAGCAAGTGAAAGAAGAACTTTCTGAAATTGCTATTCTGAGCGGTGCCCAAAAGCGAGCTCAGGAAATTTTAAATTTCTCTGATGAAATTGTGGCGGAGGTTGCAGCCAAAACGGCACGTCAGCCAAATAAACAATCGATTTACTATGCTTGGTCTGGTGGCCGAATTTTTTCTACCTCGGGACGTCAGTCGATTACCAATGACTTTATTGAGCTGGCGGGTGCTTACAACATTGTTCAGACCAATACGAATCAACCCAATGTAAATCCCGAGACTTTAATTGAATGGAACCCCGACAATATTGTGCTTTGGAATACCAACCCCCAACTAATTTATGAACGAAAAGAATTACAGGGTTTAAGTGCTGTGCAAAACCGAAAGGTATTTAATTTGAGTCCTGCATTTATATATAACCCACACACCATCAAAATTATTATTACGGCGATTTATTTGAATCACAGTATTTATCCCGAACAGTCCGATTTACCTGTAAGTGCTTTACAACAGCGTATTTTAACCAAGTTGTATGGTGAACACCTTGCCAAAGCGTTGGTGCAATAAAAATGGAAAAACTGAAATATTATTGGTTTTACCCTTTACCTTTCCTCATGATTTTTATCTCGCTGCTTATTGGGCCAACTCAAACATTGAGTGCATGGGATTATTTGCGGTGGGGTGTGCAAGCGGTGTTTGGTACGCCATATTTTGATGCTGAGCAATTTAGACTGATGCAGAACATTATTGTGAATGTCAGGCTGCCCAGAATTTTACTGACCTTTATGGTGGGAGCCGCATTAGCAACCGCGGGTAATGGCTTGCAGGCCTTGTTTCGTAATCCCTTGGTCGATTCTTATGTGCTGGGTATTTCATCTGGTGCCGCGTTTGGTGCAGCTTTGGCACTTTCTTTAAGTTGGCTTTCGCCAAATCTATCAGCCTTTATTTTTGGTGTGTGCGCCGTTGGCTTAACGTATTTATTTGCACATCAAAAACATGAAAGTCAGACGTCTTTAGTCATGGTAATTTTATCGGGCATGATTGTTTCGGGGCTGTTTTTGGCAGGTCTTACGGTTATTCAATACTTAAGTGATCCATTTAAATTACAAGCGATTGTGCAATGGACGATGGGCAACTTACATCAGGCATCTTGGCAAAAGGTTCAATACGCCATACTACCAATCTGTATTGGCCTTGCTGGATTATTTGCGATGCGTTGGCGCCTAAACCTAATGGCACTCGGTGCTGAAGAAGCGCAGGCCGTGGGTGTTAACCCAAGGTGGGAACAACTTCTTTTAATTGCGCTAGTGACTGTATGTACCTCAACTTCTGTGGCTGCGGCAGGGATTATTAGTCTATATGGGCTCTTTATGCCGCATATTGTGAGAATGTTGGTTGGGCCAGATCATCGCTACAGCATTCCTGCCAATATGGTGTTGGGCGGTAGTTTTCTACTCATGATTGATAACTTTTCTCGGGTTTTACTGACGTTTGAAATACCGATTGGTATTTTTACCATGCTACTTGGCGCACCATTTTTCTTATTATTAATGAAAACACAGAGGACTCATTGGGCATGATTCAAATTGATCAGTTAAATTATGCCTATGGGCACAAACAGGTCCTTAAAAATATTCATCTGGAATTTCCTGAAAATCAGTTTTCAGTGATTTTAGGGCGTAATGGTTGTGGAAAATCGACACTTTTTAAATTGATGGCGGGCCTAGAACCTGTAAAAGATGGCTTGATTCGCTACTTAGGAAAACCATTATCAGACTTTAAAGGCAAAGATCGGGCAGCCTTACTCGGCTTTTTACCGCAGTTTCATAAAACCGTATTTCCATTTTTGGTTAAAGATGTCGTGATTACAGGACGTGCAGCTTTTAGCCAATATCGTCCTTTAAAATCAGACTGGGAACGTGTAGACCAAGCTTTGCTTGATTTAGATATTGAGCATTTGCGTGACCGTCCTTATACCGAACTATCGGGAGGTGAAAGGCAATTGGTTATGATTGCCCGCATTTTAGTACAAGCACCGAAAGTCATTTTGCTTGATGAGCCAACCAATCATCTCGATGTTTATTATCAATCTTATTTAATGAAAAAATTGCGTCAGTTGTCGCGGCAAAATTTTACGGTGATTGCGATTATGCATGATCCCAATTTAGCTTTTTTATTTGCAGATCATTTGTTTTTTATGCGCCAACATGAGGTAGTTAAGCCTGAGTCTAAGACACGAATAACTGATCCTAAGTTTTTAAAAAGTGTCTATGATGTTGAGTTCCATGAAGCCATGATTCAAGACAAAACCATTGTTATCCCTGATCATTCTTGGCTATAAATATGATATTTCACTATCAACTATCGGACAAATCAGACTATGCCTCTGCGGTAGAGTTTGCACTTTATACTAGACAGCTTTTATTCCCAGAAATCTATCATGGGCAAGTTCCCAAAGATTTAAAAAATTTTGGGCAATATTATGTCAATGATCCATTAGGTTGCTTTATTACGGTAAAAGATAAAAACCGTATTATTGGCACTATTGCATATCGGGCGTATGACCATCGTTTTGATTTAAATTTGCCATCTAATACAGTGGAAGTGGTTAAGTTGTTTGTATTGCCTGAATATCGCCGTAATGGTATCGCAACTCAGCTATGTGACATGTTGTTTAGCCATGCAAAAAACAATGAAATTACGACTTTGTATTTGCACACTCATCCATTTTTGCCAGCGGCTGAAAAGTTTTGGCGTCTACAAGGCTTTGATGTCATTAACCGTGAGTGGATCGAGACCTATGACACCATTCACATGAGTAAATATTTATAGTTTGCTAGAAAAATTTATTTCAAAACTACCTGATTTATGGCGGGCAAAGTTATATCCGCTACTTTTAATAATAGTTCTACTCGTCATGCTTTTTGTAAATTAACTTTTTATTTCAATTAATTGAAGAATAATCTCTTTTAAATATCGAATTTCTAAATGCTCTAAAACACCAAATTTTTATGTCTTAAATGGCTTTGAAAAAAGTTTAAAAATTAGACTTGCAATATATAGTGGCTTTGTGCCACTATATATTCATCGAAGGTCATCAGACAAAAAGAGGATGATATGACTATCCAACTTTTAGATGCGGCAAGAAACGAAATTCCAGTGAAATTTTCGCAGTTTTCTGGTGGCGAGCGTCATGTTCAAATTGATGAGACAACCTTAGGTTCACTATCTGGCAATGTATTGGTCCGCGCACAAATGACCTCAAGTCACGATGTGATGGACTATTTACTACTTGAAAATATATTGCTGACTCAGGGTTTAACCGTTGACCTAGAAATTCCGTATTTTCCATACGCACGTCAGGACCGTATTTGTGCAGTAGGCCAAGCATTCTCACTCGATGTGATGACGAAGCTACTTAATATCAATGCGGATAAGAAAGAAGGCAAACAAGGCAAAATCACTGTGTGGGACTGCCATAGTGAAGTAACCACAGCATTACTCGCTGCAAATACTTCTTTTAGCGAAGTTGTGAATGTCAGTTCAGTCGACATCATCGCAAAGAGTGAAGCACTGAGCACATTGTTAAAAGATGAAAAAACAGTACTGATTTGCCCAGACAAAGGGGCGAAAGCACGCACACAAATGGTTGCAGACGCTTTTAATGTTGAGCGCAAACAACCCATCACTATTGTTCAGTGCGATAAAAAACGTGACCCAGTGACTGGCAAAATTTTAGGTACGCATGTACATGCGACTGATTTATCAGGCCTAACAGCGGTCATTACCGATGACATTTGTGACGGCGGTGCAACCTTTATTGGTATTGCCAAAGAACTGCGTCGCCTCAATTGCCATAAGGTTGTTCTATATGTGACCCACGGTATTTTTAGTAAAGGGATTGAAGTTTTTGATGGGCTGCTTGACCAGCTATTTACCTCGGACAGCTTTCCACAACAACCATCAGACAAAATTTCAGTAATTGCTTTTGCAGCAAAATAAAGAGAATAAAGATGACGATTAAATTGAATCCACTAAACGCTATCGATTTTTATAAAGCCGATCACAGACGTCAGTATCCGGCAGGTACAGAGTACGTATATGCCAACTTTACGCCGCGTTCATCTCGACTTGCTAAAATGTTGCCTGACTTCGATGATAAAGTTGTGTTCTTTGGGCTTCAAGGTTTTATTAAACACTTTTTAATCGATACGTGGAATGAAGGCTTTTTCAAGCAACCTAAAGACAAAGTGGTGGCTGCATATAAACGCCGTATGGATAGTTCATTAGGTGAAGGTGCTGTACCAGTCGATCATATTGAAGCGTTACACGACTTGGGTTATTTACCATTACGCATTAAAGCATTGCCAGAAGGTAGCCGCGTCAATATGCGTGTACCTGTACTCACCGTGATTAACACTGACCCGCGTTTCTTTTGGTTAACTAACTATATTGAAACCGTATTAAGTGCTGAGCTTTGGAAAAGCTGTACTACGGCCACAATTGCCTATGAATACAAACGCTTATTAACACAATATGCCGTAAAAACTGGCGCACCACTCGATTTTGTGCCTGTGCAAGGACACGATTTTAGTAGCCGTGGCATGAGTGGAGTTTATGATGCTGCTCAGTCTGGTGTGGGTCACTTAACTAGTTTTATTGGAACAGACTCGGTTGCTTCAATTGACTACGCAGAAGAATATTACAATGCCACAGGGGTGATTGGGGTATCTGTACCAGCGACCGAACACAGTGTGATGTGTATGGGCACAGAAGACAGTGAGCTAGAAACATTTAAGCGTTTAATTTGCGAACTTTATCCGTCGGGTGTTGTCAGTATTGTGTCTGATACTTGGGACTTTTGGCGAGTCATTACAGAATTTACGGTGGCTTTAAAACCTGAAATTCTGGCAAGACAACCCAATGCTTTAGGTTTGGCTAAATTGGTTTTCCGTCCAGACTCTGGTGACCCAGTTAAAATTATTTGTGGTGACCCAGACGCTGAAGTCGGCAGCCCAGCGTACAAAGGTGCAGTTGAATGTTTATGGGAAGTGTTTGGTGGTACTACAACTGAGCAAGGCTATAAAGTGCTTAATGAACGTGTTGGTTTAATTTACGGTGACTCGATTACCCTAGACCGTGCGCAGCGTATTTTAGAAGGACTTGAAGCCAAAGGCTTTGCTTCAAACAACTTGGTGTTTGGGATCGGCAGTTTTACCTATAACTACTTAACTCGCGATACCTTTGGGTTTGCGGTGAAAGCGACTTGGGGACAAGTGAATGGTGTAGGCCGCGAGCTGTTCAAAGACCCAATTACTGACTCAGGCGTTAAGAAATCTGCGAAAGGCCTATTACGCATCGAAGAAAGTGAAAATGGTTTTACTTTGTTTGATGAGCAAACCACCGAGCAAGAACAAGGCGGAGCACTAAAAACTGTCTTTGAAAATGGTAAACTTCAATATGAGTGTACTTTGGATCAAATACGTGAGCGTTTATCCATCGCATAACTGAGTTTAGATGAGCCGTTGCGTGTGTATCGGCTCATCATTTTTATTGAGAGACTGAACGTGACTATTCAAACTGAACAAGAATTCCTTGCCAGTTATGATCGCCGAGATTATGACGCACCTTTACTCACTGTCGATATGGCTATTTTCTCGGTATTTAATGGTCAGTTGCAGGTACTACTCATTAAGCGCCCAAACTTTCCAGCTAAAGACCAGTGGGCTTTACCCGGCGGTTTTGCCGATTTAACCCATGACCAAGATTTGATGGCCACGGCTTATCGTAAGCTGGTCGAAAAAACAGGAATTAGTTCACCTTACTTGGAACAAGTTGCCTCGGTCGGTAACGCGAAACGTGATCCGCGTGGCTGGGCCGTGACCATTTTGTATTTTGCATTAATCGATTTTAATGCTTATCAACATCAAGCTTTGGCTGAATACAGTGAATGGGTGCCTGTAGCAAAAGCACAAGATTTAACGTTGGCGTTTGATCATAATGAACTGCTCAGCTTAGCTTTAGAGCGTTTAACCAATAAAACTCGCTATACCGCATTACCAGCCAGTCTCATGCCCGAGTTATTTACACTGACCGAGCTACAGACTATTTATGAAATTATTCTTGGGCAATCCTTAGATAAAAAAGCGTTTAGACGCCGTATGATAGAAGCAGGTGCAGTTGAAGAAACCAACCACAGTAAAATTGTAGGCAAACGACCAGCTCAGCTTTACCGCTATGCACTCGATTCTTTCGATTTTATATTCCCACGTTCATTCGAATTACCTAGAAATAAAGAGGGTGAAGATAAGCAAAACAATGAGCTTTCTGACTAGCGCATCTTGATGCACTTTGATTTATAATGCCGCGCTTATGATTGATGTCATGTTTTGATAAGCGCTTTGCCTATGTCACACGTTTCTCCCTGCTTCCAGCAAAACCAGTTTTTTGTGTTGGTGGAGTACCTCACTTCACTACATGAAATTTATCCTGTAAGACATGAGTTTGCAGGGTATCCGGCTGCAATGACATTGGCAGATCGCGTACATTCAGATCATGATATTGCGCCGCTTGAGGCCAGCAAAAGTTACTCTGACTCAATAGAGAAAGTCTTACATTTCTCAGGTAAGGCCCGAGATATACAAGACTTTGAGCGCTTTTTAGAACAAGCTCAAGCAGCTAATATTCAAAACTTGTTATTGCTTACAGGCGACAAACTCAAAGAACACCATAATGGGCGAGATGGACAGCCGCGTAGTCGTTACCTAGAGTCGGTAAACGCGGTAATGGCTGCTAAGCAACACGGTGGGTTTCGTATTGGGGTTGCTTTTAACCCATTTAAATATGTCGAAGCTGAGCGTGATGCACAGTACTTAAAACTGCATAAGAAGATTAAAGCAGGCGCTGACTTTATCATTACCCAATTAGGCTATGACATTGAAGCCTTAGAACAAGCTAAATCATTTTTAACCAAGAACAATTATTCGCAGCAAATACTGGCTTGTGTCATGCCTCTGACTTTGGGCCGAGCCAATTTTATGGTGAAGCATAAAGTTGCTGGTATTGTGATTACTCCACACATGTTAAAAGTCTTAGCAGAAGAAAAACAGGCAGGGCATACAGACCGTGTTTATTTACGCTGTGCTTTACAGATTTTGATATGTAAACATTTAGGATTTGCTGGAATTCACTTATCTGCTTGTCATAAGCCAGAAGAGCAAATGTTGCTTGAGAGCTACATTGAGCAATACAGACATCTGGAGCTTAAAGCTTTAGAAGAGCTTTGGAATTCACTTTGGCAAGTCACGTCAGGCAAAGAGTTTTCGCCTGAAATTTCGCGTTTTTCACGTCAACCAACCTCTAAACAATTAATTAAATATCATCAGCTACATGTTATGCATGAAGCAATGTTTGGATCAAAAATCGCTAAAGGCGTCGGACGTTTTATTTTCAAAGCATCTTTTTGGGAAAATGCTTTGATCGCCAAACTCTTACTTAAAACGGAAGTGCTGAGTAAACATAGCCTAGTGGGCTGTGAAAGCTGTGGTCAGTGCCGCCTAAGCGATACTTTATACATTTGCCCTGAAACGTGTCCAAAAGGTTTAGCCAACGGCCCTTGTGGCGGTACAACTTTAGACCGCTGTGAATTTGGTGACCGTGAATGTATTCACTCAGTCAAAGCAAGACTTGCAAAAGCTGTTGCACAAACTGAAATATTAAAAGAGAAATTGATTCCAACTGTGTCTCTTGAAACTAGAGGAACCAGTTCTTGGAAAAACTGGTATTTAGCGACTGAGGCTTAAGTTTTGTATTAACCGTTGATTTGATCTTACTAAAAAAATCAAATGATATGCTAAAGCACGGCGATAATTTAAAAATAACAATTGTTTGCCTTAATTATGTCCAATCAAAATGGCTATCGAGGAGTATACTTAAAGCAAATCTTTTGCGTTAAAGGAAAGGCTGTCTCAATGAAAAAATTGGTTGCTGTACTTACTGTAATTGTTGTTTTAACTGGATGCGTTTACGACCCTGTTAATTACAACAAAATACACGACCAAGAGTTCCAAGATCACCTCAGGCAAAACGGTTAGTAATAAAAAGCCCACTCAATGAGTGGGTTTTCATTTGGAATAACTTTAGAAGAAATTTTTAAGGGTTTATATAAGTAAAAGATCACTTAAACCACTATTTTTAAAGGTTTGTTCGGCTTTTAAATAAAGAGTTTGAAATTATTTTTATCTGGAAAATATAAGTTATTTTAGTTATCAGGATGGCTTATTTATCAAAAATATCGTTTATTTGTTTTAGGGGTATTGTTATTTTTGAAAAATATAATATTTATAACTTATATATATTTTATATTTATAAGTATAACAACTTTGATTGTTAACTCATTTTTAAATTAAATATTGTTTTAATTAATAATACTTAATGATTACACAATAAAACTTATTCTTAATGTTAGTGAAATAAATCACTCTATTCAAACATATATCTCTATTTGTTACTATTCTTATAAATTATTTATTAACAAGTACTTATATTTGATTTTGGGGATTTTTTTAACCAAAAATCTCCACAAATTAGAATTACATAATTTTTTAATATAGTTTATATAATATGTTTTATTGACATAAATAGAAAAAATATCTGGCAAATAGGTCAATGATATTTAATTAACTTAAGAATCATAATTTGCACCAAATTTTACGCTGTCACGATTCATTGAATAAAACCAAGTGAAAAGTTACGTAAAAAAGAAACCAATAATTTTATTGGCTTAAATAAAAAATCGAATATTACAAATAAGCGGAATGAATATGGATAACGTAGCTCAGCTAGAAACTGATACTAATTTCCAAAGCCGAAAGAAAATAACTTGGGGTGTTTTTAGTGTCCTGCTGTTATTTTTATTTGCTGGCATATTATATTATTTTTTTGTATATCGTTTCTATCAATCTACAGATAATGCTTATGTGCAAGCCGATGTCACTTGGGTGATGCCAAAGATTTCAGGCGAAGTGATGGAGTTATTAATTAACGATAATCAGGTAGTAAAAAAAGGGGAAACTTTAGCAGTATTAGATCACCGTGATTATCAAGCTCGTTATGACCAAGCCCGTTCAGTAGTCAGCTTGAAAGAAGCTGCACTGGGTGTACAGCAACAAAATGAAAAGTCTGCACGCTCTTCAATTACTGAAGCTCATAGTGGCGTAGTGGCGGCACAAGCTGATTTAACTCGTTTAAGAAAAGAGTTTGAGCGTTATCAAGATTTATTAAAAGATGGGGTGATTACCCGACAAAACTTTGAAGGGGTTCAGTCTCAATATTTAACGGCGCAAGCTCAACTCAGCAAAGCGCAAGCCGCCGTAAATGCGGCAGAAGCTCAGTTGGGGAGTTTACAAGCGAGTCGAGCGCAGCTTCTAGCAGATATTCAAAGTGCCAATGCAAACTTAAACCTGTATCAGGTCGATTTGGCTTCATCAAAGGTGGTCAGCCCTGTAAACGGTAAGATCGGTAGCCTTGCAATCCAGAAAGGTTCACGTGTTTCTCCGCAAACTCGTTTAATGGCGATCATTCCTGAAAACAGTTTGTATGTACAAGCCAACTTCAAAGAAACCCAAATTGAAAAAATGCACATTGGTCAGAAAGTTGAATTAAAACTTGATGCCTACCCAAGCTTGACCTATAGCGGAAAAATTGAAAGCTTTTCACCAGCTTCAGGCGCGACTTTCTCACTTATGCCACCAGACAATGCCACAGGCAACTTTAACAAGGTTGTTCAGCGTATTCCTGTGCGTATTGTCATAGATTCAAGCCCGCATATTGATTTGATAAAACCTGGAATGTCGGTGAGTGCCACCGTTGACCTAAGAACTTAATAATAAAATTTTAGGTAATAACAAATGAATAAGCACCTTGAGGCCGAGTGGAGATTCCCAGCAAAAACTGCATGGGCAATTTTTGCTGCCATGATTTTTGGCAACTTCATGGCGATTCTTGATATTCAGATTGTGGCGAGTTCTCTAAACGAAGTTCAAGCTGGTATGAGTGCAAGTCGTTATGAAGTCACTTGGGTGCAAACGGTTTATTTAATTGCCGAGATTATTGCAATTCCAATGTCGAGTATTGTCTCGCGGGTGTTTTCAACACGGGTCTATTACACCATCTGTGCAATTGGTTTTACGGTCAGTTCTTTACTTTGTGCTTTGGCATGGAATTTAGAAAGTTTATTGGTTTTTCGCGGTATTCAAGGCTTTATGGGCGGCGGCATGATTCCGACCTCCATGACGGCATTGTACTTACTTTTTCCAGAACCAAAACGCTCATTGCCTTTGGTGATGTTTGGAATGATCAGTACTTTGGGGCCGGCCATTGGCCCAACCATTGGAGGCTGGTTAACCAATAACTTTTCGTGGCACTGGATGTTCCTGATTAATATTATTCCGGGCATTATCATTGCTACGGTCATTTACTCAGGCCCTAATATCGACCGTGCCAACTACTCACTCATCAAAAGCATGGACTGGTTTAGCCTGATTGGCATGGCGATGTTTTTGGGTGGGCTTGAATATTTCCTTGATGAAGGCGCACGACATGACTGGCTTGCAGACACAGGCGTTCGGATTGCGTTTATGATCTGCGTTGTGGGCGGCATGATTTTCTTCTCTAGAAGTTTTACCCAGCCTAAGCCTTTGCTCGATTTGTCTGTATTTAAAAACAAAAATTTTACCTTAAGTGCCATCACAACTTTTGTGATTGGCATGGCGCTGTATGGCTTGGGTTACATGATTCCCGTGTTTCTTGGGCAAGTCCGTGAAATGAACAGTAGCCAGATTGGTCACGTCATGATGGTGACAGGCATTGTCATGTTCTGCTTTGCGCCATTTCTTGCATGGCTCATTCCCAATTTTGATACCCGAAAAACCGTATTTGTCGGAATGATTTTGGCGGGCTTTGGTGTTTGGCTCAACTCACACCTCAGCATTCATAGCGATTATGACTTTATGTTTTGGCCGCAAATTTACCGTGGTATTGGCCTCATGATCTGCCTGATTGTGGTGTCGCATTTAGCCATGAGTACTTTGCCGCTGAGTAAAGTGGCTGATGCCAGCGGTATTTATAACCTGATGCGTAATATTGGCGGCGCGGTTGGACTAGCTCTCATTAACTCATCTTTAGATTGGCTCACTGCGCTTCATGTCACCCAGATTAATCAGTCGATGACACCCCAAAACTGGATATTTACAGAACGACTTGACCAACTCACGGCGCAGTATCAAGAAGTCGGCTCAAATGCACAGCAAATCGCGCTCAGTGTGATTTATCGTGACATTCATTTTCAGGCACTCACATCAAGTTTTAATGACCTATTACGCATGCTCGCAATCATCATGTTTGTGACCGCATTTTTAACCATCTTTATGGATCGGGGGAAGAAAATGAATATGTAGATATTTAAAAATAAAGGCAGCTTTCAAAGAATGAAAAACAATAGGGCATATCAAAACGTATCCCTTCATAGAAAAAGAACATTGATCTGAGTTTTCTAAAAATCGGTTGATGAGATCGGGGAACTCACAAATTAGAGGTGGAAGGTTAAAGGATTATGATTAATACAACGTATAAACTAATTTCAAAATTGAACCTGAAAAACACGACTTATGGTCAATATTTTGAAAAAGAGCAAATCGATACTGAGCGATTAAAAGTAATGTATTCCATTTACGAACAGTATTATGAAAATACGAGATTTTCTATTTTCGTAGATGATTTCCAAAATAAAAGCGGTGCGATCTTAATTTTTAACTCTGAAACAGATGAGATTGTAGGTTTCTCGACTGTGGTGGTGCAGCATTTCTATTTAAACGGTAAAGACTACACCGTGTTATTTAGCGGTGATACGGTCATTTTGAAAAAGTTTTGGGGCACGCGTAGTCTGCAAAGTACCATGCTCAAACTGATGATTAAGCTTCGAATCAAATATCCATTTAATGAACTCTATTGGTTACTCATTTCTAAAGGCTATAAAACTTACCTGTTACTTGCCAATAACTACTATGTGTATTACCCAAACATTAAAGATGAAAACCAGCATCTTTCAGAAGTGGTTGAGCACTACTGTGAAAAATTCTTTGGTGAATACTACGACCGTGAAGCGGGCCTTTTAAATTTTGGCGATGACTATCAACCATTAAAAGGTGAAGTCGCACCAATTACTGCCGAAATGAGAGAGAAAAACCCAAATATTCATTTCTTTGAGCAGAAAAATCCGACATGGAAAGCTGGCACAGAACTACCTTGTATTGGCCGTCTTGGTTGGAAAGACATAGCCCGTTTCCCCGTAAAGCTGATGACTAAACCGACCAGTAAAGGAAAGTTTGAAGCTTGCGTAACCCATAAAACAAAACGTAGAGAGGCCATCCAATGAAATCTAATGAATGGCTGACGCTTGGCTCACATCTAATTTTAAAAAAATGGTGTGATGCATCTGACCGTAATTTTCAAAAAGAGTTTAATGCTTTAGAGACCACGCAACGTCAAATTTTGCATTCGATATTACAGACCTCTACGTTTGCTAAAGATAAAAAGGTCCAAAATTATGAGCAGTTTGTAAAAGCATTTCCTGCGACACGTTACGGCGCATGGCGAGAAGATATTCAGCGTTACCGTGAACAAAAGCTTTCACTGTCGAGCAGTAAGTTAGTTCGTTTCCAGCCAACAAGTGGTTCGAGTGAACAAATCAAGTTCATTCCATATACCAAGCTGTTTTTAGATGAGCTTGACCATGCGATTGCGCCGTGGATGGCAAGTTTATACCGCAAATGCCCACAGCTTAGCTCGGGTACACATTATTGGTCGGTGTCGTGGTTACCTGAAAGCCAACGTGAAGTTTTAAAAGACAAAAACCTAAATGACGATAGTGCGCTACTTGGTGTAGGTAAGCGAATTTTGTCTAAGTTTACTCAAGCGGTTCCAAGTAACGTTGCTTTTGCAGCCAATGCCGATGATGCACTGTTTGCCACCATTTGCTATTTAGTCGCAAACCGTAACTTAGCCATGATTTCGGTGTGGAGTCCAACTTTTGCGCTGCAATTACTTGAACGTTTGGAGTTACTACAACAAGACGTGATTGAGGTTTTACAAAGTGGTTCATGGGGTAACCGTCAGGCTTCATTAAAAGAAGTCACTGCACCGCGTAGTCCTGAAAGTGCTCAAGCCTTAAGTGATGCTTCAAACGGCGCACAGATCGACTTTAAAAAGCTTTGGCCAAAGTTAAGTTTAGTGTCGAGTTGGGACACCGCAGGTTCAAAAGCTTGGGCTGAAAAATTAAAAGAGAAATTGCCCAGTGTTCAGTTTGAAGGAAAAGGTTTATGGGCGACGGAAGGTGTAGTGACTATTCCCTATAACGACCAATACCCGCTGGCCTATCAAAGTCACTTCTACGAATTTGAATATTTAGAGGGTGAGAAACAAGGGCAAATCATTCCGTCGTGGCAGCTTAAACAAGGCGATGTGGTCAGCCCACTGATTACCTCTGGCAATGGCTTGCTCCGTTACTGTCTGGATGACTGCTTACGGGTAACAGGCTTTATAGAACAAATTCCATGTTTTGAGTTCCAAGGTCGCCGTTTTGGTGTAGATCTGGTTGGTGAAAAACTCGCACCTGAAACTGCTCAGCAATTATTGTCACAGTTAAATGAAACGGAATCGAAGGCGATTTCTTTACTCGCAATTGATACGCAGCAACAGGTTAAACCATTTTACTGCGTGCTTTTTGAAGGTGATATTCATCACAGCATTAACAATGAATATATCGATAGTATCTTGCGCCAAAACTTCCACTACGAACTTGCACGAAACTTGGGGCAGCTCGACCAGCCTCAAATTCGCCAAGCCAATAATGGCTGGAATGCCTATAAAAAACTGGTCATGTTTGATGGCATTATCGAAGGCAATATCAAACCCGAGCCACTTAAAAAAGTCACCCTCAATAGTTTGGATCAACTATGAAAGGGATGAAGCAATTTAATACTCGTTTTTTAACACTTCGACACGCCTTGTATTTAGGCGTGTTGGTTGTGTCGAACACACACGCCATGACTTTAGATGAGGCTTTATCTGCCAGTTTAAGACATGAAAGTCAGCTTGAAGTGAGCCGTTTAAGCGTAAATCAATCCACCGCTGTGCTTGAACAGGCTAAACAGCGTGATGGACTTAAAGTCAATTTAGTCGGCCAACTGGACTATGAAAGAATAGATACGCCTTCACACGTTTTGTTTCCAACCGAAGGAAACCGTAAAGGCCGAAGTTTGCAATTGCAGGCAGATTATCCGATTTATACGTCTGGAAGACACCGTTTAGGAATTGATGTTGCCGAAAGTCAGCTTTCAGCCCAAAACCAAGGTTTGTCAGATCAACGATCGGAAACCATTTTAAATACCGTGATGGTCTATACCGACGTATTAAAGAAGAAAGCCATTTTAGAGCTTAGACAAAAGACTATGGCAAACCTACAACGGTCTTTATATGAGTCAAAGCGCCGTTTTGACGTGGGTATGATTACCCGTGCGGATTTGGCTCAGGTTTTGGCGCAAGTTGCTCAAGGCCAAGCCGATATTACACAGGCGCAATCTAACTTGACCGTAAGCGAAGCACAGTTTTATCAAGTAACGGGTACAACACCTGACAACCTAGTTGCGATTAAACAACTACCCGCTATTCCCACGAGCTTAGATGAAATTTTAGCTCAAACCAAAAACCATCCAGCTTTAATGCGCAGTAAATACGAAAAGCAGGCTGCCGAGAAACAATATGCTCTAACCAAACGCGAACTCTGGCCAACGGTCATGCTGACCAGCCGTGCCGGAAAACAAGATGAGGCAAGCTATATTGGTTCTGAAAGTAATAACTATATGGTTGGGGTACAACTTAATGTACCGCTCTATGACGATGGCTTAAATCGCGCCAATGTGAAAAAAGCACAGGCCGATATCGATTTGGCTAACCAAAAAACGCGAAGTCTTGAACTGGATTTGAATAAGCGGACCCGTACCACCTATGCGCAGCTTCAAACCATTCGACAAAATAAAGAAGCATTGGCAAATGCCATAGAAGCAGCATCTATTGCCTTTGTGTACACCCGTAAAGAGTTTGATGTTGGCACCAAAACCACATTTGATTTGCTCAATACAGAGCAAAAGCTACTCGATGTCCAAACCCAAAAAACTGTGAATGACCAAGACGAAGTGGTGTTTGTCTATCAGCTACTCGACCAAATGGGACGTTTAAATAACTTGGTTCCCACACAGACCGCACAACAGGTGAATAATGAATAAAACAAATACACCACTTGCTGACAGCACTCTCATTACCAGAGAAGCGACTTTGGCAGATGACGGTGCTTTACGAGAGTTAATTGCCGTACCCATGACCACCAAAGGCATACAAATTAGCTTTCAGCGCGAACCGAGTTATTTTAGAGCGTCTGACATTGTCTATCGGCATAAATTACATGTGGTGATTGAAGACACCGAGAGTCAGAAAAATGTCGCTTGTTATAGCAACGGTTATCGTCCGTGTTATGTCGATCGGAACATTCAAAACTTACGTTATGCGGGTGATTTACGGGTAGATCACAACTATCGGGGTAAATCCCTGGTTAAGGTTTTGGCGAAGCATGTAAAACAAACCATGCATGAACCGAACTATAGCCAAATGATTATTTTTGATGATAACCATGCCGCGCGCGCTGCCATCCAAACAGGCAAAACGGGAATGCCTGATTATTATGATGAAGGGCTTATAGAAACACTCAGTCTGACGAGTACTGGCGCAAAACGGAAAATCACGGCTTTTTTAAAGCAGACTTCTCAGCAGAGTAATGTTCAAGAGATTCGTACTTGTATTGCCGAAGCTCAGCATGTAGAAGCAATGAATCAGTTTATTGCCGACATGGCAGAGTTTTATAACTTTATACCTGCCTATAACTTTGAAGAACTGGCTCAAGGTCATCGGTATTTTTCAGGAATAAAACTCTCGGACTTTTCACTTTATTTTAGAGGTGAAAAACTAGTGGGCATGTTTGGCTTGTGGGATCAGCACAGTATTAAGCAAACCAAGATTCTAAATTATAGTTCCGCTATAGGCGTGCTTAGACCCGTTTATAACTTGCTGACTCCAATTACTAAGGGCATGCGTTTGCCTAAACTCGGTGACTCTATTCATTACCATGTGTTACATACGCTTATTTGTCATCCCGAAGATTTGGCTTTGCATCATAAAATGCTTGAAGATGCCTATAACAAGTCAAAACAGCAGGGTGTTGGTGTGGTGAGTTTTACGCTTTCCCATAAAGACCCGCGCTATCAGTTAAACCAGTTTTATAAAGGCGAACGCTTAACTGGAATGCATGGTTTTATTAGTTATGAAGGTGACCCAAGGCCAAATTTTGATAAAAACTTGATTCCATACTTAGAAGTTGGGCGTATTTAATTTAAAGCTTGAAGTGATACTTTTAATGAAGCCCACGGAAGTGGGTTTTGTCATTTTGAATATGAGCGCTGAAGTTGAAGGTCAGTTTATAAAAGAAAATATAGCAATAATTTATAATATAATTATTTAATTTTTAATGGAAAAGTATTTTAATTTTTATTGATGCGTAGTCACTAAACGTACATATAGCGCAACTACTATACAAATCGAAATTTAGAACATGGTAGTTAAGTGATGAAAAAAAGTTTATTGGGCGGCCTTATTCTGTCTTTATGTACAACTCCAGCTTTTGCGCTAAATATTTTATTGGTTAACGATGACGGTCTAACCAGCAATGTCAAAGCACTCTATGATGAATTAAAAGCAAATGGTCATAACGTGCTTGTGTCTGTACCGTGTTCACCACAAAGTGGTCGCGGTGGCGCAATCGTGATGTACAGCTCAACGACGATTACTGCGGATAACGATAAGCAAATTGCGGCTGAAAACGGTTGTCACAATGGCGCAGCACCCGTTGGTGCACCTGCGGCTGGAACCTTTACCAAAGCGGGTTATACCAATGGCGACTGGAACTACACGCATGGCACACCAGTGATGGCAACAGTTTATGGACTAGACGTGGTGGCGCCAAAACGCTGGGGTAAAGCGCCAGACTTAGTTTTATCTGGCCCGAATGAAGGACAAAATGTCGGAAAAGTCGTTGTGCACTCTGGCACCATTGGCAATGTACAGTTTTCGGCAGGACGTGGCATTCCGTCTATTGCTTTAAGTGCTGATACAAACACGGTAGATGACAAAACTTTAAACAACCCTAACTCTGCGATTGTGGCAAAACAAACTGTAGTGTTATTAAAAGAATTACAAGCTAAGGCAGGTAAGGGGCAATTGTTGCCAAAAGGCATTACGCTTAATGTTAATTTCCCTAAAAATTTAACAACCAGCACACCTTTTGCTTTTTCAAAAATTGGGACGTATGACTTATATAAACTGAAATTCCAAGTGACCAAAGACAATAAAGGCAACAATCAATTTGGTCTAGGAATAGACGCGGCACCATCGGCTCCAACTGCCGCGCAAATGTCGGATGAAAGCGCCGTAATGCAAAGCAAAATTGCAGTGACTGCTATGCAAGTTGCTTACGACCAACGACCAGCAGGTCAAGAATGGCTCAAAATTCGTTTAAAAAGCCTATTTAACAAGTAAGGAGAAAGACCATGAAACGTTGTTTGTTGGTTTTACTTCTTGGGCTTGGTTTGGCGGCTTGTAATGACAATGATCATGATGACCAAGTCTCGACTGAAAAACCTGCACTGGCTCCGAGCTTAGACGTTGGTACTTATATTATTAGTACCGAAACTGATCAAGAGTTACCTATGGCGGGGAAATACTATTCTGGTGCAGATGGTTCTAAATTATTGGTTTTAGATGATGACGAAAACCGTGCCAAGATTGTGATGAGCTATGACGCAAAAACCAAAGCTTGGCAGAGCAATCAGTCTAACCAAGCGATGACCGTTGAATTGGCGCATTATGAAAAAATTGATGATCAGAAAATTATGCTGAATCAATTGGTCGGCAATTACGATTTATCTTTTCCGGATGGAACAACGGTAAATGCCGAGGTGAATGCACAAGGTAAGATTGTCTCGAAAGATCCAAATTGTGTGTTTACAGGTGTTATTACTGAAAGTGCATTGGCGGATACTGCAAACTATCAACTGACCGATAACAAGTGTGGTGCGCTAAAAAACAACTCGAAAGGTTATGTTGTGGTAGATGAAGACTTAGAACCTATGAGTTTTAGACTTGTATCTGACACGGTTGCATCAAAAGATATTTGGGCATTTGCACAATCTTAAAAATAAAAAGGCAACGGATTCATTTCGTTGTCTTTTACCCCAACCTATCTTGCGCCGTTGAAACAGCCAACATGGTTTGAAGATAATAATCTACACGTGATTGATTATTTTCTTTATATGAGTTATGCGCATTAAAGGCTGCGTCATGAAGTTTTACAACTCGTGCGATCGGATTCGAACTACAACGAATTAAATATTCTTCGCGTGTTTCAGTTTCCCGTTTAGTTAATGCATCAACCGCATCACGGACTTCTTTTCCGAATAAACTTTCGATTTTGGCTAGGGTAAGAGGCGTGTCCTCAACGCTATCGTGTAGAAGGGCTGTAATAATATGGACTTCTGAAAACTGGTGCTCAATTAATGAGTTGACCACACCTTTAATATGGTAATCAAAGTAATCATGAGGACCATACTTTTGACCTTGATGCGATTCTTTTGATAATTTCTCTGCGAGTTCAACTTTATTTTGAGTCATTTTTTGCTCTTATCACTTTAAGTATATGACACGGCCTAATGTGTGAGATAGGTAGTTTAAGTCATAATTTTATACTGGATAGCGACTCATAAAAACATCTCTTAATAACAGTAGTGTCTCTTTTTATTTATTCATTCTTAGTTGAGGTAGGACAATTCAGACTTTAAGTTTTTGAAATTTTAAACTTTAACTTAATGATATAAGGGTAGATTAAAAATATTACTTAAGAATTTCCTTAATTATGTAATTAAATGAAAAACAATAATTATTTAAATATTTTCTAGCCAATTTCACATTGACACTTCAAATATTGAAGATTACCATTTGCGGGCTGGCCTACATTGCCAGACGGTTTTAGCAGACCGTATACGACCGCATCAGGATTATTTCTTCTGAGGAATAGTTTTGTGCGTACGCTCCTCGTTCCCTCCCGTAGCGGTAGGACGGGAGAGGGACACCCTCGGGTGTGCTGGTTGTCGTACCAGTCTGCTAACCCTCTTTCGTTCTGCCACCATAATTCTAATGTCTTGGCAGAACTCCATATATAAGGAGTTGGCTTTGTACATTCATCATTTCTTGGCAACCATTGCCAAAAGCTATAACAACACAGCTTAAAACACTTAACGCAGCTTGATTGCCGTAAGGCTTTTTCAGGCTTTAGCTCGTTATTACTTAAAACTTAGACAATTAAACCTTGAGATGTGCTGGGCACAGTCTTTACGGCTTTGCTATGCCTTTTTTCTCCCCAAAGGCAGCAGTTTTTATATCTCATTTATATACAACAATAATTTTTATAACGGTAAAAATATGCCAAAAATAGTTCTCCCAACACGTGCAGTACAAGTCGTAAATAAATCAATTGAGTTATTTCACTACAACGGATTTCATCTGGTCGGCATCGACAGACTTGTGAAAGAGTGTGAAGTGACCAAAGCAACTTTTTATAACTACTTTCACTCAAAAGAACGGTTGATTGAAATCTGCTTGATTGTGCAAAAAGAACGCTTAAAAGAAAAAGTGGTCTCAGTGGTTGAATATGACTGCGACACAAACGCATTAGATAAACTCAAAAAACTCTATCTTTTACACACAGACCTAGACGGGTTGTATTACTTATTATTTAAAGCCATTTTTGAAACAAAACTGACTCATCCAAAAGCCTACATAACCGCCTTGCGATATAGAACATGGTTCACCAATGAAATATATAGCTTGCTTAGAGCGCTTAACACCGATGTTTCCTTTACCGATGCCAAACTATTTTTATATCTAATCGAAGGTGCCATTATTCAGCGTTTAAGTTTGGGTGAAGTTGATGAAAGGGTGGTTGAGGTGTTTTTGAGGGGGATGGGAAATATTGCAAATAGAAAATGAGTTTATGGATCTTAGTTATTATTCAATTCAATAAAGAAGATTGTTAGTGACTATACCTATCGTTTTTTTCAAAAGATCGAATACTGTCAATCATATTGGTGAAAAGTCTGGATCAATGTCTCAATGATTATATTATTTACGATGAACCTAATAATTTCGGCTATGTCTAAGATCATTTGGGGTTAATACAGTCAAAACAAATTAAAAATGCCATACATAAGTGGCATTTTAAAATATCTAATCTCTTGTGTTTCGTAAGATTAAAAATTTTTTTCTAAAATTAATTTAATTTTCTTTATAACCTACAACAATACAAAATTAAGGACGTTCATTAAAAAATTAGGATCAATAAATTTTTTCTTTTCATGAGTATTTACAAATTTTATAAATCGATTCCATTATTTAATTATACAAGTATAATCTTTAGTAATACTTCACCAGAGAGTCTTCAGATGGTTTTTTGTTTATTTTTGGCTTGTGTACAAAAAAATTTTCTTAATAAAAACAAATAAAATCGTATGTTATTCCTGGGAATGGCTTGTTATAAAAGCATAATAAAATACAGATATTTGAAAGTAATATTTAAAATTCGAGTGTTTAATGATGTATCGTTTAAATTTTAGCTCTAGACAGTATTTAGCGCAGATATTAAAAACAAGAGGATTAACATCTGCTGATGCACGTGTACTTTACCAATATCAATTGTCTTTTCCTGAATTTAAAGAAATTGAGAACATTCTTAAAACAAGTTTTCAATTCCAAAATATAAATCGTATAGGCGATGAATGGGCTAACTTATTTACGTTGTACGCTGCCGAATGGTTTAGACGTGAATATACTGCAAAATGGACATGGGATCCGATTTTAACTGCCTTAGATATTAGGGATTTACCAGTAAACACCAGAAACGAAGTTGTAATTAAGGGACTGAGATTTTGGAAACGCCCGATTATTAAATATAGTAAAGCTAATAACTATTTAGGTTCGATTTTTAAAGAGGGTGGATTCCCCTCACGCTTGTTAAAAGAAGATGGAAATCGTTATATTGCGATTTTCCAAAAAGTGATCTCTTTATATTTAGAAAATAAATCTCATATTGATGAGTTAAGAGCTGAGGCACAACAAGAATTAAAGACTTTACCACAAGCATTTGAGCATGATGAAACACTATCTTTAGTGCTTGATATTGTAAGATTAATTATCGAAAAAGTGGAAAACTGTCAATTAACTGCTCTCCAAGACCCAATTATCACTTTAGATCAGCAATCTAAGCATTGGCGTAATGAATTTCCGTTGCCTATTGATGAAGACCAAACGATCGTAGAGGATTTTTTAAGAAATTTATTTAAGTCGGCCTCAGAAGAAATATCTAAGCATCATCAATTACGCCAAGCGTTAAAATGTACTCATAGCTTATCTGAAGACTTTAAATATTTATCTAGTACAATTTACTTGCCAGAAGAACTTTCATTTACACTAAATGAAGATGTTGAGTTGCGACGCACACGTGGTAATTTAGTCATTAAAGAAGGGTTGAATCATAAAAGCCAATTTTTATGTACGACTTATCTTTCTCAGCAAAATAATAAAGTCATTGCAGAAATTAATAGAGGTTTTTTAAAAGACATATATCGTCAATTCCACAACGAAGCTTTATATCTATGTTTAGAGGTGGATGGGGTAGTACTCAGTCATATTGAATTAGAAGATACGGCTCTCGATTTTGAAACCTTACCTATAGCTTTTGAAATACAAGAAAAACCAAAATATATTGCCCAAGGTGCTTTAAAAACCAAAGCGTCTGAAATATTCATTAGCCTGCCAGTTGGTGCAAGGTTTACCCATGTAGAATCGACAGAACTTTCTGAATTTGTAGGTCAGTTTTTAACATTTAAATTGTACAAAATTAGGGGGCAGCAACAGATATTGACACAAGATGATGATCAAATCATTATCAAATGTGGTCATTCTGATATTGAATTTGAGCAGTTATTGTTTAAGAAAAATAATATCAGCCAATTAGAGACCTGCCCAAGTTTAGCATTTATGGGTAAGCCAGCATTAAAAACTTATGGCACACATACCTTATTTCGTGGGAATGATCAGATCGAGATTACCCCTTTGCATTTACTTTTAGGGCAGCAAATGCTGACTTTAAAAAATAGACAAGGTGAAAGCTTATTAAAAAAGAAAGTGGTTATTTTACCAAAACATTTTAAGATTATGGTACAAGCAGGTGCAACACTAGATCAGGCTATACTTGGTATTGAGTCGGATGCAGAAATTCACATTGAAGTATCGAATTCTCACTCAAGCTTAGTTTATGAAAAGACTGGAATATCCTATAAGTGTCAAGTGAAATGTGCGGTTGTACCTTTAGCATTAAATTTAAAAATAACCTTTAAATTTGGTGGGGAATGTATTGTTACTGTTCCGTTCCCTGCAAGAGGCTTTAAACTGATTAATGAGCAAAAAGAAGTAACATCAAAAGATTTAGTAATTCACGACTTATTGAATACTGAACTGCAAGTGTACTCTTATGACCGCGCGGCTAAGTTAAATTTTGATATTGTATTAAAAACAAAAAAAAATCAGGGACATGATGTACCTTTTTATCGTAAGAAAATAAAGGTTAAACAAGGTATTTCTTCTATTAATTTATATGAGCTAGTAGAAGATGTGAAAGGCATTTTAGCCTTAGATGATGATTTGGATAGTTTCGTCGAATGTACTGTCAATTATCATCATAGCGAAAAAAAATGGAATATACGGCATTATGCGCATCAACTGAATTGGGGTAAAAACGTTCAGGGTTATTATAACGATAAAACTACTTTAGTTTTTAAGCCACAAGCAATGTCGTTAGTGCAACCACAAGTGGAACCACTCGATTTACTTGAAAAAAATGAATGGATAGGCAAAGTTTTCCAAGTTCCAGAATTGGATATGAATCATGCACCATATTTATTAATACCTGCAAAAGATTCGACATTGTTTAGAGCCAAGCTTATTCAAGAATTTAACTATCCTGAAGATACTGAACTAGATGTATTAACCACTGCTACACGTAATTTTGGTCAGAATAAACTCTTGATTAAGCAGTTTATTCGTGCAGTAAATTATGAAAATAATGAGGTATTCTGGGATCATGTGAAAGCATTATTACAGAATTATAATCATTTACCACTAAATACTTTTGAAGTTTTAAAGGGTCTAGCAAGTAATTATGATCAATTGGCTATCGCAATATTTAAACTTGATTTGTCTCTCGATATTTTACGTCGTTTCGAAACCGAATTATCGGTGATGTGGTATTTGATTCCAGTTGCTTCATGGCAGAAGGCAACTCATCAAGTGATTCAATATTGGCAGAAGATACTTGGTGATGATGGTGGGTACGGTCGAGGAAAGGCAGAAAATATCTTAAAAAGATTGAGGAATTTTACACCTTTATTGGCTGAATCATTTCATTCATATTACCTAAATAATCAATACTCATTTGGACCAGAATATAATTTTCAGATTTTAAATGATTATATTTTTGAGGGTAAGTGTTGGGGTGGAGTTGAAAACTCAGAATATCAGAGAATGCTACAACGCAACCACGGTGCAACAGAAGATCAAGCATGGCCAACTGCACTTTCGCAAAATAAATGGACTTACTTTGACTGTATGCAGAAGCTCCCTTTTAGCTGTCAATTGGCAAGTCAATGGAATAAAGATGTGGTGTATTTACCATTTTGTTTGGCTTATATGAATGTTAAACATCAATCTCTATTGCAATTGAGTGCCTATGAGGTACTGCAGCTTAAACAAATCATTGCATTTGATGAGCAATGGTTCAATCAAATTTTTAGTTCAATTGTTAAATATTTAATTTTAGAAGCGAAGTAACAATGTATAAATATTTTAGTTCTTTAACACAAGAAAGTATCCAAAAAAATAAAGAAGCGACTCTGAGTATATTGGGGATTTCGCATCCTGAACTACGTGATGTTCTAGGTCAGCAAATGTCTCAAGCTATGGGTGAAGATCAATCATTTTTATCTTCACCTGTAATCGAACAGATGTTTGCATGGAAGAAAGGCCAGCCTACTTTAGAAGATTTGGGGGGACAACTACTTCATGCAAATGTGATTCATGCTTTAGATCACAAAGAAAATGGAGCCTATCGTTTTAATCGTCACTACCAGCCTTATGTGCATCAATTACAGAGCTGGAATGCTTTGTTAGAAGATCACAAATCGATTGTGGTCACTTCAGGGACTGGTTCAGGTAAAACAGAATGTTTTATGGTGCCTATTTTAAATGACTTATATGAGGAGTTCATTCGGGAAGGACAATCTTTAACAGGTGTGCATGCATTATTTTTATATCCGCTCAATGCACTGATTAACTCGCAACAAGAACGTTTAGATGCTTGGACGCGACATTTCCTACCATCGAATGCTATTCGTTATTGTTTATATAATGGTAATACACCAGAGCATAAATCACAGAAAACTGGAGAACAAAATCTTCATCCGAATCAAGTGTTCACACGTGAAGAACTAAGATCAAATCCGGCGCCTATTTTGGTGACCAATGGCACCATGTTGGAATATATGATGGTACGCCAAATCGATGCGCCTATTTTGCAAAAATCTCAAGAAAAATTGCGTTGGATCGTATTGGATGAAGCTCATAGTTATATGGGCTCACAAGCAGCTGAACTAGCGATGCAACTACGTCGTGTTCTACATGCATTTGGTGTGGAAGCGAAAGATGTTCGTTTTGTTGCAACTTCTGCAACAATTGCAGGTGCTGATGCAGAAGAAAAACTAAAACAGTTTTTATCAGAGATTTCAGGTCAAAGTACTGAAAATATTTTGGTGATTGGTGGTCAACGTGAAGTACCGCCATTGGCATCTGTTGAAAATAACCTTCTAACTTTAGATGAATTGGTGTCTATTGATGAAGGACAAGAGGTTTCCTCTGAACGTTATCATAAATTGTCTGGACACCCAATTGCACTAACATTACGTGAATGTATTTGCTCGGAACGTGCTTTAACACTTGAAGATTTATTCAAAAAAACACAAGAAAAAGATTTTAAGCTATCTCAGCAAGAGATTTTAAAATGGTTAGATTTATTAACCTTTACAAAACCTTCTCATGCAGAACAAGCTTTTCTTAAGATACGAGTCAACTATTATCAGCGTGTAACTCATGGATTATGGAGTTGTATTAATGATAAGTGTGATCAAAAATCTGAAGATCTAAAAAACTGGAACTTTGGCCAAGTTTATGCGACACATCAAGAAAACTGTGCGTGTGGGGCACCTGTATTAGAATTAACATTCTGTAAGAGCTGTAAGGAACCACATTTATTAGGTTTATTGGGTAGGGATGATGTTCTTAAACAATGGACTGTTGAAGTTGAAGATGAATTTGCATTACTTATTGATAATGAAGCAGAAGAGCAAGAAGAAAAAGAATTTAAAAAGGCGATAAAGAATCGTTTAGTCGTATTTTCTTCAAATGAAAATAAAGAGAAAAACTATCGTCGAGACCAACTGAACTTAGATAATTTAAAACTTGGGCAAATTTCTAAAAATACGTTAAATGTGCATTATTTTGAGCCTTATAGCAGTGGTGATGCAGTTGAATGTAGCAATTCTGAATGTGGTTCAAAAGGAACAAAATATGACTTGCCATTTAGACGTGCGATTTTAGGTGCACCTTACTATATTACCCAGACTGTTCCACATCTTTTACAATATTGTCCAGATATTGATCAGGAGGATATTGAAGAAGTAAGCAAAAATTTTAATGATCCAGAATTTATTGAAGGTGAATTCAAAGAGCTGAAAGACTGCACAACATGGGATATGCCAGCTAAGGGTAAACGCTTAATTACCTTTACGGATAGTCGTCAAGGCACCGCACGCTTATCTGTCAAAATGCAACAAGAAGCAGAGCGGTCTCGTTTACGGGGGGCAGTAGTTGGTGCATTAATAGAACATACAAAAAATACAAGTCAACAACAAACCCTAAATCCTGCAGTGGTGACATTCACTCAGCTATTGAGTAAAGCAGAAGAAGAAGGAAATACGGCCTTAATCAATATTTGCAAAGCAGAATTAGAGAAGTTAAATACAAATGATACAAAATTTGAACTTCCTGAGATACCTTGGGAGGACCTATGTAAACGTATCGCAAAAGATTTTGATTTTCAAAATGGTATTTTACTCGCAAATCGTCATATCGCAGGTGAAGTTTTTGCTGATGCCGGACCACTTAAACTGGCACAGATGTTACTCACACGCGAGTTTTCACGTCGACCTAAGAATGCCAACAGCTTAGAAACTTTAGGATTGGTAAAAATTGGTTATCAGGGCTTAAACAACTTAAATGATCTGCCGAACTATTGGAAAGACTCTGGCTTAGGTAATCAAGATTGGCAAGATTTTATTAAAGTTGTTCTAGATTACTATATTCGTGAGAATACAGTGATAGATCTTGCTGATGATTGGCAGCAATGGTTAGGCGGGCGTGTACGTCCTAAGCATGTTGTGAGTTTTGAACTAGTAAATCAATTTAAATACAGAGATGATGGTTCGAAAAATAATAGTATTTTGGCATGGCCACTAGCATCAGTGTCTAAAAATCACCGCATAGTCAAACTTCTAGTATTAGGTGCAAAATTAGATTTAAGCTTGCAAGCACATCGAAATATGGCTGATGATTGGCTAAAAAAAGCATGGCAAGTATTAAAAGCTGAATTTCTAGTTGAAGATGGGAATTCAAAATATCATCTTAGAAAGGAAAAATTAACTTTTAGTTTGGTGGATAAAGTCTTTTTATGCCCAATTACGCATCGCTTGATGGATACCACATTCAAAGGGTTCACGCCTTATTTACCAATCAGTTTGCCGCATAATATTGATAAATATAAAACAGAAGAAATGGTTTTTCCAAAGCTGTGGCAGTTTGATTATGAAAATCTCACTGCACTTCATCAAGATTTAGCAGTGAGCAAGCTAAGATCACTAAATTTATGGACAGACTTGTCGGATAGCGCAGTATTGGGAGGATTCTTCTACCGTACAGCGGAGCACTCGGCGCAGCAGTCGGCAAATTTACTCAAGCAGTATGAAACTTACTTTAAGGCAGGTAAGGTTAATGTCTTAAATTGTTCGACGACCATGGAAATGGGTGTTGATATTGGAGGGATATCAACTGTGGTGATGAACAATGTTCCTCCACATCCTGCCAATTATTTACAACGTACAGGGCGAGCAGGACGTGGTAGCCAATCACGTGCTATTTCTTACACGATTTGTAAAAATAATCCACATGATCAGCAAGTCTTTAAGCAACCATTATGGGCTTATACAACTGCAATTCAGGCACCCCATGTGAGCTTTAATTCACAAAGGTTAATTCAACGACATATCAATGCACAGTTACTAGCCATCTTTTTAATCAAAGAAATTGGGGATACTGATATTGATCGACCTAAACTGGATTTAAAATGGTTTTATCTTAAACAACATGGTCAATCTGATTCAATTTGTGACACCTTTGAAAAATGGTTGGTAGGAAAAGCAGTAAAAGATTATAAACATGTATTAGAGTTTTTGAAAAAAGGTACAGCATTAAAAGATATTGATAATGTAGAAATCATAGATGCTTGCTTGACAAAAATACGTGAACTCAAGACAGAGTGGATAGAAGAATATGCGATTGTTGAAAGAGAGTATCAACAAGAACTGGCTACGAATCCTAACAGCAGTTATCTCTATCGATTAACATGCGAAAAATATCGTTTAACCCAAGCATATTTATTATCTGAGTTGGCGATGCGTAACTTTTTACCGAGTTATGGTTTCCCAACAGACGTGATTACCTTTGATAATACAAATAAGCTAGAGAAAGATCGTTGGGATAAGCTTTCAAAGAACCAAAAAACAAAAGATTTGGAAAGTCATCTTGATCGAGAGGATAATTTATCTCGTGTTAAAGGCTTGCCAAGCCGCAATATTGCTATTGCGATTCGTGAATATGCACCGGGTGCAGAAGTCATCGTTGATGGTCGCGTCTATACTTCGAAAGGCATATCACTTGCATGGCAAAATGTTCATAATGAACACGATAAGAAATCCCAGAAATTTGATTATGCTTGGATGTGCCATCACTGTGGTCAAACAGGGCTGACATCAGGTGTTTTGCTGAATGAAGAACAGTTGATATGTACAAATGCTAAATGTGGAGAAATTATAAAAGATGTTAAAAAAGTATTACGTCCTAACGGTTTTAGCGTAGATTATTATGATAAACCTAATAATGATGTCACGACGCAACAATATATCCCTGTTCAGAAACCTTGGGTAGGTCTTTCAGAAACGGCTTTGAGGTGGTCATTGCCACATGCAAATTTGGGATATTTAAATGTAGATCCAAATGGGCATGTATTTCAATATAGTTCAGGTTTGAATGGCACAGGATTTGCTATTTGTCTACAATGTGGTCGAGCAGATTCTATGGAAGAGAGTTACGATGGTGAAGCCAAGTTTCCAAATACTTTAACTCCCGATCGTCCACATAAGGCACTTAAAGCTCAAAAAGATGGTGATAAATTTAAACGACCAGATTGTGGTGGTTCAAGCGTCGTTCAATCTAATATTCATTTAGGCTGCCAAATAAAAACCGATGTGTTGGAAATTATTTTAAAACACCCGACCCGTAATGAATATATTTTAAATAATGAAGATGGTCGAATTATTGCAACAACATTAGTTGTAGCTTTACGTCAGGCTATAGCAACTAAATTGGGTATTGCTACTGATGAATTAGGTTATGCAGTAAAAGTTAAGAAGATTGATGATAAAGCAGTTTTAGTTTTACAAATATTTGATGATCTAAGTGGTGGTGCTGGTTTTTCGACAACAGCTGCAAATTATATTACTGAGGTATTAAGATTACTCATAGAAAAACTGCAATGTATAGACCACACTTGTAATTCAGTCTGTGGTAAATGCCTACTAGATACTCAAACAAGACATGATATAGAAAATTTAGATCGTAATTTGGCTTTGGAATGGTTAGGAGATGATTTTTTAAATTATCTAGATTCCCCAATTCCGGAAACAGAATTTATTGCAGGTACTCCATTTTCAATTATTGAGCAATATGTAAATCATGGTGCAACAAAGATCACATTTAACCTCACTGGTAATAGTGAAGATTGGGATATTTTATGTCCTGTAATCAGAAGAAAATTATTTAACTTGTTGAATAGTAATATTGAAATAGTATTTTTGCTTTCATCAAATGTGAAATTGACACCACACATACAGCAAGAAATGTTGACGTTGGAAAAAATTGGTATTTCATTTACGGTGAATAGCAATGTTACCTCTGAATATTTATATACTCAGATTTTAAGTAAGGAGAAAGTAATCTCCTTATACAATCAGTCGGCAGAAGTAAGTTGTTTTAATGAGTTATGGTTGGAGGGTCAAAGCCCAAGTTATAAATCAACTATATCCCCAAAGTTGCAATTACAAAAATTTAGTTTTGATTTTAAAGCTATTAAATCTTATGAAAATGAGTTTCAACGACTTAAAGTTGGCAAAGATTTTGACGGTGAATCAGTAAATGATTTTTCTCAAAAATTTTGGGCTAAAGTTTTACCAATATCTAAGCTACATGATTTAGTAAATGATGAGGTTATAGAAATAGAATACTCAGATCGATATCTGCAGTCCCCAGCAAATATCATTTTAATAATTGGTTTGTTGAAAGAAATCAAAAAAATATTATGTATTCGCCCTCGATTATCTATAATAACGTGTTTTAGAAATAAACAAATACAGGATGAAAAATTATATTCAGATTTCAGCCAACGTGAAGTTTTTGAGATATTCTTTGTAAATTATTTTGAAGATCAATTATCTCAGAAACTTAATTTAAATATATCACGATCAAAAATAGATCATTCTCGTTACTTTATTTTTTCATTAAAATCAGGTAAGAAAGTTGATATCCGTTTGGATCAAGGTGTTGGCTATTGGCAGGTCAAATATATTAATTGGCGTGCAATTCAAGAGAAAGGAGATTTTCCTTTCTTAGAAAGTATCCAGAAACAATTATTATGGATAAATGGAAATAATACCAATATGTATGTAGAGGGTGAAGATGGTTTTAAAACTGATATATATATCACAAAATCTTGAAGTAACGATCATCACTGTTAAGAATCAGATTTGAAAAAAGATGTTTGAAACTAGTAGTGTTTAGCATTTTCATAAAAACTATTCTTAAAGGCTTATTCAGCAATTTAGTCTCAAAACGAATAAGCCTAAACCTAAAATCTAATGCACAATACTTTGGGTCTATAGTACTAACTAATATAATGGTGAGTCGATATTGAAACTAAATAGGTAGCGATGATTTAGCCAAGGAATTAGTTTATATAATCATGTCATTTTATTAACAAAGAATTTCTATATTGCAATAGTTACCTACCTGATAATTATTTTATAAATAATATTAAATGAAATTTTATTTAGATAACTTTGAGAAAAAATATGAAAAATATTGAAATTTTAGAAATAAAAGAAGTTGGTGATTATGAAGAAGGCTTATCGCTACTGTTAGAGGATTCTATCAATAGTGGAGCTTCTATAGGTTTCTTAGCTCCTGTAGATAAGAACGAGGTCTTAAATTATTGGCGTGAGGTCAACCATAAATTAGAACAAGGTAGTAGCCGTCTATGGATTGCTATACAAAAAGGAAAGATCGTAGGTAGTGTTCAATTATCCTTGGTAAGTAAAAAGAACGGCGTTCATAGAGCTGAAGTTGAAAAACTCATGGTCCTGACAGCAGCAAGAAAACAAGGAATAGCAACATTACTACTGAATGAGCTAGAAAGTTTTTCAAAACAAAATGGTCTGCGTTTACTTGTATTAGATACGCGTGAAGGTGATGTGTCCGAGCAGTTATATAGCAAAATTGGATTTGTTCGTGTCGGTGTCATCCCAAGTTTTGCATTAAGTTCAAATGGGAGCTATGACGGTACGGCTATCTATTATAAAAGGCTTGGTTGAGTTCTATTTTTGGAAACTATCTATGGTGTATATTTTTGGAAACTATCTATGGTGTATATTTTTTAAACCTGTTACTTAACTTATGTGCACTTAAAGCTAACAATATGATTAATTGTTAAATTTTTCTTAGATGATTATTAAAGTTTATTAACTTAATAAACCAAATAAGTTTAAAATGTATTTTTAGATCGTAGATCATTTTGACATCTTTTTAATATTTTAAATTGAGTTAGTTAGGAATAAAGATGCCAACAGTTATTGTAGAAAATGATATTTCACAGTGGGATGATTTAACAGGTGAGGTTTATCATTTTCCTAAAAGATATAAGGACTTACTCTTAACTGGTGAAAAAGTTATTTATTACAAAGGACGAATGAGAGATAAAAATTTTGAATCTCGTCGACTAAGTAAGTTTCCTCATTATTTGGGGATCGCTGAGGTAGGAGATGTTATTTCCATCAATAATGACAAAGAACTCTTAGCGGAAATTATTAATTTTAGGCCTTTTATTGAACCAGTTGATTTTCAAATAAATAATGAATATCTAGAAAAAATTCCTAAAAATAAGGAAAAGAATTATTGGAGAGATGGTGTACGAGAGATTGATGATGATACTTACAATGCAATTATAAGCCTGGCGAATTTGGGGCCTGTTTCAGAAACAAAAACACTATTATCTAATGAGGATAGCCAAAGTTTTGAATCTGGAGTAGAAGGCAAACCAACTCTACAAATCACTACTAAGTATGAAAGAGATCAAAAGCTTAGAAAACAAGCAATTTTAATTCATGGTTATGCGTGTGCTGCATGTGGCTTTAATTTTGAAGAATTTTATGGTGATTATGCGAAAGGATTTATTCATATCCATCATATAGAGCCGCTTTTTTCAGTAGGTGAAAAAGTAGTAAATCCTGAGACAGATCTAGTCCCATTATGTGCAAACTGCCATGCAATTATTCATAGAAAAAGAGATAAAACATTAACAGTTGAGGATCTACAAAAAATGATTAACAGGAATGTGGTGTAACAATATTAATTAAATAATTTTTTTGAAAAAATAGGCAGTTGCTTTAGTTTTTTGATTTACGTCGAAAAATGAGATCTTAAATTTTTCATGAGGACACTTGTAAATTAGCAGGGAATATCGCCTATGGATTGTTATTTAAGAAGTAAGGATTGAGCAGCTATATTTTTTAGGTATTTCGGTACTCTAGATATAGTAAGTTTATTAATGGCTAACAATAACTCTTGATCAATACTATTGAAGCCATATGTGTGACAAATATTCATACAAAGATAGTTGAATAATTGAGCCGTAACTTCAGCATCTGCTTCTGCGCGATGAGCTGTGCCATTAAACTTAATATTAAATAAGTCTGCCATTGCCCCAAGTCGATAACTGGGTTGATGAGGTAAAATACGGCGAGCAAGTTTCAAAGAACAAATGAGTCCATTGTGTGATGGACTTAACTCCTGTCGAATACTTTCTGCTTTTAGGAATTTCTCGTCAAATCCTGCATTGTGAGCAAGTAAAGGATCTGTTCCAATAAAGTCCAATAGAGAAGGAATGACTTCTTCCACTAAAGGAGCATGATTAACCATATCTTGAGTAATACCAGTCAACTTTGTGATGTAGTATGGAATATTTACACCACAGTTTATTAATGAAACAAAACGTTCTGTGATTTCACCTTCTACAATACGTAAAGCCGCGACTTCTGTAATACGATCACCAGCCTCAGGGCTGACTCCTGTGGTCTCGAAATCAAGTACAATGATTGGCGAAACATTCATAAAACGCTTTCTCTATTAGAAATTAGGTATTAAAAGCACAACACTTTTCATCATATTTTAGCAAAAGAGTTATGAGTTCTTTCATTCAATGGATCTACAGGTGAGCAATTATTGTTGTAGAGATATATCACAATAGATAGATATTGTGTTTAACATACAATGAAGTTATGCGACTTCAGAATGACCTAACAAGAAAGAATGATGTCTTCAAAAAAGAAGCTATGACTGCTGTTGCTGAATTGTTAGAAGTTGTTGGTGAACATTTTTTGCATCTGAAAAAGAAAATTTTAATAGAAAGTAGCACTACATAAGATTATGGTCTGAGTCAATGATTAGAATTTTGCTACTAATTAAATAAACACGGATATCTCAAAACATCCGTGTTAGAAAATACTTAAAGTTAATTATGGTTTTTCTTTGCCAAGAGCATGGTCTGTTTAAGTTGTTTACGGTTGAAACCTAAAAACTCAATCACATTTCTAAAAAGTGCTGGTGTTTTGGCAATCGGAGTGTTTATTTTAGGTACAACGGTCATATCTTTACGCCGTTCTATGCTCTCAACTACGCCTGAGACAACTTCATCAATAGATATATATTTCCAAATACCCGAGTTACCTTTCCATACAGCTTTACCTGCTGCGTCATTTTGAATACTGTCCATCATTGGGGTCTTAAAGAAGGTCGGATGAAGGCTACCAACATCTATATTTGAATGTTTTAATTCCAGACGAAGACTATCGCATAAAGCCCAAACGCCTGCTTTACTCGAAGTGTAGTGCGTGTTTAACGGGGAGTGGACGAAAGCCGCCATTGAAGATACAGCCAGTAAGTATCCCTGAGTTTGTTTTACATACGGTATAGCTGCGCGGAAAGTACGAAATACCCCTGTAAGATTAATATCGATGGTTCGCTCAAAGGTTTCAGGGGCCATATGTTTTAGTGCTTCTGTTGTAGCTATGCCAGCATTTGCAATTACCACATCAATTTTACCGAAGTGTTGAGCTGCTTTTACCATAGCCGTTTCTAGGCTTTCCAAAGAGCGTACATCAGCTACCCAACCTGCGGCAATGCTTTGCCCACCTAGCTTTTTTGCCTGACTTTCGAGTTTGTTAAGGTCTAAATCTAGGAGTGCTAGTTTTGCGCCTTTGGCTTGTAATGCTTGAGCAATCGCAAGTCCTAGTCCACCTGTTGAACCTGTGATGACCACAACTTTATCTTTTAATTTGTACTTAGACATATCAGATTTCCAGACATTTTTATAAATGAGCTTTAAGGCAATGGATTATTTCTGAATAGGTTTTGATTCACTTTCAAGTTGTTGAAGTAAACCCTGTAATTTCTTATGGCGTACTACCATTGCATCACTACCTGCACTAAACATTCCGCGTAATATCGAGAACGGAACCCAACGCACTGGAGCAAAAATGCGTGGCTGGCGATGCTGCACACCTTTTACAATTGCTTGCGCCATGTATTCCGGAGTAATAGGTTTGCGTAACCATGCCGGAAATGCTGCTTCAATCATCTCCGTTACAGTTGCATTACCCCCAAAGGCAACCTTGGCGATTGGTGTTGCTGTCCAGCCTGGATAGACAACACTAGCTGTTGCGCCGGTATATGCAATCTCTGTACGGAGACAGCGTCCGAGCATTTCTACTGCCGCCTTTGAAGCGGCATATGGAGCGTTTGCCATTCCATTGACGAAGCAATAAACAGAAGAGGTTATGAGGATTTGTCCTTTATTACGGGTTACCTCAGGTAATGCAGCACGGACTGTGCGCCAGACACCCAGTAAATCAACTTCAACAATTTTATCGAACTCAGCTTCATCACAGCTAGCAATTGTCGAAGCACCATCACGCCATGAGATACCTGCATTGGCAAAAGCTATATCTAGGTGTCCAAAGTGTTTTATTGTTTTCTGGACGACATCTTTTGTAGCTACTGCATCAGTAACGTCTAGCGCTAATGGTAAAACACGAGATGCCTCAAATTCAGATGCAAGTTTATCTACAGCTTCCTGTTGCATATCGGTGAGTACCAAGTTTGCACCTAATGCATAAAATTCACGGGCTGTTGCTGCACCAATTCCTCCAGCGGCTCCTGTAATTAAAACAACTTTTTTGTTAAGGTCATATTTCATGGTCTTTCTCCAAATATTTTAAATTTACTGTTACTTGACTGGAACGATGCGTTTAAGAAAGTCGATCTGATCACGGACAACACGCTCAAAAGCTTCTCCAACGTAAATTTCAAAATGACCATCGGTGTAGTGCTTAATTTCATGATTGGGTGTATGGCTCGCATGACGCAATGTTGTTTTTGAGGGTGCAACAGAGTCGGTATCACAGATACAAAACAACACGGGCGCTTGAATACGTGATGTCTTACGGCCCGGGTAATAGCGTATGATGTCGAGTACAAAACGTGCAGCGACATAGTTTGGAATATTTGATCCAGAAGGCATAAGTGCGAGATAGCCTGAATAAGCGTCAGGTGCATTCATTAATGCTGTATGTCCTGTTGGAGCTGCAAGAGGCACCATGACTGGCTTTGTGCCGAGCATTGATCCGATCTTGTCTTTTAAAGCGAGTCCCGTGAGCTTAAGGGTTGTTATTGGGTTCATTGCCATGCTGGATGAGAAACCATCAGTGAAGGGGCATTGTGATATAACAGCAGCAAGCCGATTATCGTTAGCCGCTGTTGCCAATACATGGCCTCCACCGAAAGAAGTCCCCCATATAATCACGCGGTTTGGGTCAATTTTTTCTAGGCTACGTGCATAGGCAATAGCGGCTTTCCAGTCTTCAAGCTGACTTTTTATGTCTAGTAATTGTCGAGGTTGTCCTTCGCTATCACCAAAATAGCGATAATCAAACACTAAACAAGCATAACCCTCTGCCACAAAACGTTCGGCAAAAGCGGTTAAACGCATTCTACGAGTACCACCCAGACCGTGCGCCATCACAATAATTGGTGTAGTGGCCTCGGTCGCTGGACGATATAAATAGGCACTGCATTTCATGCCATTTGAATTAAACTGAACATCAAGTGGAGCTTGGGTCACATTATTTAAACTTTTAACCATCGTATTTTTCTCAATATTGGCAATAACGCTATCTTCTGAAAAATAATGAGATTAGGCTTGATGAAAGCTGCCATATTGCTTGACACTTTGCGCCAAAATTTGGATTGAGTAGGTGTGTTTAGTCATTTGCTTTTGTTTAAAAGCTTTAAGTACACTAATTGATAATTGGCGCCAAATTAGAACTATACGGAATGAATGGATTGAATAAGCCGTTGTATAGAAGAAGGATTTCTGAAATCTATGTTCAGTTATTATTTGAATATCTCGAAAAACTAGGTCATGACCCAGAAAAGGTGCTAGGTGAACCGTGGCCTAAAGCAGATTCAAATCATTTAGAAGGCGTAGATATCGACCATTGGGAAAATCTTCTTATTATTGCTAAAGATTATTTAAATGACCCTTTTATTGGTTTGCATGTGGGGCAAACCATTACAGCTCAGCATCTAGGTGTTTTAGGATCTGTATTCCTTGCCTGTGAAAATCTGGGGGCAGTTTTAGATAGGTTTGAACGATATCAGCGGCTTGTCTATGATGTTTATCCTGCCACTGTTCACATTCATACTGAATATGTAGAACTTTCATGGGATACAAAAGGTGAGCAAGTCGGCCCTTTATCGGATGAAACTGGCCGTACCGTTATAGTTCAGTTTTGCCGTAGTCTTATTAGAGGAAAAGTAAAACTAAAAGAAATACATTTTATTCATGAACAGCCTGAAAATGTTAAGCCTTATGAAGAATATTTCGGCTGTCCTGTACTTTTTGACCAACCCGTGGCACTTATGCGTTTTGATAAGGAAGTCTTAAGTCTACCGCTTAAAAACTCCGACACCGTCTTAGTTGCCATACTAGAAAAACATGCCGACAAGTTACTGGCAAGCCTGCCACATATTGATGAAATTACAGATCAAGTCCGTAAACAGATTGCTTACTTGCTTCATCAAGGCGAACCAACTATTGAACAACTTGCAGAGCGATTAAATTATTCACGCAGAACCTTGCAACGCCGTTTAACCGAGGCAGGAACAAATTTTCGAAAAGAATTAAATACTGTCCGTTACGAATTGGCAAAATCGTATTTAAAAGATCCAAGACTACAAATTGTAGAAATAGCCTTACTGTTAGGTTATGCCGAGCACAGCCCATTTACACGGGCTTATAAAGAGTGGTCGGGTAAAACGCCACAACAAGCTAGAGAAGAAATGAATGAGTTAAGGTAGAACTTTTATACTATAGGTTCTACCTTTTAGCTCTATACAAATGCTTTAAAAAGATAAGCAGATGTTTTGAGTGTTCATTCATCGTTTAATGCACATTCAAAATTACTTGGGTTTTCTTTACATCTTACTTTTTTCAAAAAATTCATCATTTTAGGGTCGTAAATACCTGCTTTTGTTAGCTGTATACGTGCCTCGCGCATCATTTTCATATAATTTACTTGTTCATTTTTAGGAATTTCCATCCAATATTTTGAAGGAATATCACTTTCATATTTAGCAATAATGCTAAACGTTCTATTGAGTTGGCTGGCTACCCAAGTTCGAGACTTTTGCCCAAAACCTGCTGGAAACTGATCTTTACGAATAATAAAATTTGCCGAAATTTGAGTTAAAGGAAAACGAACAATTGCTCCTTTCTCACCTAAACCTTTGTGTAGTTCAAAAGGTTTAAATGCCACAATAGGAGCGGGCACAATATCAATTTCATGGTTATTAAATTTTGCACCGGCATTGGTAACGTCTACCGATACAGCCTGACCACCGACATGTTGCACAAGCTTTGGTTGGGCTTCATCATATTTGAATACCCCAATTTTTTTACCGGCAGCCTTCGCGAGAGTATTTATACTTCTATCATTTACAAATAAATAGGCAGGACCAATTGTGCCTAAACCTGCAATTTCGTAAGGACCGACCACCATGTTTTTTGCGGCCATGGGTGAGGACAATAGCTTATAGGCATTAATCGCCGTTTTGATATTTGTTAATGCGCCAACTGCATCTAAAGATCCTGTGTATTTATTAAACTGGCGGCCACGTAAACCGCTAATAATAGCGCCATCACATTTTCCAACTTTTAAATCTTCAGCTGCAACGCGTTCATCAACATATGCTTTTAAAGATAGATCAGCTCCCCAATTCTTGGCTTCAAGTGCATAATCTTTGGCTAAAGCGAAAGCATCTCCCGATTTACCAATTGGGTCATACACACAGACAACTTGTTGTTTTGCATAAAGAGTTGTTGTTAAACATGTGCTTGTAATCAATAAAATAGTTTTAAAACGATCCATATTTAATTATCCATTATTTAAATTATAAAAATTATTTTATGAATCTTGCTTAGATTAGATATGACATTTCAATAAGAATTTAAAGAGAAAAGGTCAAAAGATGGCTTTATTACTACTTAATGAAGTAGAAAATTGTGCAAGAGAAAATGAAAAATATGACGGAATAGCTATTTATTATAAATACTAATACTTGGTTTCTTGAACAAGTTCTAACTTAATGGGAATGGAGATACATTTCTTGTTGAGTAATCTTAGAAAAATTAATCCGTTCGTCAAATAGTGCTTCATATACAGACAAATCTGTATAAAAAATGCTTCCACTTTGTTAAGGTTTTGTTAAAATAAAATTAAGTTGATATTTATCACGGATTGCCTAGTTTATGGTGAACTATAACAAATTTAATAAAAGTGTCTTATTTATCTGTTTATCGATTATGGGAGGATTAAGTTACGCTGCAGATCCTGATGACCCGATTCGACAGCGAATTCAGGCTGATCAGTCTACTCGTCAACAACAACGTGATACAGCGCTAGAAAAACAAATCCAGCCCAATGTGAATGTCAATCTGGGGCAAGAACAAAATAAAAATTTAGCTCAACAATTACAATATTTACGCTCTAATAGTGAAACTCCTTGTTTTGAAATTAAAAAAATACTTTTAGAAGGTGATTTAGCTTATCAATTCATATCAGATTTTAATGTGATTACGACTGGCAAGAATAATATTATTGGACGTTGCTTGGGTGTAAATGGTCTCAATCAGGCACTTGATCTTGTTCAAAACAAAATTATTGCAGATGGTTATGTCACAACACGAGTTTTGCTTCCTCAGCAAAATATCGCATCTGGCACTGTTCGAGTTCGTGTTATTCCTGGCCGAGTTGATCAGATTAAGTTTGCTGAAGGTACTTCTAAACGTGCTCATTTATGGAACTCTTTACCGATGAAATCGGGTGAGCTTTTAAATATTCGTGATATGGAGCAAGGCTTAGAAAACTTTAAAAGAGTACCTACGGTTGAGGCTGATTTTAAAATTCAGCCAGCAGAACAAAAAAATGAACCGGGCTATAGTGATGTGATTCTTGCATGGCAACAGGCTAAACCTTATCGCTTACATGTGGGAATTGATGATTCAGGTTCTGATGCTACTGGAAAATACCAAGGTACAGCGACCTTGTCACTTGACCATGTGTTGACTTTAAATGATTTGTTTTATGTTAGTTATAATCATGACTTAGGGGGTAGTGGTTCTGGTAAGCATGGTACAGATGGTTTTTATGCAAGTTATACCATTCCATTTGATTATTGGTTATTTTCAACCAGTTATAGCCGTTCTAACTATTTACAAACAGTCGCCGGAAGCAGTGAGACCTATCAATATAGCGGTAAAAGCGAACTTATTAATGCAGATTTGTCCCGAATTATTTATCGCGATGCACACCGTAAAACTGTCGTAGGTTTTGGTGGCTGGTATCGTGAATCACAAAACTATATCAATGATGTTGAAGTAGAAGTACAACGCCGAAAAACGGCGGGATGGAAAGCAAGTCTCGATCATACCGAATATTTTTCTAATGCCACTTTAAGCGGTAATGTGACTTATAAGCGTGGTACAGGCTGGCTTAATGCAATGAGAGCACCAGAAGAAGATTTTGGTGAGGCTTATACACATGTAGGGATTTTACAGGCCAATGCCAGTTTACAAGTTCCTTTTAAAGTAGGGCAACAGAACCTGCAATATCTTGCAGAATGGCGTACCCAGCACAGTAATAAACCTTTAACACCGCAAGACCGCTTCTCGATTGGAAACCGTTATACCGTAAGAGGTTTTGACGGTGAGCAAACGTTGTTGGCAGATAATGGCTTTTTAGTTCGCAATGAACTGAGTGGCTCAATCATGAATAAACCACATTCATGGTATGCCGGTATTGATTATGGAGAGGTGGGTGGAAAAACCGCGCATTATCCAAACCCTTTACCGGGTACCAGTTTATTAGGTGCAGTTGTTGGATTGCGTGGACAAATTGTCCCTCTGCATTTGAATTATGACGCTTTTGTCGGAGCACCGTTGAAAAAGCCAGATCACTTTGAAACGGATGATTACACGACTGGATTTAGCGTGAACTGGACCTATTAATTTAAGTTCAAAGGTCTAGAACGCAATTAATTGTATTAAAAAAAGATTTAGTGAGATTTTAAAATGAATAAGAACCGTTATCGTATTATCTTTAGCCATGCTCGCGGTATGTTTATTGCTGTTGCCGAGATTGTAAAAAGTAAAACTAAGCAAGCAGGACAAAGTCAGGGAACAATGGAAACAGGTTCAATAACGTCTTCTGTTTCACCTATTCATTATAAAAAACTAAATCCGCTTAACTTTGCCGTTATTGGTTGTTTAGGGGCATTGGTGATCAGCTTACCAATGAGTAGTGTTGCTGGAACGCAGATCATTGCAGACAAAGGTGCTCCGACATCACAGCAGCCAACTATTTTAAATAGTGCTAATGGAACAACTCAAGTCAATATTCAGACTCCAAGTGCAGGTGGTGTTTCGCGTAATACCTATACGCAGTTTGATGTTGGTCAAGAAGGTGCGATTTTAAATAACTCGCGTAATAACACTCAAACCCAGATTGGTGGATGGGTACAAGGCAACCCATGGCTTGCAACAGGTGAAGCCAAAGTTATTTTGAATGAGGTAAATAGCAGTAACCCAAGTCAACTTAAAGGTTATATCGAAGTTGCCGGAAAACAGGCTCAAGTCGTGATCGCAAACCCTTCAGGTCTAATTTGTGATGGCTGTGGTGTGATTAATGCAGACCGTTTTACTTTAACCACCGGCCAAGCGGTAATGAATCAAGGTTATCTTGAATCATTCCGTGTCCGTGAAGGGCAAGTTACGATTGAAGGTAAAGGCTTAAATGGAAGCTTAACACCTTATACAGATATTTATGCGCGTGCCTTAAAAGTCAATGCTGGCTTGTATGCCAATGAACTGGGCACGGTACTTGGACAAAATGATATTCAAGTCAAAGACCAAGTTACTCCTCAAATTAAAGCAACTACAGGGTCAACATCTACACCTCAGCCGAACTTTGCCTTAGATGTGGGTCAACTTGGTGGAATGTATGGTGGTAAAATCTTTCTAGTAGGAACAGAGCAAGGATTAGGTGTTCGTAATGCTGGCTCGATTAACAGTACCCAAAGCAGCCTTACCCTGAATACAAATGGTGATCTGGTCAATAGTGGTAATTTGATTGCAAATAAAGATCAGGTGCAACTTAAAGCTCAAAACATTCAGAATACAGGTAATATCAGTAGTGCAACTTCACAAATTTCAGTTGAGAGCCAAAATTTAAATAACTCTGGTCTAATCAGTAGTGCAGATGAGTTACATCTCCAAAACCAGAGTATTGTTACCAATAGTGGTACGTTAAATGCTGCTCGAATAGCGATTAATTCTAAAAATCTAAAAAATAGTGGTTCTATCGAACAAACAGGCATACAAGGGCTTGATTTAAAATCAGGCTCAATGACAAATCTTGGCGGTAAAATTGGAATTGCTAAGAGCAATACTGGTGGCGGTACGGGGGGATCTACAGGTGGAAGTGTTCCGACGGTCCCAACAGATCCATCTAAAGATGGTGGAAGTTTAGGTGTTGTAACTCCAGTAGATACAACTCCAAAAACTTACGATACTGGTTTTATCCATGTGTCAGATGTGCTGAATAATGATCAAGGTGCAATTGTTGCTAATGGTGGTGTAGATTTAGACAGCCAAAATGGTTTAGATAACCAAGGCGGCCAACTTAATTTAGGTGCTATCAATATTAAAGGAAATAGCTTTAATAATAACCAAGGTCAGCTTACTGTTAAAAGTGCCAGTATTCAAACCTCAAGTTTTACTAACCAGCAAGGCCAGCTTGCTTCTAATAGTACTCTTAATATTCAAACTCAGTCTGCCAACAATAAAAGCGGAAAAATCCAGTCAATTGGACAGCTTGATTTAGCTGTAAGTGGTGAGTTGAATAATGTTGATGGACAAATTGCTAGTGGAGCAACTGTCAACGTTAATGCAAGTGATTTGAAGAACCAGTCAGGTGTTGTGTATTCAGAAAACCAAGCTGTAGATATTAAAGCGAATAAAGCGATTGATAATACTGAGGGGCTCATTCAGGCTAAAACCAATTTAAATTTAGATAGCCAATCACTTAATAATACATCAGGGCAAATTGTTGCAGATCAAATTAATCAGAAACATGTGACGGTTAATAACAATCAGGGATCTATCGCAGCTCAGCAAAATTTAAACAGTATTGCTCAGCAGTTTGATAATACTCAAGGTCAGATTCAAGCTAAATCAATAAAGTTACAGCATGATCAACTTAAAAACACTGGTAGTGTTTATGCAGATCAAGATTTAACGATTACAGGACAAAATACTCAGAATGCTGGTACTTTGGCGGCTGGAAAAAATGTCCAGATTACCAGTTCAACTTTAGAACATAGTGTAGGTGGATTGATTGCAGCGGGCCTAGATCGTGAAGGCAAATTAGCTAATGCTGGTGATGTTTCAATTAGTTCAGATCAAGTCGGTTTACATGGACAAACCTTAGCTGGCGGTAATTTAAAAGTACAAGCACAAAGCAATATTGATGCGGCAAAAGGGCAATTGCAGGCACAAAATATTGAACTAGGGAGTGTAACTGGCAACATTTCCACACAAGCTGGAAGCGTAGTTGCCAAAGATCAACTCAACCTAGTTAGCCAGAACCTGATTAATAATCAACAAGGGCAATTAAGTGCTCAAAATATAGTGCTGAACGCCAAACAACTTGATAACAGTCAAGGTAAAATTCAGCATATTGGGAACAATGAATTTACCCTAGATTTTGTAAACGGTTTAAATAATAAATCAGGTGAAATTAGTAGTAATGCATCTTCAATTAACCTGAACACGTCTGCTCTGAATAATGAAGCTGGAAAGATTATCCATGCAGGGAGTCAGCAACTGAATATCACTGCCGATCAATTGCAAGGAGCACAAGGCCAGATTCTCAGTAATGGACAGCTATTATTGAAGGGTGGACAAGTTGTATTAGATGGTGCAACTACTTCTGTGAATCAGATCAATATCTCTGCGGATAGTTTGAGTCATCAAAAAGGTCAAATGGTTCAGCGCGGTACATTAAAACCGCTTACCTTAGCGATTAAAGATCAATTGAATAACCAATTAGGTTTTATTCAGAGCCAATCGGGTTTACAGCTAAAAACAACTACGCTTAATAATCAGGGTGGTCAGTTAAGTTCTGCTCTTAATTATGATGTACAACTTGATGTGGCAGCCTTACTCGATAATAGTCAATCAGGCAAAATTTACGCAGGTCAGAATGGCGTTATTCAAGCTGGTTCTATTGATAATAGTTTAAGTGGACTCATTTCTGCACAAAATGCATTAACTCTGACCAGCTTGGGAATCATTAATAACCAGTCTGGTAAAATTGTGGCGAATCAAGATGTCACTCTTACTTCTAATGGCCTAGACAATAGCAGTGGCCAAATTGGTAGTAGCCAAGGCATTGTAGCGATTAATGCAGGATCTGGTGTAGTTAATAATACTTCTGGAACTCTACAAGCTGAAAAAGATTTAACTGTAACTGCTGACCAGATTAATAACCAATCTGGTCTTATGAACAGCCAAAGTTCACTTAGTTTAAGTAGTCGTAAAGATGTTAATAATGCATCTGGACAAATCATTGCTAAACAAGATGTGACTACACACAGTCAAGGTTTGACCAATAATTCAGGACAGATTGGTAGCGTTCAAGGCAATGTCTCATTAGATGTTGGTTTAGGCGATTTGAATAATCAAGCAGGTAAAATACTTGCTGCTCAAGATCTGACTTTAAGCGCTCAAAATTTAGATAATCAGTCTGGTCTTATCTCAGCTCAAAAAAAATTGGCATTAAAAGTTCAGAAATTAAACAACCTTAAAGGTCAAATTCAAAGTGGCGATGCCATAGAAATTACGGGACAAAGTCTGAATAACCAAGGTGGTTCAATTGAGACAAATGCTGATCTTACTTTAAATATCAAAGGTGCATTAGATAACAGTCAGTCAGGCAAATTGACGGGCAACACTACAGAAATTACAGCAGGCTCAATAAATAACAGTAATAAAGGCCAAATTAATGCTACAGATACCTTAACTGTTTTATCGCAACAAGGAATTAATAACCAAACTGGGGTGATGGCCGCGAATCAGAACGTTTCTATTCAAAGTCAGGGCTTGGATAATACGTCGGGGCAAATTGGTAGTGTTCAGGGTTCATTAACCATTGATGCTCAAAAAGAAAAATTATTAAATACTTCGGGTTCACTTCAAGCAGGAACGAGTCTGAAAATCACGAGTGGTGGCTTGAATAATGATTCGGGCACTATTCTTGCGCTTACCGATAATACAATTACAAGCACGGGTGACATCAGCAATAAAGCAGGGAAAATTGCATCGAATGCTCATACCACAATTACAAGTCAGAATTTAACTAATCAGGCTGGAACGATTCAGTCAGGTAGTGGTTCAGCTTTAGATCTGGTAATTAATGGAGCATTAGATAATAGTCAAGCAGGCCAATTACTGAGTGGTGCTGGTTTGAATCTGAAAGTGAATACTTTAGATAATAGCCAGCAAGGGCAAATCAGTGCGCAAGATGCACTAAATATCATCAGTACAGGACTCATCAATAACCAAGCAGGTACTTTGGTTGCAAACCAAAATGTAACTTTGAGCAGTAAAGGTTTAAATAATAATCAGGGACAGATTGGCAGTATCCAAGGCGGATTAGTTATTGATGTTGGAGATCAAGCTCTCACCAATCAGTCTGGCGTATTACAGGCAAAAACTGATTTAACAGCAAAAGCCTTATCTGTAGATAATACAGCTGGACACTTCAGCGCTCAGGGTAAAATTGATTTAACTAGCCAAAAAAATATTAATAATACCCAAGGTTCAATTGTTGCTGATCAAAACCTCAATATCCATAGTCAAGGTTTGATTAACAATCAAGGGAAGCTGGCAACCCAAGGTAATTTAACTGTTCAAGCGGGTACGCAAGCGTTACAAAACCAAGCCGGTATTATTCAATCTGGACAAGATATGTCCGTGATAGCTGCCTCAATTGATAACTCATTATCAGGACAGATTAATGCACAAGGTAGTGCAACCTTACAAAGCACAGGTCTTTTGAATAATGAAACAGGTGTTTTAGCAGCGGGACAGGATCTTACGCTTAACGGTAATGGTTTAAATAACGCCAACGGTAAAATTGGAAGTGTGAATGGTGCATTAAATATTAATGTAGGTTCTTCACTTTTAAATAATCAATCTGGATCATTGCAGTCGTCTGGCGTAATTGATCTTAAAGCGGGTGGTGTAAATAACAAATTAGGCAAAATTACATCATTAACGGCAATAAATATAGATAGCCAGAAACAGGCATTCACGAACCAACAAGGTACGATCAGCTCAGATCAGATTTCAATTTTATCTGGTCCATTTAATAATGATCAGGGCCTTGTGCAGGCGAAAACGTCACTTGTGCTTGATACCAACGGGCAGAATCTGGTGAATACCAATAGTGGTACACAAGGTGGATTACTTAGCCAAGGTAATCTCACTTTAAAAAATCTTAGTGCTCTCGACAATACGCAAGGTTACATTGCAAGTGGGCAAAATTTAGATTTAAGCGCGAATCAGGTTATTAACAACAAAGGAACCTTGCTTGCAACCCAAAACCTGAAATTACAAGGGACAGGTCAAAAACAACTGCTAAATAACCAGTCTGGACAGATTTTGTCGATGGGGGATATGCAGCTGACCATTGAGCAGATCAATAACCAAGGTAAATTAGTTGCAACAGACCCAGATAGCCATATCATGGCCACAGGGCAGCTAGATCTTGTCACTCAGCAGTTAGATAACCAAAATACCTTTACTGATAGTACGTCTGTTCAAGGTATTGATGCTGGTAATCTAAACTTGAGCGCCCAAACCTTGAATAACAAGTCTGGTGCAATCCGTAGTAACCAAAATGCTGTACTTAATATTAGCGGGCAGTTGAGTAACCAATCTGGTGAAATCAGCGCCGTTAAACAGCTTAATTTACAAGGCAATCAGCTTGTTATTAATAACCAAAAAGGCAAGTTGCTATCAGGCGAAAATTTAAATATTACAGCTCAATCGCTTACAGGTGATGGTCAGATTGCAAGTTTGGGCGATGCGAATATTACTCTAAAAGAAAGCTTTAAGCAGACTCAAGAAGGTCAATTACAGGCAAATAACAATCTTAGTTTAAGTACTGCTGCGGATATTACCAATGATGGCAAAATCAATGCAGGCAATATTTTAAAACTAAATGCAGCCAATATAACCAACAATAGCAATGCTCAGATTGAAAGTCACGATACCCAGATTGAAGCTCAAGACCAGATTAATAACACTGGGCTGATCAATGGTGATTACACCACACTAAAAGCAAATACTGTAAATAACCAAGGTACAGGTCGTATCTATGGTACAGATCTTGCGATTAGCGCTAACACTTTAAATAACTTGCCAGATGTTCAAGGTAAGGCTCCTGTTATCGCTTCACGAGGTGATATGAACCTTGGTGTGGGAGTGTTAAATAATCTGGCAAATACACAAGATTATGCGAGCCAGGCACTTATATTCAGTGCTGCAAATTTATATTTAGGTGGTGCTTTAGATGAGAACAGTAAAGCGACTGGTCAAGCCAGTGTGGTTAACAATGAGAGCGCGACCATTGAATCTTTAGGTAACATGCGCTTATCTGCTGCACAGATTAACAATATGAATAAGCATCTTGTGACTGGGTTAGTCGAAACTAGTCGTCAAGATGGATTAGAAAAATTCTGTAATGCTTGGTGTAACTTCGATGGAACTTACTATGACGGTAACTGGTATGAAGACTGGACCAAATATCACTATAGTGAAATTACTTATGAAACCAAAGCCATTGAATCCGCTCCAAGCCAAATTAAAGCTGGAGGTGATCTGGATTTAACCAATGCTAAAGTGGTGAATGATAGTAGCCAGATTCTGGCTGGGGGGGAACTTAAAAATGATGGTGGATCAATTACATCAAAGAGTTTTGAAGGTATAAAAAGAGTTGTCGACACGGGCACCAAAGAAATTTTCTGGAAATATGAAGGGCAATGGACTGAACCATTTGAAGTTTCAAGTGAAACAACAACTAATGTGTCGATAGGTCAAGTCGCCGATCATTATGAGTTGAACCAAACTAATCAAGATATTGCAGCTGTTTCTAAGAGTAATAGCGACCCAATCACGAATGCACAGACCAAAACAACTCATGTTAATGATTTAACAGCTACATCTAATACAACTTTTGTTGAGCAAGCAGGTGTTGCACAAAATAAAAATTTACAAGCAGCAGGTCAGACTTCTGTAAAAACAGATGTGCAAACTTCAGGGTTAAATGGAAACTCGTCTAACCTTCAACAAAAAGACAATACCACTCAAATCTCTGTTTTGGACCAATTACAAGGTCAAAAAGCTTCTCAAGTTTCAGGTGCCTCGACTTCGGGTCAGGCCACTGCACCAGATCAAGCTGGTACTGGGGAGCAACTCGAAATTCGAACCATTAATAATAACAATATTAAAGTTGCCAACAATGCCTTGTATAGAACAGGAGCAGATAGTAAAGCAGGTTATCTCATTGAGACCGACCCGAACTTTACCAATTACAACCAATGGTTGTCTTCAAACTACATGCTCAGTGCTTTAGGCCTTGACCCTGCACTACAACAAAAACGTTTAGGAGATGGTTTTTATGAGCAGCGCATGGTCCAAGACCAGATAGCTAACTTAACTGGTTATCGTTTCTTGGAAGGTTATGCATCTGATGAGGAACAATATAAAGCCTTAATGAATAACGGGGTGACTTTTGCCAAACAATATGGCTTACGTCCGGGTATTGCTTTAAGTGCTGCACAAATTGCGCAATTGACCAGTGATATTGTCTGGTTAGTTGAAAAAGACGTGACTCTACAAGATGGAACGAAAACCAAAGCGCTTGTTCCGCAAGTGTATGTAAAAGCTCGTGTAGGAGACTTAAAAGGAGACGGTTCTTTACTTACGGGTAATAGTGTTAACTTTAAGTTAAACGGCGACTTACTGAATGGTTCAACCATTGCTGGACGAGAAGCTGTTCAGATTACTGCAAATAATATTAATAACCTGATGGGCCGTATTCAGGGCAATACCGTTGATATCACTACGAAAAAAGACCTTAATAATATTGGTGGTCAAATCAGTGCCCAAGATGCAATGGCTGTTAAAGTCGGTGGTAATCTTAAAATTGAGACGACGACAAAAACCTCGGAAAGTCAGATTGGCGGTTTAGGTTCAAGCACAACAGGAGTGGATCGTGTTGCTGGGCTTTATGTAGGTAGTGGTAATAAGATTCAGCCGAATAAGGCAACGCTGGTTGTTGATGTTGCTGGAAATACGGTTCTTAAAGCTGCGGAACTCAATAACAACAATGGCGCAGCGGTGATCAATACGGTAGGTAATGTTGACATTGGTACCGTACAAACAGGTTATAAACTTAGCACTTACCGTGATGCGCAGAATCATTCTACCAGTCAGAAAACTCAAGATGTCGGTAGTCAGGTTAATAGCAATGGCTCATTACTGTTAAATGGACAAAATATAAAAGTACAAGGTTCGGGTTTAAATAGCGAACAAGGTACAACTCAACTTTCTGCAGTTAATCAGTTGGATATAGTAGAAGGTCGTAAGACAAGCGAACTGGATAGTCAGTGGTACAACAAACATAAAGGTACATTAAGTAGTAAAACAACAAGTGGCTTTATCCATGATCAGCGTGATGAGTCAATTGCGAGTACGGTCGAAGGTAATAAAGTCATTCTAGATGCCAAGAATGTTAATATTCGTGGTAGCCAAGTCGTGTCGAATGAATTGACTCAAATTCAGGCCAAAGAAAATGTGAACATTACTGCTGCACAAAATCAATATTCCAACCAACAAGAGCAGACTGTCAAAAAATCAGGATTTAAAGCGAGCCTTTCTGATGGCGTGGCAAGTGTAGGTTATGGAAAATCGAGCTTAAATACAAAAGAGGATGGAAAATCTACAACCTTAACTCAAAGTGTAGTTCGTAGCCAAAAAGGTGATACGACCATTATTGCTGGTAAAGATTTGACCACTGAAGCAGCTATTTTAGATGCAGGAAAAGACCTCAATCTAAAAGGTGCAAATGTTAATTTAAATTCAGCATATGCAACCGATGAGCAACATTCAGAAGTTCATAGTAAACAGTCTGGTATTTCGGTTGGTGTGACCTACTCTCCAGCGATGGCCGCTGCCTCTGCTTACAAAAACAGTATGAACAATGGTCAATTCTCTGATAGCGCCGTTGGTCAGGTAATGGCCCAAGGTGAAGCAGTTCGTAAGGCTTCTATGGCTGCAATGACACCAGTTACTATCCAAGCTGGTAGCAATAAAACAAATCAGGTCAGTAATACATCCAGCACTCAAGCTGTAGTCACTCAAGCTACCGCTAAAGGCAATTTAAATATTATTGCAACAGAAGGAAGTATTAATAGCCAAGGTGCCGAGCTTTCTGCCGAAGGCAATGCATTATTGCATGCCAAGGAAAATATTAATCTGGGTATTGCCGAGAGTCATTCAGAGCAAACTGCTGACCGTAAACAAAGTGGTTTTAGTATTGATAACCGTGATTGGGCTGCACCTGCTGGAACATTCAAAAACAAAAACCAAGGTGATGGTCGTAGTACTCAAACGACAGGAACCCAGCTTTCGGTGGGTGGAAAAACAACCCTACAAACTGGGCAAGGCGATATTAATATTATCGGTAGTTCAGTTGCCTCAAAAGGTTATGTGAACCTTAATGCTGCTCGTGATATCAATATCAAATCGAGCCAGAACAGCCAAAGCCAAAGTGAGCAGAGTTCAAACAAAGGTATTGGTAGTGCGCAGATTTCGGATACGGAGCAGTTCTATGGCTATATGAATGGTCAGAGCCAAAGCAATAGTAAAGGTGTTGAACAGCAACGCAGTCAAGTGGGCAGTTTAGAAGGCAATGTCAATATTCAGGCAGGCCGTCAATATACCCAACAAGTTGCTGACGTTGTTGCTGCGAAAGATTTAAATATTAATGCGCAAGACATTCAGGTTTTAGAAGGCCATGACACAGGTAGCTCATCTGAAAATAGCAAAGACCTAAAAATTGGACAATTCAGTCGTGTGAGTTCACCACTCATTGATTTGTTGAATGCAGCAGATAAAGCGAAAAACAGTAAAGCAGATGACCGTACCCAAGCATTACAAGCTGTTGCAGCAGGTGCTCAGGGTTACCAAACCTATAGTGATATAAAAGGTGGCGCACTATTTAAAGCTGAATCTGGTATTGGCTTTAGTACCAATAAAAATCAGCAAAATAGCAGCTATGCCACTTCGCAACAAAACAACTTAAAAGCTGGTGGCAATGTCAACTTAACCAGTACTCATGGCGATATTCACCTTCAAAATACGCAGGTGAAGGCAGAAGACAAAATCAATCTAGATTCTTCAAAAAATATTATTCTGGAGTCAGGTCAAAGCCAAAATAAAGCTGATGGTAAAAACAGTAATGCGGGCTTAAGTGTTGGTGTTGGTGTTTCTGTTGGTGCGCAAACAGGTGCTTACATTTATGGTGAGGCTGGTTTTGGTAAAGGTAGTAATCATTTAGACAGTAATACACATAGCCAAACAACTTTAGATGCAAAAAATATCAGCTTAACGAGTAAAGGTGACACCACACTACGTGGAGCACAGGCAAAAGCAGATCGGATTGATGCAAATGTAGGTGGTCAGCTTAAAGTTGAAAGTTTACAAGACACTGTTGAGCAAAATACCAAACAAACTGGAGCGGGTGGTCGCTTGCAAGCTTCGTTTGGTACAGCTTGGCAGGCATCTGGTAATTTTAATAGTAGCAAGGCTTCGGGTGATTCGAATAGTGTTAACCAACAGTCTGGTTTATTTGCTGGAGACGGTGGTTATCATGTAAAAGCAGATAGTGTTGATTTAAAAGGTGGTGCAATTGTTTCAACTGCAACTAAAGATAAGAATGATCTGACCACGAACCGTTTAACTTTTAGCAATATCGAAAACCAAAGCCAGTACGATGCGACTACAGTCAGCTTATCTGGAGGTACAAGTTTAGGTAAAGGTAAATCAACTGGAGATAGCAAAGCATCAACACCAACCAATAATGACAACTGGCGTAATGCAACCAGCTTTAGCCCAAGCCTGCCACAGCATGATTCTGACAAAGACAGCAGTACCACTTATGCGACTTTAAGTGCAGGTAATATTACGGTAGGTGGAAAGTCGACTACGGTTGAGCAATTGGGTATTCATAGCGATGCAGCAACAGCCAACAGAGCGGTTGAGACTTTGCCGAACTTACAAACTATTTTAGATAAGCAAAAGACAGTAGCAGATGCGACGTCAACAATTGCAGCGGCATCACGTACCTATGCCCAAGACCAGATCAAGAATGCAGCAGCAGAAAAAGAAACGATTGGAAAGCAGATTGCCAGTCAATTAAGTCCAGAAGAACAAATTAAACTCAAAGAGATGTCTGCGTCCGATAAGGATGCATATTTAGCGCAATACGGTGTTTATGATGCTGCGCTCGCAAATGAAAAAGCAGTAACCCAACAATGGGGTATGGGAGGTAATAAAGGACGTGCCTTGAATGCTGTTACAACAGTGATTACAGGCGCACTTGGTGGGCAAACTGATATTCAGGTTGCAGCCAATGCACTTGCACCGTATGCAGCACAGCAGATTGGCGAGAAGTTTGGTCATGGTGAGGACAAGAATAAAGCTGCACAATTAGCAAGTCATGCAATATTGGGTGCAACACTAGCTTACTTAAATGGAGGCAATCCAGCTGCTGGCGGTAGTGTCGCAGTTGCGAGTGAGGCAGCGGCAGATTACTTTGCGAATCAATACAACGATGGCAAAACCGCTATTAACCCTGAAACAGGGAAGTTTGATGCAAACTTATTACCGGAAAATGTTAAATCAGGTATTCGAGATTTAACGGCAGCGATTGGCGCAGTTGTTGGTGGTACAGTTGGAGATTCAGCATCGAATGCACAGTTGGCGGGTGTGATTGGGCAGAATGCGGTTGAGAATAATGAATTTTCGATCATTACTAAGGGAGTCGAAAAGAAATTAGCTGATAATAAAAAGGAAAAAGAAGCGCAAGCTCACTTAAGTTGTCCAAAGGGGCAAAGCTGTATGATTCCAATACCTGAAAAGAGCTTGGGTGATAAGGCTTTAAATGTCATCAATAATATGACACTTCGTCAACTTGCCGCAGTGGCAGGTGCAAAATATGATCCTTTGACAGGTGAGGAAATTACACCAAATGAAAGGCAGTTAGCTAAAGCCTCAATGTTAGGATTAGGATTGACCAGAACTGTTTCGGGAGTTACACGATTAACTGATGATGCATTGATTGGGATTGAAAAGCAATATGGTAAAAGTATTGCTGAAAAAATTAGTAATAATTTTTACAGAGATGACGATCTTATTTCGAGGACTAAGGTGCGGGATGAAGGTCTTAAAAATGCTGAGAAAATTTCGACTGCAACAAATCCTAAAAATATTGCTAAAGGACAAGTGAATCAACCTAGAAATGTACAGGAACAAATTGTGTGGAATGATGTTGTAGAAAATCCAAAATCTGGGGTTGAATTAAGAAGTCTTAATAAAGATCAAAGGTTTCCACAAGATGCTGGATTTGTAAAAATGAGTAGAACAGTTAAAACCAAAGAAGGGAAAACTGTTGAAGTACATTATCAGTATAATGATGTAACTAAAAAAGTTTATGATATGAAGATAGTTACTAAACCATTCCATGAACAATAGGGAGTATCTGAAATGATTGGTGTAAATGATGATTGGGATGATGATATATATATATATGGTATATATCATAGTAATGGTGATGTATATTTTTATGGAATCTCTGGGGAAAAAGATAATGCTTTGATAGCATTTAGGCAAAGAGATATAAAAATAAAAGATCCTAAACTAACTTATGATATGGTTTATTTCGGTAATGATGGTCGTAGTCATTTTATGATGCTTCATTGGGCTTTAGCTGAAGATGGTTTGTTAGATAAATTGTTAGAACGTGACCCAGATTCTTTAGCATTATTTTCTAAATTGAGGTGGCTTGATCGTAAGCAAGAATTTGCATGATTTAATGATATTTATTGTTTTAAGATTTTTATAAAGGCTTATTCATTTAGATGTATAAGCCTACAAGGTAAAAAAATTTCAAAAGTAGCATCAAATTTTAATTAGATGGAATGTGCGGGTTCTCTAATCTTTACTGAATAGTAAGTTAGAGAACCGCGAAGAATAAGTTACACATCGAAAGCATCGAAATGATAGTTAAATATAGTGATGATTTTTTTATACAGTGGGATGTTGTTTATCCATTAAAAAATGATTTAAATCTTGGAGTGTTTAATTTTTGGATTAATGATACATGTTATCCAGCAAAAGGGATAAATATTACATTAAATTCTCTTTTTAATATTTTAAGTAGTAATATTGAAGAGATTAAAGCACTTAATAGTGATATAGGTGATATACCAATTGAGAGAATAGATTTTTGTTCTTTTGATAGTTAGGATTTAATATGGTTAGATACTGGCGAATTATTCCAATTTGGCTTTGGTATGGTTTTAGGTTTTAACAAGGAAAGCGAAAGATTGTTTTATACTTTTGATTATGAAAAAAGCTATTCTGAAATTATTTTGCCAAAAGGAACAGTAGTATCTACTTTACAAGCTTTGACTAAGTTGTAAACTTTATTGGTTTGAATGTTTTACTAGTGTCTCCTAGATAAATATTATTGACTCACAATTCGGCCGTTTACTTATGCAAACTCTTAGACTTGAGAGTTTGCATTTTTTGTCGTAAAAGAACCTTTATCACAAGCTTTTTCACCTAATTATATTGAAGATATTATTAAGAATGCATCGCCAATCAAGCAGAAAAATGGAAACTGGTCATATAAATCTGGTGATTTAAATGTGATTTTAAGTCCAGATAGGAAGCTTGTAATTACTATTATGACAGAAAAAGAGTAGTTAAAATGTGTAACAGTATATTGAATGAATTAGAAGAATTAGTCTCAAAATATATTCATGATAAAATCAACTTTTATGATTTTAAAGGTTTTATAATTGGTAAAAGTAATACTTTAAATAATTATATAAACTTTAAATATGATTTAGTCATGATAATAGAAAATTGGTTTGAATATGTAGAGTTCTGCTATTTTGAGAAAAATTGGAAGGAGTATTTATTAGAGTTAGGATTTTTTTTAATTAAGGGAGTTAAAAGTTATCCTGAAGAGGTTTCTTTACCATCAGATTCTATAATAGTAAAGGAGCAATTTTCTCGTTATTTATCCTGATTTGAAAGTTGAGAGATGAGGTTATCTATGAAAGTTAAGATATCTTAGAAAGATGCTATAAATCAACCCAAGTGCATGATTTTTATAGGTTTGATTATTTTTTAAAAGTGCTTACACATTTGAGTATAAGCATAATTTCCATTCTATTGAAAAACAATAGATTCTATATGCTACATGTTTAACTAACCACAATCCATTTTCAGCTTGGAAAAACTCAAATCCACTCTTATATAGTTTTAAAGAATGAATCTTTAAATACCAATAAAAAAGCGGTGACCAAGCAAGGAGATCAGAGCCGCGCTTTAAATGCAGTAACTACGGCAATTACTAGCGCACTTGGTGGACAAACTGATATTCAGGTTGCAGCCAATGTAATTGGCGAGAAGTTTGGACATGGAGAAGACAAGAACAAGGCAGCACAATTAGCAAGTCATGCAATTCTGGGTGCAACGCTAGCTTAACAACGATAGTAAGACAGCAATTAATCCTGATACTAGTGAGTTTGATGCAAATTTATTAGCAGAGAACATCAAATCAGATATTCAAGATTTAACAGCACAAGCCATAGAGAATTGCTTAAACTTCTTATGAAGCAAAAAATAAAGATCTGATGCACACTTAAGACTGAACATAAGTCTAATCAAACTGTGGTGAATTACAGTAAAGGTCAAAGCTTGCTATAGCAACACCACAGAGAGGCAGAGCTTTATATATGGCAGGTTTCCAAATCTTTTACTCCATTTAACATAATATACATTATACGAACAGTTGTATAATTCAATATTGCCCCATAGCTTGGTAGCTATCTTTCATTTGTTTGTAGTGCTTATTTCTTTCTAGCTATTGCGGTACTTTTAGCTATGTGGAATGAATTTTTATTCTAATTAAATTCAGCACTAGCATCTTCTGACGTTGCTATTGATAGATAATAAATAGGATTTATAAAATCTAATTAAATAGAAATTATGATTAGGTTTGGCTAATAATCGCTTGTTTGATTTTTATTGAGCTTTCTCTCTACCTAGCGCTCCTAGAAATTAAAACTATATTTCGATAGACCATTTTCCTAAAATCTTTAAAGTCTATGCTAAATTCTAATTTATTAACTCTGATATGCTCCAATCCGCAATATAAAGCAAATTTAATTACAGATTGGTTGAATAATGTATATTTAGTCACATTTTTATTGAAATCTATATTTTATTTCTCAGTAATAATTTTGAAATATAAATTATAAATTAAAAAATGAATTATATTTTTATTAAATATTTTAATGTATATCATGCTGTTTTAATTTGGAGTCTGTTTTTTTATTAATCATTATTTTATAAATTTTTATAAATAACAATAACTTAATATTGTTTTGGTGGTTTTATTATTAATAAATTTTTAGAAATTATAACTATTACATTATTTAAAGTATTTAATGTGATTTATATCACGTATAAATTAATGATTTTTTATTATTTAAAGTTTAATGATTGTTTTTAAATTAAAAATAAGGTATCACATATATATAAACTATTTTATAAATAGGTATATAAAATGAAAAATAATATATTTAAACTTCTTGTTTTGATGGTGCTTTCCTCTTCCCCACTATTTTGTTATGCAAGTAACACAATAATGATAAGAGGAAATATTGTTGAAGATACGTGTTCAAGAGAACATAGCGAGATAGAATGTGTTGAGGTAAATAATTTAAATATTAAACTTGATAGTGAATATTTAAATAAAGATAGTCTTTTTAAATTAGCTCAACATACTGAGAAAATGGACACAAGCATTGAGAGCATAAGTTCTAACCACAAAGTCGTGCTTATTAATTACCATTAATATCCAAACTTATTTTTGCAGTAAGTTTGATGAAAGAGTGATTTGTCGAATCCATCTCATGTTTTGATGAATTGATTGATGAGTCACTCTTTTTTTATAAAAAATGACTATTTGTATATTTTTTCTGTATACATATGCATAATTTATTCTATATAATTGTATTCTATGAATTTAAGCTTATTTTTCACATAATTTGTTTAATTCTTTTTTATTTACATCGTGTTCTTATGTAATTTTCTTCTCTTTATAGCTTTTCTTTTTTATAAAATAAAAAAACTTTCATAAACAATGATATAGACCATTGATGGTCGGCCTGAACTTCAAATACAAAGCGTGATTTAATTAAAATTATGAAAAAATAATGTGATATAGTTTGCATTTTGTTTAAGAAGTGTTAAGATCGCCGCATTACTTTTCAAGATGTCAAACACTGGAAAAGTAAGGAAATAAACTTTTATCCAGACTTTTGAGAAAACACTATGAAAAAACTTGCTTTGATCGCTGCTCTTTCGGTTGTAGGGATTGCTAATGCTCAAGCTGCTGATGGTACAATTACAATTAATGGTTTAGTTACAGACAAAACTTGTGACATCGTTACCCCTGCTGGTAAAGACTTCACAGTTACTCTTCCAACTGTTTCTAAACAAACTTTAGCTGTTGCTGGGGATGTTGCTGGTCGTACTCCTTTCCAAATCAACTTAGCTAACTGTTCACAAGGTAAAGTAGCTACTTACTTCGAACCAGGTGCAACTGTTGACTTTAATACTGGTCGTTTACTTAACCAAGACGCTACTGGTGCTAAAAACGTTAACGTTCAACTTTTAGGTAGCAACAACAACTTCATCCCAGTACTTGCTGCGGGTGCAAACGGTGCTCAAGCTAACTCTCAATGGGTTGACGTAGCTGATGGCGCAGGTGCTGACCTTAACTACTACGCTGAATACTATGCAACTGGCGCTTCTACTGCTGGTAAAGTAACTACTTCTGTTCAATACACAATTATCTATCAATAATTAATTGATAGCGGGGTTTCTATGTCCGCATGGAAACCCTGTTTTGTGTAACGCTTTCCTGAATCTTTCTTGGTTGAGAACTCGAAAATGAAATTGAACAGTTATAATTTTTTGTTAGGTTTAGCATTTGCTTCAGCAGTTAGTGCACCTGCTACTCAAGCAGAAATTGTAATTCATGGCACTCGTGTAATTTACCCGTCAGATGCTAGAGAAGTTACGCTACAAGTTAGCAATAACGGTTCAAAACCAGCACTTGTCCAAGCTTGGATTGACGAAGGTGACCCAAAAAGTACACCGGACCAATCAAAAGTTCCTTTTATGATTGCTCCTCCTATTTCTCGTGTTGAAGCAACGAAAAGTCAGACTCTTCGTATTACAGCTTTACCAAATGCTTCTCAGTTAAATCAGAAGCAAGAAACAGTTCTGTGGTTGAATATTTTAGATATTCCACCAAGACCTACTTCAAAAAGTGAAGATACGACACCTGATAATTTCTTACAACTTGCAATTCGTTCACGCATTAAATTCTTCTATCGTCCTTCATCGATTAAAGAAGATGCGAATTTAGCATCAGATAAGCTTCAATGGATTAAATCTGGTCAAAATTTAACGGTAAAAAATCCTACCCCTTTTCATATCACAATGACTTCTGTTTACCAAAAGGCAGGTGATAAAAAGGTTGATTTATTACCTCAGGGGCTAATGATTAAGCCTTTCTCTGAAGCGTCAGTTCAGCTTAAGAATGGCAACCTTCAAGATATGAGTTTTATTAACGTCAATGACTACGGTGGTCGCGTTGAGCACCCGATAAAACTTCAGTAATCAGATTTATCTTTTTAATAAATTTAAGCACCTATATGTGTAGGCGGACTTAGCTATGCCAAAAAAAAGGCAAGAATCTTATAAATTATTAAAACGCCATATTTGTTACTACTTGGCTTCTGGTGTTGTCACAATGACAATGCCTGTATTCGTGCATGCTGAAGAAACAACTACGAGTGCTCCAGTAGAGGCTGAATTTGATTCTGCTTTTTTAATTGGGGATGCTCAGAAAGTTGATATTTCTCGTTTTAAATATGGAAACCCTGTTTTACCAGGCGAATATAACGTTGACGTATATGTAAATGGTCAATGGTTTGGTAAACGTCGTATGGTCTTTAAAGCATTAGACCCTAATAAAAATGCAGTAACCTGTTTCACAGGAACAAACCTGATTGAATACGGCGTTAAACAAGACGTTTTGACTAAACACACTACCCTTCAAAAAGAAAATAATAGTTGTTATAAAATTGAAGAGTGGGTTGAAAATGCATTCTATGAGTTTGATACCTCTCGTTTACGTGTAGACATTTCTATTCCGCAAGTTGCTTTGCAGAAAAATGCGCAAGGTTATGTCGACCCAAGCGTATGGGATCGTGGTATCAATGCTGGTTTTCTGTCTTATAGTGGTAGTGCTTATAAAACATTTAATCAGTCGAATGATCAAAGTGAAACAACAAACGCATTTATGGGCGTTACGGCTGGTTTAAATATTGCTGGTTGGCAATTACGTCATAATGGCCAGTGGCAGTGGCAAGATACACCTGCTGAAAATCAATCTAAATCAGATTATCAAGAAACAAGTACATACTTACAAAGAGCCTTCCCTAAATACCGTGGTGTTTTAACGCTTGGTGATAGTTTTACCAACGGCGAAGTATTTGACTCTATTGGTTATCGTGGTATCGATTTCTCAAGTGATGACCGAATGCTACCAAATAGTATGTTAGGTTACGCCCCGCGTATTCGTGGTAACGCAAAAACCAATGCAAAAGTTGAAGTTCGTCAACAAGGCCAACTTATCTATCAAACAACTGTTGCACCAGGTAATTTTGAGATTAATGACCTTTACCCTACTGGTTTTGGTGGGGAAATTGAAGTTTCTATTATTGAAGCAAATGGTCAAGTACAAAAATTTTCGGTTCCATATGCTTCAGTTGTACAAATGTTGCGTCCAGGTGTAAACCGTTATTCTTTAACTGTAGGTCAGTTCCGAGATCAAGATATTGACCTTAACCCTTGGGTAGTTCAGGGTAAATACCAACAAGGTATTAACAACTACCTAACAGGTTATACAGGCATACAAGCTACAGAAAATTATGCTGCTGTATTGTTAGGTGCTGCTTTTGCTACACCAATTGGTGCTGTTGCGTTAGATGTGACCCACTCTGAAGCTGATTTTGAAAAACAGTCATCACAATCTGGGCAAAGTTTCCGTTTAAGTTATAGTAAGTTAATTTCTCCGACTAACACAAACTTAACCCTTGCTGCCTATCGTTACTCGACAGAAAACTTCTATAAATTACGTGATGCTCTACTTATTCGCGATTTAGAAGAAAAAGGTGTAAACACTTATGCGGCTGCGGGCCACCAGCGTAGTGAATTCCAAATTACTTTAAACCAAGGCCTTCCTGAAGGTTGGGGTAACTTCTATGTAGTGGGTTCGTGGGTTGACTATTGGAACCGTAGCGAAAGTACTAAACAGTACCAAATTGGTTATAGCAATAATTACCATGGTTTAACTTATGGTTTATCTGCCATTAACCGTAAGGTTGAGTACGGTTCAAATGATGCGACGCATGATACTGAATATCTAATGACGCTTTCATTCCCAATTAACTTTAAGAAGAATTCAGTCAACGTCAACGTTACTGCTTCTGAAGACAGCCGTACTGTTGGCGCAAGCGGAATGGTTGGCGATCGCTTTAGTTATGGTGCCTCTGTTTCGCATCAAGACTATGCAAACCCAACGTTTAATGCTAATGGTCGTTATCGTACGAACTATGCAACTGTTGGTGGTTCTTATAGTATTGCTGACTCTTACCAACAAGCAATGGTTAGCTTAAGTGGTAGTGTGGTTGCACATTCAGCTGGTATTTTATTTGGACCTGAGCAAGGCCAAACGATGGTACTTGTACATGCACCTGATGCAGCTGGAGCAAAAGTGAATAATACCGTTGGTTTAAGCGTAAATAAGGCTGGTTATGCGGTTATCCCGTATGTTACACCTTATCGCCTAAACGATATTACGCTTGACCCACAAGAAATGTCGAGCCAAGTAGAGCTTGAAGAAACAAGTCAACGTATCGCACCTTTTGCTGGCGCAATTGCAAAAGTGGATTTTGCGACTAAGACAGGTTATGCAGTCTACATTAATAGTAAAACTGCTGATGGCAACAGTTTACCGTTTGGCGCTCAAGTCTTTAATCAAAAAGATGAAGCTGTAGGTATTGTTGCGCAAGGTAGTATGATTTACTTACGTACCCCACTTGCTCAAGATAGTCTCTATGTGAAATGGGGCGACGAAAGCAATGAGCGTTGTTCGGTTGAGTACAACATCAGTAATCAGTTGCAAAATAAGCAACAAAGCATGGTAATGACTGAGGCTGTCTGCAAATGAAAAGAATATTATTAACAGGTTTTTTATTTACGGCCGGCCTTGGTGTATATGGTGAAGCTAATGCTGCATGCCGTATATATAATTATCAACCAAATGACGTTCGTATGGCAGTAGGCCGTGTTGTTGTGCGCCCTAGTGATCCAGTAGGTGCAGTTTTAAGGAAAGCAACTTTTCCTATCTCTAGTAGCGGTACACAAGCGATGTATTGTGATAGTAGAGACACTGTAGTTGCTCAATTAACTCAAGCTTATCCTTTAAGTTCTTTAGGGAATAGTATTTATACAACCAATATTCCTGGTATTGGTATTCGTCTATATCGTGAAGCTGAGAATAGTACCAATTTTTCTGGTTATTATCCTTATGAACGTGGTGGCATTTCTGGTACTCGTTATTTAGCATCTGGCTATTTTGTTGTAGAAATTATTAAAATTGCTCCACAAACTGGTTCTGGCACATTAGTACCGGGCAGATATAGTAGTTATTACGTCCGTGGTTTCCCAAATCAGCCGTTTTTAACAAGTACTGTTGATGCTAATGCAATTACCATTGCCTCTTCTTCATGTGAAATTCAAGGTAACATCAATAAAGTTGTACAGCTCCCGACCGTTACAAAGGCTGGTTTCAAAGGCGTTGGCTCAACTCAAGGCGAACAAACCTTTGATATGAATATTCTCTGTAATGGGGGGATCAACCCTACTGGCTACGAAGAGAAAAATCTCATTAGTTTAACTTATGATTTTACTCAAGACGGAACAAATACTCAGGTACTCGCCAATACTGCTCCGACATCTGAAAAAGCAAACGGCGTAGGTGTACAGTTACTCTGGAATTATCAAAATAAAAATCAGGTCATCAAAAAAGGTGACAAATTAGCATTAGGTACATTGTCTTCTAACCAGACAATTCAATATAACGTACCGATGACTGCCCGCTACTATCAAACTGCAACAAATGTGACTGCTGGTAAGGTTCGTGCAATGGCTACTGTAACTATTGAATATGATTAATCATATTCAATAGTTTTTAAACCTAATAATTTCAAATATTTAAATATTAATAATAAATTTTACTTTAACACTACTTTCTAAGAATTTTATACTTAACTTAATAGGAATGTTTATGAAAAAAATAGGTATAGTTGCTGTTAGTGCAGTGACATTATGTTGGGCAATGTATCAAGTATCTTCTGATAATACAAATACAGTACCGCGTAGCGAATCTAACCAAAAAGTCGCATCTAAAAGCATTTCATCAGCTACAAAGAATGAAAAATTAGCGTCTCAAACCCTCTTGGTTCAAACTACCTCCCTTAATTCTTCTGCGCCAGTCTGTAAATATAATTTTGATGCGACTCAAGAAGATTATGATCTTTGGAATAATGAACACCCTGAATATTTTCCTAGGGATGTATTTCCATTCATAAATGAGCAAAAATTTGGTTTTAAAGTGGAGCCTAGGTCAGAAAGTGAATATAGCGATTTGAATTATGTAGCTCTAAGTAAAGTTGGTCTTAATTTGGCTAATGACACTGGAGATTTCACATTACCTCATACAGGTATTGTTGCATTTGAAATGGAGCTTAAGCTTCCAACATCAGCCCTTGGGAATTCATCACTTGGTAATTCTACTTATTACTCCTCTGGCATTGGATTTAGGGGGGTAACAAATAATGGTTATACCGTTAGATCCAGCTTTTGGTTTGATATGGGGGGGTATGATCCAGATTTTGGTGAAAATCCTGCTAGATTAAGCTATTCTGTAGCTTACCGAATTAGTGATAATAGCGGCCCTGACAATCCATATTATAAAGGTCAAAACATGACAAATAGTTCAAATGGATACCAGAGATTAGGGATGTATATTAATCAGAACACTAAGCGAGTTGGCTTTATTTTAAATGGTGTTGATCAGGGGTATCAATCTACTTTACCTGCTCCACTTGAAAATATACGTTTTTCTGTCTCAAGTGGTATATCAATATATTCTAATCAGTTATTTGGACAAGAATTGTCAAATGAACTGATTACTGACCGTAATGCACTACAGTTTAACTACCCTCAAGGCACAACAGACATGTGTGGTAATGCCATCTAAGATATAAAATTATAAGTGGAAAAAAAGGGCTGAATCACAGCCCTTTTTTCTTTCATTTAGAAATGAATGACAGTACGAATTGATTTACCTTCATGCATTAAATCAAAAGCAGTATTAATATCTTGTAAAGGCATGGTATGTGTTACAAAAGGCTCAAGTTGAATCTCACCTTTCATAGCATCTTCGACCATTTTAGGAAGTTGTGTACGACCTTTTACTCCACCAAACGCAGTACCTAACCATTTACGGCCCGTCACTAGCTGGAATGGGCGTGTCGAAATTTCTTGGCCTGCACCAGCAACACCAATAATAACGGATTGTCCCCAACCACGATGTGCACACTCTAGAGCCGAGCGCATAACATTGACGTTACCAATACATTCAAATGAATGATCTACGCCCCAACCTGTCATTTCTACAATCACTTGCTGAATAGGTTGGTCATAATCTTTTGGATTTAAGAAATCTGTAGCGCCAAACTGTTTAGCAAGTTCAAATTTATCTGGGTTTGTATCTACGACAATAATACGCCCTGCTTTCGCTTGACGTGCACCTTGTACAACAGCTAAACCAATACCGCCTAGACCAAATACAGCAACAGAATCACCTTCTTGTACTTTTGCTGTGTTATGCACGGCGCCAATACCAGTTGTCACACCACATCCAAGTAAACAAACTTGTTCGTGATTCGCTTCAGGATTGATTTTTGCTAATGATACCTCTGCAACTACCGTATATTCACTAAAGGTTGAACAACCCATATAGTGATAAATTGGTTCGCCGTTATATGAAAAACGTGTGGTTCCATCTGGCATTACACCTTTACCTTGAGTAGCACGTACCGCAACACACAAGTTAGTTTTTCCAGATTTACAGAATAAGCATTCTTTACATTCAGCTGTATAAAGTGGAATCACGTGATCACCTGGTTGAACGCTTGTTACGCCCTCACCCACTTCAACCACAACACCTGCGCCTTCATGACCTAAGATGGCAGGAAAAACACCTTCTGGGTCATCTCCAGATAATGTAAAAGCATCGGTATGACAAACGCCCGTATGGGTAATTTTTATTAAAACTTCACCCGCTTGAGGTGGTGCAACATCAACTTCAACAATTTCTAAAGGTTTTCCTGGGGCAAAGGCGACAGCTGCACGAGATTTCATCTTTGGGTTTCCTTTAAATCATTCGGTATTTATAGTCGAGCAAAATAGATTATATATTGATAATACAAGAGCTTAATTTTGCTTAAATTAAAATTGGCTTTCATGACAATCCATCACAGCATAGCCAGTCAGATACATCTAAGCAAGCCTACATTTAAAAAAGAAGAAAACCTCTTACTTGAAGAGGTTTCCTATCAAATCATTATCTTATAAGCAGCTTATTTTTACTTAGAGGTAAATATCTGGTGGATATGGTGTGTTATCACTAATTGGTGAGTAAAGCGTATTTTCAACAAAGAAGCCATTTGGGGCTTGAGTGGTATCAATCGTAATTGAATCAAACATAACCTGTGGATAGGCCCAGATAAATTGCTTCATTAACCCTAAAGAAAAATTGTTTTTCATGTCACCAAAAATTCGTTGCCAAATGGGTGTTCGATATGGTTTGGTTTTATCAAAACCATAGATATAAGCAATAGAGGCATCGGGAACAAAACCAGATAAATAAATGACTTTATTTGCAGGATAGCCTAACCCTTGTATAGGTATTTGGGAAACTGCCTGATGTGCCAAGTCTAAGCGAGCTTCTAATAGCCAGTCATAAGCTTCTGTCATCATGTAATCAAAATTAGGATATGAGTAGTGTTGGCTTGGATAGTTAATATAAGTGGCTAAAGTCTGAATTGGAGATTGAATGGAAGGAAAGAAAATGAGCGGGCTAACTTTGGCACTGGAATATTTTGCTTTGATCACGGTACGAATATTTTGACAGGTTTGACCTAATTTATTTCGGAGCCATGTTTTAAACTCATCATATGGCGTTCCTGTTTTATTCATTGCCTCATAAATTGTACCCAAATCTGGTGCATATAATCCTGTATCTGCATTAAAAGCCAATTTTGTTGGGTAGTCATACACACAAGGTAGATTGGTGTCAGTGTTATACCACCACCAAGGTTCACCAATCTGCATATTTACATCGCATCCACCCACTACCATTGCATCAGCAAACTCAATAAAGACTTTATGTAGATATGCCAAAGCATTCTGATGACTTAAACTAAAAAAATAGCTCGGTGGTTGGTAGCCTGTTTTACCTAAATTACTGTTCCAGTCACGCTGTGCCCAATATTCATTGGCCCCCAAGGAATACATTTCAAAACTGACCCCAAAAATGGGTTGTAAACTGGCGTTATGTAAAGCCTGGGCATATTTCTCATGCCATTTACGAGTGCATGAGTTAACGACCGCCTCGCCTGTCACCAACGTATCAGGTATTTGCCATTTATTAATATCGCTTTTCCATGTCATTTCTGGATAATGCGACATTCCACAATAGTGGTTAACGAAACCCTGGTATCCCAAAGCAACCATATTGTTGACTAGGCGCTGCGGGTTTAAGTCATAGTGGTCATCATAGCTGGTGCAGATGCCATAATTGTGCTGTGGCACAACTACACGGCTCAAATTTAACTTTGCATTTGTTCCAGTTACAACGGAGTTGGTGAGACGAATGTAGCCATCTTTTGGTTGACTTAAAGGTGTAGCAGTTTGGCCATTATAGTCACTGGTAAAGCCAGAAAATGAGATTCGCTGAATATTGGTTACCGGAAAGCTATCTGTAGCAGAGAAGCCTGCTTTTACTGTATCCCAATTAATACGAATATGTGCCGTTCGCGAGGAAGGATTATTTGCGTAATTAAATAGAACAATATATGCAATTTTATTTACGCCATTTTCATTGTAGTACACCGTTAAAGTGGGCGTTAAACTTGGATTGTTAAGTACTGGCATCGTGGCAGATAACTCAATATCGAAGTCCCAAACCACCCCTGCATAGCTATATTTGGTTTGATACGCTAAAAATTTATGATCTTTAGTGTCATAAGAATCCCAAGTAATTCCTACCAAATCATTTGTCATACGTGATCTAAAAGATGCTTCAAAACCATTTCCATAGTTCGTAATGGCGAAAGACATCGTTTGCGGGCCGTCTATTCTCCAATAAATAGGGCTAAACCGATCAATAAGTGTATTCTGAGTGATTGGGCGAGGTGATGTATTAGTATTATTTTGTACATTTTGTGAGTTGGTTATCATGTCTACATTCTCTTAATGTATTAAGAAATTTTATATTAAATAATAATTCCTATTTTATTGTTCAGATAAGTAACAATGACGTTTAAATTATTTACAGTTTATATTTTTCATAAAGTTCAAAATAAAATTAAACATGAAATCTTAATATTATCCTAAAATATTTTTACACTGAGGAGTTAATAAATGGAAACTTTTATACAGCCTATAAATTTTAAGGGTTTGTTTTTATTTACTCCACTTGTATTTGCATTATCAGGTTGTACAGAAACTTTATATTCCAACACAACGTCGACCACAAAGATCTCTTCGGAAAGTAACTCTTATTCAGAGATCGACCCAGTGTTAGGAGAAAAGTTACAGCCTAACGAAGAGTTGCTCGCTCAAAACATAGCTCAAGTCATTGAAAAGTCAATTCGGGAACAGTATACGGCTGGAAATGCTTTACGTGATGCACATCCTAAGGCGCATGGTTGTGTTCGTGCCGATTTTCATGTCTCAAAAAATATACCTGCCCAGTTTGCTAAAGGAATGTTTATTCCAGATCGAAGTTATCAAGCATGGATTCGATTTTCTAATGCTTCAAATGATGCCTCTAATGCCGACATTAAAAAAGATGCACGTGGCATAGCAATAAAAATTTTAGGTGTGTCTGGACAGAAAATTTTAGAAAGTGATAAGCAAGCAACTACTCAAGATTTTATTATGATTAATCATCCAGTCTTTTTTGCGAATGATGCTAAACGGTATCTTTCTTTTATGAATGACGTGAATAGCCATAATATGGTCAGAAAACTTCACATTCCATTTGCGTTAGGTTTTAAAGGAACAATGAATGCTCTGGGAGCACGTAATTCACAAATTGCAAATCCATTATACGCACGTTATTGGTCTATGGTTCCCTATCAGTTAGGACTTGGCAATGATCGACAAGCAGTTAAATATTCAGTACGTGCTTGTTCAATGCAGCCAAACAATCTACCCAAGAATCCTAGTCATGATTTTTTAAGAGAAGCTTTAAAGAAAACTTTGCAAAGTACAGATGCTTGTATGGAATTTCTTATTCAACCACGAACTTCAAATCAAATGTTGGTAGAGGACTCAATGACAGAATGGGATGAAAAAGCAGCTCCTTTCTATCAAGTAGCAACTATTCATATTCCCAAGCAGGACTTTGACACACCCGAGCAAAATAAGTTTTGTGAGAATCTGTCTTTTACACCGTGGCATGCCCTACCTGAGCATAAACCATTAGGCGCAGTAAACCGAATGCGTAAAGTCATTTATGAAAACATCAGCAGAGTTCGACATGATATGAATTCAGCTCTTAGACAAGAACCTTAAATACTTTAGCCATTGTAGTTTGGTGTAAAAATTTTTCTAAAGATGAGAGTTTGCAATTGTTTCTTTTTAAGCAAGATTTTTGCTTGTATCGATAGTGATTCGATCAATAAAATCTGCCAACCATAAAATGAAGTCATCTTCGCTTTTATGCTTTGGAATCAAACTCATATCTAGCTTAATAGGGATTTCATTTTTTACACTAATAACAACACCTTCGAAGTTCACAAAGTTATATAAAAACTTTAGTTCAGTGCCTGCAATAGCTTTTTTTATTTCTACAATAAGATTATTTAAATTTCTAAAATGATTGTTTGAATAAGAACTTTTAATATTTTTATTAATTTTTTCTGCTAATAGTAAGTATTTTGGCATTTCTATCTCCTTATTAATTATTTGTAAAATATAAGTATAAGTTGAAAGCTATAAAAATAAGTTTTTAATTTTTATTAAATTGTTTCTGTATTTTTAATTTTTATTGATAAGTTATGTGTAATATAACTATTTTATTGTTTTAAAATGTGATTTATTTGGGATTTTATTCTGATTAAATTGGTAGGTATTCTTTAATCTTATTTAAGGGTAATTAATTAAATTTTATATTAAATAGGCTCAATATTTAAAATTTTGAGCCTATTTAATTTTTAATATTCACTTAAGACTAAAAGTAAAAATTTACATCTTAAGTCAATTTGGGAAAACTCTTGATTTTATGAATTTTCCCACATTTTCTGCATTCTTTAATTTCGTCATGAGTAATATCAAAGTCATATTCCCAGACATGAATACAGAAAACCTGTCTAAGGTTGTGGAGCATAGACACCTCCTTATAAAAAACCAACTCATTAGTAAGTTCTTTATGAATGCAGTTCGCTTATTTTGATGAGTTTTCCTCTTTAGCTTTATCCTCCTTGTGTTTACAGCAGTATCCGAAAACGGCACCAGCACTAAAGAAAAACATAGCCTTGAACATACTTATCTCCAAACGATAATTAAGTAAATTTAAAATTAACATTGAAGGTTGTATCTGTTTTTAGGCCAATGAGACAGATTCTGTGCGTTATGCAAACTTTTGTGAAAAGTTATAACAATATATTTTTTATAAATAAGGTGGATAAAATTAAAAAACCGCCCCAGTAGGCGGTTGCTGAATTTACAGCGAGATATAGAAGTGTAGTGGACGATCACTTCTATATTTTTTATGTACTTATTTTTCTTGGCTTATAATTTTATTAAAAGCATCTGATTTGAAATAATTAATGATCATCTCTCCACCATCTTGTGTAGAAGATGATACTTTGGGTGGTTCCTCATAATTAAACTTATAGTCTGGAGGAATAAATTTTGAGATCGGCGGAAGCTTCGCCTCACCTCCTGTCGTAATTCTTTCAATAAAACCTGCAAGCCAGAGTATATATTCATCTTTATTTTTATAGTTAGGCATAAGGCTCATGTCTAACTTAATGGCACACTCCTCTAAGGGCTTAGTTAGGCATTCCTCAAAATCTATAAAATTGTATTTAAGTTTAAATTTGGTGCCTTTAATTTCATTACGAATTACACCAACTAATTGATTTAAGTTTTCTGCCGAGCTTTCTGAAAATAAATTTTTGTCCTCAATCTTTTTATATACATTCTCAGCGATGATTAAATATTGTGGCATCTCTATTTTCTCCCTTTTATTATTAAGCTACTCACTCAGCCCTTTAAGGAAGTATGATAGATATCATGTTTTCTAATGTAATTGTTGTACTGCCAATTGTAATTAGTGTGTTTTTGTGAAACCTGCAAGCATAACCATCCGAAAAAATTAAATTTAATGCAAACTAAGTCTCATTTTTTAAAATTCTTTACTCAAACAATATGTTTAGTTCATTTAAAGTTGGAAGTTCATCGTAAGATTCATCTGCATCTACTGTGTTTACCCAATTTGACTTTGAAACGATACAAAAATTAAGCTTTTTTAGCACAACAATATCTTGGTCTAACAGGCCTAATGGAATCCACATAAAATTAGTAGTGCCTACCAAGTTAGGTACTGGTGAGCCACATTGACTGCAAAATGAAGATGTAAAGCCTGTTTCTTTTTTATAGGTACGGACAAGTTCTAAACCTGATAACCACTCAAATTTATCCTTATTTACTAATGTTGCTGCGTTTGCCCCGGTTCCGGTTTGTTTACGGCAGAGACTACAGTGGCAGTGATAGACCGTGTTTATTTTCTTAGTAACTGAAAATTTGACTTCATGGCACAGACAAGAACCCACGTGACTCATCTCAAGCATCCTTAAAAAATAATGGTGAATATAGCATTAGGCATAAAAGGGTTAAATTTAACTTTATATTTTTAAATAGATATATCTCTATAAAAATAAAGAATTGCTAGCGTTGAGGCTTGGCAGAATGTATTTATAACGTTTAATATGAATTTTGACATATAAATTGAATATAAAAATGCTGAGATGTGTTTATCTTGGATGCGACGTTAAAAGCTTACATGATTAATCAAATTTATCAGCAGTATAGTAGTATGGCATTAAATGCTTGGGGCTTTACACATACACCTTCGTATAACGGTACATACGACCCTGATGAGAATGATATAGTGACGAATAGCTTTAATTGGTTGAATGATGAGCAAGCTACAAAAAAAACAGAACAAGGACTGACTGCTTTTGTGGCATTAGATGATGCCTTTATCAGTATCGCTTCTCGTATGTATCTGATTAGAAATGCAAAAGAAAAAATCGATTTACAATATTATATTTGGACCAATGATTTTGTTGGAAACTTAATGCTGCACGAGTTACTAACGGCGGCAGATCGTGGTGTAAAAGTTCGGTTACTCATTGATGATCAAAATGGAGTAAAGCTGGATGGAGTTCTTAGAAGCCTTCTCCACCACCCCAATTTTGAAATTCGATTATTTAATCCATACAAGTTTAGATATTTAAGAATTTTAGACTATATTTTTCGGTTCAAAAAAGTAAACCATCGCATGCATAATAAGTTAATTATTGCGGATGGCGTGATTGCGGTAACAGGCGGTCGAAATATTAGTAGTGAATATTTTGACGCAAGTAGTAAATTTCAGTTTACAGATCTAGATATTTTATTTTATGGACATACCGTACAACATGCACAGTCTGTCTTTAATGATTTTTGGCAAAGTGATTTAAGTCAAAATGCTACTGAGCTGGTGGGAACATGTGCTGTTCACCATTTGCAAACACTAAGGCAGCACTACCATGATTTAATTCATGAAAGTGAAAATCATACTCAAACTGAAGATAAGCTTTACGATGCTCAAAGCTATTTAAAAGAACTTTTAGAGCACTATCCAATCCAGTGGTCAAAAGCATATTTTGTTGCCGATTCACCTAAAAAAATCTTAGGACTAGCCTCTAAAGAAGAAATGCTTTATGGGCAAGTCCTAAAGATTATGGGTGAACCAAAGCAGCATATTGAATTAGCTTCTGCTTATTTTGTTCCTACCCAACAAGGCACTTACTATTTAAAGCAACTCAAGGTGCAAGGTGTTAAAGTCAGGGTTTTAACCAACTCTTTTGCTGCAAATGACGTGGCAATTGTGCATGCCTTTTATAGTCAATATCGAGTCGAGATGCTTAAAAGTGGTGTAGAACTATTTGAGTTTAAGCCCTTTTTAGAACGCAGACGCAGAACTTGGTATGAAGTGGTGACTGGAAGTGTGATCCCTGCTAAAGGTAAAAATAAATCGAGCTTACATGCCAAGTTTTTTGATGTAGACGGTAAAGTATTTATTGGTTCGTTTAACTTTGATCCTCGTTCGACTTACTTAAATACTGAGGTCGGTCTGGTTATTGAGTCGAGTCAATTACAAGCGCAAATTTCGGTCATGCTCGATCAGCACTTACCTCAAGTTGCTTACCAGCTTAAGTTAAATAGTGAAGGCAAAATTGTTTGGTTAGATTATCAGTCGGATGGAAAGATTGTTGAATATGAAAAAGACCCAGATACGAGCCTTTTCCAACGTACCATGATTAAAGCTGTTTCATATTTACCAGTTGAATGGATGATGTAACAGCATTTCAAGTTTACTTATAAAATGCCTATCTCTTTAAAGAATTTTTGATAAGCCTCTGCTTTCTTCTCTAGCGCTAATGGATATGCTCTAGAAGAAGATGGTAGACGATATAAATTAATATTTCGTCCAGCAAAGTAAGTCGAGGTAGACATTCCTATAAGCGGTTTTTCGGTGTGCTCTGGTAAAACTGAAATTAAAGTATCAGTCGCTTTATCGCCTGTGGTCATAATGGTTTGACATAGAGGAATCTGCTGAAGCAAAACCGCAAGATCTGTTGGTGTTACTATTTCAAGAAATTTATCTGCAGCATTCCCTTTCAACCGCTTAATTTGATAAGCGGTATCAAAGATTGCAATACCAGTTTCAATCAAGAAGTTTCGAATACGTTCTTCATTAAAATTTTTTTGGCTTCCACTTAAAAAGTAAGTTTTGTCTTGGAAAAAAATTAAACCGAAAATACGCCACATATCATTTTGGAAATTAGGATAGTAAAAATCCATCTTCCATTTATTACGTGGCGGTGGAAAACTGCCCAACATTAATAAACGGGCATTCTCAGGTAAAAATGGCTCAAGTGGATGAGTTTCTATCTCAATTATCATAAAAAATCAGTATTTACTTAAAAATTTTATAAACAAATTAACCTATTTTTTAGTTAATCACGAGTCATGAAATGCAATTTCTCTTGATTAAAGCGTTAAAGGTTGTACAAAAGCGATCATTATTGAGGAATGCTTATTTTAAAAATACTATGTGAATGTTGATTTAAATAATCGACTTGACCTTTATGGGCAATGACAAGAGCTTGTACGACCGAAAGACCTAACCCAGTGCCGCCTAACTCTTTATTTCTTGATTGTTCTAACCTGAAAAAAGGGTTAAATAAATCTTTGCGATGCTCAGCTGAAATGCCAGGTCCTTCATCTTCTATTTCAAGAATCCAGCTAGTTTGTTCTTGTCTCGTTGAAACAATTAACTTTCCCGGATTTGCATAACGTGTAGCGTTATCCAGTAAAGCAATTAAAATCTGTTCAATTCGCCGTTGGTCACACTCAACTTTTGGCGCTTCAATATCGAAAATGACTTTAAGCTGAGCTTTTTCTAATTTTTCTTCAAACATGTGCACGACTTTGTGAGCAGTTTCATTAAAACAAATCGTTTCGAGGTTAAGTCTAAGCTGTTGGTTTTCAAAAAGACTCAATGTACGTAAATCTTCGACTAGGTTTGAAAGACCTTCTACTTGATTCAGTAAGTTTTTAAATAAAATAGGGTCAGCTTCAAAAACACCATCAATAATTCCCTGCAACCTACCTTGCAAAATGGTGACTGGCGTTCTCAACTCATGTGCAATTGCGGCATTCCAGACATGAGCATTTTCAACTGAGGTCTCTAGTTTTTGAGCCATATCATTAAAATTATCCATAAGCTCACCAATTTCAGAAGAATGATGCATTGGTTTTTCAACTCGAGCGCTTAAATCCCCATGACTAATTTTCTTTGCTGCATCTGCTAATAGATTAATAGGCACAATAAAACGTTGAGCAAGCTTGATGCCTAAAATAATTGATAATGCTGTGCCAAACAAAAGCACGGCGAATAACCATATACCATCTAGATAGTGGAAAAACTCATCACTTTCTTTCAGCTTTTCGAGAGATATAAGCCCTACTTCAATTGCAACATAGTAGGTGCCATAACCTAAAATTAGCGAACTCAGCGTAACACTTAGGCTGGTAAAGCTCAGTGCAATAATCAGTTGTTTACTAATGCCTGTTTTATTTTTCATGTGGATGATCCAACCTGTAGCCTACACCGCGAACATTGATGAGCATATTTCGTAAACCAAGATCTTCTATTTTCTTTCGTAGCTTACTGACGTGACTATCGACCGTACGTTCTAATGCATCTCGATCTGGTAGACACTGATTCATGAGTTCTGAACGGGTAAAGACTTTATGAGGATGAGGCAACATCAGTAATAAAATTTTGTACTCAGTTAGAGTTAAATTGAGTGCTTGTTTTTGATCCCCCGAATGGATGTAAGCAGTATGAATTTCGGTATTCACCTCAATATTTTTATAAATCAGATTTCGGTTAGGAGTTTGTTGGTTTTGTTGAGTACGTCTTAGTACTGCTTGTACACGTGCGACCACTTCATTTGGGTTAAAGGGTTTTACGACAAAGTCGTCTGCTCCAATTCTTAAAGCCATGACTTTATCAATTTCTTGATCTAAAGCCGTAAGCATAATGACTGGTGTTGCTGCTTTTTGCCGAATTTTATTCAGTACTTCCCACCCGCTCAGTTCCGGCATTTTTATATCGAGAATCACCAGATCAATAGGCTGCGCTGCGTGTATTTCAATTGCCTGCTTACCATTCATGGCCCGTACAACACGCATACCTTCACGCTTAAGATAATGTTCAATAATATCGCCAATATCATATTCATCTTCTACAACAAGAATAAGCTTATCCTGACAATTAAACGTAAAGGTTGACTCGAACATAGCAATAAGACGCGGGAAAAATTTGATTTATCATACGCGTATTTTTTGATAGATCTCCACACTTTTTCCACATATTCGTGATTTTGGTTACACACACATCAAAAATAATGCCAGCATCTAGAAGTCCATTAGGTGTTATAAAAGTGCAAAAGCATTTTTTAGTTCCATTCGTTTTATCTTTCGTTTTTGTGTTAAACGGCTGTGGCAATGAACAAGTAAGTGATCAAACACAAGTATCTACGGCTAAGGTTACCATTATTTCAATTCAACCGCAGTCTATTAACTTAAGTGAAAATCTACCAGCGCGCGTTCAAGCTTTCAGAACTGCCGAAATTCGTCCTCAAGTTGGCGGTATTATCGAAAAAGTTTTATTCGCTCAAGGTAGTGAAGTTAAAGCTGGACAACCTCTATACAAAATAAACTCAGAAACATTTGAGGCTGATGTAAATAGTAATCGAGCGGGTTTAAATAAAGCTGAAGCAGAAGTAAACCGCCTAAAAATACAACTTGAGCGTTATCAGCAACTTTTACCAAGTAATGCGATTAGTAAACAAGAAGTAAGTAATGCCGAAGCACAATATCGACAAGCGATTGCAGATGTTGCTCAAATGAAAGCATTATTAGCTCGACAAAATCTTAATTTACAGTATGCGACAGTGCGAGCACCGATTTCCGGACGTATTGGTAAATCGTTCGTAACAGAAGGCGCTTTGGTTAGTCAGGCTGATAGCAATACTATGGCGACCATTCAACAAATTGACCGCGTTTATGTCGATGTAAAGCAGTCTATTGGGGAATATGAGCGTTTACAGGCAGCTCTACAAAGTGGTGAGTTATCTGCCAACAATCAAAAAGCTGTACAGATTTTGAATAGTTTGGGACAACCCTATAACGTTACAGCAAAAATGCTGTTTGAAGATATAAATGTGGACCCTGAAACAGGGGATGTCACTATTCGTATTGAAGTCAATAATCCTGAAAGAAAATTACTGCCAGGTATGTATGTCCGCGTTAATATTGAGCGTGCTTCAGTTCCTCAGGCTTTACTCGTGCCAGAACAAGCTATTCAGCGCAATATGAATGGCGATCCTCAAGTTTATGTAGTGAATGCCAAAGGTGGCGCAGATGTTCGCTCAGTAGAGTTAGGGCAACAATATGAGCAGTTTTATCTCATCAATAAAGGGCTGAAAGCAGGCGAAAAAGTTGTCGTTGAAGGTATAGAGCGTATTCAGCCCAACCAAAAACTAGCAATTTCAGCATGGAAAGCAGCCTCAACAGAAAATACGGCGAAGCAAGGAGATGCTAAATGATGTCTCAATTCTTTATTCGCCGCCCTGTTTTTGCATGGGTAATTGCAATTTTTATCATTCTATTTGGTGTACTAAGTATTCCAAAGTTACCCATTGCACGCTTTCCGAGTGTCGCTCCACCCGAAGTGAACATTACAGCAAGTTATCCTGGTGCTACTCCCAAAACGATTAATGATAGTGTGATTACCCTCATTGAACGCGAAATGTCAGGAGTAAAAAACTTACTCTACTATAGTGCTACAACGGATTCTTCAGGAACCGCTGAAATTACCGCGACATTTAAACCCGGTACCGATGTGGATATGGCGCAAGTCGACGTACAAAACAAAATTAAAGCTGTTGAAGCACGCTTACCCCAAGTCGTCCGCCAACAAGGCTTAGCTGTAGAGGCGTCTTCCTCAGGCTTTTTAATGCTTGTCGGTTTAAACTCACCTAACCATCGTTATTCAGAAGTCGATTTGAGTGATTATCTGGTTCGTAATGTGGTCGAAGAGCTTAAACGTGTTGAAGGTGTCGGGAAAATTCAGTCTTTTGGTGCCGAAAAAGCGATGCGAATTTGGGTAGACCCCAATAAATTAGTTTCTTATGGTCTATCGATTAGCGATGTAAATAATGCAATTCGTAACAATAATATCGATATTGCACCAGGTAGACTTGGTGACCGTCCTCTAGTTAATGGTCAATTAATTACTATACCTTTATCCGCTCAAGGACAGCTTGAAAATGTAGAGCAGTTCAAAAATATTAGTCTAAAGAGCAATATTAGTGGTGCCACTATTAAGTTGTCGGATGTAGCCGATGTAGAAATGGGGGCTCAATCATATAATTTTGCGATTTTAGAAAATGGTAAACCTGCAACAGCCGCTGCCATTCAGTTGAGCCCTGGTGCAAATGCAGTAAAAACAGCAGATGCGGTAAAACAGAAACTCGAAGAACTAAAAGTAAATTTACCTGAAGGCATGCAATTTAGCGTTCCTTACGATACTGCTCCTTTTGTTAAAATTTCGATAGAAAAGGTAGTTCATACATTAATTGAAGCCATGGTTTTGGTCTTCATTGTGATGTATTTATTTCTTCATAATGTTCGCTATACCTTAATTCCTGCGATTGTCGCTCCAATTGCCCTGCTTGGCACCTTTACCATCATGCTTTTAACCGGTTACTCAATTAATGTGTTAACTATGTTCGGTATGGTGCTTGCGATCGGGATTATTGTCGATGACGCAATTGTAGTCGTTGAGAATGTAGAACGAATTATGGCAACCGAAGGTCTATCTCCTAAAGAAGCGACTTCTAAAGCCATGACAGAGATTACCAGTCCGATTATTGGTATTACCTTGGTGTTGGCAGCCGTATTTTTACCAATGGCTTTAGCAAGTGGTTCGGTCGGTATTATTTACCGCCAATTTACCATTACGATGTCAGTCTCAATTTTATTCTCGGCATTTTTAGCTTTAACACTCACCCCTGCACTTTGTGCAACCTTATTAAAACCTGTTGATGCAAATCATCAAAAGAAAGGTTTTTATGCATGGTTTGATCGTAGCTTTGATAAAGTCACAAAAAAATATGAAGCGATTTTACTTAAAATCGTTAAACATACTATTCCGACTCTAATTATTTTTGTGGTGATTACAGGTTTAACTTTTGCAGGCATGAAATATTGGCCAACTGCTTTTATGCCAGAGGAAGATCAAGGCTGGTTTTTAACTTCGTTCCAACTACCTTCAGATGCGACTGCTGAACGTACAACAAAAATTGTGAAAGATTTTGAAGGCCATTTAAATGAGCAGTCGGATGTTAAAAGCAATATTTCAATTATGGGTTGGGGATTTAGTGGCGCTGGCCAAAACGTTGCACTCGCTTTTACAACCTTAAAAGATTTTGGTGAGCGTAATAAATCTACTACTGACTATACCAACTTCATAAATGCAGAAATGTCAAATAGTAAAGAAGGTACAACTATGTCTGTACTTCCTCCGGCCATTGATGAATTGGGTACATCTTCAGGCTTTAGTTTGCGTTTACAAGACAAAGCTAATTTAGGAATGCCTACTTTGATTTCGGCCCAAGAAAAGCTCATGGAAATGGCTGCCCAAAACAAAAAGTTTTATATGGTTTACCCAGAAGGTTTACCTCAAGGTGACAATATTAGCTTAAAAATCGACCGCGAGAAATTAAACACTCTAGGAGTAAGTTTTGCTTCTGTTTCAGATATTATTTCGACCTCAATGGGATCGATGTATATCAATGATTTTCCAAATCAAGGCAGAATGCAACAAGTTATTGTTCAAGCCAATGCAAAATCACGAATGCATTTAAAAGATATCTTGAGTTTGAAGGTTGCAGGCGCAAACGGACAATTGGTGTCTTTATCTGAGGTCGTGATTCCTCAGTGGAATAAGTTGCCACAGCAATATAATCGCTACAATGGCCGACCATCATTAAGTATCGCTGGCGTGCCTAACATAGGGGTATCTTCAGGTGATGCGATGCGAGAAATGGAAAAGCTGATTGCTAAACTTCCTCAAGGTGTTGGTTATGAGTGGACAGGCATTTCACTACAAGAAAAGCAATCTGAATCTCAAATGGTATTCCTTATTGCTTTATCAATGTTAGTCGTGTTTTTAGTTTTAGCTGCACTTTATGAAAGTTGGTCAATTCCGTTATCTGTCATGCTTGTTGTTCCTTTAGGAATCTTTGGTGCGGTAATGGCTATTATGTTAAGAGGAATGCCAAATGATATTTTCTTCAAAATTGGTCTCATCACTATTATTGGTTTATCTGCCAAAAATGCGATCTTAATTGTTGAGTTCGCAAAGATGCTCAAAGAAGAAGGCATGACTTTAATTGAAGCAGCCGTTGCAGCAGCAAAGTTACGCCTACGCCCAATTTTGATGACTTCCCTTGCCTTTACCTGTGGTGTTATCCCATTGGTCATTGCAACTGGAGCAAGTTCGGAAACTCAGCATGCATTAGGTACAGGGGTATTTGGAGGTATGATATCTGCCACCATCTTGGCCATCTTTTTTGTTCCCGTGTTCTTTATTTTTGTGTTGGGAGCTGCAGAGAAACTATTTTCCAAAAAGAAAATTAATTCTTAGTTAAATGGATTGAGGCGAAACGTATCTATGTTTCGCCTCAATGACTTAGAAATATGAAAAGTCTACTGACAGAAAAACGATTAAGAATTAAGGACTTTAAAGACTTTACCTGTTCTTGGATGAGCAAAGCTATTATCTGGATCTAAATTGATGACTTTATCCGAAATCACAATTTTAGAAAGTGGTAACCAACTCTGTTCCAGTTCAACGTCTACAAAGTTTTTTTCATTGATATTTTCATAAATTTGTTCGACAACGATTTCCATACCACACATACTTTTAGCATTCACTTCTTTTAAGATATGGCGTTTTGACATACTAGTCTCCATTTTTTTATTATCCGCATCGACAATAATAAAGATTGCACTGATACAATATGTAAATTTTAATAATGAAAGTGTTTTCTTTGTTCTAATCATATTTTTGTAATAATTAAATGAATAGTTGAGTGATTATTTAATTTAAATATTATTTTTAAGTTAATCTATTCAATGTAAATATTACTTATTAAAAAATTTACTTTTAATCAAAATTAAAGGGTTCATTAACTGAACCCTTTTTATTTAATTCTAAACTTGTACTGCGTTATCCAGCGAACCATCATCTTTATTTTTAGCAGTGTCTTTACTAATCAATGAGTCTGTATCGCTATCTGTGGTAAAGCTTTTGCTATTTTTCTGCTTTTTCTTGTACATGCACATCCCAATCGCGATACCTGTTCCCAATACTATAATTGACTTTAACATTTTGCACCTCTTCGATTAACGGAGTAACTTTTGAGAAATTAGCTTAAATTAATAGCATAAAATTTGTTATTTAACGGCTTTGATTTGCTCCGCTTTTGTAAGGTGTTTATTTTTTATGTTAATTGAAGAGTAAAATAATCCCGAAAAATAAATTTTGATACAAAGCAAAAAGCCTATTCTAAAAAAGAATAGGCTTTTCACTGTATTTCAGGATTAAGCAGTATTATGAATCGCTTTAGGCAATCTTATTATCTTTAAAAATACATTACAAATGTATTTAATGCTGAACTTTTAGTCAAGATGGGATTGAGGGTTTTTACCAATAATTAGCGATTATTGTGATGACTGTCACGTTTATATAATTAGGATAAGAAAAAACCCATTTCTACTTCTCATAAAGAAATGGGTGATGTGAAAACCACAAAAGACCTGAAATACCAAATGTTCTTACATTCAGTAAGGTTGAGTGTAGTGAATATACCGAATGGTTGACAATTAAACTGTTTGTATTTTTTTTAGTCATTTCGGCCAATAAAAAAATAGTTATGATTCTGTAGATTAACTCTGTTTAGACATTCATTATTGACCAAAAATTCTATTAAGCACCCTCACCCAATTATTAAGGCATATATTTTCAATCAGTGTTTTAGAATAACCATGCTGTTGCATACGTTCAATTAAGCGATGTAGGCCTGTCACATCTTCAAGTTCAGTACCTATAAGTGCACCATCGAAGTCTGAACCAAAGCCCACATGTTCTTCGCCCAAATGATCCATTAAATATTCTAAATGTTCCAAAATTACATCAATCGATGTATCTGCATTGCGTTGTCCATCCGACCGTAAAAAAGCGACATCGAAATTTACGCCTACCATCCCTTTACTTTCCCTTATTGCTTTAAGTTGTGGGTCAGTTAAGTTGCGAGCTTGAGGACATAAAGCATGTGAATTAGAGTGTGTTGCTACAATTGGCTGCTGCAATATATCTACAGTATTCCAAAAAGCTTTCTCATTCATATGTGAAACATCAATCACCATCTTTTTATTGGCACAGCGTTTTATAAAGTCTTTGCCATCACTCGTGAGACCTGCCCCAGTGTCAGGTGAGTGCGGAAACTTAGCATTTAAACCATGTCCAAAGCGGCTAGGTCTATTCCACAGGGGGCCAATACTACGTAAGCCTCTTTCATAAAATACATCGAGTAAATCAGGATTTTGTTGTAAAGCTTCTGCACCTTCCATATGCAATACAATTGCTAGCTTTTGCTCTGCTAAACAATCCTGAATATTTTGAGCCGAGGTGCAGATTTTAATAATTTTAGAATACTGAGCAAGTTGGTGAGCTAAATCGAGTTGTTCCAAGCAAATTTGTTCAATTTGCTGTTGCGTAAAATCAGAAGCATTCTGATCAAATAATTTATTGGAATGATGCTGTTGCACATAGCTATATGGCGGTAAAAAAATCGCAAACATTCCACCAATAAAACCAGCTTCTTGACAGCGTTTTAAATCAAGATGGCCTACTAAACGTTCATGAATAAAAGCATGTACAGGATCTGGATGGTCACTTAGCCATAAACGTGTTAATGCGTCATTATGTCCATCAAAAACTGGAATATGGCAAGGCTTCATAAGTATTCCTGTTAATTGCTATATGTCTGTAATTGTGTGGACTGGAATATTTTGTGTGGCGCTTAAAGATTTAGAGTTTCTACTATTACGGAAGACTAAATTTTGTAGAGGTGCAACCAACTGACTTTCTGCCCGTGCTTGTTCAATCATTTGATGATACGGCGATTTCCCACATACAGGATCGGCATTAGCCGCATCTCCAGTCAACATATAGGCCTGACAACGACATCCGCCAAAGTCACGATCTTTATCGGGACAGCTACGGCACCCTTCTGGCATCCATGCATCGCCACGGAAATGATTAAATCCAGTTGACTTGTACCAAATATCTGACAATTTATGTTCGAGGACGTTTGGAAACGAAATGGGCAGTTGTCGTGCTGCATGGCAAGGTAGCGCCATACCATCTGGAGCAACCGTAAAGAAGATTTTACCCCAGCCATTCATGCAGGCTTTTGGTCGTTCTTCATAATAATCAGGCACTACAAAAATGAGTTTGCAAGGGTGATTTTGCGCTTTTAATTTTTCTCGATATTCATTGGTAATCCGTTCAGCTCGTGTCAGTTGCTCTTGTGTGGGTAATAAACCTTGGCGGTTTAAAAAAGCCCAGCCATAAAACTGACAAATTGCCAACTCGACTGTGTCTGCGTTGAGCTCAAGGCAAAGTTCAATAATTTGTTCAATCTGGTCAATGTTATGTCGATGAATAACAAAGTTAAGCACCATTGGATAATCATATTTCTTAACCAATCGGCACATTTCATATTTTTGTTCAAAAGCATGTTTTGAACCTGCCAAGGCATCATTCACCACAGGGTCGCTAGCTTGAAAGCTCACTTGAATGTGGTCTAGACCCGCTTGTTTTAGATCGGCAATACGTTGTTCGGTAAGGCCCATACCAGAGGTAATGAGGTTGGTATAAAACCCTTGTTGATGAGCATTTGCAACGAGTTGTTCTAAATCTTGACGTACCAGTGGTTCACCGCCAGAGAAACCAAGTTGAACAGCACCCATTTGACGCGCCTGATCAAAAACGTCAAACCACTCTTGGGTGGTTAGTTCATTTTTATGCTGAGCATAGTCCAAGGGGTTTGAGCAATATGGGCATTGTAGCGGACAACGATAAGTTAACTCCGCTAATAACCATAAAGGCAGGCCAACACCTTCTGTCATACTAAATCAATCCAGTGTTGCTGCTTTGCGACCAGCATGTAATCCACTACATCTTGATCTATCTCAGCAATATCACCAAATTTTTGCTTTAACTGAGCAATAATTGCAGAAACATTTTGCTGCCCATCAATATATTGTCCAATTGCCCCTGCACTTTCATTTAACTTAATCATGCCTTCAGGATATAAAATCACAAAACCATTTTGAGCTGGCTCGAACTGAAAACGGTAACCTTGTCGCCATGTTGGCACAAGGTTTAAATCAAACTGCTCTTTATTCATTTAAATAGTCCTTTGTGCCAAACTCGTTTGCTTGTCACGCTGTGATATGGTGCTTCATTGTGAACATATGCCAAAGTTAAAGCATCTAAAATGCTCCATAAAATATCCAGCTTAAACTGTAATATTTCAAGCATTCGTTCTTGTTGCTCAAAAGTTGTAAATGAATCAAGCGTAATCGTTAAACCATGTTCAACATCACGACGTGCCTGACTCAAACGAGAACGAAAATACTCATAGCCTTTATCATCAATCCATGGATAATGCTGCGGCCATGAATCAAGTCGTGACTGATGAATCTGTGGGGCAAAAAGTTCAGTTAAAGAGCTGCTTGCTGCTTCACGCCATGAAGCACGGCGTGCAAAGTTTACATAGGCATCTACCGCGAAGCGAACGCCCGGTAAAACTAACTCTTCAGAAATAACTTGTTCGCGACTCAAGCCCACAGCTTCAGCTAACCGTAGCCATGCTTCTCGACCACCGCCATCTGGATATTCACCATCTTGATCGATCATGCGTTGAATCCATTCTTGACGGACTCGCTGATCAGGGCAATTTGCCATAATCGCCGCATCTTTAAGCGGAATATTAATTTGATAGTAATATCGGTTTGCAACCCAAGCCTGAATTTGTTGCTGGGTCGCTTTACCTTCATACATCATCACATGAAATGGATGATAGATATGATAATACTGGCCTTTATCGATAATGGCTTGTTTAAATTGTTCGGTTGTTAAAGCTTCAGGTGTTTGAGTCATGTTTCACCTTAGAGTTCAATCTGCATGCCGTCATAGGCAACTTCTACACCATTTGCTTTAAGTTCAGCAAACTGGCTAGAGTTTTCATTTAAAATTGGATTGGTATTGTTAATATGAATCAGCACTTTTTTAGGTGTACTCAGCTGATTTAAATAAGACAGTGAACCACCCTCGCCACTAATATATAAATGCCCCATTTCACGGCCAGTTTTAGTTCCAACCCCTGTTTGTTGCATTTCATCGTCTGTCCAAAGCGTACCATCAATCATGACGCAGTCTGAACTCTGCATAATCTGCATGATTTGATCGTCAATTTTTCCAAGACCCGGTGCATAGAATAACTGCTTTTGTGTTTTATGATCTTTGATAATTAAAGCAATATTGTCGCCGTCATGTGGGTCATTTCGATGCGGTGAATATGGTGGAGCTGCACTTTTAATAATTAAGGGTAAAAATTCTAAGTTTTCGAAACCATCAATTTTAAAAGCTTGTTTAGGATTAATTTCATTGTATTGAAGACCGCCATTCCAGTGTTTGAGCATATTAAATACTGGAAAGCCTCTCGTTAAATCTTGGTGGACCATTGCTGTACACCATACATTCATTGGGCAACCTTCACGTAAGGTTAAAAGCCCAGTGGTATGGTCTAACTGACTGTCCATTAAAATAACGCTTGTTATTCCTGTATCACGCAATTTACGCGCTGGTTGCGCTGCTTTAAATTCGAAGAGTTGCTGACGGATGTCAGGTGACGCGTTTAATAAAACCCATTCTGTTCCATTTTCAGAAACAGCAATCGATGATTGAGTACGGGCTTTGGCTTGGATTGTACCTGTGCGCACACCATGACAATTCGGGCAATTACAATTCCACTGCGGAAACCCGCCTCCGGCAGCTGAACCTAAAACATAAATATACATAAAATTAATATCTTATTAGAAAGAGATAAGCCCTAGAACAAGACTAGGGCTTATGACATATTTGATGAAACTGATTAACGTGCTTCAAAGTACATTGTAACTTCAAAACCAATGCGTAAATCAGTAAAAGCTGGTTTAGTCCATTGCATAAATTATCTCCGGTTCATATTAATCTTATGAAATGAATCACTTGATTAAGATTTATAAGGCAATTAAAAATTTATTCTAAATAAAAAAATTGGGTTTGTAGACCACCCCTAGCTAAGATATTGTTCGATAATTGTGTTTTTTGTCCAAATTTTAATATTTCGAACATATTTACTTATTGGGTCTTTCATCAAACATTCATACTAAAAGCGTATTTTTTATCCGTCTTAATTGATCAAATGATAAAAAAATGAAAAATTTAACAATACTTTTTAAAGTAACAACACTTTCTCTGGCTGTAGCATTATTGGCGGGATGTAATGACGATGATGATAATGACACAGCACCACCTGCTCAAAGAAGCAATCAAACCGTAAATATTTTAGCTTTTAATGACTTTCACGGAAATCTTGAGCCACCTAAGCGTTATGTCGAGGCACCAAATCCAAATGACGCTGCTCAATCTGTTCGTATTCCTGTAGGAGGAGTGAGTTACTTCGCCGATGCGATTAAAAAACTTAAAGCAGAAAATCCAAATAATGCTGTGGTTTCGGCAGGCGACTTAATTAGCGCCTCTCCTCTTACCTCTTCTTTATTTTTAGATGAACCAACCATTGAAGTCATGAATGATATTCAAATTGACTTTAATGCTGTCGGTAACCATGAATTTGACCGTGGTACAGACGAATTACGCCGTTTAAAAAATGGTGGATGTCAGCAATATACCAACACTGCACCTTGTCAAATTAATAAAAATTTTAGCGGTGCAAAATTTGATTTCCTTGCTGCTAACGTCGCAATGAAAAATGACACCAGTAAAACGATCTTCCCAGCCTATAAAGTCAAAACTTATGGCGGAATTCCAGTCGCATTTATTGGTTTAACTCTTAAAGCGACGCCAAGTATTGTTTCTGCGGCAGGTATTAAAGATGTTGAATTCCGTGATGAAGCAGATACAGTAAATGCCCTGATTCCTGAATTAAAAAAACAAGGAATTGAAGCTATTGTAGTCGTTGTCCATGAAGGTGCGGCACCAAGTACGAAGCTCAATCAAAAAACATGTGATGGTTTAAGTGGTCCGATTTTAGGAATTTTGGATAAGCTTAATCCAGCAGTTGATATTGTTGTTTCAGGTCACACACATCAATCTTATATTTGTGACTATGCAACAAAAAATCCGGCTAAACCATTCTTACTTACTTCAGCTGGACAATATGGCACGCTCATTACTGACATCAAGATTGAATTAGATGGTAAAACTGGTGATGTCATTAAAAAAGATGCGAAACAGGTTCCTGTACAAAGTGAAGCATATACATCCGGTACAACCACGGTAAGCCTTACCGATCTCTATCAAAAATTTAGTAAAACCCCAAGCATTGAAGCAATCTTAGATAAATACCGCCAAGCTGTGACCACCATTTCAAGTCGTGTGGTTGGTACATCTACTGCCGTTGTGAGCCGTACTCAAGTCGAAAGTGGTGAAAGTCCGCTAGGTATTATGATTGCCGATGCTCAACAAGCGGCTGCCTTAAAAGCAAGTAATCAAGGCTCAGACTTTACGTTAATGAATCCAGGTGGTGTGCGTGCTGATCTATTTATTAATAGTAATAACCAGATTACCTTTGGCGATGTTTTTGCGGTTCAACCATTCGGTAACTCTATTGTGACGTTGAGCTTAACCGGTAAACAGATTAGAGATGTGCTTGAACAGCAATGGTCTGGTGCAAATGCAAATTCGCCTAGAATTTTACAACCGTCTAAGGAGTTAAGTTACCAATATGCGGCAAATACATCTGTTTCACCACGAGCAAGTAATATTATGATTGCAGGTTCGCCGTTGGTTGACACTAAAGTGTATCGCGTGACGGTAAATAGCTTCTTGGCAGATGGTGGTGACAACTTTACGGTATTAAAAGAAGGCCAAAACCGTGTCGGTGGTGGTCAAGATATTGATGCGCTTGAAAACTATGTTGCTGAAAACTCTAAAGATTCACCTTTAACTATTCCAGCTACGACTCGAATTAAAGTTATCAAGTAACTGATTTAATGACAATAAAGGACAGTATGATGCTGTCCTTTATTTTTATGGCAGTTTAAAAGATTTTTATTCGGTATATAGATTGAGCTCAACACTACTGATATCGACTCCGGTATTTGCAAAAATAATATCAGTAACCTCATGAAGTAATTCTTTAACTTTGTCATGTTCAAAGTTCAAGGCTTCAGAGGTTTTGAGCGAAATGAGGTTACAACTCATCTTGTCTTTTCTAAGCTTATAAATACTTTTGCTTTTTCCTAAAAACACCCTTTTGATGAGTTTACGGTTTTCAAATTCCGACAAGATTCGATAAATCGTTCCTAGCGTTATTTTATGTTCATTTTTAATTTGCGTATAAATACTCACAGCACTTAAGCCTTGTGGATTTTGATTTAAAATTTCAAAAACCTGTATTCTCGATTTTTTTATGGGTAGTCCATTTAATAATGATTTTGAAGTTGCTGTCATGATTAATTAACCTTAATGTTGAAAAAATATAGAAATTTTTTAAAATTATTTTGTCTATACTTACTTGAAAATTATGGAAATGATTTGATGTATAAATCAGAGCTTATTACCCTATAAATAAGCTTTGAGCTGATTATAAGTTTCTGAATAATTTAATATTATTCCTACCTCACTATCTACATGTACGCGCTTGGTGAATAAAAGCATTCTTGAGCTGAACCATATGGCGACCCTCTTCATTAAGTCATTTTCCGACCTTATTCTATATAATGATTAACATATGATAAATATTATCATTTGTGTTTAGCGGTGTATCATATACATATAAGTTTTAATATTCAATATTAAGTAATTATCAAATACATAATGATAACCATTATATATTACTAAATAAGTATTCATTTCCACCCATATAAAAAGCAGATCGATGATCTGCTTTTTATATTTTAAATAGAATAAGTTAAATGACTATTATGCTAAAGATAGTACATCTTGTTCTTGCATCCATGCATGAATCACTTGTTGTGTTGTCATGACTTGAGCGCATCGTGTACTAGCATATTTTAACGCCATATCGTGCTCTTCTCGGCTAAAGTCAGCTAGTGCATCACCACATAAGAATGGCTGTATGTTTAGCATAAATGCTTCCGCAGCACTCATTAAACAACCAATATGTGCATATACACCACAGATAATGAGTTGATCGCGACCAGACTCCCGCATGAGTTGTTCGAGAGGTGAAAATTTAAAAACACTATATCTCCACTTGGTAAGAACCGTATCATTTTTTTGAGGTGAAATTTTTGGCAAAATCTGCGTAAAGCTCGGCTCGTTCTTTAAACCAGGTCCCCAAAAATCAGTTAATAATTGTCGATGTTCAGGTGATTGATTGCCGGGTTGTGCTGTATAAACAACGGGAATATTAGATTGATGAGCGGCGTCAATTAATGCTTTGGTGTTTTTAATGAGTTCTGGAATAGGTTCTTGAGTCAAGTCATAGAAATCTAAAAAATATTGCTGCATATCATGAACCAATAAAACAGCTCGATTGGTATGCAATGGCCAATTTGTTTTGTTGGGAGTAAATTCATGGGCTTGGGGCATACTATAACTTGCAATCTTTGGAATACTCATTAGTATTTTCCTTTTCTATTTTTCAAAATATTTTTTAATTTCAGATGGTTGTTGTGCTGAAGTAATCTTTAAACCCCAAGTGTCGCTCCCCCATCTACCACTATTTCTTGCATCGTAATTTGGGCAGCTTGGTCCGAAAGTAAAAAGATCACGGTATTGGCAATATCATCTGGTTGCGCGAGTTTTCTTAAGGGAATACCTGTTCGGTACTGACTCAAATCACCATCAATTACTGCAGGTGGAGGTGTATTATCAGTCCAGAGTTGTTGCTGCATTTGAGTGAGAGTAGATCCTGGTGAAACAATATTTAGCCTGACTTGATAAGGTGCAATTTCAAGTGCCAGATTGCGACAAAAATGACTCAGTGCGGCCTTAGTGGTGGCGTACATACCAAGTTGCATACGCGGCATGCGTGCACTATTTGAACTAATAGTGACAATACTGCCCTGCCTTTTTGCACAAAAATGTTTAGCAACTTGTTGGCTAATCGCAATAGGTGCCATGACATTGACCGCAAAAAGTGTTTCCCAATCTTCCGTTTTGGCTTCAAGCATGGAGCGCATAATTAATACTCCTGCTGCATTTACTAACCCCGTAATTTCGTATCTTTCTAAAAGCTCTGAAATTAAAGTTTGTGTTTCTTGTTGGTGGGTAATGTCTTGTGAGATGCCTTGCCATTGTGAAGTTTGATCTGGCGTTATTGTTTTGCTGATATCCCATTGTTTAGGATTTTCTTGTCGGTCAATACCAATAACATGATAGCCCTGATCTAGTAGTTGCTTGGCAATAGCCGCTCCTATCCCTCTTGCAGCACCTGTGACCACGATGGTAGAGCGCATGTGGATACTCCAATTTATATTATAAAGAAATCTATAAATATAATTGCAAATAATTATCATTCTTATCAAGAGCAAATTAAGATAAAAGATTAATTTATGATCTTATACAAATGAGTTAGAGCTTAAAATTATAAATTAAGATATTGTTTTATATGTATTTTATAGAATTTAGGGATCAAAAATATTTTATTATTAATAATCATTTTCAATAAGGTGGCTTTTGATTTATTCGGCTAATATCAGATTTATGGTTTATCAAACCTAGTAACTTTTTAGGGTTCAATCTCCAGCAGGCTCAGAATGAGTCCTCGATAACTCGGACTTTCATAAGTTTGGAAATGCGTATAAAAAATGAAAAATTATAGAATCCACATTGTTTCAGTCAGTTGTTTAATCTCTTGAATATCATGACTCACATAAATCATTGGAATTTTTATTTCCTCTTTTACTTTCTGAAAAAAAGGAATAATTTCAGCTTTATGATTCGCATCTAATGCTGATAAAGGCTCATCAAGCAGTAACAGCTTAGGTGAATATAACAATGCTCGACCTAGTGCCACGCGCTGCTTTTCCCCACCTGAAAGTTTGATAGGCATACGTTGTAATAAATGCCCTAGCTTTAATAATTCAATAATGTAATCTGCTTCAAAGTGACGTTCTTGTTGGGACAGGTGCTTAAGACCAAATAATAAATTCTGCTTTACCGTTTTATGCGGAAAAAGCTGAGCATCTTGAAAAACCAATCCAACATGCCGCTTTTGGGTACTCAAGTTAATGTTTTGATCTGAATCAAACCATGTTTGATCCTGTATTTTAATGAGCCCACTACGCGGTGTGTTCAGCCCTGCAATGGCATGTAAAATCGATGTTTTACCTGAACCCGATGCACCGAATAAGCCAATAACAGCAGCATCTGACTGGAAACTAGGTTCAATATGAAATTGGCCCATTTGTAGCTCAAAACGGCAATCAATCAACATAATTTTACCGCCCTAAGCGCTTCTTTTGATAACGATGAAACCACTGTGCAAACCATAGCGCTAAAAAAGCCACACTCAACGATAAAACAATAAGCCGTTGAATAGCGGCCTCGGTATCGGGTTGTTGCATTAAGCTATACATGGCTAGAGGCAAAGTCCGTGTTTCATTTGCAATATTACCTACAAAGGTAATGGTGGCCCCAAACTCCCCTAAACTACGGCAAAAACATAAAATAGCTCCAATTAAAATGCCACTGCTGGCAAGAGGCAAAGTGACATGAAAAAATGCCCCTAAAGATGAAGCTCCTAATGTCTTTGCTGCCATTTCTAAACGCTGATCGACCAACTCAATTGCTAAACGAATAGACTGCACCAAAAGCGGAAAACCCATCACTGCCGAAGCAAGAACAGCGCCTTTCCAGTTAAATGCAAAATCAATTCCGATCGGTGCCAAATATTGCCCAATAATGCCGCGACTGCCAAAAACTTGTAAAAGCAAATAACCAGGTACAACTGGCGGTAGCACTAAAGGTAAAAACACCAATGTTTCAATAAATGACTTACCCCAAAACTCTTTACGTGCCAAAAACCATCCCACACAAATTGCAGGAATAATACTGACCACAAGACAACTTGCTGCCACCTTACAAGAAAGTAGCAGAACGCTGAGCTCTTCTGGGGTTAAAGAAAACATCATGGCTTGACTGGAGCCAACATACTAAAGCCATATTTTTTAAAGACTACTTTGGCTTGATTGCTTTGTAAAAATTGATAGAACGTTGTTGAGTTTGGGTTCTTTTTAATCAACCCTACAGGATAAATAATTGGCGAATGTGTATTTTCCGGAAATACACCAACTACTTTTACGTCTTTACTAATCGCTGCATCGGTTGCATAGACAATACCGACCTGACATTCACCACGCGCAACAAAGTTTAATGCCGCCCGAACATCTTCTGTTTCGACTAATTTTGGCTCAATACGACTCCACCAACCTAAATTAGTAAAAGCTTGTTTAGCATATTTTCCTACAGGCACACCTTTGGTATCCCCTGTACAAACCTTTCCTATAAACACTTTATTTGGATCGGTAGTTTTATCTAGTTTTATATTTAGTGACTGCCCTTTAGGGGTAATTAGAACCAAACGGTTACCTAATAAATTTATACGGTTATTTGCTGCAACTCGTTTTTTATTTTGCAGATAATCCATCCACTGAGTATCTGCTGAAATAAAAATATCTGCGGGTGCCCCAGCTTCAATTTGTTTAGCTAAGGTCGATGATCCTGCATAAGAAGTTTTAACTTCTACTTTATTCTGTTTTTCGTAAATTTTTTCTAAATCGTTAATTGCATTCGTTAAGCTTGCTGCTGCATAAACGGTAACCGATTCAGCCTTGGCTGAGATATTAAAGACCAATCCGATGCTGAGGACTGAACAGGCTAAAGCCAATTTTTTTATCTTCGTATCACTTACCATTATTTTTACCTTTTTGTCGTTTTTGCAGCGATATATACCCAAGAATATAGCGCTACACGAAGATTATGAAAAGCATAATTCGTTAAATATAGATGACTGTAATGCAGCAGTGCTTTTTCAGCATGTACTTTGGATTAAGCAAAAGCTATACCAAATTAAAAGATTTCATGCCTAAGCAATCTTTTATCTTAACCTTTTAAATAGCTACTCATAATTTGATAATCATGTTCTAAGGCTTGTCGAGCATTGATTTCCATTTGGCGGTAATGTTGTAAGACTTTCTGGCCCAAAGCTGTGACAGCTGCCCCACCACCATGTGTTCCGCCTGTTTGCGTTTCCACTAAAGCTGTTTCAAAGCATTGATTCATGGTGTCGACTAACTGCCATGCACGGCGGTAGCTCATATTCATAGATTTTGCGGCTTGTGAGATCGAACCAGTTCTCTCAATTGCTTCAAGTAAGTCTGCTTTACCCGGACCAAATGCAATATTTTGCTCTAAAAGAATTCTAATTTGTAATTTTAAGTTTTGTTCTTTCATAGACTTAGTTCACAAAATTTCATTTTATGCTCCTTAACATTATAAGGAACTTTGATAGGTTAAAACACATAGAATTTTTAAATCTATACTCTTTCCTAAAAAGAGTTCGATCAAAAAATCAAAACTGCACAAAGTGGATAAAGATCTGGAAAAAACGGATAGAGGCTAAGGCCTAATCGCGGTTCAATCAGTTAAAAGCTGATTGATTGGAGGATTGAGCAATGACCTCATCTAATTTAAAACAATGGAATGATTTTATAGATGGATGTATCGACTTCCGTCCTAACGATGGCGTGTTTCGTATTGCACGTAATATGTTTACCGAGCCTGAACTATTTGACTTGGAAATGGAACTTATTTTTGAAAAGGTTTGGATTTATGCATGTCACGAAAGTGAGATTCCAAACAATCATGATTTCCTAACAGTTCAAATTGGTCGCCAACCGATTATTGTGAGCCGTGATGGTAAGGGCGAATTACACGCGATGGTCAATGCTTGTGAGCATCGTGGAGCGACTTTAACACGCGTTGCTAAAGGCAACCAGTCAACCTTTACATGTCCGTTCCATGCTTGGTGTTATAAGTCAGATGGCCGCTTGGTGAAAGTCAAAGCACCTAGCGAGTACTGTGAAGATTTTGATAAATCAAGCCGAGGCTTAAAACAAGGCCGTATTGCCAGCTACCGTGGATTTGTATTTGTAAGCCTCGATACTCAAGCAACAGATTCTCTAGAAGACTTTTTGGGCGATGCAAAACTGTTCCTTGATTTAATGGTTAATCAGTCGCCAACAGGTGAACTCGAAGTACTTCAAGGCAAGTCATCTTATACATTTGCAGGTAACTGGAAGCTACAAAATGAAAATGGCCTAGATGGTTACCATGTCAGTACCGTTCACTATAACTATGTCTCTACAGTCCAACACCGTCAGCAAGTCAATGCATCAAAAGGTGAAGAACTCGATACGCTTGACTATAGCAAGTTAGGTGCCGGTGACTCAGAAACTGACGATGGCTGGTTTAGTTTCAAAAATGGTCATAGCGTGCTGTTTAGTGACATGCCGAACCCAACTGTTCGTCCGGGCTACAGCACAGTTATGCCGTATATGGTCGAAAAATATGGTGACAAATATGCCGAATGGGCAATGCATCGTTTAAGAAACTTGAACTTGTACCCTAGCCTATTTTTTATGGACCAAATTAGTTCACAGCTTCGTATTGTTCGTCCTGTCGCTTGGAATAAAACCGAAGTCATCAGTCAATGTATTGGTGTTAAAGGTGAATCTGCTGAAGCGCGCCGTAACCGTATTCGCCAGTTTGAAGATTTCTTTAATGTGTCGGGCCTTGGTACACCAGACGATTTAGTTGAATTCCGTGAACAGCAAAAGGGTTTCCAAGCACGACTTGAACGTTGGAGCGATATTTCGCGTGGTTGTCAGTCTTGGGAATATGGCGCAACTAAAAACTCACAAGATTTAGGCATTCAACCCGTCATTACTGGCCGAGAGTTTACCCACGAAGGACTCTATGTAAATCAACATGGACACTGGCAACGCCTAATGCTCGACGGCTTAAATAAAAAAGCGCTAAAAATGCAAGATATTACTTTTGAAAACAATGCCCTAATGGATGAGGTGTAACCATGTCACAAGAACTACATTTTGCTGTATCTCAGTTTTTGTACAAAAAAGCAGAACTTTGTGACGCTTATGACTGGGATGCCTACCTAGAGCTTTACGATGAAGATAGTGAATATCATATTCCACAGTGGATTGATGACCATAACTATGTTCAAGATCCAAATCAGGGTTTGTCTTATATCTATTATGCAGACCGTACTGGACTTGAAGACCGTGTATTCCGTATTCGTACAGGAAAAGCTGCTTCTGCAACACCGTTACCACGTACGTTACACAGCATGAATAACATTCGAGTTAAAACATTGGATGATGGATTAATTGAAGCAAAAGTTGCATGGCAAACGCTTTATAACCGTCAAGGCTTAGAAGGCTGTTTTTACGGACACGCTACTTATCTTTTACGCCAAACAGCAGATGGTTTCCGCATTCGTCGTCAGCACAGCATTTTGCTGAATGACAAAATTGATTCCGTTTTAGACTTCTATCACGTTTAAGGGGAATGAAAATGGGACATTCAGTTGCACTTAACTTTGCCGATGGCAAAACCTTTTTCATTTCGGTAAATAACGACGAATTGTTGCTTGATGCAGCAGTTCGCCAAGGAATTAACCTACCGCTAGACTGTCGTGAAGGTGTTTGTGGTACCTGTCAGGGTCAGTGTGAAACTGGTATTTATGAACAAGAATATGTTGATGAAGATGCATTAAGTGAGCGTGATTTGGCTGAGCGTAAAATGTTAGCCTGCCAGACACGTGTGAAATCAGATGCAGCTTTTTATTTCGATCACGATTCAGCAATTTGCAATGCTGGTGATACCTTAAAAATTGAAACCAAAGTGACTGCGGTTGAGCTGGTTTCTGAAACAACAGCAATCTTACATCTTGATGCGAGCAGTCATGCTGAACAGCTTCAGTTTTTACCGGGTCAATATGCTCGTTTGCAAATACCGAATACTGAAGATTGGCGTTCTTATTCTTTTGCAAATAGACCAAATGCAACCAATCAACTACAGTTTTTAATTCGTCTCTTGCCAGACGGTGTGATGAGTAATTACCTGCGTGACCGTTGTCAGGTTGGACAAAGCCTACTTATTGAAGCGCCGCTTGGTAGTTTCTACTTACGTGAAGTAGAACGACCACTGGTTTTTGTGGCGGGTGGAACAGGTTTATCAGCTTTCTTGGGAATGCTAGATAACTTGGTGGATCAACCGAACTCACCTGCCGTTCAGTTGTATTACGGCGTAAATAATGAAACCGATTTATGTGAACAACAACGTTTACATGCCTATGCTGAACAGCTACCCAACTTTAGTTATCCCCCGATTGTGACTAAGGCAACGGAAGCTTGGCAAGGTAAAGCAGGCTATATTCACGAGCACTTAAATAAAGATCAACTGGCTGAGCAGGCTTTTGATATGTATTTATGTGGCCCACCACCAATGATTGAAGCCGTTAAAAATTGGTTGGATGAGCAAGCTTTGCAAAACTATCGTATCTATAGCGAGAAGTTTTTACAAAGCAATACCTCACGTTAAAAGTATAAATAGCTTAAAAACTACTAGACGTGAAATGATTCAATATACTCTGCAAGGGGTATATTGAATTTTTGCATTTAAATTAAAAGTTTTTATATATCAATAATATAAAATAATTAATTCCGACAAAATAAATTGACCAGCTCACTCGGATTTGCTATAAATTTTGATAGATCTTAAGGAATAAGATCATGATGAGATTAACTTATAGCACCTTTTATATCCCCTTATTCTATTTCTCGAATGTATTAAATTGAAGGATAAAATCCGACTTAAAAATTTGAGAAAATCACATTAATTAACGGATAAATTGGTCTGTATTTTGCTTATATCTCATTGTAATTTGCGAGTAACTTAATTTTTTTAAGTGCCGTATTTACGTGTTGCAAAGCTAAGGTTTCACATATTTTGCACAGTAAATACAGGAGTGAGCCAAAAGGGATAAATATGAACCAAGCCAACTCCCCAGAACTCAGTGGGCGTCATTTTCAAAATGAGTCTATCTTTACCAATCATAATCTGGTGTTTGATCACCACGATTTAAGCGAAACTTGCCGAAATGTCGGGCAAATTTTTAAACCGCATGATCTTAAAATCTCTCAGCAGAAGCGAGATTTCAGTGCAACCATGCACCATGTTAAAACAGGCGCACTGTCTATTAGTCGCTTGGAATATGGTGCGGATGTCATTATTGAACCAGATCACCTTGATAACTTTTACTTAATTCAAATTCCAACTCAAGGCTACGCAGAAATTGAGTTTGGTTCGCAAAAGTTTATTTCTTATTCTCAAGTTGCTTCTCTTATTTCACCTCAGCAATCTTTACGTATGCGCTGGCACGCGAACTCACCACAGCTCATTTTAAAAGTTTCAAAGGATGATTTTACTTACCATTGCCGTCAACATATTGCTGATTCAGAAAATAACTTACTTGTTTTTGACCCAAAATTAGACTTTGCTACACAAAGTGGAGCCTACTTTTTACAGCTCGTTAGAACATTGATGGATGCTTTGGGCTGTGAACAACATCCACTCCATCATCCTTTAGCCTTTAAACAGTTTGAGTCAAATCTATTTAATGCGCTCATTTATGGCCAACCCAATAATGCATTACATAAAATAGATCAGTATAAAGAAAAAACAGTCTCTCCTTATTTTGTGAAGCGTACAGAAGCCTACATAAAAGAACATTTACACGAGCCGCTTAACGTCGAAATTCTGGCCGAGCATGCAGGCGTGAGCGTAAGAACCCTATTTACTGGTTTTAAAAACTATTTGGGGACAACCCCAATGTCTTATTTAAAAGAATTACGCTTTGAACAAGCTCATTTAGAGCTGATGCATAATGAAAATCTATCGGTTACTGACGTTGCATTTAAATGGGGATTTACTCACTTAGGCCGTTTTTCTCAAGAATATAAACGCCGCTATGGGGAGTTACCTTCGTCTACTCGTCGATCTGGTCACAGTGAAGGTTCAGGCTTAATTACTTCAATTTTTTCTTAAGTTTAAAATAGACGAAAGCCTTTTATATTGATTGATATAAAAGGCTTTTTTTATAATTTAAAAATGATGGACATAACGAACTTGTAGTCGTGTTCCCTCTGGGCGGTTTTCAGCATCTTGCTCAAAATAAGCATTTGCAACTAAATGGTCATTTTTAGAAAAACTATACATCGCACCGGGGCCAATAGCCCACACTTGTTCACGTCGGCCTTTGACTTTTTCACCATCCACTTCAGTATCTGTCACTTGTTTTAGCCAATAGCCATTTAGTCCTAAGCGGAACTGTTCGGTAATGGCATAGTCTGTTGCAAAGTTTGCATGAATTGCTTGCCCAGCTTGCATATCATTTGCTCCAGCAAAAGCAGAGCTTGGGTCATGATTTTTAAAGTTATAGAGATAATGGATGCGTGTTGAAGCGGTCCATTTGGGATTAAACCAATATGTGGCAGCCCAATAAGGATCAAATGAAACAGCGTTATTACCTGGATTAATATCTTTTTGTTGATCGTATTCGCCAGTAGGTAAATTCACCTGAAACTCAAAACGATGTACAAATTTCGGCCCATGTGCACCCATGACTGGATCGAACTGAATAAAAGGTCCAATCATAATGTCCCCAAAGCCACTTTGGGCTTTAATGGCAGCATTATTCAAGCCATCATCCATGTCCATTTTACTGACAAAAGGAATTAGAAAATTTATACCTAAACTGGCTTTATCTTTTACTCGGATATTCGATAAATAACTAATCTGCTCAACCAATACTTGATAATTTAAATCTGTTTTAGGTAAACCTAATTTTTGTCCATTGGCATCGACCAGTTTATTGCTATCGTAATTTTGAAAATAGGTTTGAGCATACCAGCCAGGCCCTGCGGGTAATCCGCCATCGAGAAAGCTGGTCATGCCTAAATTTGCGGTCGGTAAATCATAGGCATGTGTAACCAATGGCAAACCCAACAATGTCCCTGCTAAAAATCCATGTTTAATTAAAGTGCTTTTCATCTTCTTATTTCCTATAAAAAATCACGACCGGATTGATCGTGATTATGGTGAATTAACCTGCTAATTCTGGATGCTCAGCGGCAATCCGATACTTTCCTGCGTGGAATACCAATGGTTCACCTTGGCGCTGTTGGTATTGTTCAATTTGACCAATAAAAATCAGGTGATCTCCGCCTTCATATTGATTTACATTGCGGCAAACCAAAGTTGCGAGTGCATCGGATAAAATTGGAACGCCAGCATTGCATTGTTGATGGGCAATGCCTGCAAATTTGTCTTCGGCACCTCGAGCAAAATGCCCCGAAAGCTGATGATGCTCTTGCGCCAACATGTGGATGGCAAAATATTCAGCTTCTACAAAATCAGACAAACTTGGCGCTGTTTTTGATAGACTCCACAAAATTAATGGCGGATCTAAAGACAGAGATGAAAACGAATTGGCGGTCATGCCTATTTTCCGACCATCTTTACCACGAGTTGTAATCACGGTAACGCCAGTTGCGAATTGCCCAAGTAAATTACGGATTTCTCTTGGGTTCTCCGCATTAATCGCTTGTAAAGCTAAAGTTTCAATTGTGTCCATTTTTAATTCTCCCTTTGCTGTTTTGCCCTTAAGCTACTTTTGCTCTGGTTTTTGAGTCCAAGAATGCTTGAGCTTGATCTGCATCAAACCACCAAGGGGCAAAAGAGCGCGGGTCATCAAAGTTATTGGCCATAATTGAAGCAATGCTCTGGTTTTGGCTTGCTGCTGCTAGTAGTTCAACGACATGAGGCTCTGGTGGTAATAACAAGCTATTGGTCCAAGCCACGACTTTTTCTGCATAAGCCCAATAACGTTCAAAGGTTTGAACCATCCATTGTTCGCTAAAGCTTTGATTATCATTAGCCAAGATGGCATCGAAATAGATTTTGCTACACTTAGCAGCGTTGTTTGAGCCTTGACCAGTAATCGGGTCATTCACCACCAAGGCATCTGCCATACCAAAAATTTTCTTGCCAGAGGGTAAGGTTAAAACGGGTTTACGTACTGTCGGCGGGAAACGTCCTGCTAAATATCCACCAGCATCAGTTAACTCAACATTCGCGCAGCGTTCATATTCCCAAGGCACAAATTTCTTGAGTAAATCCAAACTGCATTGCAGATGCTGTTCAGGTGTTTTGACATCTTGCCAGCAATCCATTGGCCCATTTGGAATACCTTCAAACACCATAATGTCGCAAGGACCATTTACTGTAAGTGCTGGAAATGAAAAGTATTCACCCACTTCTGGAATAATATTAAAAGTCACACGAGAGTATGGCGAAATTGGCTTCATGTTTTTGACATAGGTCAACGCCAAAGCGCGCTGAGGTTTATCAAAAAGACTACGTGCATCATCACGCTCAAACTGTTTAACAACCTCACCTTTACCAGCAGCGAGTAATACAAGCTCATAGTCGTTTGCAAGTTGTTCTAACTCTTCTATTCCCACATCCTGAATTACCAATCGACCACCACGGCGTTCAAACTCTTCCATCCAATATGGCATTTTGACGCGTTGATCGACCGATTGAGCGTAGCGCTCAAGACGAGCGCTCCATTCAAATGCTTTACCACCATTTTCAGGATTAACTAAAGCTAGCCCAATGCCTTCTACGGCTGGACATTGTTCTTCCCAGAAATTTAGTCCCAAGTCACGTTCAGTTTGTAAAGCGGTATGAAACATACACTGGCTTGACATGACTTTACCTTGACGGATTTCATCAGCAGTTCGGTTGGTAATCATGGTTACGTCGTAACCTGTATCTAATAACCCCAAACCAAGCTGTAAACCAGACTGTCCTGCTCCAACAATTGCAATACGGCGCATAATATTCTCCATAATTTTCTAAATGTGCTTTTAAAACGCTGTGCTATTCGGCTAAACGCGGAATAGCGGGCTGTGATCCTTCAGGGCCCATCACTGAATAGCCACCGTCGACCGCATAATCTGCTCCGGTGACAAAGCTCGCAGCAGGTGACAATAAAAACAAAACAACATTGGCGACTTCTTCGGGATGACCCAATCGGCCTAGCAAGTGATAATCGGCTGCCACGCTATCGGCTTTTTCACGGTTATTGCCACTGACTTCTGCAATGACACGAGACCATGTCCAACCTGGAGAAACCGAATTGACGCGAATACCATCGGCAGCAAAATCCATTGCCATGCTTTGTGTGAGTTGACGTATCGCGGCCTTAGAAACCGGATATAACCAGCGTCCTATTTGTGCCACTTTGGCTGAAATGGAAGTAAAGTTAACAATTGAACCTTGCTGCTTTTTTAGGTCATGGTATAAGGCACGGCTCAGCTCAACTGTAGAGACCAAATTAATATCGAGTGCTTGTAACCAGTCCTGACGTGAAGATTTAAAACCGTCATCTAAGTAGGTACATGCCAAATTCACCAAGTAGCTCACTTCACCTAAATGTTGGTGAATATCTGCCACAGCTTGTTGAATAGCCACATCGCTGGTTAAATCGGTTTGAATAAACATCACATCATGGTTAAAGCTTTCTGCAATCGCTTTGCCTTTGGCATCAATATCTAAGATAGCGACATGAGCACCTGCACTTACCAAAGCTTGTACAACAGCTTTACCAATCATTGTTGCACCGCCACTCACCACAGCGACTTTTCCTTTTAAATCTATATTCATTGCAGATCCTCCTTAATTAACTGGTTTGCCTTCACTACTTGACCAAGATGGCATCAACGTATTTGAAGGAAGATCTTCATCAAGAAGTTTTCGTGCGGTCTCGACACCTGCAACTGGTAAGCCTGTTGGGTCTAATAAACCAATTTGAACGAGCACCGACGCTTGGTCCCAATAAATATGCTCATGGCATAACTTTGAACCTCTGAACTGAATTACACCTAACATTGGAATTTCTACATATTTACCAGTCGGTTTTACCCCCGGTAATAACCAGTCAATTTCTGCATCGTGGGTAAAGCTCATAATGAACTCATCTACCACTTGCGTTGAGCCAACAGTACGAGAGATTGAAGTAATCTTCATATCTTTCGGGTTTTGGTGAACAAAGTGATATTGATAAAAACGGGCAAGCTGGCTTTGGCCTACACCACCAGTCAAAGTTGGAATATGATTGACATAAGGTTCTGCGACCATTGTTGCCATGGTTGCTGGTACGTCACGCGTATCAAACTCATGACGAATATGCTCTTCCCATAGCGCGACTAAGTCATATTTCGGTCCAATCGTGTCATGTAGAGCTGTTACTGTACGCTCGTGGGCAAAGCGTGCTGAAGGTTTGTGATAATGATTGCTTTTAGGGCGTGCAAAAGCATGATCAACACCTTCATAAACATAAGTTTGTACATTTGAATATTGGTTGGCTGCATCGACAATCGCTTGTCTCGCATCTGGCGGTGTAAATTGGTCCAGTTCTGCAATATGCAAAACCAAATGACCCTTTACGTTAGCTAACTCATCTAACGCTTTTTCAATGCCTACACCGTAATAACCTACGGCACATGCCACTTCCGAAAGTCGACAACCTGCCAGATACGCAAGCTTTCCACCTAAACAATAGCCAACCACTCCGAGACCTGTAGAGGTATCACATTCTGGTCGTGTCTTTAAAAAAGCTAAGCTGTCTTGAATATCTTCAACACCGAGGTTTTCATCATATTGCTGATAAAGTTCAAAAGCTTTTTGAAAGTCATCTGGTGTATAACCGAGTTCAATATTAGGTGCTACACGCCAAAATAGATCAGGAACCAAAACGGTATAGCCTTCTTCTGCAAGAAATTCTGCTTTTTCTCGCATGGCTGCATTAACCCCAAAGATTTCCTGACAAAGCACCACTCCAGGTCCTTTTCCTGTTTCTGGTGTCGCTAGATACGCACTGAACTGCTTTCCAGATGCAGTTTTAATTTGAACGGTTTGACCAGCCATAGTGTCAACTCCTGACATTGTTATGGCTTTATCTTCTATCCGAATTTTTTTTTAGACTGTCCAAAAGCTGCAAGCACTATCCAATCTCTGCGTAATTATCAAAATCAATCAAACTGGATAAAAATTAAAAAAATAAGAAACACCTATATTTCAAAAGTTTAAATTAAAAAATTAAATTAATGCTTTTTATCTAATTTGGAAAAAATGGATGAAGATTAGGACTTATTGGATAGTGACGATTGGCTAAAAATAGTTCAATCAAGTCATGTAATCCGTTTGATTACATAAAAAAAGCCCAGTCATTTTCTAAATTAAGGCGTTTATTTATGCATCGACCATGGCCACTTTATGGACAACAAAAAACGTTAATGCTCATCAATATTTTATGTTGTAGTGCATTTTCTACTCAGGCTTATTCAGCGGATGAAGAATGGAAATTTACATCAAAAAATGCATATATAGACAGAAACTATGACAATCCAGATGTAAAAGACACAGGTAGCTGGTCACAATCAGTTTCTCTATTTTACAACTCAAATATGCATGATACGCCGTTAGAAATTGGAGGAACCCCGATTCAAATTGGCGCAAATGCTTCAGCACAATATGCAGTTCGTTTAAGCCAAGATAAACATGTTGCAGATACGGTATTACCTTTTGATAAAGCCACGCAATCACAAGCACCTGATTATCTAAAATATGGCGCAACCTTAAAGTTAGGCTATAACAAAACGCTACTAAGCATTGGTGAATTATGGCTGGATTTACCCGTAACCACTGTAGATGCAAGCCGACAACTCCTGACGTCTTATTGGGGAGCTAATCTTAAGAGCCAGCTAAACAATAAGCTTTTTGCAGAAATTGGCCGTATTGAAAAAGTATCACCGCGAAATGAAGAAGACTTTCATCGATTTTCTTTTACTTCAAAAGGTGTGACTGGTTACTCCGACGGCCTTAACTATATAGATCTTCGCTATCAATTTACGCCTACGCTGAAGGGTGAATATTACTTCGGAAATATGGAGGATTTATATAACAAGCATTATGTCGGCGTTGACCATATATGGAAAAATTCTAATTTTTCAGTTAATTCAAAATTCAAATATTTCAATGCCAAAGATAATGGAAATCTTTTTGACATCGACGCACAAAACGTAGGGTTACTAGAAACACTTAAAGTAAAAAATCACAGCTTTGGTGTGGGTTATCAGCAAATTATTGGTGAGTCTGCTTACCCGTTACCAGATGGTTTCTTGCCTGAAACTTATTTCATTAACTGGAACACGACTGGTTTCTTCAAACAAGATGAAAAGTCCTATCACTTCATCTATGGCTATGACTTTAAAGATCATGTGCCGGGTCTAAATACCACTTTCAAATATGTATATGGCGATCACTTCAAAACAGCAGATGGCTTAAAAAATAAAGAAAGTGAAGCAAACGTTATTGTCAATTATGCCCTTCAACAGCCATTCCTCAAAGGCTTAGCTCTTCAGTACATCTTCATCAATTACGACGTTAAACATGGAAACGATTTCTCTGAAAACCGTTTCTTCGTCAATTACAGCAAAAAATTTTAATGAATAAGGAATACATATGAAAACGATAGATGCAAACACGATTATCAACCGTGAGAAACTGTCTCCACTACAGTGGATGGTTTTTATCCTAGGCTTTTTTGTCTTTTTCTGTGATGGTCTAGATACAGGAATTATTGGTTTTGTTGCTCCAGCATTGCTCGATGATTGGGGAATTACCAAGCCTCAGCTTGCTCCAGTTTTAAGTGCTGCTTTAGTCGGTATGTCGATCGGTGCAATTATTTCTGGGCCTCTGTCCGATAAGTTTGGCCGCAAAGGCGTTATTGTTTTTACAAGCCTTTTATTTTCCATATTTACGATTTTGTGTGGCTTTGCCAATTCAACCCAAGACTTAATGATTTATCGCTTTATTACAGGTGTTGGTTTAGGTGCAGCCATGCCAAACATCAGTACCATTGTGTCTGAATATATGCCTGTAAAACGTAAAGCATTCCTAACAGGCCTTGCTGGCTGTGGTTTCATGCTCGGTATTTCTTGCGGCGGTGTGCTATCAGCTTATCTATTAGAAAGTTATGGCTGGGCTAAAGTGATTATTATTGGCGGAAGTATTCCCCTAATTTTAGTGATTGCTTTATTACTTAAATTACCTGAATCAACTCAATACTTAATTACACGTCATAAACAAGACAAAGCTCAGCGTATATTAGAAAATATTCAAGGACATTCCTTCCAAGAGCCAGTAAAACTTGTTTTAACTCAAGCAGAAAATGCTTCAGATGAAAATCCGATTAAAGTGGTTTTAGGAAAATACCTGTGGGGTTCAAGCATGCTTTGGCTCTGCTGCTTTACCAGTCTGTTGGTGTTTTATCTTTTAACAAGCTGGATGCCAACGATTTTAAAAACAGCAGGTTTTAGTACTCAACAGTTTAGTTTAATTGCTGCGATTTTCCCTTTTGGTGGTGTAATTGGTGCAACTATTATGGGATGGTACATGGATAAACTTAATCCAACTACAGTGATTAAATATTCATATCTCATCGCTTTTGGACTATTCATTATTGCTGGTCTAGTGAGCTCAAATATTTTCTTGTTAGGTCTTACTATCTTCTTAATTGGTGCATTACTCGCTGGTGCACAGTCTTCATTACTGCCACTTGCAGCTATGTTCTATCCAGCAGTTTGCCGCGCGGTTGGTGTTTCATGGATGCATGGTATTGGTCGTATCGGTGCAATTTTAGGTGCTTTCTTTGGCTCACTCATTTTTACTTTTAACCTAAGCTTAAGCGGTATTTTCTTTATTCTTGCATTACCAACCTTCATCTCATTTATTGCACTTAGCCTGAAAGTAATTTATGAGAAATCTAAAAACAAACAAGTGTTAAAGCTCGAAGAAAGTCTATAAATATTAGGCAATAAATAAAAAACTGATTTAGTTGCCTAAATCAGTTTTTTATTGCGAAAAATTAAATATTAGAAAATTTTCCCTTTAGTCTCACTTGGATTTTCTCCAAATTCTTCACGATACTCTTGAGAAAAACGACTTAAATGGTTAAAGCCCCAGTCATAGGCAAGCTTTGAAATAGAAACCTTTCTATCTGCTCCGGTAGTGCTCAAAATCTTATAAATTTGTTGGAGACGATATTTTTTTAAATACGACATTGGGCTGGTGCCATAGTATTGTTGAAATTCATCATACAATTTTGATTTTGAAACCCCTGCAAGACGCTGCAAGTCTTCTGCACAGATTTCTTCATGCGCATGTTCAATAATAAAATTACGAACCTTACGGATATAAGCTGGTTCATCTTGATGTGAGAGTGACTTTAAGGCTTCAGAGTAGTTATTTTCTTGAGACAATAGTAAGGCTTTAATTACAAAATTTTCATAGTCTTCAGATAACATCTGCAAACCATAAAAATTACTATATTGCGATTTTAGCTGTAAAAAATTCTGAATATTCTTCCACCATGCACCAATCAGTTGCTCCGAGTCCAGATGCATTTCAGGGTTAAAAATGATAGGCGTTTCTATAGGTTTATTCAGTAGATCTGCAAGGACAATCTGCATACTTCGCTCAGGAATAACCACCTGAAATTTTCTGCAATCTTTATCAATAATCAAATCTTGTTGATCGTTATTTGAAACGATAAGGCCTCTGTTTTCATCAGACTGATAATGAGCGCCACGAATGTTGAGAGCTTGTCGACCTTGTATAGGCAAACTAATGCTATACGCTTTTAAATTTGAGATGTTAATGGCAACGTTTGCACCATAACTGATTGTACCAATTGCCATTTTTTTATTAGGCAAACGCATTCCGTCATAGTGAAAATCGAGAGTGTCTTTGTAAATTGTATCTAAACGGTGTTCACCACAAATTGTGGACATCAGATTCTGCGCAAATTCAGCCTTGCGTGAATAATGATTGAGTTCCGTCTGTTGGCTGAGTGATATCATATCCTTTTCACCTAGCTAAATAACTTATTGCTTAAAAAGCAACTTGTATGCCAATTAATATCCTTTAATTGACGAATTTTCCTGAAAATACCGAATCAAGAAAGAGAGTAAAGATTACTTTCTCATACTCTATTAGATTTTAAAAATGGAAATAAGTTAAATACCTTTAAAGTATAATTTCATACTTTAATAAACTTATTTTATTAGATTTTTTATAAGCAAATAGAGTAGAGATAAATCATTATTTTGAACAGCAGACTATCATAAATTTTTAACGAATAAAAAAACCGCCTATTTTAAATAAGCGGCTTTTATAAAATACTTAAATTATTGAGCGGTGTAACCACCATCCATAACAACAGCTTGGCCTGTTACCCCACCTGCTTTGCTACTCGCAAGGAAAATCGCATAGTCAGCAATTTCTTCAACAGAGAGCAAACGCTTTTGAGGAACCATTGCCAAAATCACATCTTCAAGTGCGCTGTCTAAACTTACATTACGGGTTTTAGCCAAATCTGCAATTTGCCCACGAACCAACGGTGTATCTACATAACCCGGGCATAGAGCATTTACCGTAACACCATCGCGTGCACATTCTAATGCCGCAACTTTTGTTAGGCCAATTACGCCGTGTTTAGCACTGTTATAACCTGCCTTTCCAGCGAAACCAATCAAGCCATTAATTGAGGCCATATTAATAATACGACCATATTTTTGAGCTTTCATAATTGGAAAAACATGTTTAATACCAATAAACGCCCCAGTTAACATGACTTGAACTAACTTTTGAAAAACAGCCGTTGGAAATTCTTCAATAGGTGCAACATGTTGGAAACCAGCATTATTAATTAAGATATCAACCGTACCAAAGGTCTTTTGAGTAAGCTCAATGGCTTGTTTATAAGCGTCTTCATCGGTCACATCACATGGTGCAGATAATGCGTCAAAACCTTGCTCTTTAAGTGAGTGCGCCGTTTCTTGGCACTTTTCGGCATTCATATCAGAAATAACAACTTTGGCACCTTCTTGAGCAAATTTCTTAGCAATCTCTAGACCGATACCACTTGCAGAACCTGTAATAAAAGCGACCTTACCGTCTAAAAGTTTTGTCATTTATTTACTCCTTAATACTTATAACGCGCTGATTTAAACAATACCCGTTACGGTAAAGACTGTAATTACCACAAATACCGCTAACGTTTTGATTACCGTGACTGCAAAAATATCTTTATACGACTGTTTATGAGTTAACCCAGTAACAGCGAGTAAAGTAATAACAGCACCATTATGCGGAAGTGTATCCATACCACCCGATGCCATCGCAACCACACGGTGCATGACTTCTGGTGGAATACCCGCAGCTAAAATCGCGGCGTTATATTGTTCAGCCATCGCACTTAAAGCGATACTCATACCACCAGAAGCTGAACCGGTAATACCTGCTAAAACGGTTGTCGTCACAGCCCCATTGACTAATGGATTTGTGAAGGTACTACTCATTGCATGGCTAATCAGAGCAAAGCCCGGTAATGACGCAATAATTGCACCGAAACCATACTCAGAAGCCGTATTCATCACTGCTAAAAGTGAGCCGCCAATACTGGCATTAATGCCTTCTTTGAAGTTCGTCACTACACGCTGATAATCAAACAAAATTGCAGAAATAATCCCGACAATAAGCGCAAGGCCCACCGCCCAGATCGCACCAGTTTTCGCAACATCCACGGTGTAATCCGCTAGACCGACAGTGGCAAAATCAAAACCATTTGGATACCACTCTTTGATTGCTTTAGACAAATATTTGTTCATTACTGCAACAAGAATAAGGGGTACAAACGCTAAGAACTGACGAGCGGTACTTCCATTCTTTTGCAAGTTCATATCGACTTCAATTTCTTGTTGAGGCTGCGTATTGTCTACACCAAAACCAGAGTACCCCTCACCAGCTTTTGCAGCTGCACGGCGGCGCCATTCTAAGTAAGCCAAACCCATGCATAGAACAAAAATAGCACCAATAATTCCTAGAAATGGTGCGGCATAAATATTGGTGCCAAAGAAAGTAGTTGGAATTACGTTCTGGATTTGTGGCGTACCCGGTAATGCATCCATGGTAAATGTAAATGCACCAAGCGCGATGGTTCCCGGAATTAAACGTTTTGGAATATTAGCTTGTCTAAATAGCTGGTTTGCAAAAGGATAAATGGCAAATACAGCAACAAATAAACTTACACCACTGTAGGTCAAAATTGCACCTAAAAGTACAACGGTTAAAATTGACTTTTTCGCCCCAATCCATCTTACAATGGTTCGTGCAATAGATTCAGCAATTCCTGACATTTCAACGACTTTACCGAAAATTGCCCCGAGTAAAAATACAAGAAAGTAATCTTTAATAAAGTTCACCATTTTGGGCATAAATACACCCGAATAAAATGGTAAGACATTGGCTGGGTTAATGAGTAAAACAGCGAGTAAGGCACAAATTGGTGCCATGAGAATAACTGAAAAACCTTTGTAAGCTGTATACATCAACAGCCCAAGCGAAAGTAGAATTACAAATAATTCCCACATATATTCTTTCTCCCTAAAGAATAGATATTAGGTTCAATAAAATTACCAAAAGATATTTAGGTTATCCCAAACCTAAAATGATAAAAATCACAGTATCTATGAGTGGTAATAGGTAAATGAGCTTAAAAATAAAATATCACTAAAATATTTAAAAACAATGCAATTTATTTAAATTTTAAAATACCAATAAAATACAATAACTTATTTTCTTTAGGTGGTAAAATACCATCATTTTAAAGCCTTTATTTTTTAATAAAACTTATTAATTGTTGAGTAAATTAAATTAATATCTCTATATTATTTAATAAAGACAATTAAATAATATATTTTTTAAATTAATTTGATAAATATAATTCATCTTATTCTTTTGAAATATTGCGCAGATAATTTTCTATCTTTATTTGAATAAAGCAATTTGAAGCTTAATCATCAAAAGATTAGAACAGGAATATAGAGTCGTGTTTTTAATATTCTCATCGTTACTCGAAAACGGCGCTTGTTTATTAAAGATAACTTCTACTTCTGTCACTAGAGCTAGACATGTAATGAATACTATTACATGTCTACTGATAGAATTTATAATTTAGATTTTTCACTAGTATATAAGTTATGAATAAAAGAAATATTTTGTTCACTCTTAAAACTGGATTGATCATCCTACTTAATGGATGTACCGATACTTCTCTGGTTCAAAATAAGGTTATTGTTCCAAAAATTGGTTATCTGGTAATGCTGATAATGCAAGCTATAGTGAGGCACAAATCAAGATTGAAGGCTCTTGTGTTTATTTAATGAATACAAATGATCGAGTGATTCCTATTTTTGCAACTAAAGATGCTCATTGGGATAGCAATAAATATCTTTTAATTGTTGACTCAAAAGAATATAAAGATGGTGACACGATTGCTTATGGCAGCGGAGAAGCTTATCCCATTAATTTGAACAACTACAAATGGATAATTAAACCTGATACTACATGTGATTTAAGTAAAGGCATTATTATCAATCAATTTATAGAACCTCTTACTAAAAAGTAAAGAAAAAAGCCCCTATATGAAAATTCAACTCTTAGCCTCTTTAACTGCTTTTAGCCTAACATCTTGCATGGTAAAGCCTACTATAACTAACCATGAAGAGGTTTCTATTCAACCGATACTTATTACAAGCAATACGAAAAGTAATATTTCAATGATGGCTTCAGCACATAGAAAGCTTATAGCAGATAAAAATGGATGTATCAGACTGGGTGATGAAAAAGGTCCGTTGATTATTTGGCCTTATGGCAGCAAATTTATAAAGTGGTATCTATATTTCTTTAACACATTTTAGTGAAGCTGCCTTTAAGTCGTTATCAGCTTTATAAATCATATTCGAATTAGAGGCACTTAAAATTGTTCTAGCTTCGAGTATATCTTTGTTAAGAAACTTAACTTCTAAAACCATACCATTTTGAAGATAAATTATATTATTGAAATACTTAACTTTATTGAATACTACATGTCCACTAGTATCGTCGCAAAGTATTCCATTACCATCTGCGTCAAGTTTTATGGTTGATATGCTTGGGCCGATTGAAATCGTCCATACCCCTGACACTAAAGGTATAGAAGGCTGTATTTCGCTAAATTTATTATTAGTCATTTGGGTAGTTGGGCTTACACATCCACTTAATGAAAAAATTAAGCTTAATGAAATTATCTTTTTCATGAAAGTACTCCTTTTAATTATGACTAAAACTTAACAGTTCAGAAAATAAAAAACTATCAGTTCATATAGCGCCCTACCCCATACACACTAGACCTGATTGAACCAATATGAGATGTTTGATATGCATCAATACCTACAATAGAGACCACAAAAGATTGCACGACCTCCATAGTGATTTTCTTTACCTTATCTTCTACTTATTTTGCCACACCAAGACTAGAACTAATCGGTTTATCCTTTTCAAGCCCATATACATCTCTGCAAACTTTAATATTTAATTGATATCCATATTCCGGAAACAAAACTAAAAATTAGATAAATAAATGCAGCAATAATTATGGAAAAAAGGACTATGATGACTCCGTTAGTGATATGGTCTCCATTGGTACCATTCTCAGTGTTTTCCTTGGGATTAATTATCATTGGGGTATTTAAAGATTTTTTTGCCTCATAGAATCCCCAGCCTATACCCAGCAAAACAATTAGTACCACAAAACCAACTCCAATATCATAAATAACTTCCTCAGCAGCATATTTATTATTTGAAGCTGAAACACACTTTTCAAAGTATTTTTTTTCAATTTCAGACAGTGTGGAGATTGATTTTTGATCTTTAAACATATCTTTAAAATGGATATTGCATGTCTCAATAAATTCTTCTTTATCGTCAGTTCCATCTCCCTCGTAATTACTTGGACGTGAAATATATATTGAACTATGTGTAGTTGTAGCCATCTAATTACAGTAATTTACATACAAAATGATAGTTTAATTGATAGTAAAAAATATTCAATTTAGGCCTTACTCAAATGAATCAAAAACCAATGGCAATGACATTTCAAACCTTTCATATGATTTTTATAAAGCCTTATCTCAAAATAGTAAAAATTAATATATTCTTTTGGATACTTACTAACTAAATTATAAAAGTGCCGTTCACTTATTAAGGATGTGCATTTAATTTTTTGGCTTCTAATTTTTAGATTTATTCACCTTTTTATCTTTATGAGTTTCGATAAATTTATACTCTTTATTTTTAAAAATAGCATTTATTTAATTTAAATTATTCAATAGAATAACAATGTAAAATCTTGATAAGAAAACAAAATATGATGTGGATTAAATTTATAATATACCCTTTGGGGATGTTTGTACTGTGGCAAATTATTTTCATAATTACGCAACTCTCTTTAACATACCTAAATACGCCACAAGTTCTTGTAGCTATACTTTCATTGATCATAAATTGCGGTATGCAAATTTTGATTGGTTATAAAATCCCTCAATTAGCACCAAAATATAAATTTGTAGCGAGTGCTACATACATTATTCTCTTCACCTTTTTGTTAGCAATCTATTCAACAACTATTTTATTAGAAGGCTTAAAAGTTGCTCCTCAAGCAATTTGGCTAGGTTATTTGTTTTTCCATGTAGTTGGAATGGCTCTATACTTTGCTAATAACACAGATGAGTTCTGTTTGGAAAATTTACTGAAGTAGCTCAGCCTATTGTCCCCTGCTTTATTTTTATAATTTTTTCAAAAAACATCATATTAGACAAATTTTCGTATAAATTACCCTTCTAAATGAGCTGGGTAATCTAAAGGAATGAAATGACGCTTAAACAACTAAAAGCTTTTTTAGCCCTTGCGCGTACACTCAACTATGCTAATGCCTCTTTAGAGCTACATCTAAGCCAGTCTGCTTTAAGTCTTACCATCAAAAGCTTAGAGGAAGAATTGGGCGGTAAACTGTTTAACCGTAATACTCGCCGTGTTGAGCTTACACAAGAAGGTAAATCACTCATTCCTTATGCTAAAAAATTACTCGCCAATTGGGATGAAATGGAAAACGATGTTAAACAACGTTTTAAGCTCAATCGTGGAACTTTAAGTATTGCCTCAATGCCCTTTGTGACCCATGCAATTTTGCCGGAGGTGATTCATCAATTCTTAGAACTTCATCCCAATCTTAACTTTTCAATTCACGATATTCCCAATGAAACCATTATAGAAAAAGTACAAGATGGTATTTTCGAGCTTGGTATCTGCTTTGAACCTGATCTCACCGAAGGCCTAGAGTTCAAACCACTATTTGAAGAAGATTTCTTAGCTCTATTACCAAAGACTCACCCACTTGCTCAATCATCTTCTATTACATGGCAAGAGCTTTGTTCAAATCCATTCGTGACATTGCAAAAACCTTCAATTGTTCGATATTTAGTTGAGCAAAATTGTTTGCGAAATAATATAACGCTCGATTTGAAAGTTGAATGTCATCAAATTTCATCACTCTCAAGCTTTGTGGCTTATGGAATTGGGGTGAGTGCAATTCCAAGGCATTTTGCTAAACACATTGATAAAGAACATAACGTACTCATTGAGTTAAAGGATGAATCTATTCATAAGACTGTAGGAATTGTTTATAAAAAGAACTTTGAAATTTCAAATATTTCGACTCAATTTATTGAAGCTTTGATTCAATATAAATTTTAAAAAATTAAAGACTGCTTTTTAGGATGAGCTAAGCATACGCTTAAACTAAAATTATTAATTATTATAATTTTCAATGATATGAGGTGATTTTTTAAAGTATTTTGCTTTATGTTCGTCTGATCTTTTGTAGACGATTTGAAACCATTCATTGATTATACTTATTAATCATTTAAAAAAATTAACTTCTATAACGCAAAATGTGATGCTAAAACTAAGATTACTAAGGGATATAGGATAACAATAGAATGAATAAAGTTTATGCCAATGCAGAGGCAGCACTAAAAGACGTTATTGCAGATAATCAAACACTTGCCGTAGGTGGTTTTGGTTTATGTGGAATTCCAGAAAAACTGATTGTTGCAGTTAAGCAAAGTGGTGTGACGGGTCTCACATGTATTTCAAATAACGCAGGTGTAGATGATTTTGGTTTAGGTATTTTGCTTCAAACAAAACAGATCAAAAAAATGATCTCTTCTTATGTTGGTGAAAACAAAGAATTTGAGCGCCAATACTTAAATGGCGAACTTGATGTAGAACTTACTCCACAAGGTACATTAGCTGAAAAGTTACGTGCTGGCGGTGCTGGTATTCCTGCGTTCTATACTCAGACTGGCGTCGGTACACTCATTGCCGAAGGTAAAGAAGAACGTACCTTTAATGGCAAAAACTACATTTTAGAAGAATCTTTAACAGCAGATGTAGCTCTTGTTAAGGCCTATAAGGCAGACAAGGCTGGTAACTTAGTGTTCCGTAAAACTGCTCAGAATTTTAACCCTGAATGTGCGATGGCTGGCAAAATTACAATCGCCGAAGTTGAACAGGTTGTTGAAATTGGTGAATTAGATGCGGATGAGATCCATTTAGCGGGTATCTATGTAAACCGCATTGTACTTAATGCGTCACCTGAAAAACGCATTGAGCATAAAACTTTAAGCACGGAGGCAGTATAAAATGGCTTGGTCACGCAATGAAATGGCACAACGTGCTGCAAAAGAACTTGAAGACGGTTTTTATGTCAATTTAGGTATTGGCTTACCTACCCTCGTTGCTAATTATATTCCTGAAAATATTAATGTTTGGCTTCAATCTGAGAATGGCCTATTAGGTATTGGTGAATTCCCGACTGAAGAAACTGTTGATGCTGATTTAATTAACGCCGGTAAACAAACGGTTACTGCTCGTCCTGGCGCAGCATTTTTCTCAAGCTCAGAATCTTTTGCCATGATCCGCGGTGGCCATGTCAACATTGCAATTTTAGGCGCAATGGAAGTTTCCGAAAATGGTGACTTAGCGAACTGGATGATTCCTGGCAAGAAAGTCAAAGGTATGGGCGGTGCCATGGATTTGGTTGTTGGTGTCCAAAAAGTTGTAGTGCTTATGGAACACTGTGCAAAAGATGGTACGCCAAAGATCGTTAAAAACTGTAGCCTACCTTTAACAGGTAAAGGTGTGGTTCATCGCGTCATTACTGACTTAGGTGTAATGAACATTACACCACAAGGCGTAGAGCTGATTGAACTTGCTAAAGATGTCACGCTTGAACAGATTCAAGCTGCTACTGGCGTTGAGTTTTATAAAACCTTAGTCGCGTAAATTTTAATTTTTAGTAAGCCAGATAAGACTTAAGTTAGAAAGTGAGCTTAAGTCTTAGCCCTTTTAAGCACCGGATGTGCTGTCTATAAATAAGAACGAGAAGGATTTTTTCAGCTATGGAAAAACAGCAAGGAATTTTTGAAAGATTTGCTCTTCGGATTAGTGACTGGTCTGAAAAATGGTTTCCTGATTCATATATTTTTGCATTACTTGGCGTCATTATCGTGTCAGTTGCCGCTTTAGGTATTGGTGCACCTATTCACGATGTTGCGACTTCCTTCGGTAACGGTTTCTGGAGTCTTATTCCCTTTACCCTGCAAATGACGATGCTCATTATTGTAGGTTATGTCGTTTCTGTATCTAAGCCCGTAAAGTTCCTAATCCTAAAAATGGCACGTATTCCAAATTCTGGACGTGGTGCTATTGTTCTAGTTGCAACCGTCAGCTTGTTAATTTCACTGGTCAATTGGGCAGTAAGCACGATTCTTACTGCACTTTTAGTGATTGCATTAGCAAAACGTAAAGAGCTGAATATGGATTACCGTGCAGCGGCAGCGGCAGCAATTATTGGTATGGGGGCAACTTGGGCACTTGGAATCAGCTCTTCGGCAGCACAGCTTCAAGCGAATAAAACCAGTTTACCTGAGTCAATTTACAACCTAACTGGTGTTATTCCATTTACTGAAACGATTTTCCTTTGGCAATCAATTGCGATGACCATTATTTTGGTCATTGGTTCAATCGCAATCGCGTATTGGTCAGCTCCAAAAGGTAATAATGTTAAAACGATTGATAGTTTTGATGTGCAGTTTGAAGAAGACAAACCACACGAGGAAAAATCTAATCGTCCAGGTGACTGGTTAGAAAACTCGCCTATCTTAACGATTATTGTGGTCGCATTAGGCTTAATCTGGATGTTTTTTGAATTTTCAAAAAGTAATCCAATCATTGCTATTTCAAGTTTAAACACCTACAACTTTGTGTTTTTAATGCTTGGTTTAGCGTTACATGGCACACCACGAAACTTCTTAAATGCTGTTTCAAAGGCAGTTCCAGCTGTATCAGGAATCTTAATTCAGTTTCCACTTTACGGAAGCATCGCTTTTATTATGACGCAAGCTTTAAATAGCCAAGATTTATCGCTGTCGCATTATATAGCTGAGTTTTTCGTTTCAATCGCCTCAAAAGAAACCTTTGCAATTGTGATGGGAATTTACTCTGCGATTCTTGGGTTCTTCGTGCCATCTGGCGGTGGAAAATGGATTATTGAAGCCCCATATGTCATGCAGGCAGCAAATGATTTAAAAGTTCATTTAGGCTGGTCTGTACAAATTTATAATGCAGCCGAAGCTTTACCGAACTTAATCAATCCGTTCTTTATGCTTCCAATGTTAGGCATTCTAAAACTAAAAGCAAAAGATGTGATCGGTTTTACAGTCACTCAGCTCGTTGTGCATTTTCCGTTAGTTTTATTTTTATTATGGTTCTTTGGAAGAACACTTAGCTACACCCCACCTACTTTTTAATTTACTGGCGCCTTTAGTTTCGGCTAAAGGAAAATTTAGCAAATACATCAATAAGAGATATTAAGATGAGTTCAATTGTTATAGTTTCAGGTAGCCGTACTGCAATGGGCGGTTTTCAAGGCAGCCTATCGGCTTTAACTGCACCAGAACTTGGCGCTGCTGTTATCCGTGAATCGATCCAACGTGCTGGTGTTGCACCTGAACAAGTAGATGAAGTTATTTTTGGTTGTGTATTGAGTGCAGGTATAGGTCAAGGTCCTGCTCGTCAGGCGATGCGTAAAGCTGGTGTACCTGATCATGTCGGCGCAGTTACCATTAATAAACTATGTGGCTCTGCCATGAAAGCGGTGTTAATGGCATCTGATACTCTAAAAGCAGGCAGTGCCAATATTATTGTAGCTGGCGGTATGGAATCTATGACCAATGCACCTTATATTTTACCGAAAGCTCGCGGTGGTTACCGTATGGGTCATGGTGAAATTAAGGACCATATGTTTTTAGATGGTCTTGAAGATGCAGAAACAGGCCGCTTAATGGGTTCTTTTGCTCAAGACATGGCAAATACCAAAGGCTTTACCCGTGAGCAAATGGATGACTTTGCAATTTCTTCACTTAAAAAAGCGCAAACTGCGATTACGGAAGGTTACTTCAAAGAAGAGATTGTTCCTGTTGAAGTAAAAACACGTAAAGGTGTTGAAGTTATCGATCAAGATGAACAGCCATTAAAAGCGAATCTTGAGAAGATCCCAACATTACGTCCAGCTTTTAGTAAAGATGGGACAATTACAGCTGCTAACTCAAGCTCAATTTCTGATGGCGCTGCTGCTTTAGTACTCACCACTGAAGAATATGCTCAAAGTCATGGTTTAAATACTTTGGCAAAAATTGTTGCAACATCTACTCACTCACAACATCCAAGCGAATTTACCATTGCTCCGATTAGTGCAATTCAAAAAGTACTTAAGCGTGCTGGCTGGTCTGTTGATGAGGTAGATGCTTGGGAAATTAATGAAGCTTTTGCAATGGTAGCAATGGCGCCAATTCATGAACTCGGCATTGATGAAGCAAAAGTAAACGTCCATGGCGGTGCTTGTGCTTTAGGCCATCCAATTGGCGCAACTGGTTCAAGAATTATTCTTTCTCTTATCTATGCTTTAAAACGCCTTGGTAAAAAGAAAGGTGTTGCTGCATTATGTATCGGTGGTGGTGAAGCTACAGCTGTCGCGATTGAAATCTAAAAATCAAACTACCAAGAAGATGTAAGCATTTTTCTTACATCTTCTTTTTTTAGACTTTAAAAAGTTCATAGCAGGTTTGACGGAACCATTTATGACTACTTTTATGATGGCAAGACATATGCCAATGTTGTTTAACATCATAAGTTGGAAAGTCTAGAGGTGCAGGTAAAATCTGTAAATTTTCTCTCACCAATAAGACTTGGCTTAAATAATACGGTACCGTTGCGATCGCATCTGTTTCTTGTACGACTAATCCCACTCCAAGATAGCTCGGTAATCGAATTAAAATATTTCGATCCAATCCTTTATTCTGTAATTCATTTTTAATATGGTAATGCCCAATTCCCGCGTCAATATCGATATGATACTCGCGCATATAATCATCTAAAGTAAAATTATTTGGGTCTAAACGAGGATGGCTCTTAGAGCTAATCACAACATAATGTTGTTTAAAAAACTTTTGTTGATAAAAGCCTTCTTCTAATTGGGGTAAAAAGCCAATTGCAAGATCAATCTCACCATTTGCCATTTGATAGCTGGTTTCCGGCGTAATCGGCCTAATATTCAAGCGAATTAAAGGGGCTTTCTCTTTTAAATAGTTTGTTAATTGCGGTAATAAAACCAGATGAGATACATCTGTCATCGCAATTGTAAAAAGCTGATCTGAAGTTAGCGGATCAAAATTCACACTAAAATTATTAATGCTTTCCACTTTATCAATCACTTCACTAATGAGTGGAAAAATCTCCTTTGCTAATTCGGTTGGAATCATTTCATTCCCAACACGAATAAAAAGTGGATCATTAAAATGCTGACGGATTTTGTTCAGTCCATTACTAACGCTCGGTTGTGTAAGACCAATAGCATCAGCAGCCATTGAAACACTTTTAAACCGATAAATATGATAAAAAATATTTAGTAATCTACTATCTAGATCAAACAAAATTGTCTCCGTCTGGATCAAATAATCCATTCAAAAGGAATAAAATCAGGCACAGCATATCTAAAAATGCTCACTAGATTTCTGAATTATTGATATATGGTCTAAATTAACAAAGAATCTAGACCATGAGCAATGCTTTATAAAGCCTTTCATCATAAAGACAAAGGTATGAACTCTTTGATTGATTACTTTGTATGTAAATATCTTGAGGACATTACATATCATTATAAATTTTAATCATGCTGAGTTTGGAAGCCCTTCCAGATTTGCTGAACTGATTTGTTATCACTCAAGTTATTTTTAAAAATATAAATATCTTGTGGCAGACAATATTCGTTATGGTCCAACATGACCAATTTTCCGGTAGCGAGATCTTCCTCTACATTAATTTTTGGAATCCATGCTACACCTAAACCTTGTAATACAAGCTCTTTCAAGTTAGTGGCATTGTCAGTTTCATATAAGGTTTTATAGATCAGTTTACCTTCAATTAATTGATCGACCAATTTGCGCAAATAAGCATGTTTACTATAAGCAAGTAATGAAAAATTACTCTGAATTGTATGCTTAGGCGTATGATCTGCTTCGGTAGCTGACACTGGAACAATCTCTGTTTCAGCGATCTTGATGCCACTTAAAATATCATCACCAACTCGATTAATATTAGATCGATCTGCATAACAAATCATAAAATCGCAGGCACCTTCTTTTAAAAGAGATAAACCTTCACCACTATTTGTTGCGACAATTTCAATTTTTAAATCACGCATAAATGTTGGGAATTTTTTTAAAAAAGTGGTTAAAAAACCTGATGCTAATGAATGAACAACACAGAAACGAATCGTAGATTCGGTTTCATTTTTGATGTTTTTAATCAGCTTTGCTGTTTCTTCTACCTGCTTCTCAATATTTTTAGACATCACCAGCATAATCCGCCCAATGTCTGTAAATTCAATATTATTTTTATTATTTCGAATAATAACTTCAGCTCCGATCATCTCTTCTATTTGCTGAATTCTACGCGTAAACGCGGATTGACTAATAAATCGTTTTTCGGCTGCTTTTGAAATAGAACGCTCACGCTCAAGTGTCAAAAGGTCTTCTACCCAACGTACTTCTAAGTTCATTTTATGCATTCCCTTTTTATATTTATGTCCTTAATCTGTCTGGTTGGGAAGCTGAATAAATAGCTGAATAGATGAATAAAAACTATAAAACATGGGAGTACCTGCAAAAATGCGATGGAGGGTTGGCAAAGCCAAACAATAAAAGTAAGTATTTAAATAATTTTGACATAGAAAAGAGCGTAAGAGAATAAAAGACTTTGATTTAACTCAATAACTCATACAAATATAAAATTATTACTCTAAAAATTATTTTAAATCAAAAAGTAAGGAGCATATAACGCAAGTAAATAACAAGTTTTAAGTTAATAAAAAATAGAAATAATCCTATGCTTTACTCATGTTTTATTTTTTATAAAAAAAGTCCGCACCTTGGGGAAGAATACGGACTGTAAAACTGAAAATGACTATCTTGCTTATTTCTGGAATTAAGCTCTCTGACTCAATAAATTCATTTAAATCAGAAGATATGCTTGTAGTATAGCTCAGTCCATAAAACCTGACTATTCTACTAAAGTATTTAACTTAAGATTGAATAAAAACCGAATTTCTAATATTCACCAATGAGGTAATATAACTTTCTTGAAATTTCAACCATCATATTAGAAGTATATTGAGTAATTTCAAAAACTTGCTTTTTCTGAGGATTGAACACCATATTGTCATTTTCATCACTAAAAAAGATATAAGTGGTGTATTTATCCATATGGTGGATATGCTCTTTTAAGCTTAATTTTTCCCCAGAATTGGGATCATAGGCGATAAACTTCATTCTCATGAATTTTGTCTCTATACATACAGTCTTTTACCCAAATTTTAAGAAAATCTAGATAAAACAATATTTTGATGGATAATATGGAATGGTTAACCTAAGAACTAAGGCTACTTGTAAGATATGGGCACAATACTATTAGCCTTGTTTACCGAGGTTTCAGCAGAAGCGATTGATTGCTCTGCTTCTTTAAGCAGACGAGAAGTTTTAGACTCACTTTTCTCTTCACCGTGGAAAAGCACATAGTATGTAAAACTTCCCAAAATAATTAATGCGGCTGTGACTTTTAACATAAACTTAAAACTAAGATTTTTTCGTATTATAGTGTTTTTTATGTGAAATGCATCACATTTTTATATGAATTTGTTAGATAGGCTTCACTTTAAAAGCTAATAATAAAGATAATTAAGTTGATATTTCACTTAAATTAACTAATCTTAATTTTTGCAATGGGTTGCTTTTAAAAATTAGATGACCATTCATTGTATCAAGCAAATTTTGAAATTAACTTCATCTAATTATTAAGTTATTAATTTATATAGTTAAATTAATAGTTTAAAATGAACTCTCCTAGTTAGTTGACTATAAAATTAAAAAACTGATATGCAAAAAATGCATAATTAACTTGATAAATGCATTAGAAGTGAAGCATTTCGAAATCTAATATGAATTATCTTCTTTACTAATTCGAAGTTTAATGATGAACGCTGAAATTACCACCCGTATTGAGAAGGATCTTATTGGTTATAGAGAGATCAATAATAACGACTACTACGGAGTTCAAACATTACGTGCTCTAGAAAACTTTAATTTAACTCAAAGCAAGGTCGGAAATTTCCCTCACCTTATTAAAGCTTTAGCAATGGTAAAGCTTGCTTGTGCTGAAGCGAACTATAATCTTAAAAGCTTAGATCAGACTAAATTTGAAGCGATTGAATACAGCTGTAATCAACTTATTCGTGGTAATTTTCACGACCAGTTCCCAATTGATATGATGCAAGGCGGTGCTGGTACTTCAACCAATATGAATGCAAATGAAGTATTAGCAAACGTCGCTTTAGAATATATGGGACACGCAAAAGGCCAATATCAACATTTGCATCCTAATAATGACATTAACATGTCACAGTCAACAAATGACGTGTACCCTACTGCGATTCGCTTAGGTTTGTTATTAAGCTTAGATGAACTAAATCTTCCTTTTAACAACTTAATCTTAAGTTTCCGCAATAAATCTCAAGAATTTGCTCATATTCTAAAAATGGGCCGTACACAGTTACAAGACGCTGTGCCAATGACATTAGGTCAAGAGTTTGGTGCTTTTGCAGTAACTTTACAAAAGGACCTTGAGCAAATTAATACGCTTATTCCAAATATTTTAGCGTATATGAACCTTGGTGGCACGGCGATTGGTACGGGAATTACTACTGAATATAGTTACCGTGAACTTGCGATTCAAGCGCTTGCAAAAATTTCTGGTAAGAAAATTAAGTCTGCTCCTGATCTAATCGAAGCAACTTCAGATATGGGTGACTTTGTTCTTTTATCTGGTTTATTAAAGCGTACCGCAACTAAACTTTCAAAAATTGCCAATGACTTACGTTTACTTTCAAGTGGTCCACGTACTGGTATTAATGAAATTAATTTAGAAGCTCGCCAACCAGGTAGCTCGATCATGCCGGGTAAAGTAAACCCAGTTATTCCTGAAGCGATGAACCTTGCTTGTTTCCAGATCATTGCAAATGACTTGGCTGTAACTTTAGCTGCTGAAGCGGGTCAATTACAGTTAAATGCAATGGAACCACTTATTGCATTCAAACTGTTTGAATCTATGGATTTGCTTGGTAAGGCAATGGCAATGTTCCAAATTAAGTGTATTGATACAATTACGGCGAACCCTGAGCATTGTAAAGCTTTGGTTGAAAACTCAATTGGTATCGTGACTGCACTTAACCCATATCTAGGTTATGAAACTACAACTCGTATTGCTAAAACTGCAAACGAAACTGGACAAAGCGTATTGGCTTTAGTTCAAAATGAAGGTTTATTATCGGCACAAGTGCTTGATGATATCTTGTCGATTAATAATATGGTTAAACCAAAAATGTCGGCTTAATTCCTGAAATAAAAAAAGGAGCTTTTATAAGCTCCTTTTTTTATTTGTTCTATAACTTTTAAAAACTAAAAGTTGTAGAGAACTGAGCTGTACGTGGGTTACCTAAGAATAGATAGTCATCACCCATAAATGCACCTACATCACGCCAATATTTCTTATTAAATAAGTTATCAATATTAAATCTAAAAGTTGTGTCATGCCCAGCAAAATTTGTTTTATAGGCAGCACCAATATTAAAGACGCTATAACCACCTACTTTTGCCGTTCCCTCTTTGTTTGCATATTTACTGCTACTGTATTGCATACCACTGAGTAATCTTAACCCTTCAACGGAAGGTACTTTATAAGATAACTGCGCAGTTGCGCGGACTTTTGGTACATTTTGAGTTTGATGCCCTTTGTAGCTGTCATTATCAATATCAACTAGACGAGATTTGGTATAGGTAATACCTGAACTTACATCGAGTTTATCAGTTAAAGCACCTGTTAAACCTAATTCAATACCTTGATTGTGTTGTTCACCTTGTGAAACAAAATCGAAAGTTCCTTCTGCATTCACTTTGCTATATTGATTGTCTTGTTTTAAATCAAAAATAGCTGCTGTTACTAAGAAGTTCCGAATTTGTTGCTTAATACCAATTTCATATTGTTCAGAGTTTTTAGGAGATAGAACTTCTAGAGCATTATTAGCGAACCACGGAGCTTCACCACCATCCGATAAACCTTTGGCATATGAAGCATAAAGGTTAGTCCCAGCAGTTGGACTATACATGAGCGCTAATTGTGGCAAGAACTTGTTTAAGTCGGTATCACGACTTTGTTGCCCATCTGAATTATAAGCTTGCTCATCAAGATGAATAAGTTTTCCACCGAGTAAAGTTGACCATTGATCATTAAATTGAACTCGGTCAGATATAGTAAATGCAGTCTGATCACTTTCTAAGGCTTTATAACGATCACCTAAGCTTTCCGATGACGGACTATAGTCAATCGTATCTTCATAGATATTGCCTGTTCCTACCGCTACATTCAGTGGTGTATGGTGCTTTAAGGTTTTATATGTACGTTGTAATTCGAAAGCGATTTGATGCTGGATATTAGCAGTGTTGAATTGACCATTTAACCCAGCAGCGAACTGGTTAGTAATACGTGTATCATCTGGGCTGCGGAAGTCATAAATGTCATAATTTCCGTGTTTATCAAAAGTATTGCCCAAACCAGAATATTCACAAATATCGTTATAACATCCCCATGGGAAAGCACTATTATCATCAATCACAACACGGCTTTGTGATGCACTTAAGCTACCATTCCATTGATCGTTAAATGCATATTGATATTTCAAACTTGCATTTACACTGTTATTTACAACAGGTTTACTCCAAGACTGATAACCCAATAAACGGTCTTGATCTACATTTGTTGGTACTTCTTGCCCATCAAACAGTTGATAACCTGGTACTGAACGTTGACTTTGATGCTGTGCTTCAATATCAAACAATAATTTAGAACGCTCATTAATTTTCCAGTCTAAAGCAACTGAACCAAACTCACGCTTACCATTTGCGTGATCAACATTTGGATGGATGCTTTCATGGGCTAAATTGATTCGATAACCCAAACTATCATTAACAAAGCCGCCAACATCTGTTGCCAGTGTATAGCCGCCTTCTGAATTTGCATCTACAGTAATGTTTTTAACATCGGCTGGTCTTTTGGTTACATAGTTAACCACACCACCCGGCGTCGACATTCCAGATTGAATTGCAGAAATACCTTTTAAGATTTCAACTTGTTCTTTATTTTCTAAAGCCACATTTTGTTCGCCACGTATAGTATGGCCATTAATAAGATAACTTGAGCCTAAATCAAGCGCAAAACCACGTGCTACAAAATTTGGATAGTAGCCAATTGCAGCGTAGCCATCGCCTAACGAAGAATCGCTTTTAATAACATCAGTTAAAGTTTTTGCGTGTTGGTCTGCTATACGCTCAGAGGTAATGGTTGTAATAGATGCAGGAACTTTCTTTACATCACTAGTTTGAAAACCAGATAAATTAACTTTTTTAGACGGATATAGTGCATCATTATTTTGTGTAGCATTCACAGTAATGGTTGGGAGCTGCGAAACCTCCGCTTCATTTGCATAGACGGCAGATGTTATGAGTGCAATAGATGAAGCCAATGCTGTTTTAGAGCATGTCATGAAGTGAAGATTTATCGAACGTCTTTCCATTGAATAACTCCCTGCCATACCGTGCATAATTCTAAAGCGCTAGAAATGAGTGCGGAGTCTATTTTTAGCCACGCAAGAATACAGCTACATATATTGAGAAACAATACATTCTGTACTTTTTCGATTAAGTGTATTTGATACAAATTTTATGAACTTATCATTATATAAATTTCATTTATTTTATTAGGAATTGACGCTATAACTTTTTAAGTATTACCAAATATTCAAAATAAACTTAAGCTCGAAATGAAACTTAAAAGGAGAAATGAAATAGAAAAGTACCGTTGTAAATTAGCTCACTGATTTTAAATAGAATTAATTATTAAGTTAAATGAAAGGAAGTGTTCGATCATTGGTAAAATTATCTTTAAATCGAACAAAAGGACGTAATCTTACTAGAAACGAATTTTAAAATTAGAAAAAATGAATGGTTAGGAATTTAAGGAAGTGCTCAGGATTGAGTGATATTTAAAGTTTCATTCTATTTTCTATCCAGCATATCTAAAAATTCCTCATTTTTGTCTGCAAAATGATGGAAGAAATATGACATACACTCAGGAAGAAAAACGTAGCAGAATACGTGGGATTGTAGGCGCAGCCTCTGGTAATTTAGTTGAATGGTTCGACTTTTATATCTATGCAGTATTTGCTGCCTACTTTACTCAAGCATTAACAGCACCTGATATGGATAGTACGACTAAATCTATCTATGTTTGGGGCGTATTCGCTGCAAGCTTTTTTATGCGTCCTATTGGTAGTTGGGTATTTGGACGAATTGCAGACCGACATGGTCGAAAAAAGTCGATGGTCATCTCAATTTGTCTGATGGCTTTGAGTTCTTTTCTATTTGCAGACCTACCTACTTATGACCAAGTTGGCTTATTTGCCCCTTTTCTTTTACTGGTAGTGCGCTTACTTCAAGGCTTATCGGTTGGTGGTGAATATGGTGCAGTAGCAACATATATGAGTGAATTAGGCTTAAAAGGCCAACGTGGTTTTTACTCGTCTTTCCAATATGTCACCCTCTCTGGTGGTCAATTACTTGCCAGCTTACTTGGTGTAATTTTATTAACGTTCTTAAGTGAACAACAATTACATGATGGTGGATGGCGTATTCCGTTTGTTATTGGTGGTATTGCAGCAATTTTTTCTTTGCTTGCACGTAGTCGCTTAGAAGAAACACTTTCTCATCAAGATAGCGAACGAAAAGAATCTGGTAGCTTAAGAGAACTCTTTAAGAAACATTGGAAAACCTTTTTATTGGTGGTTGGATACACTTCTGCTGGTTCATTAACGTTTTATGTAGAGACCGTTTATTCAAAAACCTATTTAACCAATTTAGGGATGGATGGAAAAACCGTTGGTTATATCATGACCTTCGCCCTATTTGTCTATATGTGTGCTCAACCTGTATTTGGTGCAATTTCCGACCGTATTGGGCGACGCTCTTCAATGCTGGCCTTTAGCTTATTGTCCGCCATTTTTATTTACCCCGTCATGGTGATCGGGATGCGTGCCTATATTGATTCGCCGATCATTATTACCTTGCTACTTATTTTTATGATGATGTTACTCAGCTTCTATACTTCTATTAGTGGTTTGGTAAAAGCGGAGATGTTCCCACCTCATGTACGAGCTTTAGGCGTAGGTTTTTCGTATGCAGTAGGTAATGCGCTGTTTGGTGGTTCTGCACCTTCGGTTGCCTTACAGTTCAAAGCTGCCGGAATTGAAAATACCTTCTTTATATATGTCATTGTCATGCTGATTATCTGTTTCTTATGTAGCCTTGCGCTTCCGAAAAAACCAGATTATTTAGAACATGATCATTAAGTAAATGAGATGCCTTCTGTCCCAAGCAGAAGGCATTTTTTAGCACTTAGCAAATTCTTTTAAAAAAGCCCACGGAAAAATCCCTTTATCATGCCCATCACTAAAACAAATTTGGGCACCGTAACCTTGATCGAACATAGCTGTTACTTCGACATTTTGATCTTCAATTTTAATTTGCTTAATTCGCTTCGCTCGGCAAAAGCCACATGGGCAAATTTCCCTTAAATTTTGATGGCTCAAAGATACGCTTAAACCATCAGTCCATATAAAGTGAACCTGTTTATTTGTAGTATCGACACGAATATCAGGTCTGGCTTGCATATTTCACCTCACCAATTTGATTTAATCCAATACGAATCGCTTTTCGTACTTCTGGGTCAGGGTCATTTTGATGTTGTTCTAATAGATTCTGAGCTTCGGATGTACCAATTTCACCGAGTGCTAAAGCGACTTCTTTACGTAAATTACTAATTTCATGCTTAAAGTTATCAGTCAAATGAGCAACTGCCAGATGTGATTTAAGTAGTCCCAAGCTCCGTACTGCTGCAATACATACTTGCCAATACAAGTCAGATAAAGCATGAATTAAGGGCGTTTCAAGCTGAATGATATGTAATTTTCCAATCGTAAGTGCAGCTTCGACTCTTAGTTGCCAACTTTCCGAAATTAAAGAATGTTGAAGTGCTTGGATGACCTCTGTGGATATACTCTGACTATAAGCTAAACCTCCTGTTGCAATGCGGCGGACCTCATCATCTGTATCTGTTTCTACAATTTTTGCCAATATCCTAATCGCTTGGTCTTGTTGTAACCAACTTAATGCACTGACTGCCTCACGGCGTACAAGTGCATCTTCGTGGTGTACCAAAGCGGATATCTCTTCAAATAATTGATGTGGTCGTAAAGGTTTTAAAGCACGCAGAATTGCACTAAGAGCGAAAGTATCCGTATGCTTTAAATAAGGTGCAAGGATCTGGGCAGATACCGCATTTTTAACTTCACTTAAGCTTTGGCTAGCAGCTTGTTTCACATTCAGATCAGCATCAAATAAGGCTCGAGCTAATACCTGCAAACTGGTTGGATCTTCCCAACTTTCTAATTTTTTTGCCGCCTCTTCACGAACTAAAGCTGAAGAGTCGTGTTGTAGTGCTGCATGTAACCAAGGAAGTAAATCCGGACTTTCTTCATCACCAATATTCATTAAAGCAACAAAGCGAATCTTTTCATCTGCGTGATTAAGCTGTGCAAGAAATTCCTCATTATATTCATCGAGGTCATCTAAAGCTTGATAATAAAAACTCATTCGTATTCCTTAATTTGTGATTTCTTTCCAAGCCCTAATGGATTTAAGCGGCTTAACTCTTCTTGTTGAGTGGCATCTTTTAAGGTCTGGATGCAATGTTTTTTAATGGCGGTAAATTCACTACTTGTTACAAGCTCAACGTCTCTTGGGCGTTCAAACTTAAGCGGAATTTCTTCAATAATTCGTCCAGGTCGATGGCTCATAATCAACACTCGATCGGCTAAAAAAAGTGCCTCATCAATATCGTGGGTAATAAATAAAACCGACGTTTGAATTTCTTGCCAAATTTCGAGTAATAGCATTTGCATTTTTAAACGAGTTTGAGCATCTAACGCACCAAAAGGTTCATCCATTAATAAAATGCGAGGTTGATTAATCAGTACTCTCGCAATTTCAACCCGTTGCTGCATGCCACCAGAAAGTTCGGCTGGAAATTTATGTTCAAAACCTTTAAGCCCGACCAGATCAATCATTTTCTGAGCTTGTTCAATACGCTTTTGTTTGGCGATCCCTTTCATTTTTAAACCAAAGGCAATATTTTCAAGCACACTTTTCCATGGAAATAAGGTATGTTGCTGGAACACCAAACCTCTGTCTGGATGCGGTTCAAATATCGATTCATCATCGACCGTTAAAGTCCCAGAACTAATCGGTAAATGCCCTGCTAAAGCGCCTAATAATGTTGATTTACCACAACCCGACGGGCCAAGTAGACATATAAACTCGCCCGGTTGTATTTCGAAATTAACCCGATCTAATGCCTGAAAACGATTTTTAGCTTGACCTAAATGTAGAGATAGATTTTGAATACGCACATGGCCTTGTGTAATTGACATTTTATGATTTCCTCAGTTGATACCATGGGGTAAATCGGTTTCCAATCACACGCACCAAGGTACTGCTAAACATACCCAAGGCTCCGATCAACACCATGCCAACCACAATATTGCTATAGTTTTGCAAGGTGAACGATTCCCATGTGAAGTATCCAATTCCGTGTTGGCCTGAAATCATTTCGGCAGTCACTAAACAGAACCAACAAGTACCCATTCCAATAGATAAACCGGTAATGATGTTCGGTAATGCTCCCGGAATGATGACTTCATGAATAATGGCGAGATCAGAAGCACCTAGACTTTTCGCAGATGCAACGAGTCTTGGGTCAACTGCACCAACACCATGTACAGTGTTTAATAAAATTGGAAATAAAGCCCCAATAAAGGTAATAAAAATCATGGAAGCTTCTGATGATGGAAAAATCAGAATTGCTAAAGGAATCCATGCAACTGCTGGAATTGGACGTAATACTTCTAATGGCGGCATTAGAAATGCAGCAACTTTTTGATAACGTCCTGCTAACAAACCAATACCTACACCAATTAGAGCTGCCAATACAAAACCAACTACTACGCGAAAAACACTAGATTCAACATGTTCAAATGCAGTGCTGAGTTGAAAGAAAGTCCACAGTGCATGAATAACATCTAAAGGTGTGGGTACATTGCTAAAGTTCACAATACCTAAATTTATTTTAAACTGAGCTAGGCCTTGCCAAATGACTATCCAGAAAACTATCGATATAAAAGCAATCGCGTAGTTTTTTAAATGCGTCGGATATAACCTCAATTGTTGGAAAAATTTAATCAAAAATGTACTTTGGTTTTTAGGTTTTGTTTGGACTAAACTACTCATTCGTCACCTCCTGCTCATTAGGTAAGACAACACATCAGCTCTGTGTTACAAGCTGAATAGCTTTAAAGTCATATACTTTTCCGCCCTGTTGTTTAGCCCATTTTTCAGCATCATCTTTTAATAAAAAGGCCTGAATTTGTCCTGCTTTATCTGTGGCATACCATGCCAGATTGGCAAGTAACTTAATGTCGGACTGATGATCTTGGCTATAAACCACACGCACCGTTTTTCCATCGGCTTGAATTTTCTTTAAATCAGAAAAAGCATTCTCAGGTGTTTCATAGCTACGCACTTTTTCTTCACCCTTTACCCAAATTTGAGTCACCCTATCAAATGTTTTGATGGGTTGTCCCGTTAAAGCGTCATTGGCAACTAAAGGTGATTTTGCATAGTCAGCCAATTGCTGGCTGTAATTAAGTCCAGATGCCTGAAATGCATCCTTAATATATTGATCATCAATAAATTTACTTACATCAAGCGTACCGTCGTTTTTGCCTAAAACTTTTAATGTGTCTATCGCAATTTGAGTCGCTTTTCGATATTCAGGTTTCCAAGTTAAGTCACGAGTTTGGAGACCTAGTGGACCATGAAACAGATAGACCACTTCAGCAGGAATACCTGTTTTTTCAGCAATAAATTCACTATATTTTTCAGGTTGTTCGCGAACCAATCGATTCGCTTCAATAGTTGCCTGTAAATAAGCTTTTATGACTTCTGGGTGCTGCTGTGCATAATCCTTGCTCGCAAGTGAACCATGAAATGTGGGTGATTTTGCTTGTGAACCATCATAGATTTTTTTGGCAAAACCTTGATAAGCAAATAACTCTCCGAATGGTACGAAGTCAGCATGTGCAGCAATCTTGTGACTTTTTAATGCAGGCCCTGCCACTTCTGGCGCTTGAGCAATCACTTTAATATCTTTATCAAGTTGCCAGCCTTCAGCTTGAATCGCTCGCAGTAACAGTCCATGAGCAGTTGAGGCAAAAGGTACGGAAATGGTTTGTCCTTTTAGTTCTTTGAGTGATGTTACTTTTGATTCAATTGGAACAACAATCGCATTACCGCTACCATTAATACTGCCCGACAATGGCGCTAAAAATATGCTTTCTTTCCCAGCTTTTTTAAATGCCGCTAAATTATTAACAGCAGGAAAGTCAGCCATTGCTCCCAAATCTAGACGCCCAGCTACCATCTCACTGGTAAGTGGTGCACCAGAGGTAAAGTTTTTCCATTGAATGTCATATTTAACGTGTTTGTATTTACCATCTTTAGGCAAATATTTTGGTAATAAATTCAATTCACGAATGAGCAACCCACCTGTTGCGCAGTTAATAGTCGTGTCTTGTGTGCCAATCGCTACACGAACAGTTTCTGTTTTACTACTGCACCCCAAAGTGCCAAGTACAATGGCACCAATTAAGCTACTGAGTAATAGTTTTTTATTGATCAATTTATTTTGTCTCATGTTACGTATTCCAAATTAATTATTTGAGTAGGTACGGGATATTTACTTTGACTGCATCTGTTGGGCAGTCTTTTTCACAAGGCATGCAGTACCAACATTCATCAAACTGCATGAAAGCTTTTTGAGTTATTGGATCGATTGCTAATAAGTCCATTGGACAAACATCTACACAGACTGTGCATCCTTTATCAGCAATACATTTATCTTCATCGATAATGACGGGTGCGACAGTACGGTGTTGAACTTCTTTAAAAATAAAAGCCATGATTTAAATTCCTGATTTATTTAGTCTGCTAGAGCAACATCTTTTTGAATGCGTAAACGGTCATACGACACAGCTTCATCTTGATTAATCGGAACCACATAAGGCTCGATTGGCTTTTTGAAACTGACCATGTTGCCGTGTTCATCTTTTTTCAAATGAGCGTGACAGAACCAATCCGAGTTATTTTTTTGAGGGAAATCTGCTCTATAGTGGTACAGTCCCCAGCGGCTTTCTTCTCTAAACAGTGAGGCTCTAGCAGCCATTTCCGCGCAGTCTCGAATAAAAGAAACTTCAGCAGCACGCATCAATTCATGCGGGTTTCTTGCAGAGATTCGCTTAATATCCTGTTTGATTTCTTCAAAACGTTTGAGCCCAATTTCCATTTTTTGGCGAGTTTTAGGGGGCTGCAAATAGTCATTTACAAAACGGCGCAGCTTATATTCCACTTGTTCTGGAGGTAAACCTTCTGAGCAATCCAGTGGCGCAAATATTCGAGCTTTTTCTGCTTCTATTTCGCTTTGGTTTAATTCGCTATCTTCAATTGCATTTACGTATTGCGCAGCATTTACACCCGCAAACCATCCGTAGGTAAATGCACCAAGCATATAGTTATGAGGTACAGCCGCCATATCACCTGCACTGTATAAGCCTTTAACCGAAGTCTCAGCTTTTTCATTAACCCATACACCAGAAGCACTGTGTCCACTACAGAAACCAATTTCTGAAATATGCATTTCCACCATATCTTGACGGTAATTGGTTCCTCGGCCCTCATGGAAACGACCACGGCTTGGGCGCTCATTGGTATGTAGAATCTCTTCAATAGTTTGAATGGTTTCTTCGGCCAGATGATCTACTTTTAAATAAACAGGACCATTACCACTTTCCAATTCTTGATAAAATTCCCACATCATTTGACCACTCCAGTAGTCACATTCAATGAAACGTTCACCTTTACTATTGGCCGTATAACCTCCTAGGGGACCAGTTACATAGGCACAAGCCGGACCGTTATAGTCTTTAATCAGTGGATTGATTTGGAAGCATTCTAAGTTGGCAAGCTCAGCACCGGCATGGTATGCCATTGCATAGCCGTCACCCGCATTGGTTGGGTTCTCATAAGTTCCCATTAAGTAGCCAGAAGCTGGTAAACCTAAACGCCCTGCTGCACCACAACATAAAATGGCAGCTTTCGTTTTAATGACATAGAAATCGCCACTACGACAGTCAAAACCAACTACACCATTGATTGCACCTTGCTCATTTTTTAAAAGCTTTGTGGTGACGATCCGATTATTAATTTTGACTTGAGCACGCTTTAACTGACGATATAAAACTTTTTTAACGTCATGGCCTTCAGGCATTGGTAAAACATATGCCCCCATGTGATGTACTTTTTTTACTGCAAATTCGCCTGTCTCATCTTTTTCAAACTTAATGCCCCATTGATCGAGCTGTTGAATGGTTGTGAAACTATGCTTTGCATATGCATATACAGTGGTTTGGTTAACTACCCCATCATTAGCAATGGTAATTTCTTTGGTGTATTGCTCAGGTGTTGCGTAGCCCGGAATGACAGCATTATTCAACCCATCCATTCCCATTGAAATCGCCCCACTGCGTTTTACATTCGCCTTTTCAATGAGCAAGACTTTTAAATTGGGGTTTTCTTGTTTTGCTTTAATCGCAGCCATTGGCCCTGCAGTTCCACCACCAATCACCACAATATCGAACTCAAGATATTTAGTTTCCATTGAATATTCCTTATTTTTATTTGAGTTATTAACGATGAATACGTAAACGGTACTGGAAGGTATCGCCCGAGAAATAGAGATATTCATAGTCAATCGGTTGGCCATTTGCGTCATGAGTCAAACGTTCAACCCGTAATACAGGAGTTCCGATTTCGACTTGCAACAAAGCCGCTAATTCCTCATCCGCAACAGTGGCATCAATGCTTAAATCCGCATGTCCCAAAGGGATGTCACACTCTTGTTCTAATGCCTTGAAAATATCGGTTGTACGTAAATCAATCGCTTTTTCTTTAAGTTTCAAACCAATATGTTCTGGCAAATAAGTCAACTCATAAGACACTGGCTGACGGTTGAGTAAACGAACACGTTGAATTTCATACACATTGGCTTTAACAGGTAACTTTAATTTGGGTACAACGTGCATTGGGATCTGCTTAAGCTCGGCCGAGATGACACGGTTTAAAATTTCGTGACCAGCAGATGACATTGCTTCTGCAAAACCTTGCAAACTTGAAATGTTCTGGAATGTTTTTGGCTTACTTACAAAGGTCCCTTTACCTGGCACCTTAAAAATATAACCTTCCAACTGTAATTGGTTGAGTGCTTGGCGAACTGTGATTCGGCTTACACCAAACTGTTCAGCAAATTCGTTTTCAGATGGAATTTGGCTCAACACGGCATATTCACCATTTACAATTTTGTTAAGGATGAGTTCCCTTAACTGATCGTAAAGAGGCTTATGATTTTTGGGATCTTGGGGTAGCTGGCTCACGGCTCACAACCTGTTATAACAACTTGAGCAAATAATGTTTAAAATGTTTCAGCTTTGGAAATAATTTAAAGCGATAACTTTAGTTAAAAAAATAATTTCATTTAATATCAATAAATTAATAAATAGTTATCTATAAAAGTTGAATTTTTATCATAAAAAATACATTTGTGTTTGTTATGCTATAAAACATACTCCGTTATGCCATAAACGTAAAAATTAATATTATTTTTTAGGGGATAATATGCAACAAAAACAACAAAATACCCCTGATGATTCAGTGGTACAAGTCACCTTCTGGCAAGCCTTTTTATTTTGGCTCAAGCTCGGCTTTATTAGCTTTGGGGGACCAGCTGGACAAATTGCTGTGATGCATCAGGAACTCGTTGAGCAAAAACGCTGGATATCCGAAAAAAGATTTTTGCATGCCCTGAACTACTGCATGTTATTACCTGGTCCTGAAGCACAGCAATTAGCAACCTACATTGGTTGGCTCATGCATAGAACTGCTGGAGGATTAGTTGCAGGTATTCTATTTGTATTACCCTCCTTATTTATTTTAATTGGACTGTCTTGGGTTTACATAAAATTTGGAGATGTTCCCGTTATTGCAGGTATTTTCTACGGAATCAAGCCTGCCGTCACCGCAATTGTCTTTCATGCAACGTACCGTATAGGTAGCCGTTCGCTTAAAAATAAGTTTTTATGGATCGTCGCAATTGCGGCGTTCTTTGCCATCTTTGTCTTAAAGCTTCCTTTCCCGCTTATCGTTTTATCAGCTGGTATTGCTGGCTATTTAGCGAGTAAAAAGTACCCAGAACTATTTTCCTCCGCGGCTGGACATAAAGCCAGTCAAAAAGATTATGGTCCGGCATTTATTGATGATGAGACCCCAACACCAAAGCACGCTAAATTCCATTGGTTGCGGTTAGCTAAACTTATTTTTGTAGCAATCGCTTTATGGCTATTGCCAATTTTAGTTTTAGGCGCATATTTTGGATGGCATCATTCTTATACTCAAATGGCGTGGTTCTTTACCAAAGCTGCTTTACTTACGTTTGGGGGGGCCTATGCAGTTTTACCTTATGTCTATCAAGGAGCTGTAAATCATTTTGGATGGCTTTCACCTACACAAATGATTGATGGTTTAGCTTTAGGTGAAACTACACCGGGTCCACTGATTATGGTAGTGGCTTTTGTTGGCTTTTTAGGAGGCGTCAATCATTCATTACTTGGCTCTGAGCATCTATTTTTTGCTGGAGTACTTGGTGCAGTCATTGTCACTTGGTTTACCTTTCTCTTTTCATTTGTATTTATTTTTGCGGGTGCGCCCATTATTGAATCTACACATAATGAAATTAAATTTACTGCGCCACTCACTGCAATTACCGCGGCTGTGGTCGGTGTAATTTTAAATCTCGCACTATTTTTTAGTTATCACGTGTTATGGCCACAAGGCTTTTCAGGGCATTTTGACATTGTTGCAGCCTTCATTACTGTGGCTGCATTTATTGCTTTATTCCGCTTTAACGTGAACGTGTTATATGTGATTTTTGCATCAGCGTTGGTTGGACTAGCTGTCACTTTCTTCTAATTATTTACTGATCCTATTGATTTCTTAAAATCAAAATCTCAATAAGGCCGAACAGTTTCTTTACTGTTCGGCTGTTTATATTTTTAACCCGCTAATTGTGCGATTTGTGCTGCTGCATTATCTAAGGCAGCTTGACGTGCTTCTGGGCCGAAAGCGATCCCTTCCGCGCGCACAAAAGTAATATCAGTCACACCAATAAAATTGAAAAATGCTTTGATATAAGTTTCTTGATAGTCTAAAGCTTCGGCTGGTGAACCTTCTGAGTACACACCGCCACGCGAAGAAGCAATAATGACACGTTTACCTTCTACTAAACCTTGAGGACCGTTTTCCGTATAACGGAAAGTTTTTCCAGCAACAGATAGTCGGTCAAGCCACGCTTTTAACTGTGATGGGAAGCTAAAGTTGTACATTGGCGCGCCGATTACAACGATATCTGACGATAAGAACTCGTCCAAATATTGGGTGTTTCGTGCAACATGTTGCTGCGCTATTTCATTATTAGGTTCAACACCTTGCCATGCCAAAAACTCAGCATCAGATAAATGAGGAATTGGTTCTAAAGCAAAATCGTGATGAATAAATTCTGCATCTGGATAAGCTGCGCTGAGCTTTCCAATAACAGATGAGGTGAGCTGGCGGCTAACAGACTGCTCACCTAAAATACTTGTGTCAATTTGAAGTAGTTTCATCGTTTATACCCATAGTATAAAATTGTTACTTGAACTAATTATGTTACTACTATTATGCTTATGCACAAGAAGGCACATTTTGGGAACCAAGTAATATGACTGTAACCATACCTCACGATATCCAAAGTTCAGATTGCCAGAGAGTCAGTCAAGTATTGGCTAGAGTTGGCGAGAAATGGAGTATACTCATTGTAATGACGCTTGCATCACGTTCTCATCGCTTTTCTGAAATTAAAAGAAGTATCAATGGAATATCGCAGCGTATGCTTACCTTATGTTTGCGTGGTTTAGAGAGAGATGGATTAGTTAAACGTACGGTTTATCCTGTAGTTCCACCTCATGTTGAATATGAATTAACTCCACTCGGTCATTCACTTACAGAACCTGTAATTGCTTTAGGCCAATGGGCTCAGCAGCACATTGCGGATATTGATGCGGCAAGAGCTGCGTTTGATGCAGCTCAAGATAAACCAATTACATTAGACGTTTAACGTAACTGTGAAGGACTCATACCATAAAACTGTTTAAAGCGATGACTTAAATGGCTTGCTGAACTAAACCCACATACTAGGGCAATATCTTGCAAAGAAAGCTGAGATGACTGAATTAGCCCTTTGGCTCTGGTTAAGCGTCTTTGCATGACATATTGGTGAGGTGCCATATTCATGGACTGTTTAAACATATGAGCAAAATGGTATTCGCTTAAATTCACAACATTCGCCAAATCAGACAAAGTGAGTGCCTGATCTAGATGATCTTCAATCCAGTCTTGAATATATTTGAGTTTATGAGGAGCGAGCCCACCTTTAATGATAGGTTGCTGCCATTTAACATTGCTATATCTTCGAATTAAATGATTTAACAATAAACTAGCAGTGGTACTCATTTGTAAATGGTTTGCTGAATCTTTCCAATCACAATCTAGCAAGAAAAACTGATAAAGCGCTCGAATCTTTTCGTCATCATTAAAGACAACTTCATTTAGTTCAATTTGATTAGGTTCTTTGTCCCATATTTTTTCAGCAACATCACGCAAATGTTGGTCGGTATAATATAGGTGAACGAATTTAAGCCCACCACGTATATCCCAAGTCGACTCCTGATGTTCAGGCAACAAACAAAAACGACCCGGCCCACCGCCATTTTTCCAGCCCGCAGGGGTTTTTTGATAGCTTTCATAGCCATCTTGAATATAGAGACTTAATGTGTGGTGATCGCTACAGACACTTACACGATCTTGCTGATTAGACCAAAATGCAAGTTGCATATTCTCATCAAGCACCACAGTCTCGTGAAGCTTGGCTTTAGATTGCTGTAGCTGTTCTAAAGTTTGATAGGCCATGCAAAATTAAAACGAATATCATTGAGCTTAAGTTAACCATATTCCGCAAAATTCAGCTAGTTTAGATCTATAAAAAACGCAAGATCTTGCATGTACAACACAAGAATATATACGTGAAAAATAAAGCAATCCTAGATACTTAAGTTTGGTAATCGAGGATGAAGTTATGAATATTTTACTCTATGTTGCGGTGGTGTTGATTTGGGGAACAACATGGATTGGAATTGCGGTTCAAAGCCATTATGCAACACCAGTTGTCGCAATTTTATGGCGTTTTGCTATTTCAGCCTTATTACTGTGGGTTGTTTTATTATTTTCAGGAAAATTACAGCGAATTGCTTTAAAAGATCACTTGTTTTGTATGCTGCAAGGCCTTTGTGTTTTCGGCCTAAACTTTATTTGTTTTTATACCGCCGTTAAATATGTAAACAGCGGTTTAGAGTCCGTTATTTTTTCGATGGCTGTTTTCTTTAATGCCATTAATGCGCTTATCTTTTTTAAGCAAAAACCTTCCCCAAACTTTGCACCAGCTGCAATTCTGGGTCTAATTGGTATTGTTTTACTGTTCTGGCATGACCTGATTAATAGCCAATTTAATATACAGTTATTAATGGGTATCGGACTATGTGCAATAGGTACTTACGGTTTTTCTTTAGGGAACATGATTAGTGTTAGACACCAAAAACGTGGCCTAAATATTTTTTCAACAAATTGTTATGCCATGACTTATGGGGCATTGGTGATGTTAAGTCTAGCTTTATTTACTGGCCAAGATTTAATGCCTCCAATGAATTTCCCATTTTTAAGCTCGGTACTTTACTTGGCTGTATTTGGTACGGTTATTGGGTTCTCTGCTTACTTTTCTCTTGTTGGACGAATTGGCGCAGCCAAAGCAGCCTATAGCACGTTGCTCTTTCCTTTAGTTGCTCTAACAGTTTCTACTTTCTTTGAAGGATATGTATGGACTTTAAATGCGGTATTTGGAATTTTATTAATCTTACTTGGTAACTACTTAATGTTTAGTAAGTTAGAAATTGGAAAAAAGTTATTTAATAGTCAAAAAAATTGTGAGAAGCAGGCATAATAGCCTGCTTTTTTATAAATCATGATTAATTTTAGCAGCCCATTTTTATCATCAACTCAAAATCTTTTAAAGCCGCGGCTGCTGTAGCTAAAGGCGCAGATGCTCCTCCACTTACAACAAGCTCACCCATTTCTTGCGTTAACACCCGAACGCATTTATTAGAACCTTGCAGATGAGCAAAAGGGTGATTTATCGGAACTAAACGTAACTCAACACCTGTTTGAATTTGCTGATTTTTCAGATGAATAAAACCAACCAGACGAGGAATTAAATCTTCTTTTTTCCAATCACGGATAAGATCGGCTGTGACATGACTGATTCCTTGTCTTGGAATATCTTGAATTTTTATATCAGCTCCTAAAACAGTATTGGCTAGTATCGTAATTTTTGCAGCAGTATCCCATCCATCTACATCGAAAGAGCTGTCAGGTTCTGCAATACCTTTTGCTTGAGCTTTTTCAAGAGATTCTGCAAACGCACATTCATGTTGCAACATATCATTCAAAATAAAATTCGTGGTGCCTGTAAACACACCTTCTATTTCTAAAATTTGGCAGCCAGCTAAGTTATATTCAAACAAATCAACAGTTGGTAAGGCAGCAGCTGTCGCACCGCTAAAAAATAGTTTTTTATTGTGCTGATGTGCCAAGTTAACTAATTTTTTACCATCTACGACTAAAGCACCTTTAGATACCGCAATCGCATTCATGCTATGTGTTAAAGCATAATCTAAATAAAATAGGCCTTTTCCACCTGTCACATAGTCACTTGGCCCTGTCTCAATAATGACATCTGCTTGAACCTGTTCTAAAAACTTTTGCTCTGTTAGGCCTACTTGATATTTTGTTTTATCTAGCCACTTTGAAGCGTGTAAACCTTCTTGATCAATTAAACCTGATGATGATTTGCAGACGCCCACTAAACGGGCATCAATTTGATATTTTTGTTTATAGTATGTCGATCTATTTAAAAGAAGCTCTGCAATTTGTTGCCCAATCCGTCCAAAACCACAAATTGCTACGTTAACTCGCTTCATATCGCTTTCTCAAAAATTTATATCGTTTAAATCAAATTTCCCAAGAGAATTTTAACATCTCGTCTTTGGAAAATTGCTAACTACAGAGATAGTTAAAATACTATATTACTTAGATATTTGTTAGATTAACTATCTTAATGACCATATAAATTGCGACAGCAAAAACCATTAAAGCAAAGACTTTTTGCACAATTGCAGACGGAATAAAACGAATAGCTCTGCGCCCTAATAACATACCAACTGCACATGCGAGCGCAAACGCACTAGTAATGCCTACTGGATAGTGAAAACCCTCTGCAATATGCATCACAATACTCATTCCACTAATGAGAAAAATAATCATAAGTGACGTTGCAACAATGCTATGCATATCCAAATTTGTGACTTTTCTAAGTGCTGGCACAATTACAAAGCCGCCACCTACACCGAGCATCCCAGTTAAAAGCCCCGCAATAATTCCAATGCCGGCAAGTACACCACCAGTTTTAAAATTCCAGATAAAGCGTCCTGTACTTGGATTGACCTGACACGGCGGGTTATGAAAGTCTGATACTCGGTTACTAATAAGTCGATAACCCACTGTAAACATGACCAAGCTAAACATTAACATGAGCCAAATAGGTGAAATCGTGTTAGCTATTAAAATGCCGATATGTGCCATAGGAGCACCAATTAAGGCAATCCAGATCGCAGCACGATAACGAACAATCTTTTTAAATAAGCCTTCAATGGTTCCTATGAGAGTAGATAGCGCAACCGCCAATAACCCAATCGGCGCAGCTTGAGCCACACTCCAGCCTTGACTGGTCATAAGCGCGGGTACAGCAAGAATACCCCCACCTGCACCAGTAAGACCAAGTAAAAAGCCAATCACGATGCCTTCAACGACAAGTAATAACATATCAAAAGCCTAAAATTGCATATACATCATTTGCAGTAGACTGCTGGTTAATGAGGAAGTAGATTCTCGTCTTCTTGCGAAGCTTTAACCGCTTCTCAGGGCAAAGCGTTGCTTTGTTTATCCTCTTCCACTCGAGCACAGCTCTCGTCTTCTTGCGAAGCTTTAACCGCTTCTCAGGACAAAGCATTGCTTTGTTTATCCTCTTCCACTCGAACATAGTTCTCGTCTTGCGCTCGGGTAAAGCGTTGCTTTACTTATCCTCGCTCAGGTTTGACCATCCACTCGCGGCCTTTAAGCATGCCTTGCCAGTAAATCGGCGGTAAAATCTGCTCCTTAAGCAGCCAAGCCAAACGAGATGGCTTTTGCCCATCAATCACCCATTTCGGAAAGCTTGGGAGTAATTTGCCGCCGTAACCAAACTCAGCTAGAACGATTTTTCCTCGCTCGACAGTGAGTGGACATGAACCATAGCCGTTGTATTCACAAAAGTTTTGCTCACCGTTCAGTTGTGCGAGAACATTTACTGCAACGATCGGAGCTTGTGCTCGTGCCGCAGCAGCAGTTTTGGCATTAGGTGCATTCATCACATCGCCTAAAGCAAAAATATTGGCATGTTGTGTATGTTGTAGGGTTTGAGGATTCACGCTCACCCAGCCTGCTTCATCAGTGAGTGTACTGGCACGAATAAAGTCTGGGGCTTGTTGCGGTGGAACAACATGCAACATATCGAAATCAGTCTCGACCAATGCTGCATTTTCATTGTTCACTACCTTAAACCATGCTTTTTTTGCAGGCCCATCTACTTTGACAAGTTGATGGTTAAAATGAAGTTCAGAGCCATATTTTTCGACATATTGCATTAGTGCAGGTACATATTCCTTCACACCAAATAAAACAGCGCCAGTGTTATAAAAATGAATAGAGATATCTTTAAGTTTGCCTTCCTTTAACCAGTAATCGGCTGAAAGGTACATCGCTTTTTGAGGAGCACCTGCACATTTAATCGGCATAGGCGGTTGGGTAAAGATTGCCTTTCCACCGTTTAATTGTTGCACCAGTTCCCATGTATACGGCGCTAAATCATAACGATAGTTAGACGTCACCCCATTTTTACCTAAGGTTTCGACTAAACCTTCAATTCCATGCCAATTCAGTTTTAAACCAGGACAGACGACCAAAGCTTTATATTGAATGGGTTGGCATCCTTCCAAAATAACTTGATTATGCTCAGGATCGAATCCGGCAACTGCTGCTTTCATCCACTTCACTTTTGAAGGAATCACACTTGCCATTGAGCGTGCGGTTACTTGTGGTTTGAAAATACCGCCACCGACCATGGTCCAGCCCGGTTGATAATAATGGGTATCTGCCGGATCAATAATGACAATATCTAAATGAGGTTCGCGAGACAGTAAGCTCGATGCTACAGAAATTCCTGCTGCTCCAGCGCCCACAATCACAACGCTATAACAAGGAATTGTCGCTGGTTCATGATCACGTTTTAAAATACGTGGCACTAAGCCTTTTAAGTTAAAACCAAGTTTGTTACCCGATTCAACTAACAGTGCTACATCTTGTGGGGCAACTTCGGCTACAGCCCATAAACTTATTGCACGCATACCAGAACGGCAATACGCTAAAACAGGTTTTTGGGCATTCTGATAAAGCTGTTTAAACTCAGCAACTTGTTGGTCGGTAATTTTGCCACTGGTAACAGGTTGGTAAAATACGCTTAGACCATATTGCTGAGCTGCTTCTTCAATTTCAATTACATTGGGTTGGTCTGCACCTTCTCCATCTGGACGGTTACATATCAGAGTTTTTATTCCTTGGCCTGCAATTTTTGCGACATCATCGGCAGTAATCTGGCCCGCAACATAAAATTCTTGATTAACTCGTTTAAGTTCCATATTGCCACCTTATGATTGTGAGGTTGAACCACAAGCCTGATTGGCAGGTAGCGCTTTATCGATTTGTTTTGGATATGGCAGATTTAAGTTATTCATTAATTTAATAAAATCTTCACGCGAGCGATTTTGACCTAGACGTGAATTATTTAAACGTTCATAACCAATTGTTGAAGACAGACGACCTTTATAATCGTGCCCTGGATACACAATAGTCTCGTCTGGTAGGCTGAAAAGTTGTTTGTGAATACTGTCATAAAGTATAGCTGCATTACCTTGCTGGAAGTCAGTTCGACCGCAGCCGTCAATTAATAATGCATCACCAGTGAAAACCATATTTCCTGCTAAATAACTGGTACAAGCATTGGTATGACCTGGTGTATAACGTGCTTCAATACTGAGATTGCCAACCTTAAGCATGCAACCATCTGTAATTAAAATATCTCCGCAACTTACATCTGAGTTTCGGTGTAAAACCGATTTGCAATGGAAACGTTCACGAAGTAAATTTGCAGCGGTAATATGGTCTGCATGAACATGAGTATCTAAGGTATAGATGAGCGTAAATTGATGCTGCTCTAATTCTTTTGTATAAATCTCAATATCTGATGCGACTGGATCAATTAAAACAGCCTCTCGTGTTTCTTCACATCCAAGCATATATGTATAAGTCGAACTTTCTTTTTCAAAAAACTGCTTAAAGAACATGATTTATACCCCAATAATTTATTTCTTTCCTATATTTTGCAAATAAGATGCCAATTATTTAAAATTAAATAATAAATATAAAAATCAAATGCTTAAAATAATAAGTAAAATTAAAATTAGAAAAAAAACTCAGCTTGATGTTCCTTTGAAACTCAAGTATGTTTCAATGAAACGATTGTGAAACATATAAAATGGCAAAGCTAAATTTTGAGTCAGAACAAGATTTTTTTATTTTATTTGAGCAATTAAAAGCTTTATTCCCAAATGCGAGTCTGTTTTTAGCAGATACAACGACTCAAGCAATTCACTATAAATTTAATACAGATGACATTTCTGTTGAGAGCATGGCAGCGCTTACTCAAGATCATCACAATCAATATCTCGAAATCAATACTCCTAAAATGAGAAAGCGATTTATCTATCAGGAAAATGATATTTACATCGCAGAGCATCGCATTATCGGGAAATTACATATTCTACAGCCCGTTAGCATAGAGAATGACCTTGCTGAAACAGAGCTAACAGACCAATTGCAAGACTTGGCTAAAGTTTTCAATAGTTGCTCACCAGAAATGGCTCGTATGTTTTCAATCATTCAAAGAGTTGCTATTACTGAGTTTCCAGTGCTCGTTCGCGGCGAATCTGGTAGCGGTAAAGAACTTGTGGCAAAAGCAATTCATGATTATAGCCAACGTAAAAATAAGATTTTTGTAGCGATTAACTGTGCTGCTCTCAATGCCAATATTCTAGAAAGTGAACTCTTCGGGCATGTGAAAGGTGCTTTCACGGGAGCAATCCGTGACCATAAAGGCGTGTTTGAACGTGCCGCTGGTGGAACGCTGTTTCTGGATGAAATTGCTGAGATTCCCTTAGAACTACAAGCTAAATTATTACGGGTGTTAGAAACAGGTGAATTTACTCCTGTAGGTGGTGAAAAACCTATTCAAGCCAATGTCCGCATTATTACAGCCACACATAAAGCTTTACGCGAAGAGGCTAAGGCTGGGCGTTTCCGCCATGATTTACTCTACCGTTTGCGGGTGATTCCAATTTTTATACCACCACTCAGAGAGAGAAAAGTCGATATTCCTCTTATTGTCGATCAAATTTTAAAAGAAAGCTCAACTCAACTCGACACCATGCCTCGTCATGTCAATCAAAAAGCTATGCAAGTTTTATTAAACTATGACTGGCCGGGAAATGTTCGTGAGCTTAAAAACACTTTGCTTTATGCCTTAACTATGGCAAATGGTAAGGACGAAATTGAAGTTGAGGACTTACCAAATGAGCTATTAAATGCAGAGGATTACGTTAAATTACCTGAAACAAATACAGAGCTTACCCCTGAAAATGTACAAGCTGCTTTAGAAAAATATAACCATAACCTGAATATGGTCGCGAATATTTTTGGAATTAGCCGCACTACTCTTTGGCGATACAGACAAAAGCATAAGCTTTAGCTAGGTATTTAGCTCATCTAAGGCGTATCATATTGCACTTGGTTAGGTTCGTTAGTTCAAAGGCTTTATATGATTGTCCGTGATAAAAGCAACGTATTTAAATTATTATTTGCTTGGAAAGGAACAATTTTGCCGAAGGTTTTGCCTGCACTGAGTTTTGTGGTACTTATTTCAGCATGTGTGGTCTGGCTCTCTTATTATCATTGGATTCAAATTCCTACCGTACCCGCGATCGGATTTACCATCTTTGGCGTGATTCTTTCGATTTGTACGGGTTTTAGAAATAACGCGTGTTATGACCGATGGTGGGAAGGTCGCAAGCTCTGGGGTGCTTTAATTGCCAATGCCAGACATATTGTTAGAGATAGCCATGTTTTATCTAATGAACAACGTGAACATTTAATTCATCAGGTCTTAATTTTTAGTAATTTATTGCGTGATCGTTTACGTCAACAAACAGTCGAACCCACCAAATTTCTTGAGCATGCCTATTTAAATAACTCTTCACTTAATTATTTAAATGAGCATATTAATGCACCGCAATTTGTACTCGAAAACATTCAAAAAGATTTAGTCAAAGCTCTAAAAGACGGCGAAATTAGTGACATTATCTATAGCACGCTAAATCGACATATTGTTGAGCTAGGCAATATCCAAGCGGGTTGTGACCGAATTGCTGGCACGCCTTTACCCTACTCATATTCAGTGCTTTTACATCGTGCTGTTTACTGTTTTTGTTTCATATTACCTTTTAGCCTTGAAGCAGCTTTAGGTATTTGGACACCGCTTATTGTCGGCTTAATCGCTTATATGTTTTTAGGTTTAGATGCGTTAAGTGCTCAAATTGAAGAACCTTTTGGTTTGCAAGAAAATGATTTACCGCTTGATTCAATTGTACGTTTGATTGAGCGGGAGTCTCTAAGTTCTTTAGGACAGCCATTACCCCCTATTATTGAAGCTCAAAACAACAATTTACTTTAATAAAAAAGAGCGAATCATCGCTCTTTTTTATAGGTTTAAGTACTTATTTATGGATGTACAATAATCTTAACTGCCGACTCATTATTATGAATTAAAGTTTCAAAACCTTGTGAAATCAAATCATCAAGTTGAATACGCTGCGTAATAAAAGGTTCCAGATTTATTTTACCTTCTTCAACCAGTTTAATAGTTTCTTGATGGTCATTTACATAGGCAATTGTGCCTCGTACATCAAGCTCTTTCATTACTACACTATGCACATTAATTGATGCTGGATGGCTCCAAATCGAAACAATAACAATAACACCTGTTGGTTTTACTGCCGCAACCAAAGTATCCAATACCTTGTTAACGCTACTACATTCAAATGCAACATCAACACCATCGCCATTAGTAATTTTCATGACCTCAGAAACAACATCAACTTCTGACGGGTCTAAAATATAATCTGCAACACCCGACTCTTTGGCTTTTTCTTTACGTTTTGCACTTAACTCGGTAATTATGACCTTAAGACCTTTGGCTTTTAAAATTGCCGAAAGCAACAAACCAATGGGGCCTGCACCACCAACAAGTGCAATATCACCAGCCTTTGCACCACTACGTACGAAAGCATGATGACCTACCGATAACGGTTCAATTAAGGCTGCCTGATCTAGCGGAATTTTATTGGAAATTGGGTGTACCCAACGGCGTTTAACCGCAATTTTCTCCGACAAACCACCGCCACGGCCACCTAAACCAATAAAGTTCATATTTTTGGAAAGATGATAATTGTCACCCGGTCCAGTCGGCACATCATCGGCCACAATATAAGGCTCTACGACGACATGCTGACCAATTTCAATATCATCAACACCTTCACCTACGGCATAAACTACACCTGAAAACTCATGTCCCATAGTAATCGGCGCAGATTCGCCTGAAATAGGATGCGGATGCCCACACGGTGGAATAAAAATTGGCCCTTCCATAAATTCGTGCAAATCTGTACCACAGATTCCACACCAAGCCACCTTGATACCTACAGTGCCGGGAGTGACTTCTGGTTCAGGGATATCTTCAATACGAATATCGCCTCTGTCATAAAAACGTGCTGCTTTCATTATTATCTCCCTTAAATCAGGATGTTGTTTTAGCGATAGACAATTCCGCCGTCTGTTAAAATGGATTGACCCGTAATATAGTCCGAATCTTCACTTGCCAGAAAAGCAACTAATGCGGCTACATCGTCTGGTGTTTGGGCTCTACCTAAAGCAATGCCTTCCACATACTTTTTATAAGTTTCACCAATTGCGGCACTGGTAATTTCAGCAAAACGTTTATCGATTTCCACCCACATGTCAGTTCCGACAATTCCGGGGCAATATCCATTTACCGTAATACCGTGACTGGCATATTCTTTCGCCGCAGCTTGGGTAAGTGCTCGTACCGCAAATTTGGTTGCCGAGTAAATACCAAGTAAAGCAAACCCATCGTGGCCTGCAATTGAGCAAGCATTAATGATTTTACCTTTATGTTGGCGTTGTTTAAATTTTGCAGCAGCAGCCTGTATTCCCCACAGCACTCCACCAATATTAATATCAACAATTTTTTGGAATTCATCAGGTGTGATATCAGCAATCGCTTGAACTTGTGCAATTCCAGCGTTATTAATCATGACATCAAACCCACCAAGTGTCTGCTCAGCATGATTTATAGCAGCATACACTTGCTCGCGGTCACTTACATCGGCAATAAATGTGCTCGCATTTACACCTAAAGCTTGAATTTCCTGCTGCACATCGTTCAGTCGATCTTGTTTCATATCAACTAATGCAATATGTGCCCCTTCTTGCGCCAAGCGCAGGGCAATCCCACGGCCAATGCCTTGGGCTGCCCCAGTCACTAAAGCGACTTTATTTTTTAATCCCTTAACCATGTTCAACTCCTGTAAATGTAGAATTTCTACATATGAATCGCTCGTTGCATTGAAGCCAAAATGGATTCATGCATGGCTTCTGATAATGTTGGATGCGGGAAAATCACTTGAGCTAAACTTTCATCAGTTGCTTCTAGATATTTCGCAATGGCAAATCCTTGGATATGTTCGGTCACTTCATGACCCACCATATGTGCACCAAGCAGCTCGCCCGTTTCTGCATGTACCACCGTTTTAACGAAACCTGACGCATCTCCAATTGCTAAAGCTTTACCATTTGCAGTTAAAGAAAACTTACCAATACGTATAGGTAGATTCTTAGCTTTTGCTGCATTTTCCGTTAAACCAATACTCGCCACTTGTGGATGTGTAAAAATACAACCGGGTATCTGGCTACGGTCGAGTGAATGGACGTTTGCCACACCAGCGATTTTCTCGACACATATCATGGCTTCATGGCTTGCTTTATGAGCGAGACACGGCGCTCCAGCAACATCACCAATGGCATAAAGTCCTGCTACGTTGGTTTTACAATAGTCATCAATTGCCACGAAACCTTGTGGATTGAGTTCTACACCTAAACGTTCTAGTCCTAGCCCCGTGGTATTCGGCTGTACACCAATTGCCGAAAGCACGCGGTCAAAAACAAGCGTTTGAACATCATTTGCCGTTTCAACCACACAGTGGACTTGCTCATTTTCAATCTGAATACTTTGAACGACAGCATCGGTTAAGACTTTCATACCTTTTTGTTCAAATTGTTTTCTAACAAATTGAGCAACTTCTGCGTCTTCGGTTGGTAAAATCTGCTTGGCTAAATCAATAAGCGTGACCTGACAACCCAAGTCTTGATAAAGACTAGCAAACTCACTGCCAATTGCACCTGAGCCTACAACCAATAAGCTTTTTGGTAACTGCTCGGGAACCAGTGCTTCTTTATAGCTCCAGACATATGTTCCATCGACAGGAAGTTGAGGAACATGTCGGGCTTTAGCTCCAGTTGCCAAGATGATATGTGGCGCACTTAAAGCCTGACTATTACCTTGAGCATCGGTCACTTCAAGTTTTTCTTTCGCCGTAAGCTGAGCACGACCATTAAAAACAGTGACCTGATTCTTTTTAAGTAAGTAATCGATACCTTGTACAAGCTGTGCTGAAACTTGTCGGCTATGTTGCACAAGCTTTTGGATATCAAAATCGAGTTGCGATACCTGAAAACCAAACTGTCCGGCATGTTTAAACTGGGTTGCGAGCTCTGCCCCTGCAAGCAAAGCTTTGGTTGGAATACAGCCCCAATTTAGACAAATTCCGCCTAAATGCCGCTCTTCTACAATTGCGGTTTTTAACCCGAGCTGGGCTGCACGAATTGCAGCCACATACCCACCCGGTCCCGCGCCAATCACAATTAAATCAAATTGAGCTTCTGACATGCGGGTTCTCCTACACCAAAATTAAAGCAGGGTTTTCAACAAACTGCTTAAAGCTGGCCAAGAATTTCGCCCCAACTGCGCCATCAATGACACGGTGATCACATGACAACGTCGCTGTGACAATCTCACGAACCACTACATTGCCATTTTCAACAACAGCACGTGATTCAGAAGCACCTAATGCCATAATTGCACCTTGCGGAGGGTTGATAATGGCATCGAACTGTTTAATGCCTAACATTCCTAAATTTGAAATGCTAAAGCTCCCCCCCTGAAACTCGTCAGGTTGTAACTTGCCAGTCTTGGCACGCGTTGCCAAATCACGCATGTCATCGGAAATTTGTGCTAAAGACTTCTGATTTGCTGCTTTTACAATGGGTGTAATTAAACCGTTTGGAATCGCTACGGCCACCGAAATATCCGCTTGAGAGAACTGTAAAATTGATTGAGTCGCCTCATCAAATTGAACGTTTACCTCAGGTACTTTAATCAGTGCCGCCGCCGCTGCCTTAATTAGCATGTCATTAATAGAAAGTTTCACTTGTGGAACAGTCTCATTAATCTGCTTACGTAGTTTTTGCAAAGCTTCTACGTTGAGATCGACCACTAAGCGGAAATGCGGTGCATTACGTTTTGCAGTCTGTAACCGTGAAGCAATCGCTTTACGCATCCCATTCATCGCCACAGTCGTAATTGTAGATTGTGGTTGAGCAACAGCACATTGAGTCGATTGTTCATTTACCGACGTTGGGTTATTACGATAGTAAACTGCTTCAACATCTTCTTTACAGACACGGCCACGAGTACCTGAAACACGGCAGTTATTTAGGTTAATGCCCCATTGTTTTGCTAAACGGCGTGCTACAGGTGTCGCTAAAACTTGGCTATCATCAGCCGTAGATTTAACTACTTTAGCTTGAGTTTGCTGCTTAACATCAGGCCACTGACCACCAGCAGCTTGCACAGCTTTTTGGATGTCTTGAACACTAATACGTCCTTCACGACCAGAACCCGTGACTTTTGCCAAGTTCACATTGTGCTTTTCAGCTAGCTTTAACGCATGCGGTGTTGTAAACAACTCATCAGATACTTGATAGCCTTGTAATGACTCGGGTACAGCGTAGTCACCTTTAGCAGTCTTTACTGGAACTGGAGCACTTGCAGCTACAGACTGTGGTTGTTCTGCTTTTTCAGCAACAGGTGCAGATGTTTCTGCTTTACTTTGCTCCGAAGGTGTTTCAGGGGCTTTAGCTGCTGAACCACCTAGTGATGCAATAAACTGCTCAATTTCTGCATCAGAAACTTGGCTTTCAGCACATACAGCAATAAGACCACCAACAGGTAAAGTATCACCATCTTTCGCTAAAATTTTACGGAGAGTTCCCGCAAAAGGCGCTTCTAATACATTGACGATTTTTGTGGTTTCAATTTCACAAATTTCATCGCCCTTATTAAAGCTATCACCCTCTTTAATCAACCATTGGGCGATCGTGCCTTCTTCCATGGATAATCCCCATTTTGGGATCTCCAGCGTTTTAATTTCGCTCATCCTAAGCCTCCAATGTTTTTCGCACAGCTTGCTCAATACGCTCTACACTTGGAATCCATTCTTTTTCTAAAACTGGAGAGAATGGAACAGGCGTATGTGGTGGCGTTACAAGTTCAACAGGTGCTTTCAAATAGTGGAAACCTTTTTGGGCGATTAGTGCAGCAACATCATGTCCAAAACCACAACGTGCAGCTGATTCATCGACAATAACCACACGCCCAGTCGACGCAACAGACTCTAAAATTCCTTCTTCATCCAGAGGTGAAATTGTACGAGGGTCTACCACTTCAATCGAAATACCATCTTTTGCCAATTTGTCTGCCACTTCATTAGCACGATGTACCATCAAGCCTAAAGCAATAATGGTCACGTCTGTCCCTTCACGGGTGTAATTTGCTACACCAAAAGGAATAGTATAGGCATCATCTGGAACTTCGCCTTTAATGTCATAGAGCATTTTATGCTCACAGAACACTACTGGGTCGTCATCACGAATAGCCTGAATTAGTAGCCCTTTCACATCATATGGGCTAGATGGAACCACAACTTTTAAGCCCGGAACCGCGGCAAATACGTTATATGGTGACTGAGAATGCTGGGCTGCCGCAGAAAAACCTGCGCCAATCATGCCACGTACAACCATTGGTGCTTTTGCTTTTCCGCCAAACATATAACGGAATTTAGCGGCTTGGTTATAGAGCATGTCGTGACACACGCCATAGAAGTCCATAAACATTAAATCAGCAACAGGACGTAAACCTGTTGCAGCAGCACCGGCGGCCATACCGATAATTGCAGACTCGGTAATTGGAGTATCAATAACACGTTCCGAACCAAATTCCGTCCATAAACCTTTGGTTACGCCCAATACACCACCGAAACCTTCTAACTGATTTTCTTCAGTGTTTTTACCGCCGTGTCCACCGCGAACATCTTCACCAACAACAAATACGGTTGGATCACGACGCATTTCTGATTCAATAGCTTCTTTAATTGCATTACGAAAACTTTTATTTGGCATCTTTACTATTCCTTTAGTAAGAGACATAGACGTCAGTAAGGAGTTGTTCTGGTTTTGGATAAGCCGCAGCACGAGCTTTAGCAACGGCGTCATCAACATTCGCCTTAGAAGCTGCATCAATCTCGTCTAACTTAGCTTCATCAATTTTGCCTTTAACTTTCTCTCGGAAAATTTTCAAAGGATCTTTATTTTCTTTGATGAACTCGACTTCTTCTTTAGAGCGAATCAAGCCAGGATCACCTTCGAAGTGGCCATAAAAACGGTTTGTAATGGTTTCAATAACACTCGGACCTTCACCACGACGTGCACGTTCAATGGCAGTTTGAGCAGCTTCATAGACGGCAAAGAAATCGGTCCCATCAACTTTAACTGCAGGTAAACCAAAACCTGCTGCACGACCAGCAATGTCCTTGCTTCCTACAGCGTAATCATGACCAGTCCCCTCACCAAAACCGTTATTTTCGAAAACGAAAATTACTGGAAGTTTAAGTACAACAGCCATGTTCATCGCTTCAAAAGTAAGGCCTTGGTTTGAACCACCATCGCCTGTAAAAGAAAGTCCGACACCACCAGTCTTTAAGGTTTTCGCTGTCAACGCCGCACCAATGGCTAAAGGAGGTCCACCACCCACAATCCCGTTGGCACCGAGCATACCTTTATCTAAATCGGCAATATGCATAGAACCGCCTTTTCCACGACATAGCCCGTCATCTTTACCGAAAATTTCCAGCATCATGGCGTGAATGTCACAGCCTTTTGCAATACAGTGTCCATGTCCACGGTGTGTTGAAGTGATATAGTCTTTGTCGGTTAAATTTTCGCAAATCCCGACTGCTACAGCTTCTTCACCACTGTATAAGTGAATAAAGCCAGGAATATCACCATTGGTATTTTCTTCGTGAAGTCGATCCTCAAATTCACGAATATCGCGCATGCGTTTATATGCTGCGAGTAATTGCTCTTCCGTTAATTGCATATCCTTTTCCTTTATTATCTTGATTATTAAAAATCAACCAAGTTTCAGCGAGAGTTATATATTTCGCTATAAATAATAAAGCTCAATTTAATTTAATATGCTATTAGACTAAAAATTTTTAAATGGTTTTTATGGATATTATTTTTTATTTTTCAAAAACTTGTACAGCAAAAATAAAATTAAAAAATTTTAATACATTTCATTGGCTTGTGAAACAAACCTTTAACCAACCTTTATTAATTTATAATATTAGCTGTGTACTACGCTCATTAATAAACTCTATGTCCTTTATTTAAATTATAAGGATTTTTATTATATAGAGTCTAGTTAAATATTATTTAATATAAAATGGAATTTTATATATGGACTTAAAAAGGCAAATAGAAACTGGTATTAAATTAAGAGGAGCAGATAAAGTTGCTCGCATTCCGATTAAAATTTTACCTACAGAAGAGTTACCGACTAAACCTGACTGGATTAGAGCCAAAATAACCGATTTTGAAGAAATTAACCGCATAAAAAATTTGCTACGCCAACAGAAGTTACACAGTGTTTGCGAAGAAGCGGCGTGTCCAAATTTACCGGAATGTTTTGGTGGAGGTACGGCAACATTTATGATTATGGGCGATATTTGTACTCGTCGCTGCCCATTTTGTGATGTCGCTCATGGTCGCCCAAAACCGCTAGATGAAGATGAACCTAAGCATTTGGCAGAAACAGTCGCAAATCTAAACTTAAAGTATGTCGTGATTACCTCTGTAGACCGCGACGATCTACATGATGGCGGTGCTGCACATTTTGTAAAGTGTATTGAAGAAATTAGAAAACATTGTCCAGAAACATTGATTGAGATTTTAGTACCAGATTTTCGCGGTCGTTTAGAGACAGCGCTTTCAACTCTAAGCTTATCTCCTCCAGATGTGTTTAACCATAATATTGAGACGGTTCCTCGTTTATATAAAGCGATGCGCCCCGGTTCAGATTATCAACATTCGCTTGAGTTACTTAAACGCTTTAAAGCATATTGTCCCGATATCAAAACCAAGTCTGGCCTGATGGTTGGATTAGGAGAAATAGAGGCTGAAGTGCTTGCCCTACTCAACGATTTAAAAGACTATCAAGTCGATCTTGTCACGATTGGTCAATATCTTCAGCCTTCAAAATCACATGCGCCTATTCATCGGTTTGTAAATTTACAAGAATTTGAACGATATACCCGACACGGTAAGCGATTAGGTTTTAAAAATATTTGGAGTGCACCTATGGTTCGTTCTAGCTATTTTGCTGATCGACAATATTTCGGAGAAGAAGTGCCAAAGCCTTTCAGCCGACAAGATGTCTTATCTTAATGATTAGGCAATTAACAAAACTTATCCAATAGGATAATGGTCAAGACTTATAAAATTATTTAAGGTAAGGAGATAACTAGGAAATAGTCACAATAAGAAAGTTATAACTGTTGAGCGGCTACGGATACGCCATTTCAATGATAAAGGAATTTCGATATGGATATGTCAGAACAATTATCATCGCCTTTAATAGACACTAGTCCGTCCTTATTTCGGTCGGAATCCTCATCTCATTCTAAACAATTAGGAAAAAAACCATCACTTGACCTTGAAGCAGCACCTTTGTTTGATCTGGGTGAGGAATGGGAACACTCATTATTTGGTCGTTCGATTCACGAGTGCCATCGCAACTTAATGCATATTGCCGAAGATGCCGATATGGCCATTGGTGTGACTGATCCTCATGGTACTCTACTTTGGACATGGAGTAGTCACCCTATGCGCTCATCGGCTGAGCAAGTACACTTTGTTGAAGGTGGTCAGTGGTCTACTCAGGCAGTAGGTCAAAACGCCATTGGTCTAGCATTAAATACACATTCTGCAAGCTGTGTTTACTCACATGAAAACCAAATGAATAGTGTCAGAGACTGGGTCTGTTATGCAGCACCGATTACCGATACAAATACAGGTCAGTTTTATGGAATTATGAATTTATCGACTAAATATCAAAAACATAATTCACTTGGAGTTTTAGCAGTAGAGCGTTGTGCTGACATTGTTAAACAAGCAATTCAACTTCATCAGAAAAATATCTTATATATTAAAGCCTTCGGCACTCCTAAAGTTCAATATAACCAACACAGCCTTACATTGACTCAACGTCAAATTGAGATTCTGTGCATTCTAACCCTTTGTCCCGAAGGGATTAATCTTGAAGAACTTCACTATGCTTTATATGGTGATCGGCCTGTAAGTACCACCACTTTAAAAGCAGAACTTTCTCAACTCAGAAACTTAATACCCGACGTTATCGAGTCACGACCATATAGACTTAACTGTGAAATTCAATGTGATTTTTTAATGGCCGAACAAGCCTTAAACCTTGGTTTTACATCAACTACGCTTACACTCTATAGAGGAAGTTTCTTAGCTAAATCAGAAAGTCCTTTTTTATGCGCATGGAGAGATTGTTTTGACGCTCGTTTGAGTCATGTGATTTATCAAATTGAAGATATTGATCAATTATTGCGAGTAGTCAGTCGTGTACCAGACCGTGTAGATGCTGTTGAACGTTTACTTGAATTATTACCCGAAGAAACACCTTATCGAACTAAACTCTTAAAGTTGCTCGAATAAAATAAAAGGGAGAATATCCATACGATATTCTCCCTTTTTAAGGCTAGATCAAGCAGTAGCTTGAAGCTGTACCCTATAGCAGTCGTCCAAAGCTAATTCGTAATACCGCAGTCCTTCTTCAGCAGCATGAAATGCTTTTTGCTGCCAGTCAGGACGATCATTGCATAAGCGCTTAATCAGCTCCATAGCTTCATAAGGATGAAGATCATCATAATGTGCATGCGCGCGTAACCAAGCTAAAGAACGTTTATCAATCGTGACTTCAGGATGATTAGTATAGGTATGAATACCTTTATACACCTGAATAGACCAATCTCCAGTTGCCCATTCAATCGCCAAATTTGTTGCAGCCAGACATTCTGCCAAATTGCCTCGATGACTCATATTCCACAGAAAATGGTTTACAGCATTCATAGCAGCGGGTGGTCGTACGTGATCAAGTTCTTCAACTGTTAAACCAAAACCTCCAGCCCAATCGCGATACCATTTTAAGTGTCGCTCTTCTACCTTAATATTTTGAATTAACCAATCTCGCGCTTCAGTAACTCCCGGTTCAGAAAATCCAGTCGCTTTCCCCAATGCTCCAGCCATATATGACGGGAAATGGGCGACTAATGGATAGAAATTAAGTAAAGCATAACGGAAACTATCTAGGCTCAATCCCCCATTGGCCATTTCCGTAAAAAACGGATGTTTACTCACCCGTTCTTTAGCTGGTAACAGGTCGTCCCAGAACCGTTGTGACCATCCATTATGCGGCGTAATTTCTAAATTCATTCCATATTGATTTAGAGCAGTCATTGCTAATTTTCCTATTTATATGACAGCAATCATCTGTATTTCACGTTATAAGTCTATCCGAAAATGATAAAGATACAATCGTTAATCGACCATTTGTAACTTTTTTCGATGGATTGGGAAACTTTAGATAATTATTAGGCTAATCATTGAAATGTCGTGATTTTTATCACATTTAACATAGATAAAAATCATTACTTTTTTAAAAAATCTGTATTATTATTTTGAATAAACCACACATTATATAATCAATATTTTTAGATGGAACTTTACTTAAAATAAGTCTCATTTTATGACAACTTCCAATATAGAGAGCATTAATTATGAAGTTGCAGGGTTCCAATATATTGGGACAGGAACAAATAGATTTATTAACCACACGAGGATTAAATTTCGTATGGTTTCCAAAGCAGCTTGAAACGATTTATCGTTTTCAATACCAAAACGGTGCTGCCTATGAGTTCCGCTACAGAGCGCCTATTATTTTAATATTATATATATTTTTAAGCTTTGGTATATATCAAGTTTTACCAAGTGAACAAGTTTTATCCTGGTTTAGCTATTATTCTTGGGTTGGTGTAATTGTTCTTATCGCTTGGATTTTATCATTTATTAAAAAATTAAATCAGTATTTTGATTATTATGTAGGAGTTGGCTCGGCTTTAGCGGTAGCAATTACTTTTATTTTAATTAACGTTATTGAGAATGGACAAGATAATGTTCTTTTTCATGCTGCCATGATGTATGCAATCGTTATTATTTATGGTGCTGTTGGTATGCGCTTTTATACCGCCATATTTGCTGGATGGATGGGAGGACTAGTTGGAATTTTAGTAAGTAACTACTTAAATGGTGTGATCGACTGGACGTTCTTAAACCGAACTTACACTTTTAGTAGTTTTTTGGGAATGACCCTCGCCTATGCAACGGATCGTCAACATCGAGAAAACTATTTACAAAACTGTATGATTGAGCTGAACCGCATTGAGCTCATGCAACAAGCGCAGCAGTTATCCTTACTTTCTCAGCAAGATGCACTTACTGGTTTAGCCAATCGACGTTATCTAGATGAAACCTTGGATAATGAATGGCGCCGTGCATTACGACATGAAACCCCACTCACTATTATGATGGTCGATATCGATTATTTTAAAGCCTACAATGATACGCTAGGACATCTCAAAGGTGATGAATGTTTAAAAGAAATCGCAATTGCTATTTCTTCTATTGCTGCTCGTAGTGGTGATTTAGTTGCTCGTTATGGTGGTGAAGAGTTTTTACTACTATTCCCAATGACAAATTCTCAGCAAGCTTTGATACAGGTCGAACGTTTAATGAATGCGATTAATAAAATTGCGATTAAACACCCATGTAGTGATGTTTCACCACAAGTCACTATTAGCGTTGGAGTAGCAACCACAATTCCACGTCTAAACGATTCTATTTCTGCTTTTGTGGCACGAGCTGATCATGCATTATATAAAGCGAAAACCAATGGACGTAATCAATATAAGATTGCTGTAAATGAAGAACAAATTGTAGATTTAACTTAATAATGGCAAATAACAATTGAGGATAACTTTTGGCTAGTGATTACATTATTTGTTTTTGATATTAATCTTTTGAATTAAAATAATGAAAGAATTCTCTATTTAGCTTTTCCATCCGTGGTAAAGCTAAAATGTAATCTAGATTTAATATGTACTAAATATTGTTGTTTAGTTCTTAATATTAAATTAAGAATGATTTAGTTAAGATTAATACATACCTACTCTAAGCTAAAAAATTCCAGTTCATCAGAATTCTCCTTTTAACTTCTTCCAAAGTTTATTTATAAAATAGAGCAATAAGTTTTGCTCCATTCTAGGAGGGGCTGTCTGAACAACTTCATTTGAAAATGGCAATATCGAGACAATATTCTCATGTATCGTTTCATAGTTCGGATAAGCCTCTTTTTTAATAATCTCTATAATTTTTTGTATTTCATCTACAGATAAGTTCAAGAATTTTTTAATTTCTTGGACTGTCTTTGATTCAATAGATAATAAAGCACATACTCTAGTGACATTAACAATCTGCTCTGCATGAATATTTTTAAAGTTTGGATAACAAACAAGTTTGTATAGAATTTTTGTCTCAAACGGATCTGTAGCAGTTATATTTTCTATACGTTCTTGATAAGATTTTTTAAAATATTCATTATTTTCAATTTCTAATAAAATTTTTAATAGTTCCTGATACCTTAAGGGTCTCTTTAGACCATATTGATAACCTTTTAAAAGCTCAGGGTTATTACTTAATACAATTTTAATTTTTTTAGGAATAAGAATATTTGTATAGCCGCTATCTAAATCAATAATATATATATCTGGATTATCATCACTATATATCCAGTTTTCAGATAGCTGAGAGGATAAAGATAAGTCATGAATAACTTTTATCATTGCCTCTAAGTTTTTAGGCAATAGTTTATCCTTTGACATACAGCCAATTCTATATGTACATTGATTCATTGATATTTCCCCAATTTCAATGATGACTTTGAAAATTATTTGTTTAAAGTAATAAAATTTAAATATGTAATAAACTTATATAAAACCAATTTGAATAAAATTAGTTTTAAGATATGAATATCTTGCGGAAGTATAAAAACTAATAAGACTTTAATTTTTTACTTAAGCGGATAAATATCTTCAGAAATAAATCGCGGGTATTATATTTATATAGAGATTATAAGACAAGGAAATAATTTAAAATTTAATAGAGCCGAATATGATAAAAAATTAAAGCCCCCAAGTTTAAGTTAAATATGGGGGCTTAATTTACTATAGTCAAAATTATGACTATGGTTCAATTGGTGCAAACGGTGGAACAACATCTGTATTTTGTGCACGATGGCGTAGGAAGTGATCCATTAGGACAATAGCCAACATTGCTTCTGCAATTGGAGTTGCTCGTACACCTACACATGGGTCATGACGACCTTTAGTTAACACATCAGTATCTTCACGGCTTAAATTAATCGTTTTACCTGGTGTTGTAATACTTGCAGTAGGCTTTAATGCAATAGCGACTCGAATGGTTTGACCACTCGAAATACCGCCTAAAATACCGCCTGCATGATTCGCTAAGAAGCCATTACTCGTCAACTCATCACGTGTTTCATGACCAAACTGCCCAGCAACTGCGAAACCATCCCCGATTTCAACACCTTTAACCGCATTAATGCTCATCATGGCATGAGCAATGTCAGCATCTAGACGGTCAAAAACAGGTTCACCCCAACCTACAGGAACTTTTTCAGCTAAAATTTCTAGCTTAGCCCCGCAGCTTGTGCCTTGTTCACGTAAAGACGTAACCAATGCTTCAAAACGAGGAACAGCATCTACATCACCACAGAAAAATGGATTATTTGGAACTTCATTCCAATCCAGTTTTTCAGCAACTTCATTACCAATTTGAGTGACATGACCACGAATCAATACACCAAACTTTTCTGCTAAATATTTCTTTGCAATTGCACCAGCTGCAACACGCATAGCAGTTTCACGAGCACTCGAACGACCGCCACCACGATAATCACGGAAACCGTACTTTTGTGTATAGGTGTAGTCCGCATGACCCGGTCTAAAAGTCTGAGCAATATTGCCGTAATCTTTCGATTTTTGGTCAGTATTACGAATGAGTAAACCAATTGGTGTACCCGTAGTTTTACCCTCAAATACACCAGAAATAATTTCAACCTGATCAGGTTCCTTGCGCTGAGTCGCAAATTTTGATGTACCCGGCTTACGGCGATCCAGATCTTTTTGAAGATCTTCTTCGGTTAACTCAAGACCAGGTGGCACGCCATCAACAATTGCCATTAAGCCAACGCCATGAGACTCGCCACATGTCGTTACACGAAAGAGTTGTCCAATACTGTTCCCTGCCATATGTACAACTCCTTATGCTTGTTGCTGTTCAAATAGTTTTCTATAACGACGACATTGTTCTGCGGTTAAAGCAAAAATGCCAGAACCACCTTTTTGGAAAGTAAGCCAGTTGAAATCAATCGTATTGAAGTTCTGACGCATAGCCCATTCAGAGTTACCCACTTCAATGACAATTAAACCATCTTCAGTTAAATAATCTGCCGCTTGAGCAAGCATTTTACGCACGAGATCTAAACCGTCTTGGCCTGCTGCCAATGCAAGCTCAGGTTCATGTAAAAACTCTTCCGGTAAGTCAGCCATGTCTTCAGCATCAACATATGGAGGGTTACTTACAATTAAATCGTACTGGTTTTCAGCTGGAATCTTGGCAAATAAATCAGATTCAAGTAAAGCAACTTGATATTGTTTATTATGGTGTTCAACATTAATCGATGCTACTTCCAAGGCTTCTTTAGAGATGTCCGTTGCATCTACTTCAGCATCTGGATATGCATAAGCCAAAGCTACAGCAATACAACCAGAACCTGTACACATATCTAAAATACGTTGTGGAGTTTTAGGTTTTGCATTTTCTGGCAGGTTGTTAAGTGCCTCACGCATTTGACCATTTTCATCTAAGCAATATGGTGCAAAACGTTGTTCAATTAATTCTGCAATTGGTGAACGCGGAATAAGTACACGCTCATCCACATAAAATGGCTTATTAAAGAAGTAAGCTAAATTTAATAAATAAGAAGTCGGAATACGGTCATTAATACGACGTTCTAACAAACTTAAGAATTCTGCTTTTTCACTTGGCAAAAGCTTAGCATCTAAAATCTCTGAGTCTGCTGACCATTCAAGAGATAAGGTTTGTAAAACTAATGCAGAACTTTCTGCAAAATAATCTTCAGTACCTTGTCCTAAATGTGCATCATGTTGACGTAATGCTGATACCCCAAAGCGAATAAAATCTCGAATTGTAGATAAATTTTCAGCAGCTTCCTGTAAATGTTCAGGGCTAATCGTCGGTCGCTCCACTTAGGCGTCTCCAAAGGCAAATTTTGCAAAGTGACTATTCTACTGAGTGAGACAAAGCAACGCAACGCTTTGCCTTGTGAAGCAGTGTTTTACACACCTATCTCTAACAATCACAGCTTAAAATCAGAATACTTTGTTTTAATTAAGAAATAATGAACTTTTAACAAGGTATAGATTTCGTCTATGAAATAAAAAAGCGGTCTTTAAATATTGACCGCTTTTTGTGTTTAGTTGGTTTAAAGCTTAAGTTTTTCTGCCACATAATCCGAATCTTTGTCTCCACGACCAGAAAGATTAACCACAATCATGGTTTCTTTCGACAGCTTTGGTGCTTTTCGTATTGCCCATGCGACAGCGTGTGAGCTTTCAAGCGCAGGAACAATTCCTTCTACACGAGATAAGGTCATAAAAGCATCCAAACATTCTTGGTCAGTTGCAGTGCTATATTCCACACGGCCTAAATCTTTTAAGAAACTATGCTGTGGCCCAACACCAGGATAGTCCAATCCTGAAGCAATAGAATGCACGGGTAACGGTTCACCAGCTTCATTTTCAAGCACGTAACACGCCATACCATGAATTTGACTTGGTTTACCTAAGGTTAAAGTTGCCGAATGCATGTGAGTTTCTAAACCATGTCCTGCTGGTTCAACCCCAACCAATTTCACATCCGAATCATTTAAAAATGCCGTAAAAGCACCGATTGCATTTGAACCGCCACCCACACATGCGACAACATAATCTGGGTTTTTACCAAAACGATGATGCGTCTGCTCTTTAATTTCATTGCCAATAATCGATTGAAAATCTCGAACCATTTTTGGAAATGGATGTGGTCCAACCACAGAACCAATTGCATAAATAAAGTTTTTAGGGTCTTTTAAATATTCTTCAAACGCGCTATCTACAGCATCTTTTAAGGTTGCTGTACCACGTGTTACTGAAACTAAATGAGCACCCAAAATTTTCATTTTGACCACATTAGGGTGTTCTTTTTCAATATCGACTTGTCCCATGTGAATTTCACATGGAATACCAACTAAAGCACAAGCCGTGGCTAAAGCAACGCCATGCTGTCCCGCACCAGTCTCGGCAATAACTTTCTTTTTGCCCATATATTTAGCAAGTAGAGCCTCACCTAAACAGTGATTAATTTTATGAGCACCTGTATGATTTAAGTCTTCACGTTTTAAATAAATTTGTGCACCGCCTAACTGCTCAGAAAGACGTTTTGCGTGAAATAAAGGACTTGGACGACCTACATAATTTGAAAAGAGGTCTGATAATTCATTTTGAAATTCTGGTGTATGGCGAATTTCTTCATAAGCAACATTAATTTCATCCATTGCTTCTTTTAAATGCGGAGGAATAAATTGGCCTCCATATTCACCAAAAAATCCCTGTTCATTTGGCAAAGCAATACCATTAATTTGATGTTGCATATCATCCCTCTTTTTAAATTATTAAAGTTATCAAGTTTATCGAGAAAGGTAACGCGTCAGATCCTCAATACCTTTTAGGGTCATTGGATACATATGGTTTTCAAAAATCTCTTTAATCCAACCAATGGTTTGAGTGTAATGCCAATACCCTTCAGTTTCAGGGTTTAACCATGCTGTTTTATCAAAATGTTGACGTAGGCGACGTAACCAAACCTCACCTGTTTCATCATTCATATATTCAACCGAGCCACCTACCGATTTCAGCTCATACGGTGCCATACTGGCATCACCCACCACAATTACACGATAGTCGCGTCCGTAAGTATGGAACAGATCCCAGGTATTCATGCGGGTTGCTGTTCTTCGGTAGTTATCTTTCCAAACATAGTCATAAAGACAGTTATGGAAATAAAAGTATTCAAGGGTTTTGAATTCGGTTTTAGCTGCGCTGAAAAGCTTTTCACATTGGGCAATGTGCGTATCCATCGAACCACCCACATCAAACAACATGAGTACTTTGATTCGATTGCGACGCTCTGGCACCATCTGAACATCCAAGATACCTTGTTTGGCTGTTTCTCGAATAGTTCCATCAACGTCTAACTCTTCAGCTGCGCCTTGGCGAGCAAATTTGCGTAAACGTCGTAACGCAATTTGCATCTGACGAGTTCCAAGAACTTGGTCGTCATCTAGATTTTGGTATTTCCGTTGTTCCCAGACTTTAACCGCCGAACGTTTACGCCCCGGCCCACCAATTCTGACGCCTTCTGGATGGTCACCAAAAGCTCCAAAAGGTGAAGTTCCACCTGTGCCAACCATACGGTTACCACCTTGGTGTTTCTTATGCTGTTCGCGTAAACGCTCTTCTAGCATTTTCATTAGTTCTTCTAAAGAACCTGCTTTTTGAAGTTCAGCTCTTTGCTCTGGTGTTAAATGCTTTTCGAGAAGTTCTAAATCGAACCAGTCTTTTGGTAATTTATGAACTTGCTTAAGCAACTCATCGATATCAAAAGTTTCAATGCCATCAAAGTAATCTTTCATGGCACGATCAAACTTATCAAAAAATCGCTCATCTTTAACTAAAATAGTTTTAGCAAGCTGATAGAACTCTTCTTGGTCAGCAAAAACCAAACCTTCACTCACCGCACGGTTTAGATCAATGAGTTCACGAGTGGTAACTGGAACACCATATTTACGTAAGGTGTAAAATAACCGCACAAACATGGGTTACTCCCTCCCTTAACGTCGAGACATGAAAGCCAAGCGTTCGAGAAGTTGTACATCTTGCTCGTTTTTGATGAGAGCACCATATAAAGGTGGAATAGCTTTAGATGTATCCCGATTACGTAATACATCTTCAGGCATATCATCTGCCATGAGCAAGCTTAACCAATCAATTAACTCAGAAGTTGATGGTGGTTTCTTCAAATTAGGAATTTCACGTAGTTTAAAGAAAACTTGTAAAGCTTCGTTTACTAGTGTTGCAGAGATATTGGGGAAATGAACCGCAATGATTTCTCGCATTGTGGCTTCATCTGGAAACTCAATATAGTGGAAGAAGCAACGACGCAAGAATGCATCTGGTAATTCTTTTTCATTATTTGAAGTAATAATTACAATTGGGCGTTGCGTTGCCGTAATTGTTTCATTCGTTTCATAAACATAAAAAGACATTTTATCGAGTTCATGCAACAAGTCATTTGGAAACTCGATATCGGCCTTATCAATTTCATCAATTAATAATACGCAACGCTCTTCACTGGTGAAAGCTTCCCACAATTTACCGGGTTTAATATAGTTCTTAATATCGTAAACTCGGTCATCACCTAATTGGCTATCTCTTAAACGAGAAACTGCATCATATTCATACAACCCTTGCTGTGCTTTAGTTGTAGATTTGATATGCCAAGTAATCAGTTTTAAACCTAAACTTTGTGCTACTTGTTCAGCAAGTAAAGTTTTACCCGTGCCCGGTTCACCCTTAATCAGTAAAGGCTTTTGCAAAGCACGAGCTGCTTTTACAGCAAGCTTAAGACTATCAGTCGCGATATATTGATCTGTACCGGTAAAATGTTGGGTATCAGCAGACATGTAAAGACCTTATTTTTCTATTTCAATGGTTAGATGGAACGCATGCTTTTGTTTGTTGAATATTTTGACCAACAATATCCAATCACCAAACCTAGACCAACTACAAACAGAATTAAAGATAAATTTGACCAAATTAACGGACTATCTTTAGTTAAAACACCAAAAAGAAGTCCAAAAATAGCAGGTGCTACAGATGCATTCGGTCCTTCAGACACTGTTGGTGTAACTAAAATAGCAAATACAATCAACCAGCTAATTGCACCAAAAGTAGTAGGAAGACGGCGCATTAATCGCCACCAACACCACAAAGCAATAATAGCGCCTATTCCATAAGCTGTTAAAGCAATAACACCTTCTGGAATAACATCCAAAAAAGAGAATAACTGATTCATTATTCCAGTTTGATCTTCACGCACCACGTAAGCCCTCTGGTTCAACTGCATTCGGGTTAATTAACCCTTCTGGCGGCATCTGAATAAAGAAACCTTTTGTTTGTAATGAGTCTAAAACATGTAAAACATTAACACGCGCCAATTTACGTGTTGGAGCCAACTCTAAATGCATGACAAACGTTGCACGACCAAACGCTTGTAAAACAGCTTCAGGAACATTTTCAAACGGATCAGCTTGTTCCGTATTGTCAGGATAGTTTGGACGAGCAATATACATGTACATTTCATCTTTTTTGCTCGATCTATAAATATCACAGTGCATTTCAAATCAACTCTTGAACTAAGGACAGCATACATGAAAAAAAACGACACACACACGCAGGTTTGTTTACGCATCAGTCGTTTTTTTAATTCTTGAGAAATATTAACCTACAACATTGATTAAGGTCGATAATAACTTTGTTCCAAACATGAGTTATATTTTACAAAAACAATATAAGTTTTTGATTTTAAATATTAAAATATAAAATCTATTCTATTAAAATAAAAGCAGTTCTTGGATTTTAAAAAAGTATTCATCATCAAAGATTTGATAATATTGTTCTTGCAAGATTTATACTTAAGCTATCAAAATAATAAATTTCTTTTTCACCTATTTAAGAATACACACTTGAGTAAAACTTTTAACTACTTCACTACACATCACCAGATGTTACTTAACTCGTTTAATAGCGAGATATGATTCAATAATAAGTATCTGGTTCATAGATATGGAGGACAAAATTATGCCTCGTGGTGATAAAACTGCTTATACAGCAAAGCAAAAGCGTCAGGCCAAACATATTGTTGAGAGTGAGGTAGATAGAGGCCATTCTCAAGAAGAAGCCGAACGAATTGCATGGTCTACCGTCAACAAACAAGATGGTGGCGGTAAGAAAAAGCCCCATTAATATATAAAAATAAATACTTCTTTAGCTCAAACTAAAGAAGTATTTATTATTTAAGAACGTGTTAATTTTTTTCTAAAAGACGCGCGTGCTTTTTATATAGTCATCGCTTACTTGATTTAAGGCACTCAAAATAGCGCTATCATCTTGACTTAATAAAGCTTTATTAAGACTTTCCATATAAGCAATGAGTTGGGTTTTAGAAGTATGGGCAAATTCGGTCGTTACAGCTTCATCTTCATATAAGATTACGTAACTACGTGCGAAACCGTAGATTAGGTAAACTGCTGCTTTTTCTTTTGTATCTTGAGATTCTTTAAGAGACTGCTCACATGCATTTTTTAAGTCTTTAAATGCATCTGTACCAATAGATTGATTTTTGAAAGATAAAAGTATTGTTTGGAAGCTCATATCCATATTCCACTCAAAAAGTAAAGCTACAGAACAAGATAGAACCTGTCAAATAATATCCTGATTAATATAAATTTAATTGTAAATAAATTTATATTTAACTTCCTTTAGATCACGATAAATCATGCAATAAAAAAACCACTCTTTTTAAGAGTGGTTTAGTTAAAACAATCATTCATTAGAAGCTTATTTCAATTGTAATCGTGGTACCAGAGTGCTCAATATCAGTTGAGACATTAAAACCTCTACTTCTAAGTTCCTCTTCAACCAATGTAAGATGATCAGGACTTATAGCATCAACTGGAAACCAGAAAGTTGCTTTTCTTTTCCCCTCCTTAGATTCAGACTCAGTACCAGTTAAAATTTTTTCCAATATGACGTCTTGATTTATTTTAAAGTTTTTAGCATTTTGACGAGCTTGTTCAGCATTAAAGTTGTTAAGCATATTTATCTCTCTAATTATTAATTTATCTAATTTTATATCATAAAAAGGCTATATAAGTTTTAGTGTTGTGTAGTTAAAACCAATCAGAGATATAGGTTTATTGATTGAATAAACTTTCTACCCATTCGATAAATTTTCTGGCATTTCTATTTTTAAGATCTTCCTTATTTGGAATGTAGTAACACAACTTTGATTGAACAGCTTTAGTTTTAAACTCCCGTAAAAGATTCGCCTTAACAAACCTTTGGGAAAGTGTAGTAGAGCAAAATACTAAACCATTGGCAGATAAAGCCTCATGTATCCCAAAAATTTCCTGATCAAATTTCTTAATTATCACCTTCTTTGGGTTCCATTCATTTTTCTCAAGCCAAGCCTCTAGTGGTGGGCTTGGTAACGTCTTATTTTTCCATTCTGTCGTAAATAAAGTTATTGGTTCACTAGAGCATTTAAGCAGATCAAGTTTGGATGAACCAAATACATTAAAAGACTCATATTTAACGATATCTTGAGACGGGACAAAAGATACGTCACCATAACGAATAGGTAATGTATATAAGTGATTATCTAAAGTTTCACCTGTAGAAAACTCAACAGAGATATCGGGGTACAATTGATAAAATTCATTTATTGAAGGAATTAGCAGCATTGCAGCTAGTGAAGACGTACTAGCGACTCTTACTATGTTTCCATTTACTGTTATTTCATCTAGTGCATCTTCAATTTTACGAAATCCTTCAGAAATTGCTCCAGCAAGTCTTTGCCCTGTCGTTGTAAGGGTTATTTTCCTTACCTGTCGATGAAATAAATCAACATTTAATCTGCTTTCTAGATTCGCAACATGATGTGAAATTGCAGTCGGTGTAAGCGAGAGTTCTTCAGCAGCCAACTTAAAACTACCCAATCGAGCGGCTGATTCAAATGCTTTAAGTGCTTGCAAAGAAACTTGCATGTCTCCTCCCCATTTACAATTATAGATGAACTAAAATCATCTATAATTGTAATTTTCTCGTTTGTCTACTTATGTTTTAAAACTCAAAATAAATTAAATCCTAACCTTTTTGGAATCAATGATGAGTAAAATATTACATATAGATGCTAGTGTCAGAGCTGCGATTAACCCCAGCCCAAATCACAATTCTATTTCAAAAAATATTGCCAGTCGGTTGATCAACTCTTGGAAACAACAATTGCCTATAGATGAGTATATTTATCGTGACGTAGGAATGAATCCACCACCCTTTATTAATCAAGACTGGATTGATGCTGTATTCACACCTGACAATAAAAGGACCGAAGCTCAACGTGATGTTTTATCTATATCAGATCAATTAATAGCAGAAGTTTCGAGCTCAGATATTCTTGTAATTTCTTCACCTATGTACAATTACGGCATGCCTGCTCAACTGAAAGCATGGTTTGATCAAATTATTCGTATCAATAAAACCTTTGATTTTGACCTAGCTCGTGGAGACTTTCCCTTACAACCTCTTTTAGCTGGAAAAATTTTAATTATTATCACTTCCAGCGGTGAATTTGGGTTTGAGAAAGATGGGATTCGGCATGATATGAGTCATCTTGTACCCCACATTCGTACACTGAGCAAATATTTAGGCGTAGAAAAAATTTATGAAATTACTTCTGAGTATCAAGAGTTTGGAGATCATAGGCATATAGAATCATTGGAAAATGCTTTTCAAAAAGCTGAAGAAGTTGTTTCTAAACTTGCTGATTCATTTAGATAATATCTGTAGATTTTAATACTCATTTTTAAATTTTATAAATTAAGTTACTTTAACTAAGCCATATCATTAAAAATAAAAAAGCCTACCCAATTGGGTAGGCTTTTCATTTCTGCACCGAAACAAAGTTATAGTTATATATTATATAAATTGAAGTTGTTTTTCTTAAATCCAAGAATATACAGACCTGTATGTTTAATCAATTGAATTTTTCTCATTATATAAGTTAATTTAATTCATTATTGAAATTTCAAATTATATTTACTTTATTACATTATTTTATGAATTTTATTAGACTAAATAATTATTTAGATAAACTAAAGAAAATCTATTTTTTGTATACTTAGATATTATAATTAGCTCATTTTAAATAGTAATTAATTAAAAATTTAACAGAATGGTTATGCTTTAGTTAAAAAGGCTCATCATATGATGAGCCTTTAAATTTCTAATTATTTATTGCATTTTAAATAGATAAACTTTGTTTTTCTTCTTGAAACAATTGAATTAATGGTTGCGTTAATAGCTCATAACGCCATCCTAACAGATAGTCGGGTAAATCCTGTTCATCCCCTTGAGATAGAACATGTTGATGAATGGCGTTTAACCATTTTTTTCTCAGCAACACTTCTTTAGGAATAGAAGTCTCATTTATTGCATGAGCAAGCACCATATCCATTTTATTTAAAGTCTCTTTAGACGTAATCTTAAATGGTTTTGCAATCTTTGATGGCCATTTGCTTTCGACTGGCAAATCTTTAAGAAGCTCTAAAATCGTTTTGCCGTACTCGCGAACCACATTTGGACGAATATCTTTCACTTGCGATAGTTGAAAGCTATTGCGTGGGTTCTTTTCAACCATATCAATCATGGTTGAATTTCTAAGAATAAAACTGCGTGGCTGATTCGTTGCTTTTACAATGTATTCACGCCATTCGCTTAAATTTTGTAGCTGCATTAGCTGACGACGTGAGTGACGATAATTTCCCACATCGGTATATAGTAATTCGTTAGGGGTTTCACTAATGATTTCTTTAGTTAGACTACTACAGTCCTCAAGAACATAATTATAAAGCCCTTTCTGCTTAAGCTGCTCTTGAATATGATGAGCTAACTTCATTAGATACAAAACATCGTTAGCAGCATAACAAAGTTGTTGAGGCGATAAAGGTCTAGCTAACCAATCAGATCTGGTTTGATCTTTTTCAATATCAATATCAAGACAAAGTTTTAAAGCACCTTGGTAACTCACTTGCAGGCCATGACCTAAAAAAGAAAGACCCACTTGAGTATCAAACACATTAAGCAAATCTTCTTGATCAGCATAATGATAGATTAAATCAATATCTTCTCCACATGCATGAAAAATGTTTTGCTGTGCGAGGAAGATCTTTTTCCAAAACTGACTTAGATCTAATGAAACACCATCCAACAGATAGACATCACCATTTACATTGACTTGGCATACTCCAAGTTTAGGCCAGAGTGTGTCAACCTTAATAAATTCTGTATCAAGTCCATATATTGAACATTGATCCATTTTTTGAAGAACATCAACCAATTCGGTTTGCTGTTGGATAAACTGAAACATGCTTTCTCAAGTATTGCAAAGAGTGCTTTAAACTCTGGTATATATAACATAGAAGCAGAAAAATGCCACTTAAACCTTTATGAATACTCTATTTTTGAACAATTTTTCGAAAATAGATAATTTTTTGATCTTTTATTTGTACTTTTTAAATTTATCTCCAACTGTTCTTTATTTAAAATTTATAAGATCTTTTTCATGCTTATATTCATATTTTATTTAAACTATCTTTAATAATAAAAGACAGAATAATATTTATGTTTAATAACTGAATTCAATTAATAAATTTAATCAAATTAATAGCGCATTCAGTAATGAAATAAGCATCGGAATGCTTATTTCATTCTCATGCGGTTATGCACTGCCTGACTTAAAGTATGGCTATCTACGTATTCGAGTTCACCACCCTGAGGAACACCTTGAGCAATACGCGTCATTTGTATTGGTAAATGTTTAGTCGCCTCTACCAAATAATGGGCTGTCGCTTGTCCTTCTACAGTCGCATTGGTTGCCAAAATGACTTCTTCAATAGTACCTTGGCTTAGACGCTGAATGAGATAAGGAATACCAATTTCTTCCGGGCCAATACCATCTAATGGAGAAAGATGGCCACCTAAAACATGGTATTTTCCACGAAAGCTACCGCTTTGCTCAATCGCCATCACATCCGCTGGTGATTCAACCACACACAATAACTGATCATCTCTGTCAGTTGAGGCGCAAATATCACAAATTTCATGTTCAGTCAGAGAATGGCAGACACTACATTCATGTATATAACTTGAAGCCTCATGTAAAGCATGCGCTAATGCAAATGCCCCTTCTCGGTTTTTCATCAAAAGATGTAAAGCCATACGTTGAGCCGACTTCGGACCAACGCTTGGCAATATACGTAAAGCTTGAACGAGTTGTTCAAATCTATCGCTAAACACTGAATTTCCTTAGAACATGCCCGCTAAGCCAGGTGGTAAACCCATACCAGAATTTGCTTTTTGCATTTTTTCTTCAGAAATCACTTCTGCTTGACGCACAGCATCATTTACTGCAGCAGCAATTAAGTCTTCAATCATGTCTGGTTCATCTTGAAGTAATTCTGGATTAATTTCGATACGTTTTACGATATAACGGCCAGTCATTGTAACTTTAACTAAACCACCGCCCGCTTCAGCGTGTACTTCAGTTTGAGCAAGCTCTTCTTTAGCCTTTTTTATATTTGATTCCATATCTTTTTGCATGCGCTGCGCTTGCTGCATAAGCATATTGATATTCATAAACCTAACTCCGTATCTCTATCAAATATTTCAAGTAATATTGATAGTCACATAACACTGCAAAACTTAAACTCTTTCTACTCCCCCTATAGATCATCAAGATCATTGAGGTTAGTACGTTTAAATCAAAATTAATCCGTAATTCTGACACAATAAATCAATGTTTTCTATTGGTATCTATGAAACTATTTTCTATGGTCAATCCACTATAAAGCTTTTATGTAGAAAACTTTTGATGAGTAGAAAAAAGTAAAATTTAGAAAAGTTACTGGGCAGCCTGTAGACTTTTATTGTTTGTTTTATATTCACTTAAGGGAACTTTCTTGAACGAAGTATTGGCTTTTTCTATTGAAAGATCAGCATCTTGAACAGATTTGTTTGCATCATTAATTAATAATACAGTTTCACTCATCTGTGTTGGTTCATCTTTTTGGGCAAATACTCTATATCCAACCAGACCAATTGCCCCTATCGTAATTAAAATAATTATTGGTTTAAGCATGATTAAAGACTCTCTTTGTTATTTTTATTAAATTTAGAACTTTTATACGTTGAAATTTTAGACTGATTTATAACAAAACGTAGACTTTTTATTGCTATTGTTGTTTATAAGTAACAAAAAAAGCCACATTAAAATCTATGTGGCTTTTCCATAACAAACATAACTTAATTAGATTAAATCTAACCCACGAGAGATATCACCAATAATGTCATTAATATCTTCTAGACCAACAGAAACACGAATTAGACCTTCTTGAATACCAGCTGCTTCTTTTGCTTCAACAGAAAGTTTGCCATGAGTTGTGGTTGCTGGATGGGTAATCGTCGATTTCACATCACCTAGATTACCAGTAATCGAGATAAACTTAGTATTATCAATAACCTTCCACGCACCTTCACGCTCGCCTTTAACAACGAAGGATACAATACCGCCAAAGCCATTTTGCTGTTTAGCAGCAAGTTCATGACCCTCATGAGCTGGTAAACCAGCGTAGTAAACCTTCTCTACCTTTTCATGAGTAGATAACCATTCTGCAAGAATTTGAGCACTCTCACAGTGTGCTTTCATACGTAAACGTAAAGTTTCTAGACCTTTTAAGAAAACCCATGCATTAAATGGACTCATTGATGGTCCAAGCGTACGAACAACACCGAAAACTTCTTCTAACAACTGATGATTACCAACAACAGCACCGCCTAATGCTCGGCCTTGGCCATCTAAGTATTTAGTCGCAGAGTAAATCACAAGATCCGCACCAAACTTGAGTGGTTGCTGCAAAACAGGTGTACAGAAACTGTTATCAACCGCAAGTAATGCGCCATTCGCATGGGCGATATCTGCTAGTGCTTGTATATCTGCAATCTCAGCTAGAGGGTTAGACGGTGACTCAACAAAGAAAAGTTTGGTTTCAGGACGTACAGCATTTTTCCATTCGTCTAAATCACATAAATCAACAAATGTAATGTCTACACCAAACTTGGCAATATATTTTTCAAATAAGGCAACAACTGAACCAAAAACTGCTCTTGAGCAAATAACATGATCACCCGCTTTTAGGTATGCCATAGCAACTGACAAAATTGCGCCCATTCCAGAGCTCGTCGCTACAGCTCGTTCAGCACCATCTAAAGCTGCTAAACGTTTTTCGAACATCGATACAGTCGGATTAGTAAAACGAGAATAGATATTTCCTTGAACCTGACCAGAAAATTTTGCTGCAGCTTCAGCCGCATTTTCATATACAAATGATGAAGTCAAAAAAATCGGTTCGCCATGTTCGCCTTCAAAACTACGAGTATGTCCGGTACGAATGGCTAAAGTATCAAGTTGGTATTCTAAATCATCAGACTGGTTCATTAAATGTTCGCCTTTACTGGTCATGTACTAAAAAACTATCATCATTTTGAGTGTCTAGGGTATTTAAGGTCAAGGTAAACCTTAAAATTATCGCTTAGACTTTATTCAACTTTAGTAAATAGTTGGTAAAAGCAAGATGAAACGCTTAAAGTCCCTTGTCTCTGAACAAAGTCAAATCAAGCACCTCTCTACCCGACTATTTCACCCACAGACATTAGTATTGTCACAAAGCACTCCGTTTGAAGTGATTGGTGAATTCAATCAAACCCGTATTCGTTATTACGCCGCTAACCAAAAACAATTTAAAGAACCTTTGGTATTTGTTGCACCACTCGCTATTAATATGGCGATATATGATTTATATCCTTATCGTTCTCTTATTAAATACTTCCAAAATGCTGGTTTTGATGTCTATTTGGTAGATTGGGGCCGTTTAAAGTTTAAGGACAGACATCTTAACTTTTTATCATTTATTGAAGATTTCATTCCTAAAGCCATACAACTTGTCAGAACACACTCCAGAAGTGAACAAATCTCGCTTCACGGATGGAGTATGGCAGGGATATTCGTCACTTTATATACAGCGCATAATCATCCAAATTATGTTAAAAATCTTATTGTTCTTGGTAGTCCAATAGACAGTTATGCTTCTGGTTATATTGGAAAACTCTACCGAGCCATAAACAACGCGATTGGTCGCAATAAAAAAATTCAAGAACGTATTTACTCTGGACTACCAAAACGTTTGATTCATAGCCCAGGAATTTTAAATTCTTTAGGTTTCAAAATTCTCGACCCTAAAGGCTGGCTCGATGGTCATATTCAATTACTTAAAAACCTTAATGATCTTCAGTTCGTACAAGAGCATGCCACACTAAGTAGCTTTTTAAATAATATGATTGATTACCCGGGTGGAATTAATCAGGACATGTTGTTCAATGTTTGGTTGCAAAATCCATTGAAGCGCGGCTTTATTGAGTTAAAAGATAAAAAAATTGAATTAAAAAATATCGACTGCTCTCTCTTAGTAGGCGCGGGTCGTAGTGATCAATTGGTTACCGCTGATGCAGCTCAACCATTAAGCCAGTTAACCAGTAGCCAAGATGTTACGTTTACTCTCATCCCTGGCGGACATTTGGGCCTCATGTCGAGTCAGGCAAGTGCATTGGAGTTCTGGCCACAACTAGCAAAATGGCTCACCGAACGATCAACGCAAATTTAATAATAAGGTCATGATTCAATCTATTGCTTTTATTCGCTTGGGTGGAATAAACCCTCGTATAACAGTGCATTTACCAATAATATTATTGTTTTAATAGAAAATTATTATTTTCACTATGAAGGCACTTTATTAACTTTTTTATAATCGGATGATTTAAAGTAATTTACAATCATCTGTGCACTTTTTTCAGAAGAGGCCTTGGCCTGCTCCAGTTTTGTTACATAAGGATTAGTCACTATACAGCTCGGAAGTAAACTATTTGTAAGCGGTGGAAACTTTTCTCTTCCACCTAGAGTAATTTTTTCGATAAAACTCGCTAACCACATAATGTACTCACTTTTATTCTTATAAATTGGCATTAAGCTGATATCGAGTTTAACTGTACATTCCTTTGCAGGCTTATTTAAACATTCTTCAAAATCAATAAAGTTATATTTTAGTTTATATGAAGTGTCTTTTATCTCTAGTCGAATAATACTAACTAAGCTATTCAAATGCTCGATCATATCCTCTGAGAAAAGCTTTTGCTCTTCAAATTTTTTATAAACTCTTTCAGCAATTAGTAAAAATTGTGGCATCACCTGTTCCTTTAATATTTAGTCTTAACGAGTGACTAGATCCTTTAAGGAAGTATGATGGATATACTATTACTATATGTAAGGGTCTGATGCTATAAAGTAACTATCAGGGCAATTATGAAAGCAACATTTGTACTATGTCACAAAATCCAAATATAAAGCGAACTTATCCTCAATATAAAATACTAAATTTTAATGATTCGAAATAACTTTAATAAAAAAAGCCCATTTCATTTGGAGAAATGGGCTATAAAAACAAAAACTATCAAACGCAGCAATTATGGGCCATATAATAAGACTTTAAATATGTAAAATCAATGTATCTTTCAGGTGAATTTTAATCTTAAATAAAAGTCGAAAATAATTTTGTCTCTGTTTCAATAAGAGAAGCCCATTTCCGTCTAAAATAAATGGGCCTAGTGAATTCCACCTAATCCTAAAATACAAAATGTGATAATTATCACGCTTTGTTTTTTGATCATGGCATTAATATCTTTCTTTTCCATTGACCAAAATTCAAACTAAAACTGTCTTTTCAGCAAAAGATGAGTCATAAATATGGCTTTTCTACGAACTTTTTGATTTTTATTTAATAGAAGCAAGCTTCCTATTTCCTTCATTATGAGTAATTACAAGGTATTAGATAGTAGTTAAGTTATGCAAAGATATATAAAAAATTTAGTTAAGTTTTTGTTTTTATTGTTTATTTTTAAAACATTGATATATAAAGATTTTATTCATTTTTTGCCCAAAATTCAAACCAAAATGACACTTGAGTAATTAATAGTCATTGAAATATTGGTAAGAAACCTTATATTGAGTACAGGTTCATACCTTTAACTGAGGAAAAGCTCATGAATAAATTTATGGTTGCAGTCTTTACTGGCATGGTGAGCATTGCTAGTTTAGGCGTACAAGCTGCAACACCTGAGCAAGAATGTCAAAAATTGCAAGATGATTACAATTTGATTTATGCGTCAAAAGGCTTTTGTTTTAAAGATCCTGATGCTAAAGAAAAATATGGTAATGAAAACTGTCATACGACAAAACCAAAGTTTTCTGACAAAGAGCAACAACGTCTTGACGCTATTAAAGAACGTCAAAAAGAATTGAAATGTAAATAATTTTAAAGGAATAATACATGGCATATGATGATCAAAATATCTTCGCAAAAATTTTACGTGGAGAACTTCCAGCGATAAAAGTCTATGAAGATGATCAAGTTCTAGCTTTTATGGATATTATGCCTCAAGCCGATGGCCATACATTAGTTATTCCAAAAACACCTGCTTTAACACTGCTGGACTTACCTGCTGAAGCAGCAGCCTATACTATACAAATTGTTCAAAAGATTGCTAAGGCAATGGAAAAAGCGCTCAATTTGGAAGGTATTGTATTGATGCAACTTTCTGGAGCAGCAGCAGGACAAACTGTTCCACATGTTCATTTTCACCTAATTCCAACAAATGTGCATCATCTTGGACGCCATGCTGTTGAGTTAGGGGATCAAGAAAAAATTAAAGAATTAGCTGAAAAAATTAAAGCAGCTCTTTGATTTTTAGATGGTTAAAGCGGAGTTTAGGCTCCGCTTTTTTTCGCCTAAAAACTATAAAAAAATGAAAACAACTAATTTATTTCTAAATTTTAAACGTCATAAAACTGTCATTTATTCTTCACTTCTCTGTCACAAATTTTGCCGATACTGCTTAGCAAGTTGGTGAGCTTTTGTAACTTTTTGTACATAAGTCAACTACAAAATAAATAGTTAGCTAGGCATACGCCATTTTTAAATACCTTTTGGAGAAATCTCAATGAAGAAATTGCTACTCGCTGCCGCAGTTGCAACTTTGAGCGTAAACGCGGTGCAAGCAGCGCCAACTTTGTATGGCAAACTAAATGTTTCTATTAACCAAGTTGATAATAAAAATTTCGATGGTAAAAGTGACGTTACCGAAGTTAACTCAAACTCTTCTCGTATTGGGGTAAAAGGCGAAGAGAAATTAACTGACAAGTTATCTGCTGTTTATTTAGCTGAATGGGCAATTTCTACTGATGGTTCAGGTTCTGATACTGACCTTAGTGCTCGTAACCGTTTTATCGGTTTAAAAACTGAAGGTGTTGGTACATTAAAAGTAGGTAAGTATGATTCTTACTTCAAAACAGCTGCTGGTGGTAACCAAGACATCTTTAATGACGATACACGTTTAGATATTACTAATATCATGTACGGTGAAAACCGTTTAGACAACGTGATCGGTTTTGAATTAGACCCTAAATTATTAGCTGGTTTAACATTCAATATCATGGCTCAAACTGGTGAAAGCACCTCTGATAGCAAACCGGGTGAAACTGGTAAAGACAGCAAAAATGATAGCTTTGACTCTGTCTCAACTTCGCTTGGTTACGAAAACAAAGATATCGGTTTAGCAATTGCTGCTGCTGGTGACTTTGGTATTAAAGGTAAATATGCAGCTTACGGTCTAAAAGATGTTTATACCGATGCTTACCGTGTAACTGGTTCTTATGATATTGCTAAATCTGGTTTTGTTGTAGGTGCTTTATGGCAACACGCTGAACCTACTGATGACTTGACTGCATATGGTCAATCATATAAATCAGATGGTTCAATCGATAAAGCTGGTAAAGCTTACCGTGGTTTAGAAGAAGAAGCATATGCCGTAACAGCTGCTTATAAAATTCCTAACACTAAACTTAAAGTGAAAGCTGAATATGCTTCAGCTGAAACACAAGTAAGTGGTCAATCAGATCGTAAAATCGACTTGTACGGTTTAGGTCTTGATTACCAAATCAATAAACAAGCTCGCTTCTACGGTATCGTTGCTCAACAAAAACGCGACTGGATTAAAGAAGACGACAAACAAACTGTTGTAGGTACTGGTATCGAATATAACTTCTAATCAGTTATGTTTGATTCAGATCTAAAATAAAAGGGCTTATGCCCTTTTATTTTTTGTCCTGAGTAAAAAAGCCGATATAAAACTTATCGGCTTTTTTAAGATTTATATCTTATTTTAAAAAACCACTTACAAGATTCATGACATTTTGAATATCTTGGTTTGCTTCTTGATGATCGGTACTGTCACCTTGAGGCGTTAAAGAGTCAATGACCTGAGGTAAGACGGATGCGATTGCACCATAAACTTGTTCTTTTGGCGCTTGAGCTTGCTCGGCAACTTGTTCAATGTCAGCTGGGTTAAATAGACTCTGTAACTGTTGGGTAGGAACTTCGCTATTACTTTGATTTGGATCAACCCAACTTTGAACCTGACTTCCTAAACCCGCACCTTTCAACTTTTCTAATGCAGCTTGTAAACCACCTTGTTGCTGTACCCAACCTAAAATTAAAGGCACAACTGCAATTAATAAACTTTGTACGCCGCCACCTGTTTGAGGTGTACTGTTATTGCCAGTCACTTGCCCTAATACAGAACCTAATACTCCTCCAAGGCCACCTTGAGCGCCCGAAGAAGGATTGCCCCCCATTTGCCCGAGTACTGAACCTAAAATTCCACCTAAACCACCTTGACCTGACGCTTGCTGATTCCCACCTAAAGCCTGTTTAGCCAAAACTTCTACAATGTTGCTTAAATTAGTCATGTGTAACTCTTATGTATGGTTTATACATGAGCATACGCGGATTCTTGTTAAGACAGCAAAAACCAAATTGTTAAATTTTGAAAGAGATTTAAGGCCCTTTTACCAGCGGAATTTATTCCAGTTTTCCGGATTCGCCCAGAACTTTGAATTAAACCAGTCTGGAACATGTTTATAAGTCAATATATTAAATTGCCATAAAGCAAAATCACTCTCATGTGAAGTTTTATCAATAAGTTGAGTAAAACCTAAAGAACGTAATAACTGCTCATCACTGCGTTTACTTACCACTACAATTCGTTTCGCTAATAAATCTCTTAGCTTTACTAATAATTGTGATTTTTGTACATCGCTGATGTTTTGCATTTCGTCAGTATCAAACAATACAAAACCCAAGTCATAACGCTGAGTAAAAGGCAGACTTAAAAGCTCAGTTACGGTAAAATAGCGCCATTGAATTGCGTTATTCTGGTCAATTTTCTGGCCAATACAAAGTGCAGTATGAATGGGCTGTTCGTTTGATAAATCGTCTAGCATAGAAGTGATGACATTTTGTTCAGCCATAACTGCAACCCTTAATTGAAAGATGTGAGTTTAAACTTTATGGAACTACAAGGCATTTGCCATAAAATGCATGCAGGCCTAAAAGATGCTAGTGTAACTGATCAACAGACAACCAAGGCAAATGTTGAATACAAATTTGTATTAGACCGTTCAGAAATTGATCTTCCTTTTAATTTAGGACAAGAACTAGAAATCGAATGGACAGGTAATATTTATTGCACTTCTTGTGGCACTAAAACACCGAAGTCTTATTCTCAAGGTCACTGCTTTAAATGTTTTAAAACTAAAGCGGAATGTGACTTGTGTATTATGAAACCTGAAACATGTCACTATCATTTAGGTACATGTCGTGAAGATGACTTTGCTCATAGCGTTTGTTTCCAACCACATATTGTCTATTTGGCAAACTCTAGTGCTTTAAAAGTGGGTATTACGCGTGTTAGCCATATGCCAGGTCGTTGGTTAGATCAAGGTGCAACTCAAGCCTTACCTATTTTAAAAGTTGGATCACGCCGTTTATCTGGTCAGCTTGAAACCATGTTTGGTTCTTTAATTGCTGATAAAACAGATTGGCGCAAACTCCTCAAGGGTGAAGCTGAACCTTTAAATATGGTTGAACAACGTGATCAATTAATCGAAGAGTTCGCTCCTAAAATTCAAACTATTCGTGAAGAATTTAGTCAAAACCTTGAATTTAATGAAACGGTTGAACTACTAGAAAATGAATTGCCACGTGAGTTTGTTTACCCAGTTGAACAATATCCTGAAAAAATTAAGTCTCTAAACTTAGATAAAACACCGAAAATTCGCGGTGTATTACAAGGGATTAAAGGCCAATATTTAATTTTTGATATCGGTGTTATCAACATTCGTAAATATACAGGGTACGAGCTGATTGTACGTGCCTGAGTAGATTTAAAAAGCCCCTAAAAATGGGGCTTTTTTTACTTTTCAAGTACTTTTAGGATTGCTTGAACTGGGTCTTCCGTATTTCCAGAAATAAGCTGTTTATGCATGGTTAAGTGCTGCATCACCTGAATTTGAGCGGTTTCAACATTCATTAGTTTTTCTATTTCTGCTGCTAAATTTTCAGGTGTTGCATCGGCTTGAATCAGCTCTTCAATTACTTTTTTACCGGCAATAATATTAGGCAAAGAGTAATAAGGAATTTTCACCAAGAATTTAGCAATTAAATAAGTTAACCAATGCAATTTATAGAATGTGACCATTGGGCGATGCATGAGCATGGCTTCTAACGTCGCTGTTCCAGAAGCTAAAGCAATAACGTCACTCGCATTCATGACCATACGACCAATTTTCGATTCACTATCCGTATTTTCTAAAATATGAATTTTTGCTTTTAATTGAGGCGCTAATTGTTCAACACCCTGCTCAATTTGTTGTTTACGAGCATCATTAATTGCGGGAATTAAAAATTGAATGTCAGGATGTTTGCCATGCAAAATATTAGCAGCACCCAACAACATAGGAAGGAGTCGCTCTACTTCACCTTTGCGGCTACCAGGTAACAAGGCAATATGTTTTTGATTTTCATCAATACCCAATTGCTGTTTGGCAATTTGAATTGGATTCTCAAGTGGCAATTGTTTAGCTAGCGGATGTCCTACAAATGCTGCTGGAACTTCATATCGTTCATAGAAAACTTTTTCAAAAGGAAATAAGCAAAGTACTAAATCTATGCTCTGCTTAATGCCATGAACACGCCCTTGGCGCCACGCCCAAACAGATGGACTGACATATTGAACTGTTTTTATTGGAAGATTCTTTTCTTTAATACTTTTAGAAAGTCTGAGGTTAAAGTCTGGTGCATCAATACCAATAAAAATATCAACTGGATTTTGAGTCCATTGGTTAATTAAACCATCCCGCACGGCGAATAATTTTTTTAAGTCTTTTAATACCTCAACAATCCCCATCACAGACAGAGTTTCCATTGGGTAATAACTATTAAAACCTTCAGCAATCATTTGAGGACCACCGATTCCCTCAAATTCGGCATCGATTCCTTGTTCTCGAAAACTACGCATAAGTTTCACACCAAGCGTATCTCCAGAAACTTCCCCAACTACAATACCTATTTTAAGTTTTCGGTTTGCCAAGGTGATTTACCCAAGAATTTGAAATAATGCATTCTAGCATAGAGGTTTATCAATCTTGAACTTGATCTATATGTACTTACCAAGAGCGGCCACAGCACAAGCTATCTAAAATTACACTCATTCACCATCTTTTAATCTAAATTAACAATGCAATTTGAATTGTAGCTTACATTTACAAACAATAAAATAAATGAGAATTATTTACATTATCTTTAATCTTATGAATATCCCACCTCGACCATTTAAGCTTACCGTAATCGCCTGCGCGATTTGTTATGCAAACCTCACCTATGCCCAAGATGCACAGGTACAAGCTTTACAGACGATTCAAGTTAAAGCATCAAATGCTGAACAGTCTTCTGAACAAACTAAAGCATATAATGTTAAAAATTCGAGTAGTGCAACCAAGCTTAATATTGAGGCTAAAGAAACTCCTCAAACCATTAACGTCGTTACTCGTCAGCAAATTGAAGATTTTGGGCTTACCAGTACCCGAGATATTTTAAGTAATACACCCGGTGTAACTGTAACTGGATTAGAAACAAACCGAACAACTTATACTGCTCGTGGTTTTGATATTTCAAATATTCTGGTTGATGGAATCGGTATCCCTCAAGTTGACAGCTATAACTATAATAATAGTGATGCAGATAGTTATTTCTATGATCGTGTTGAAATTGTCAAAGGTGCTGATGCCCTGACAAATGCTCTAGGGGATCCTGGCGCTACAATTAATTATATTCGTAAACGTCCCACTAAAGAATTTCAAGCAAATGCCGGGGTGAGCTATGGTTCATGGGATACACAACGTTATGAAGCGGATATCTCTGGTTCTCTTACACAAGATGGACGAGTACGAGGACGTCTTGTAGGTTATGAGAAAGTAGGAGATTCTTATCTAGACCGCTATTCAGAAGAAAAGAATGGATTTCAAGGAATTTTAGAAGCTGACGTTACAGACACCACAAATGTTTCAGCAGGATATTCGAAAACTCATCAATACGCTAATGGTTCTCAATGGGGTGCTCTACCCTTGGTTAACTCCAAAGGTGAACCATTAAGTTATTCTCGTAACTATAATTATGCACCGTCATGGACATACTACGATTGGGAAATAGATAATTACTTTGCCAATATTGAACAAAAATTATGGGGAGACTGGAAGTTAAGATTAGGCTATAACCTTAAGAAATCAGATGTTAAAGATAAAATGCTTTATCTCAGTGGTTTTCCTTCTGCTACTGACAATACGTCTGGTATTTCACTATATCCAGAAATTTATAATCAGAAATTTAAAGAAACTACTGCTAATGCAGACATTCAAGGTACTTTTAATTTATTAGGACAGCAACACGAAGCAAATATTGGTTATAACTGGTCAAAATATAGTGCTCAAAGTGTTTATTCATATGGCAGTAGTTTAGGTGTTATTACCACAGACTTACCAAGCTGGACTCCTGAAGAACCGACTTGGGGAGACTTTACCTATGCAGACCCAGAAGAAAGAACCATGAAGTCCGTTTACGGTGCGACTCGTCTTCATTTAGGTGAGGATCTTAAATTTATCTTAGGTGCCAACTACACTGAAATCGATACTTTAGAATATAAAAAGAATAAAGTTTCTCCATATGCAGGTATTACATATAACTTTACTCCTGAATATACAGGTTATATGAGTTATACCTCTATTTTTAGACCACAAACTGTTATTGATCTTTCTACTAAACAAACAGCTGTACCAGTAGAGGGTGAAAGCTATGAATTAGGTGTAAAAAGCGCTTGGTTAGATGGGGCTTTAACAGGAAATATCGCAATCTTTAGAACAGATGAAGATAATTTTGCACTAAACCCATTATGGGATCCGCTTTATAACAAATACTCATCTCCAATCGGAACAATTAGATCGCAAGGTGTTGAGGTCGGATTAACTGGAAAATTAACTGATAACTTAGATTTGGTTTTTGGTTTTTCAACATTTAGTCTAAAAAATATGGAAACGGGTGAAAGAGGCAGACCTAATATTCCAACTCAAACGCTTAACGTTTTAGCTTCTTATACTGTTCCACAGATTCCAAAATTAAAAGTTGGTGCAAGCATTAAGTGGCAAGATGATATACATGACACCTCTTACTTAACTGTAAAACAAGATGCGTATGCATTGCTTAACGTTATGGCCAGTTATGATTTAAACGAACATGTACTGTTCCAAATAAATGGAAACAATCTAACAAATGAAAAATATTTGACAGGTTTATCTGGTGGCCAAGGTTACTACGGTGCTCCAGCCAATTATACAGTTGCTGTAAAGTTTAAATATTAATACCGTAGCCAATCCCAATTTAGGGATTGGCTTTACTTATTATTCTTTGTTTATGTGTCAGTAAAGATGTCCAAAACTGTAAATCTCCCTGTGTCATATCGTATAAAAGTTTTCTATCGATTCTTGCTAGTTTTCGGTATGGGCTTTGCCTGTATGGCGTGTTTAAGTCTTGGACTCACTGGAATTTTCCTTTTGAATCTGGACAAAGCTGAGGCTATCTATCTTTCAGCATTTATATCGATTTTATTTTACGTAGTCTTTGTAATTGTTGGTTTCTGCATTCAATCATTAGTGCGACTGACCATTTTATCAATCGCACTATTTGCCCTTTTCTTTATTGTGACACGGACGGTGGGTTATGCATAAAGGTATACGTCAATCTATGGCATGGCTACACTCATGGACTGGCTTAATTTTTGGATGGCTCGTATTTGCCATTTTCTTAATGGGTAGCCTATCTTATTACCGCCACGAAATTAATTTATGGATGCAGCCTGCACTTGCGCAATATGAAGTAAAGCAAGATATTGCTATTAAAACAGCATATCAATATTTACAAGAAAACGCTCCAGACGCCAAATCTTGGTACTTAACTGTGGCTACACCAGAAAGTCCTGTCAACACCATGTATTGGGAAAAAGCTGACGGCGGTTATGGTAATGCCACACTTGATGCTAACACGGGAAAAGAACTTCAACTTTCGGCAACCCTAGGCGGAGATTTTTTTTACCGCTTCCATTACCAACTTTTTGGCATTCCAATAATAGTTGGGCGATTAGTCGTATGTCTTGCCGCATTTATTATGCTGATTGCTTTGGTTTCAGGCATTATTACCCATAAAAAAATATTCACTGACTTTTTTACTTTACGTACATTTAAGTCTCAGCGTTCGTGGCTAGACTTTCACAATATTTCTTCAGTCGTTGCACTGCCCTTCTTTTTAACTATTACATTTACGGGCTTAGCTATTTTCTTTTATTTATATCTGCCTTGGGGAATGCAAAAGATTTACCCTGAAAACCCTTATCAATATTTTACCGAAATACGTACAAAGACTGTACTTGAGAATCAATCGATTCAACCTGCTCAAAACTTAGCGATTGAGAAACTGCTGAGCCAAGTTCAACAAAGTTGGGGCAACCAACCTTTATCAACAATGAGTATAAAAAATCCAAATACCAATCAAGCTCAAATTACATTTATTCAAAAAGAAGACCGCACTATTACTCGAAATCAGCCTCAAATTACATTAAATGCTTCAACTGGCAAAGTCTTGGCAGATACACGTAATCATAGCCCTATTGCAACATTGAATGCGGGTGTTTATGGCCTGCACATGGCAACATTTGCTCAGCCTTTACTTCGTTTAGGATTCTTTTTCTCAGGCATTTTAGGCTGTGTAATGATTGCCTCTGGTTTGTTACTTTGGAGTCTTAAACGACAAATTCAAAATAAAAGTAGTCAGTTTCATTTCGGGCACTATTTAGTTGACCGTTTAAATGTTGCAGCGTTTGTTGGCTTACCTTGTGCAACTGTCGTCTATTTAAGCGCCAATCGATTGTTTACAGTCACGTCAACCACGATCAATTATGAAATTTATAGCTTTTTCTTGGTTTGGTTAATCAGCTTGATCATTGCATTAATCACTAAAAAGCAGCATTTGTGGCGAACTCAACTTAGCGTTTTTATTATGCTGTGTCTTGCACTTCCAATCTTAAATCTAATTTATTTACTTAAACATGATTATGTGCAAAACCTCAGTGATTATTGGGCCTTTGCACGTGTAGATGTATTTTTGTGGATCTTCGCAGTATTAGCCATTTTTATATTCTGCAAAATTCAACCTATCCAGCATAAAGCCGTAGAAAAAATTCAAAAAAAGCTGAATAAATTAAATACTGAGGTGAACTTATGATTTGTATTGCTTTCATCTTAATTTTATTAGGAATGTATTTGTTGTTTATGGCGAGCGAAAAATATCAATCGCCGAAATCAACAGGTCATTTCAAATCGTTAGCTCAAAAATATTACCGGCACTTTAAAATAGTTGCATTCATGCTATTTGGTTTATGCGCATTTATTCTTATTCAACACTATAATTTTTCAATTGGTTTTGTTAGTTGGTGGATCTTTGCAACGCCATTAACTTTTCTTCTTATACTTTTGATTAACCCACTAAAGTCACCCAAATAATCATTTTCTTTAAAAAATGATGAAAAATAGTACAAGCTAAGCAAAATTTTGATTGCTTAGCTTTTTTTTGCATAAGCAAATCATTATTCATGACAACTGTTTATCTCTAAAAGGAATAAGATATGTGCGTTTCGTGATAAGTGGCGATAAAGATGTCTGGTGCTTTTGAATTTATCTTAGCAGGTATGTTAGTTGGTTTCTGTGTAGGGATTACAGGAGTTGGTGGTGGATCATTAATGACACCAATTTTAATTGGCCTTTTTAGAATTGAACCTCATATCGCGATTGGTACCGATTTACTTTATGCTGCAATCTCAAAATTTTGTGGATCAATGGTTCACGCTAGAAAACTCAATATTGTCTGGCCAATTGTTTTATGGTTAGCCGTAGGTAGTATTCCTGCATCTTTCGGTACTTCATGGGTACTTGAGCATTATTTAAGCCAGTCAACACACTATAAAGCTGTACTCACCATGGTATTAGGTTTTATGTTGACCTTAACTGGTGTTTCCATCATTTTCCGTACGCGCATTGAAAAGTTCTTTAATAAATTCAGATCTAAAGAAGTTACCCAAACTGAAAGTGAGCAATTGGCAATCCATAAAAAACGTAGCTTTATCGTGATTATGGGAATCATTTTAGGTGTATTCGTAACCCTTTCATCAGTTGGTGCGGGTGCATTTGGAATCATGGCTCTTGTGATTATGTTCCCGAACTTGCCAATGATCCGAATTATTGGGTCGGATGTTGTACATGCAGTATTGCTTACCTTGGTGGCTGGCCTTGGACACATGAGTGCTGGTAACGTCGACTTTACACTTCTGATGTGGTTATTGGTGGGTTCAATTCCAGCAATTATTATTGGAACATTAATTAGCTCTCGTATGCCTGAACGTTTAATCCGAAAAATTCTAGGGATTACCCTATTTGCCCTCGGTGTTAACTTTATGGTTCATCCAGTCAAAGCAAAACCGAAAGCACCTGTGATACAACAACAAGCAGTAGTTGCCGAAAAAACAGGCAACTCGACTGAAAGATAGTAAAATCAATAGGATTTTTCCAATCTGAAATACCATGAGATGTAGTATTTTCATAATTATTTCATGGTATATTCAGTACACAAAACAACCTTTAGTATGATCGAACCAGTGACAGCAATGACTACACATTCAAATTCCGTTTCAAAGCCAGATATCGACGACGTTAATATTAAAAGCATTCAAACTCTTGTAACACCAAATGAGCTTAAGTCAGAACTTCCTTTATCTGATGTTGCTTCGCAAACTGTTCTAAAAGGCCGCGAAACTATTCGTAATATTTTAGATGGTTCAGATAAACGTTTGTTTGTTGTTATTGGTCCTTGCTCTATTCACGACCCAAAAGCTGCTCACGAATATGCTGATCGCTTAAAAGCGCTAAGCGAAAAGGTTAAAGATACCCTATATCTAGTTATGCGTGTTTATTTTGAAAAACCACGTACAACAATTGGTTGGAAAGGCCTAATCAATGACCCAGATATGAACGACTCATTTAACATCGAAAAAGGTTTACGTATTGGTCGTAAACTCTTGCTTGAGTTAAATGAAAAAGGTTTGCCATGTGCAACTGAAGCACTTGATCCTAACTCTCCCCAATACTATCAAGACTTAATTTCATGGTCTGCGATTGGTGCACGTACAACCGAAAGCCAAACTCACCGTGAAATGTCTTCTGGCTTATCTTCACCAGTTGGTTTTAAAAATGGTACAGACGGTGGCTTAACTGTTGCAACCAATGCGATGCAATCTGTTAAATATGGCCATAGTTTCTTAGGCCTAAATGAAGATGGCCAAGTTTCAATTATTAATACAAATGGTAACCCTTATGCACACGTTGTATTACGTGGTGGTAATGGCAAACCGAACTATGACGCAGGCTCGGTTGCAGAAGCAGAAAATGCTTTAGCAAAAGCTAAAGTGAGCAACAAAATTATGATTGATGCAAGCCACGCTAACTCGAATAAAGACCCGTACTTACAGCCGCTTGTTCTTAAAAACATTACTGAACAGATTTTAGACGGCAATAAGTCAATTGTAGGTATTATGGTTGAAAGTCATCTAAAAGGCGGCCGCCAAGATATTCCTGAAAATCTTTGTGATTTAGAATATGGCAAATCAGTAACGGATGGTTGTATTGACTGGGAAACTACTGAAAAGACCTTGCTTGAAATGCATGAAGCTTTAAAAGAAGTTTTACCAAATCGCTAATTCATCTTTTTAAGATTGAAAATTAAGCTCTCATTCTTGAGGGCTTTTTTATTTTTGGATGAAACTCAAAATTAAACTAAATAAAAATAACTCAAAACAAAAGCAAAAAGGAGTACGGTTTCACTTAGTTCAATCGCTGCACCAACTGTATCCCCCGTAATACCACCAATTCTTTTTACAAACAGATGTCTTAAATAAACGAGACTTATTAAAAAACTAATGATGGCAATAAGCCCTTGCAACTCCCAACACAAAGGTAATAGTAGAACGAACCCAGTGATTATCCATGAAGTTGTTTTAGGTAAGTGATCTGTCAAAGAACGCCCTAAACCTTTTTCACGTACATATGGTGTAGTTAAGAATAAAATAGATGGCACCACACGCCCAAGGATAGGAACAAAGACTAAAAATAACGTTTGATGCTGTTCAATCAATACATAAACCAATGCGAATTTGAGCAAACATATGATAACTAAGCTGAGGACTCCAATTGGACCACAACTTGGATCCTTCATGATTTGTAAAGTTCGTTGTTTATCACCAAAACCGCCTACCCATGCATCTGCCGTATCTGCTAGCCCGTCTAAATGCAGCCCACCTGTTAGCCAAATCCATAAAGTCATTATGATGGTAGCAAGCAAAAGAACGGGTAACTTAACTAAAAGACACGAGATAAGAAAAAGAACGCCACCAATAATCAGCCCAACCAGTGGATAAAACAAAATAGCACGACCATTTTGTTGCGCCGTTGGTATAGTCTTTAACTCAATAGGCAGAACAGTTAAAAATTGCAATGCAATCCAAAAAGGTGTCATATCCAAGTCTCTAACTGGTCTATATTTAAAAACAAATTGAATTATGAAGAAATAAAAATGGGAATAGCAATCCCTATTCCCATTAAAGACTTCAAAAACTGAAAATCTATTGCATTTGATAGCACTGTTTCAATTTGATGTAGTCGTAGTAAAAACTGGTTGGGGTATAACGTGCATAGTTACATGCAGATTTGAACAAAGTTTCTTTTTCGTTATAAAGCATTTTAACCAAAGTAGAGCCTTGGCTATTTTGATAAATATCCCACTGTACATTTGCAGCCATAGGTGAAACTACTTCACCGCGCCATGTGTTTGTTGAGTAATTATAAGTCTGGCGAAGCGGTAAAGGCTGCATCATATTATGTAAATCTAGACTGGTTGCTAGAGGAATAATAATTTCAGCATGGGCAAAACGTAAAACTGCTTTGTATGGTTGGGTTTTATTTACAACCGCATCAACTTGTTGGAACAAGTCCTGTTTGAGTCCTTGGGCAATTTCACTTGTGACTTGATTTGACTCTGTGAAACTTGGACCTTTTTCATAAAAATCATTCGCATCATTAAATTCAGCATAAAATTTTGCAGCGTCCAAAGGCATATATTTATCAAAATCAATACCTTTTAACTCATCTTTCATGCCGCCCGAAATTGAATAGAGCTCATAAATATAAGCTGCTGCATCTACTGCACTAGCAATCGTATTTTTGCCCTTACCTTTTTCTGTAATTTGCTCACCTTTAGGTGAAGTGACTGTAAAAGATCCAGTGTTGCTAAAACTATAACCTGTTGTACCAAGTTTTTTAATAAAGTCTGCTTTAAAAATCGGGCTGAGCACTGTTTGAGCTGTTTTTTCAGCCTCGGTATTTTTCGATAACTCATCTAACTTTTGTGCTAAATCTTTATTATTTTCTTCAAAATCTTGATAGGCCTGACTAGCATCATAAATTTTTTGTTGGCTAGCACTCAAGGGTTGAGCTAAGTCTTCGTCTGCATTCAAACTATGAAAATAGAGTTTGAAACGATCAACGCCACCATCTTCAACACTTGGCACGCTTTCACTCGATAAATTGGTATAAGACAATGGAACAATTTTATCTTTCAGTGGCGGTCGTTGTTTGATGAGTTCAGCAGTGAAGAACTTAGCACTATCTACCGCACGATCCACCCCAGAACTTTGTACCAATATAGATGCTTGCGAGTTTAAAAGACTTGGTAAGCGCTGTAATAAGCGATCGGCAATGCCGCGGTGTTCTAAAATACCAGTCATGGTTTCATTCCCATAACCATACTGGCGGATCCCTTCCACGCCATAACCTAATAAGATATTTGCCTTCATCATGGCTTCTAAATCAGCACCTAATTGCTCACCTAATGGTGTTAAGGCATTTTCTGATTTTGCCTGTTTCCATAAATTATAAAGTGCCAAATCATATTTCAGACTTGAGAGGCCTCTTGAACCGTGACGCGCCACTAGCTCTGTAAAAACTGGCTGGAATCCATTCGGTGCTTGTTCATAGTTTTTTATTTCTTGTTGCGGTTGGTAAGGTGTTTTTGTTTGATAATATTTTGATGGGTTTGTGGATGGTACAGCTTGAGCTTCTTGATCATCATTATTATTACAAGCCGCGAGTAATAGTGATGCTGCGAGCATAGTTGTTTTAAATAAAATATTCATAAGCCAAAATGTGTGATTAATAAGAAATGCCAATAGCTTAGTTTTTAGCAATGACAGTTCTATTACATAGACTTAAATATCTTTATAAAAATAATAACTTACAAGTGTATAAAAATATAAAACTACTATCTTAATATAAAAGTTAATTGACCATCTGTTTCAGAAAATTCAAGAGAATATAATTTCCCAAGTTCTGCCGGCATTTTAAGTAAGTCATCTAGAGGCTGTTGTCTGGCTAAGCAAGCCAATAGCTTAATTACACCGCCATGAGTTATAACCAGTGCATGCTGTAAGTTTTGCTTTTGCATATGCTTCAGCAAATCTTGAAAGCCTTTAAGGACCCTTATTTGAAACTGGTTTAATGTTTCTGCGCGAGGTGGACAATATTGACTAGGTTTTTGCCAAAAATTTGCAAGTAATTCAGGTGAGGTTTCATAAATTTGCTGAGTTGAGACGCCTTCCCAATCACCAAAATACATTTCTTTTAAGTCCTGATTTAGAAGTAAAGGCAGCTGAGTTGTCTTCGCAAGTTGCTCAGCAAAACAAGCACAACGCTTTAATGATGAACTTATAATGACATCCCATGGCTGATTAGCCACTTGCTCAATGGTTGACTGCATTTGCTGCCAACCTTTTGCTGTTAACTCATCATCTAAATGGCCACGTAAAGTATGGCTATATTGACTTTCACCATGTCTGAGCAAATCAATTCTAAATTTACCCAATTTTATCCCCACTTACGGCAGCTTGAGCAAAGGTAGCCATTTGGTTGTGTAATACACATGCCATTTTAACCAATGCCAAAGCAGCGCCAGCACCACTACCTTCACCTAAACGTAAATTCATTTTTAAAATCGGCTCAGCATTGAGTTCTTGTAAAATACGCTGGTGTCCATATTCTGCCGATTGATGGCCAAAAAGCATCCAGTCACGCACTTTAGGGTTCATCCGCACTGCGCATAAAGCAGCGACCGAACTAATAAAACCATCGACAATGATAGGTAAGCCCACCTGCGCACAGCGGATATAAGCACCAGTAATTGCCGCAATTTCCAAACCACCTACGGCGCATAATGTTTTGAAGACATCACCGACGACATGTTTATGGTGAAGTTCAATTGCCTTTTCAATCACTTCAATTTTATGTCTTAACTGATCGGCACCAATTCCTGTACCAACTCCAGTTAATTGCTCGGCAGTATCATTTAATAAAAGACATGCTAAGGCAGAAGCAGAACAGGTATTTCCTATACCCATTTCACCAGCAATATAAATATCTGCTCCATTCGCTTTAGCAGTATCTACACTTTTTTTCCCTAACTCTAAGGCAGCACGGCACTCGTCAGCATTCATTGCAGCTTGTTTGGCAAAATTTGCTGTACCGGCACGAATACAATGGCGTTCAACGCCCGCGTATTCGTATGCTTCACCAACTGTACCGCAATCAATCACTTGTAAATGTGCTTGATGATATTTGGCAATGACACTAATTGCTGCACCACCAGTCGTGAAGTTTTGTAACATTTGACGGGTAACGGCTTGAGGATATGCAGAGATATTTTCTTCAACCACGCCATGATCGCCAGCAAAAACTGTAATCCATGGATGGTTAATGTGTGGATGCGCATTTGATTGCAAACTAGCAAGTTTTACTGCTATCAGTTCTAGATCACCTAAAGCACCTGTAGGTTTGGTCAGTTGAAGCTGGTGTTGCTCAGCTTGTTGTTTTGCGTCCACATCAGGTTGCTGTACAGATTGTAACCACCAGTTCATTTTATTTCTCACCTTTTAAAATCATTGGAAAACCAGCCACACAAAACACAACCTTATCTGCAATTTGCCCTAGAGCTTGATGTAGTCTGCCTGCTTCATCGACAAACCGACGACTGATCTCACCGAGTGGTACAACACCAAGACCAGTTTCATTACTTACTAAAATAATTTCTGACTGAAGCGTGGGTAAAATTTTTAACAGCTGCTCACATTCAAATTTCTGAACATTTTGATCTTCTAAAAGTAACAAATTGGTTAGCCAAAGTGTTAAACAATCCACAAGAATAATTTGATTAGGTCTATCAATTTTTTGCAGCATTTTTGCTAAATATAAAGGTTCTTCAACCAAGGACCAGTGAGAAGGACGCTGCTTTTGATGATGGGTTATCCGACTTTGCATTTCAGAATCTAGCGCTTGCGCCGTTGCAACATAGGTGACAGCTAATTGCCTGTCTATTGCCGTTTGTTCAGCCAGTCGGCTTTTGCCAGAACGGGCTCCACCCAAAATCAGTTGCAACATGAATCACCTAAAAACAAATGCTCAGATGGATATAACTTACCTTGTAAAGTTTGAGCTTGATAATAACCAAATGTTAAATGCTCGACTTTAAGATCAAATTCAGCGTATTTGTATTGTACAGGTAATTGAGAAATTTTATGTAAAATCAAATCACTACTATAGTCTTTTTTATACAACCCCAATGTAATGTGCGGGCAATAATCTAAAGCCGCAATTTCATTAGAAATTAAACCTAACTTTTGGCGTATTTGAGATAAGATATTTTCGGTGTCTCCTATTTCTACAAATAAAGCGCTACTAAAACTATCGACTGAACCAATTTTTAAATGAAGCGGAGCAAGATCTTCTTTTCTTAAGATTTCTCTTTGCTGCCCAAATTCACCAAAACTAAAGTCATCACTATAAATTTTAGTTTCATGAGTTAAGAATCCACATATAAATAATGTGACATGATATTGACGGCTATTGGGTTCTAATAAGAATTCTGAAAAATGCGCACGCAATTGATCTAGATAATGAACTAATTTCCGATCATTAATTTCTAGATACCATAAAGCGTAATTTTGACGCCCAAGGTGCCACTCGGGATAATCCCGTATAGATGTTGGCACCATGAACCTCGAGGGTTTTAGCAGCACAGCTTTAATTCAAATCATTCAATTTTTGTATTAAAGCATGTTTGCCTTTCGGTTGTAGAGCATTAATTACTTAAAAGAATTTAGGCATGTTGAGTACTCGCATTTTTTGAATTGGTAATTTTCATGTTTAAAGGCTGTTTACCTTGTTCAGAAAATAAATATTGAACTAATAGTGTTAACTCAACTTCAAGTTGCCCTTTTTGAGCGGCACTCATATCCAGTTTTTGTACTTGGTCGTGTAAATGTTTAATTGCATCAGTCTCTTCAATTTCTAAAAATTGAATCGCATAGGCATAACCTAGCGCAGCACCTTTTAAAAGGTTTTTATAAGGTAAATCATGACGAATATTCACTGCAATTGATTCCATGACACGTTCATTATGATTGAGTTTGCGTAGTGGATCTCTAGCTACGCGTTGACAAGGATCTTTAAATGCATATTCACATGAGTCTAGAAAGCTTTGTGCCATACGATCCAAATCTTTTGCATAGTTAGGCAATACTATTGCAAGTCCCTGCTTTACTTCTCTAATTAAGTTTTCTGCAAAGGCTTTAACTGAATGATCACCCATGGCGATACCAATAGATTCATAACCTAGTAAAGATGCATACCAAGCAAGCATGGCATGCACGCCATTCCATAGTCGGTTTTTGATTAATTGAATGTCTGTAATCTGATTAACCAAGACAACTTGACGCAACTTTTCGAGTAAAGGGCTGCCTTTTTCTACATAAATTGGCATATCCGTTTCGCTATGAAACAGAATCAAGTCCATGCTTTGTAATATATGGCCTGGCTGGAAATTACGGCGCATGTTATCAACATATAAAGATGCCTGGTTTTGCTGGTCTTGAGTCAGTTTATTAAAGTCTTCAATTTCGATTTGTTCCTCGTTTTCCACATCTTCTAAATGCTGTTCAAGAAAATTATGCTTAATACGAATTTGGCGATATAAATTTTGATTAGATAGTTTTGAAACCATACGGTTTACAACGGTGTCGCAAAAGTAATGTTCTTTTAAAATATGCTCCGTCACATCTTCATCATTGGTTAACTCTAGTAGAGCATCTTTAAGATGCTTCATAACCAAATATTTCGCGCCGACTTTATTTAAAATAATTAGAAAAGTTAACGGCTCAATACATGTTTCAAGTGATGAGTTAAAACGTGCATATAGCCCTTTTGCAATTATTTTTGCCTCAACTTCGATGGCCTGTTCGGGTAAACACAGTGCGATCAAACTTGAATGGGTATACATCTCCAACATTTGTTGTTCATTTTCAGAATCAACAATGGTCATATTCTCAATACGTTCATCATAAGAAAATTGCCCATAGCGAATGCTATATGTTCCAAATGCATTTACGGCTTCGCGAAAAAGACTATTTCTTGTAGAAGCAATAATACGTTTTGGCTTTGTATATCCATCCCAATGTGACAAGATCTGCGCTATATAACCTCCGCCAATAGCACCGAAACCATGTATCCCAACTGTAAGCTGATTCAGACTTTGCGGAAAAGATTCCTGCATTTCCGGCATGTCCATAACAGGGATAAATTGGTCGAGATCGGTTAAAAAGTCATACATCTGATCATAATAAAAATGTGCTTTTTCCAGCATTTCATCATTTGGTTCTTTAATATCTTTTAATAAAATCGTTAAACCTTTTGAAGTGTGAGCTGAAGTTAAACCATTTTCAGAATCTTCAAACATAAGACACTGGTTAGCATCCAAGTGAAGTTGACTAGCAGCTTTTAAAAAGATTTCTGGATGTGGCTTTCCTTGCTCTACTTCATCACCACAGGTAATCACATCAAAAAATTTATAAACATTCGCATTAATTAAATATTCTTCGGCAATTGCCCTACGGCTTGAAGTCGCAACAGCCATTCTTAAACCAGATTTTCGTAAACGTTCTAAAACTTGAACCAAACCTTTTTTAATCGGTACGCCGTGTTTTCGAATATATTCGAGTTCCATCTCATCAGCTTTTTTTCGAATTTCTTTATATGGAACATTTACGCCATATAGACGTTGAGCCAGTTGCTCAGCAGTAGTTGCACTTAAGCCTAAACATTGCATTAAATATTCGTGTGAAAACTCCTGTCCAATGAGTTCTTGAGATGCCTGTTGCAATGTTTGAAACCGTAATCGCTCAGTGTCAAACATTGTCCCATCCATATCGAAGATAGCTCCGTGAACAGGTTTTCCATGAAAAATAAGCACGTTTTTACCTCTTTTTTTGATCATGTTTTATTCAGGGTATACAAAAAAATGGCTAAAAAGGTAGGATGTTAATAAATGAAACATTAGTGGTTATTTTTTAATCAAAAACATACTCGATCTGTTACTGTATAGAGTTAAATGTCCAAAAGAGTTGAAATGTATAAATAACTATGAACCTAACTTTAACCACAAAAACAGCAGGCCATCCTCGCCTACTGCTTTTGATTAGTTCTTTTTGTTGCGCTGATAATGTTTATTTTTCTTTGTTCCATTTACCGCTAGTTGAACCTGCCTATTTTTATAATATCCTGCAGGCGCTTACATACCAGAAATCAACTCATCTTTTTCAACATCATTGTTATTGGAGTCTCTGGTATAACTTTAAATCGCCTAAAACCCAGCATTACAGTAGTAGACGCTAATCTTAATTACTAGAACGTTTCTCAACCTCCAATATAGATAATGATAATCATTTGCATTTAATAATGCAAGTTTATTTTATTATTTTTTTAAATTTATTAAGGAATACCTATGACTTATAGATATTCCCTATCTCACTTCATATTAATAATTAAATGTATAACTAAGGCCGTAAGTACGTCCTTCAGCTGGAATACTTTCTACAAGACCATATACTTTTTCTGCTTGTTGACTATAGACAGTTCGATAGTCTCTATTCCAAACATTATATACACCAAAATCTATACGTCCTTTCCAAGCTGGAAAATGAGCCAAAACATCCATCGTGCTATAGCCTTTAATTTTTACAGCTGAAAGTGAACCATCTTTTACTGCTTCATTTGTACCTTTTATAGCAAGAATTTGCATACGAGCACCATATCCTTCATCACTGCTCCACTCGGCAAAAACAGTACCTTTGATTGGTGAAACTTGAAAAGCATTCAACTCTTTCCATTTACCATCCGTATCTTTATATTGACCTCGCGTATAACCCAGTGTTCCCCCAACTTTAAACTCTTCCATAAATGGGTAGGTCGCCGTTAGTTCAGCACCATATACACGTTGGTCTTTGTTCATAACCTCAGCAACAGTTTCTTTATTACTGTTCTTGTAGAATTGAACAACTTTATCTGAGGTATTATAGAAACCCGTTATACCTAGATTTAGGCTTTGCTCCCCTTGTAAACGCCAGCCTAGTTCATAGCTGTTTACACTAATAGGTTGGATATTCGCTGTTGAAATATTAAATGCATCACGCATCATCCGTTGTACATCTGGAAAGCTAAAACCTTGAGAGAAATTAGCAAATATTTGCTGCTCATCTGTTAATTTATATATCGCTCCCAAATTGAATAAAACAGCATCGTCATTTACAGATCCGCTTGGCTGTATGCCATTTTTAGTCGAGTACTGTTCTGTTTCAGCTTTGATATATTGGTAACGAGTACCAGCCTGGACATTCATACGGTCTGTTAAAGCGTAATCACCTTGTATAAAAGTGCCAGCACTTTGAATTGTTGTATTTGGACCGGCATCGGAAGTTTTACCTGTAGGTTTATAGGTCAAACCTGTATTAAACGCTGTGAAATGCTCATAATGTTGATGATCTTTTTCATGTTCATAATCTAAACCATAAGTTAGATTAAGATCACGATTCATAATATTTAAATCACTTTGTACTGTTGAACGCAGACCAGCCACTTCGATTTCAGATTGAGATTGCTTTGCTTCTGTACCTTCCCCTCCTAAAAAGACTGGAAAGAAACGAGTATCTTCTTTACGGTAATATCCTTCTAAATTTAAGACCTGACCTAAAATATCTTTATTTTGGTATTGAGTGTTGAATGCATAGCGCTCTGTAAAAGGCTGATTAGATATTTCTAAACCCTTTTTCCCAATATATGAGTTAGGCGCTCCTCCATAAATATAATTTTTCCCATAATCAGGACCATAATTCGTATCTTGTTCATCCTTATAATACTGTGCACCCAAACTTAGTGATTGGTTATCAGTTAAATCTATATTTATACGACTATTAATATCAATTGTATCAGTATCAGGACGGCTACCTTGCATAGGTGCTATAGCAATACGATCACCATGGCTATCGAACTGAGATCCGCGACTAGTGAAATTAGCCCCTAAGAAACCATTTATATTATCTTTATTAAATGAAATAGATTGGCCAATTTCATAAGCTAGACTATCACTTCGAAATGTATCAGAAGACGTAATACCAAGTTTAGTTTCAAAACTTACTGGTTTAGTCGAATCAGCACGTTTCGTAATAATATTAATAATCCCGCCGGTAGAACCTGATCCATAAATACTTGTAGCTCCTGAAAGAACTTCAATACGTTCAATCATGCCTGGACTAATACTATTTAGTTGCCGAGCAACATCGCGTGAGCCATTTTGCGATACGCCATCAATCATAATCATGACATCACGACCACGCATTGTTTGCCCATAGTTGGTAGTCGTTCCACTACTCACCCCGAGTGATGGAACCAACTGAGCCAGAATATCGGCAATTTTCCGTCCAGCAGTTGCCTGTTGTTCAATTTGCTGCTTTTCAAGCGTTTGAACTGTGCCTGCAATTTCAGCAATATTTTTTGGCGTCCTTGTCGCCGTCACTATAATTTTTTGCAATTGAGCTACAGGCTTTTGTGTCGGTTGATTATTAAGGGCTGCCTTTTCAATATTTGTATTTGCATAAACCTGCTGCGCAAATATTGCTGCTAGAGCAATACAACAAGGTTTTAATTTAAAATACCGTGATTCAGCGCACATCAGATGATTCGAGTTAACCCCAACCTTTTTGTTTTGATGCATTTTCCCTTTCTCCAAACCCAAAAGTTATTAGATAGTTATAAGGCTCGGAATAATACTAAATATAAATAATAATGAGAATTGTTTTTATTAAAAGAACTTGATTTAATCCTACCTATCTTAAAATTAGTTAATTTAATGAGATAAGAAATAGATTTATTTTACTCATCAAGTACATCAACAAATTGAGCATTTAAGAGTTGTGCTAGATCTTTCGGGTTTAAGCCAATATCTAGTCCCCGTTTTCCTCCACTCACATAGATTTTGCTGAACTCTTGTGCAGATGCATCAATAACGGTTTTTAAGCGCTTCTTTTGACCTAAAGGACTAATCCCTCCGACCAAATACCCCGTTAAACGTTCAGCGTCTTTTGGATTGGCCATTTGCAATTTTTTACAGCCAAACGCCGTAGCCACTTTTTTTAAATTTAATTGATGATTAACTGGCAATACTGCAACAAAAAAATTCTTATCATCGCTAACCATCAATGTTTTGAATACTTCCCTTACATCTAAATTTAGTTTTTCTGCTGCTTCTAATCCAAAACTTTTAGCATTTGAATCATGCTCATATTCATGGATTGAAAATTCAATTTTATTGCTTTTTAACAGTCTACATGCAGGAGTCATAATAAGTAGTGTTATAGATGAAATTATTTGGATTATAGTTTTTTTAGAAAAATTTTTAAAATTGCTTAGGCTATTTACAAGAATTACATAAAAAATCAAACAGCAACTGAATAAAAAATAATCTCAACTTGATATTCATGGCTCGACTCCATATATTTTATTTAGATTTAAGTCTGAGCTGACAATTTTATGAGTTATAAACACAACAATCTGATGGCTATGCGTCACCGTTTTTGGGATGAATCTTCAGATTATGTCTTAAATGAAAAGCAGTTTTTACAGCAGACGTTAATTGAACAAGGCATCTTTAATAACGCAACACTTGAGGATGTTAAGTATTTTTTCTATACCTTACCCAGCATTATTATTGTAAAAGCTCATGCACTTGGTTTTATGCATGATTCAGTCAAACAAATGTTATTACAGCATATTCAGTCCAATCGCCTTCACTTAATGCAGAAGTCTGAATTGAAGATCCAATTTAAAATGTAATTTAAGTTTTTGTGAAAGATCCGTTTTTACCCTAGTTTTACTCACCTGAACGCTGTAAGTTTCTTAAATTTTAAAATTGCTTAGGCTATTTTAAAGTTAATGAAATAAAGATAGCCATTTCGACTGATCATTCAGTCTGAGAGAACTATTTTAATACGCTCAAAACATGTAATATTCGTTACAATTTTAGATCACCAGCGTTTGGCTGCATGATGCGCATAGGATTCTATTTTCATGTCAAATCAGAAAGATAAGCTTAAGAGTTTAAAAACTTCTTCCATGGATCGACGCTTATCAATCGCGAAAGCTTCTTTACTTGCAGGAACACGTTGGGCAACTGCAAGTGCCTCTTCTTTATTTTCTAATGAGGAAGAAAAAGAAAAGAAACGCAAAAAAGCGATGAGCGAGCAAGCTAATTATCTGGTTTCTGAAATAGGTAAACTTAAGGGTTCTATTGTTAAGATTGGCCAAATGATGGCCCTTTATGGTGAACATTTTTTACCTGAAGAAATTACACAAGCATTAAATACCTTAAATAACCAGACAGTTGCTTTAGATTGGCCTGCAATTAAGCCGCACCTTCAAGAGCAATTGGGCGCTAAATTAAATGATTTAACAATTGAACATGAGCCAATTGGTACGGCCTCTCTCGCACAAGTACACCGTGCAACGCGTAAATCAGATGGTTTAGAGTTAGTTTTAAAGATTCAATATCCGGGCGTTGCAAATGCTATTGACTCCGATATGAGCTTGTTTAAAAACATGCTTAAACTGACGCGTATGGTTCCACAAACCCGTGAATTTGATCAGTGGTTTGATGAAGTACGTGAAATGATGCATCGTGAAGTTGACTATGATGTTGAAGCTGCCACTACTCGTCGCTTTGGTGAACGCTTAAAAGATGATGAGCGCTATATTGTTCCTACAATTGTAGATGAATATTGCACAAATCAAGTGCTCTGCATGACTTTTGAACGTGGTGTGCCAATTAATAGCCCTGTGATGTTGTCATTACCTCAGGAACGTCGTAATCAACTCGGTGAAGCGTCATTAGAGATTGCGGTTCGTGAAATTTTTGAATGGGGTGAAATGCAGACTGACCCTAACTTTGGTAATTACCTTGTTCGTTTGGGTAATGGTCAAGACATTCAGGACAAAATTGTATTATTAGATTTTGGTGCTATTCGCCAGTTTGATGAACACTTGCTAACAGTTGCCCGTCAACTCATTCAGGCAGGTTATCAACATAATAAAGATGCAATGGTCAAAGCCATGACTGGTTACGAGTTCTTTGATGCGATGCCTGAAAGTATTAAACCAGGTATGGCTGATGTCTTTTTACTTGCAACAGAAGCATTCAGTACTCCTGCAAATAACCCAGATATGCCCGCTGGTCTTATGGATGAACACGAACGTTATGACTGGAAGAAAAGCCAGCTTCATAGCCGTGTTATGCAACAAGCTAGTAAATCAATGGCTTCACGTTATTTTTCAGTTCCGCCAAAAGAGTTTATGTTTATTAGCCGTAAATTCATTGGAGCCTACACATTTATGACGGTTATTGATGCAAAAACCAATGTGCGACGTATGATTCGTAACTTTGCTTGATTTAATGAAAGACTAGAATGATTCCATGTCATTCTAGTCAATCCTTCTCGGCTCCCCAACATTACAATTATTTTAAATAAATAAAATCAAAAACTTATAATTTTCTTATTTTCTATTTACCATTTATCTACTCATTTTTCGAATGTCAGTAACGACATAGTTTTTTTATATAAGGCGTGTCAGCATAAAACAATAACAATGTGTTAGGACACCATAATCATGACAAGTATGATCAATAAAGCTCAGGGTTTGGGTTTATCGCTGATCACCAGATTGGCTGGAAGCGATGTACTTGATCAACTCAAGTTGCGTAAATTTGTTGAAAAATCTCTTTATCAAGGTTCAAAAGCTGGCTTTAGAGCATTAACGCAGACTCAAAAAGCATTTAAGCCCAAGCAAATCTCTCAACAACGTTTACCTCGCCAACAAAAAAATTTATTTGATTTAAGTTTAACCGAAGAACAACAAATGACTTCTGAAGCAATGTCTCAATTTGCTCAAGAGGTTTTATTGGGGTTAGCTCATGATGCCGATCAGGAAGCTCAGTTTCCTGAAAGTCTTTGGCAATATGTTGAAGATTTAGGACTTAACTATTATGCACTTCCAGAAGCACTCGGTGGAGTAGCAGCCGAACAAAATATCGTTAGTAACTTATTAATTGCTGAAAAACTAGCTGAAGGTGATTTCAGCCTTACAGCAGGATTACTCAGTACATTTAGCGTTATTAATGCAATCACACGTTGGGGTTCTGCTGAAGTTCAGTCGATGTACCTACCATGTTTTGCAGAAGACTCAGACATTACAGCAACTTTTGCTGTTCAAGAAACAACTCCAGCATTTAACCCTTATGTTTTAAAAACAAAAGCATCACTTGAAAATGATCAGTTTTTTATTGATGGTGAAAAAACATTAGTGATTTTAGGCGATTTAGCTGATGTATTTTTAGTAAGTGCAGACTTTAACGGCAAGCCAGACGTATTCGTCGTGCAGTGTAATGAAACAATTTCAATAAAAAACACTCCGGCCATGGGTCTTAAAGCCACAGAAACAGCAACTCTTCGCTTTAATCACACTCCTGCTCTACGTTTAGGTGCAACAGATTTTGATTACACAGCCTTTGTAGATTTAGGCAACTTAATGTGGTGTGCAATGGCTGTAGGTACATGTGAAGCTGTAAAAGCTTACTGTATTAAATATGCCAATGAACGAACTGCATTCGGTGAACCTATTTCACATCGTCAAAGTGTCGCTTTCATGATTGCAGATATGGCAATTGAAATTGATGCAATGCGTATGTTGATTTTAAATGCAGCAAGCCTTGCAGAGTCAGGCAAGCCATTTCACCGCGAAGCTTACTTAGCTCATCTACTTTGTGCTGAAAAATCCATGAAAATTGGTACAGACGGTGTGCAAATTCTTGGTGGACATGGTTTCACAAAAGAACATCCCGTTGAACGTTGGTACCGCGATTTACGGGCTACTGCAATTTTACAATCTGGCTTACATGCTTAAAAGATCAATCAGAGGATACTTTAATGAATTTACAAAATCCTAAAAAATTCAAAATGATGATTGATCAAGCACATGATGTTGCGATCAATGTATTACGCCCTATTTCTCGCAAATATGATAAAGCTGAACATGCATATCCAAAAGAACTTGATATGCTTGCCTCCCTTATTGATGGCATGAATGAAGGTGGTGAAGGAATTAATGCTGGTGCTGCGGGTGCTGGAAAGCGCGGTGATACCGACAATGAAGGTATTCGCAATGGAACCAACATGTCGACCGCTCTTGGAGTTATTGAGATGTGTTATGGCGATACAGGCTTATTACTGAGTATGCCTCGTCAGGGTCTTGGAAACTCAGCAATAGCTGCTGTCGCAAATGATGAGCAATTAGAACGGTTCAAAGGAACATGGGCAGCAATGGCCATCACCGAACCGGGTTGTGGTTCCGACTCTGCCGCTATCCGTACCACAGCAACTAAAGATGGTAATGACTATATTTTAAATGGTGAAAAGATTTTTGTGACCTCAGGTGAACGAGCAGACTCTGTCGTTGTTTGGGCCACACTTGATCGCAAACTTGGCCGTGCAGCAATTAAATCATTTGTCGTACCTAAAGGTACGCCTGGCATGAAGGTCGAACGTCTCGAACATAAATTAGGAATTAAAGCATCAGACACAGCAGTCATCAGTTTTATTGACTGCCGTGTACCAGCAGAGAACCTTTTGGGTAATGCCGAAGTGGATGTTGCTAAAGGTTTCGCCGGAGTAATGGAAACTTTTGACAATACACGCCCTCTAGTTGCAGCAATGGCAATCGGTTGTGCGAAAGCTTCACTAGAGCGTATTAAAGAGATTTTTAAAGATCAGCTTGATCCTGACTACTCGACTCCCTATTTGCATGCTTCTAACCTTGCAGCACAAATCTACCGTATGGAGGCTGAATGGGAAGCTGCTCGTCTGCTCATGTTAAAAGCAACATGGATGGCTGATAACAAAAAGCCAAATTCTAAAGAAGCTTCTATTGCAAAAGCAAAAGCAGGTCGTGTTGGTAACGAGATCACTTTAAAATGTGTCGAGTTAGCAGCAAGTGTTGGCTATAACGAAGATGAACTACTTGAGAAATGGGCACGTGATTCAAAGATTCTTGATATTTTTGAAGGTACTCAGCAAATTCAACAATTAATTATTGCGCGTCGTGAGCTTGGTAAATCTTCCAGTGAATTAAAATAAAAAAGACGCAAGAGAATCTAAACTCTCTTGCTTCATAACTCTAAGATTTATCTAAAAGATAAAACCCTCTAATCACATGATTAGAGGGTTTGGTATTTCAGGAATATATATTATTTATTCAATTTTTATGCTTCTAATGATTTATCTACTGCACCAAATTTTTTGAAGATTTTTGCACGTCGTTTTGGTGAAATATTCGCTTTGTTCAAATCACCTTTATAGTGATCAAAAACTCGCTTATCCATTATTTTGAACCACAACGAAGGAATTAACGCAGGTAATAACATACTTGCATAACCACTTGGTAATTCTGGCGCCTCATCAAAATGACGTAATGCTTGGAATGGACGAGTCGGATAAGCATGATGATCTGAGTGACGCTGCAACTGGTACAGAAATAAGTTTGTTACTACGTTGTTATTGTTCCAGCTATGCTCTGGCATTGTGCGCTCATATTGACCATTTTCTTTTTTCTGACGCAGTAAGCCATAATGTTCAATATAGTTAATAATTTCAAAAAGACTAATGCCATAAAATGCTTGTGTCGCTAAATATGGAATTGTACTTTTACCAAAAATTCCCACCATAGAAGCATGAAAAGCAGCACTCATTCCCCAGCCTTGTAATAATTCATTATCTGCTGACCAGAACTCTTTTCCTTTACGTTTTAAACGATTTTTCTCGATTTCAATTGCAGACTTAAAAGAACCTACAACTGTACGTGGCCAGAACTCATAAAATGTTTCGCCCATACGTGAAGAAGCTGGATCTTCAGGAGTTGCTGCACGTTTATGGTGTCCATAAGGATGTTCGATACGGAAATGGTTATAACCTGTAGGAACTAAAGCAAGATGAGATAAAATATGATCAATACGATCATGCTTATGACTTAATTCATGGGCTGTATTAATCGCAATACCATTAATCGCCCCCATTGAAACACCGAGCAAAATTTTATCAATGAATGACGTAGTTTTACGGCTTGTTAAATAAAATGCATAAACATTTGCAGCATATTGTAATGGGATAAAGCTCTTCACTAACCGTGAATAATACGGATCTTTTTCAAGAAGCTTAATTTCTTCGTCGGTTGGATTACGTGCATCTTTACCAATAATCGTATCAATTGCAGGAATCACAACGTGTAATAAAAGTGGGCCACCTAAAGCAAATACTTTCTTTAATGGGCGTGGACCAAAATGGTATCCAGCTAAAATACCTAAACCAATTACCGGTAGAGCCGGACTAATCATCCATAAATAGCGCTTACGATCTATCTCACGCATAGACGCTGGCACTGGCATAAGTTCTTGCTGAACATTTACTGGTGCATTCATAGTCATATTTCCTTTTTCTATATATCTATATAGTTAAAGAAATAGTACTTACTTAACAGTAGTAACCGTCCAAAAAACCTATTTCAAAGTCTTTGGCATTTTCTTCCACTTTTTTGTCCTAAAAACACATGTTGATCTATTCTTATAGCTCACTATAATTTTATTAAAATAATGATTGATCATTTAAAGATGGATGCACTAAGTAAATTTTTTGATGATATTCACCTTAATAAGTCTGAATACATCTATTTAAAAGCACAAGGAGAATGGGCTTTTAAAACACAAGATCAATCTGCTTTACTTGCCTATATTGTTTTAACTGGTTCAGTATATATTCAACTTAATGCGTCAGAAAAAATAATTGCGACAGCTGGTGATATTATTTTAATTCCTTCTGGAAAGGCACATAATGCCACCGACTCAAAATCAACAGCAACTAAATTAGTAGATTCATTAGATATTACTTCGCTTTTTAACGGTCATAGACAAGACGCAATTGAATTTGGTACCTCCTCTCCTAATAAAACCTTATTACTGTGTTTGCGCTGTCAGATTGATACTCATATGGCAGGCCCTTTGATTAATGCATTGCCTTCGATCATGCATATTCAACACGAAAATCAAACCAACCCACCAGAATGGCTACAAATTGGGCTTTATTTTTTAGCAATTGAAACTCAAAAAATCAGGCCGGGACATGACAAAATTATTGATCATTTAGTCAGTATTCTTCTCATTGAGTGCATCCGTGATCACGTTCAACAAATGACAGATCAACAAAACTGGCTAAGTGCGTTAACCCATCCTGAATTAAGTAATGCCCTATCTGCTATTCACAGCCAACCAGAAGTCGCTTGGACAGTTGAGTCTTTAGCAGAACAATGCTGTATGTCACGGTCCAAATTCGCAAATCTATTTAATAGTATTATTGGAGAACCACCTCTAACTTATTTGCAACATTACCGTTTTCGTTTAGCAAGTCAGTACTTACGCACAAGTAATTTTTCAATTCAGCAAATATCAAACAAAGTCGGCTATTCATCCGAGACTGCTTTTAGTCAGGCCTTTAAAAGAATTTTTGATTTATCACCTAAACAATATCGACAGCAATATATCGAACATCATCTCGATTAATAGAAAATAAAAAAAGCGCCGAAGCGCTTTTTTTATTTGATCAAATTATTATTTAATTTTTGCATGTGATTTTAAATATTGGCTGTAATCTTCCAATATTTGTTGACCACGAGATTGACGATAAAGTTGTTTTAGCTGTTGTAATTGATCAGCAGGAATAGCATTAGCGGCTGATGAATTTACATTTGAAACTGCAACGACTACCAGTTCATTTGGCAAGTTTGCTGTTGTAACAGACCACATACCCGGTTTAGGGGTAGCTAAGCTAAATGCAGCACGTTCAATTTCGCGTTTTAAACCTTGTGATCGAGTAAACACACCAGCTGACTCAAATGCGACTTTGTTTTTAGCAACCACTTGGTCTGCAGGTTGAGTTTTAAACTCAGTCAACATGGTAGCAATTTTTGCTTGGGCTGCTTTACGCGCTTTTGCATCGATAACTTTGGCTTTTGCTTCATTCATCGCTTGCGCTAATGGTTTTACACCAGCTGCGTGGTAATCACGCACTTTAATCCATACCGTATCACCATTTGCTAACTGAATATTAGATGATGCATTACGGTCTCCATTTTTCACATCATCATTAAATAACTTAATTTTGACACTTGGATCACTTAAATATGGGTTTTGAGTTGCTAAAGTTACACCATTCAATGATTCAACTTTTGCACCTTTTACTTCTTGTACAACAGCTTCTAAAGAATCATTACCAACAATTGTTTCATTCAAACTGTTTACAGCATCTGAATAAACCGTAGCAACCTTATTCTTTTCAACCTCAGCCGTTAAACGCGCTTTCTCAGCTTCAAATGAAGGGATTTGGTTAGCTTGAGTTTCTGCTTCAATAATATGGTAACCATATTGTGTTTTTACTGGCTGCGAAACTTGTCCATTTTTCAAACTTAAAACAGTTTTATCAAATGCATCCGAGAAAACACCTGGAGCATATGCTTCAACTAAACCACCTTTTGCTTTTGAACTAGGGTCTTCAGAGAACTGCGATGCAGCTTGTGCAAACGATAGACCACTCTGAATTTTCGCATAAACTTCTTTTGCAAGTTTTTGAGCAGCTGCATCATCACGAGCATCAGTAGTAATTAAAATATGCTTTACAGTTCGTTTAGCATCTTTTTTCTGAGTTTCAACAAACTTTGCATAAGCTTGCTGAAGTTCAGCTTCAGTTGCAGGAGCTGGTTTAGCCATCATTGATGGAGATAAGACAACATAATCAACATCAACCGAAGCCTGTTGCTTAAATTCATTTTGATGCTTGTTATAGTAATCTGTAGCTTCTTGATTAGATGCAGTTAAACCTGTTTTGTAAGCATCTAATTTAATACTAGCTAAATGTAACGTACGTTGTTCAGTTTGCAAATTCGCAATTTGCATTAGATCAACTTTGCTTACTAAAGAGTAATCAGCAAAGGTTGACGTTAACATTTTCAAAGCATGATCTTGACGTAGGCTTGCTATTAAACCCTGACTCGTCATGCCAATAGAACGTAAGTAATTTTCATAGAGTTTTTGTGAGAATTGACCATTCTCTTGCAAACTAGGCTGCTGAGCTAACATTTGCTCAATTTGAGCATCACTCAAAGAGATACCTAATTTTTCTGCTTGCTGTATTAATAGATTACGTGACACCAAAATATCGAGTGCCTTAGCCTGAATGACAGGCAAATTAAGTAAACTTTCATCCCCTTTAACAGCAGCTAAATATTGTTCTTTGTAAGACTGAGTTAAAGTTTCAAGGTCTTTTTTAGATATTTCTTGGCCGTTTACTGTTTTTGCAACATCAGCCTTGTTTCCCCTATTAAAATATCCTTCAATACCTACAAGTGCTAAAGGGGTCAAAAACAAAATTAGAAGGACTTTGCCGAGCCAACCCTTAATGACTGTACGAAACGATTCCATAAGTATTCCAATATTTTATTTCGAGGAGAATTTTAACTGAAAAACCACAATCAATGAATGAGCAATATTGGTCAATTCAGATATTTAATAAAAAACGCGCCTATATTGGCGCGTTTATTCATCTTAAAAGATTAAGCTACTGAATCTTTAAGACCTTTACCAGCTTTAAAGCTAGGTACTTTAGTTGCTTTAATTTGAAGCTCTTCACCAGTTTTAGGGTTACGACCAGTGCGTGCAGCACGTTCTTTAACACTGAAAGTACCAAAACCAACTAAAGTTACTGTGTCACCTTTTTTAAGTGCTTCAGTAATTGACGCAATTGTCGCATCGAGTGCCTTGCCTGCATCAGTCTTAGATACTCCCCCTTTTTCAGCAATTGCATCGATTAATTCTGATTTATTCATGAATAAAACATCCTCTTAATATCGTTTGTTTAAGGTCCAAGGCTATAGTTTAAAAGGCCATGACGCCTTTATAGCAATGCTTTAGGGGAAAACGCAATACTAGAGCAGGGCTTTTAGCAAAAATAAATGCTAAAAAACTGTTATATATTTGCTAAATCCCAACATTTTTTTACTTTTTATTCAATTTTTCTTTCAAATGTTGATTTTCTTCTATTAAAGCATCCACCTTAATATGCAGTTGTACAAGCAGCTGTTCGATGTGTTGCAAATCCTTCGGCGTCACCAGCCCAATACGGTTTAAAGAGTGATTAACACTCGTATCAAGAATCTTTTCTACTCTGTCTTTTGTTTCAGATACAGATTCTTTTGCTTTTTCTGTGACCTTGCCAACAGTATTGTCTGCCAAGTCTCCAGTTTTTGATTCTAGCTCCTCACCCACTTTAACCAAAGAATCAAAGAGCTTATTTCCCTCTTCTTCCGCACGTGAAAAAGCACCAAGTCCTGCTAGCCAAATTTGCTTAGTATACTTCCTAAAATCTAAAGCTGATTTTCTTGAACTTTTTGATTTTAATTTATTTTTTTCTTCCGACTCTTCTATCTGGGTATCTGTATTTGCATTATCCATTAATCTAAACTCCTAATCAGATGAGAGAAATGATGACTGATTTGACCACAAAATATTTCTATAATATCAAAGTAAAGACTTGATCCATTTACAAAACTGTTCTACAAAGCAAATAAGTCATGTAAATATATTTAACACGACATTGTGTTAAGTTTGGGATAGGATGTCCCATTCTTCAGTTAATTGCTATTTCTAAGGATAAACTTTTATGAGTGAAACGCAACAAAGACAAAAACATCCGCGTCTGTTGCTGAATATTGTTCTAATTATTTTAGAAACTTTTTTTTCATTTATTCTCACCCACGATGGTGCCCTTCGCTTGCAAGCGAAAAAGTTTATTTTGAACAAAACAACGATTCGTATTAATAGCTATTTACCTTTCTTTGACTTCTATGTTCAATTTACAGAAAAAGGTTTGTTATTCGATATTCACTCTTTTGATAGACGTATTGATCTTGAGATCAATAGTACGCTTATCGATTTAATTAAAATTTTTGGTTTTTCTAACCAACGCAGCCTTAAAAATATGCGTATTGATGGTGATGAGGAAACGAAAAAGGAACTTCTAGATTTAATTTCTCATTTAACTCTTCCAAAATTGCTAGTTGACTGGAAACAGTGGTTTAACACTTCAGATGATGAAGCTGAAACCCTTGCTTCACGTAAACGGATCGCTCCATTACTTGAGAAAATTGATCAACAAAGATCAGAGATCAACTCCCTTCACGTCGAAATTAAACAGTATCAAAATCGAATTACTCGCTTACAACGACGTCAACGAAATATTAACTTCTCCTTTGGTATAATTAGCCTAATATTTGTTGTTTATTTCATATATAATTTGTGGGTTGCCTAATTTATTTTTCTATTTTGTTCCTACACTTGAATTAAAAATAAAAAAACTTGACTATTTTAGTCGGGATTCATAAAATCCTATTATCTAGTCTTAACATGTGTATCGAATCATGCGCCTTACAACTCGCGGTCGCTACGCAGTGACTGCTCTACTTGATTTAGCTTTGCAGCCAACTGAACAAACGATCACGCTCGCCGAAATTGCCGCACGCCAATCCATTTCAGTTGCTTATTTAGAACAGTTATTCGCAAAACTTAAGCGTCATGGGTTAGTTTCTAGTGTTCGTGGTGCAAATGGTGGTTACCATTTGGCTCGAAATGCTGATGAAATTACTGTGTTAGAAATTATTGAAGCTGTAAATGAAACGGTTGATGCAACACGTTGTGACCATAAAGGTAACTGCCAAAATGGTGCAATGTGTCTCACTCATGATTTATGGCAAGAACTCTCTCATCATATTGCCGACTATTTAGCAAAAATCTCTCTTGCCGACCTCATTAGCCGAGACAACGTTCAAACTGTTGCATTACGCCAAAATGTGACTGGCACAGATTCAGCTCTTTTATCGGGTACAGGTATTTGATATGAAACGTCCAATTTATCTTGATTACGCAGCAACCACTCCAGTAGATCCGCAAGTTGCAGAACGTATGATGGAGTGTTTAACTTTCGACGGTACCTTTGGTAATGCTGCGTCTCGTTCTCACGCTTATGGCTGGCAGGCAGAAGAAAAAGTTGAATATGCACGTGAGCAAGTAGCAAATTTAATTAAAGCTGATCCACGTGAAATTGTTTGGACTTCTGGTGCAACTGAATCAGATAACCTTGCCCTTAAAGGTGTAGCTCAATTCTATGCATCTAAAGGCAAACATATCATTACAAGTAAAATTGAACACAAAGCTGTTCTAGATCCTTGTCGTGAATTAGAAGAACAAGGCTTTGAAATTACTTATTTAGAGCCAGAACCACAAACAGGTTTAATCACTCCTGAAATGGTTAAGGCTGCCCTTCGCCCAGATACTATTCTTGTTTCTCTTATGATGGTAAACAATGAAATTGGTACAGTCACAGATGTAGCGGCGATTGGTGAATTAACACGTGCCAACAAAACATTTTTCCACGTAGATGCAGCACAAGCAGCTGGTAAAGTTGATATCGACTTATCTACGATGAAAATTGACCTTATGAGTTTCTCTGCTCATAAAATTTATGGTCCAAAAGGTATCGGCGCATTATATGTACGTCGTAGCCCGCGTGTTCGTCTAAAAGCACAAATTCATGGTGGTGGTCATGAGCGTGGTATGCGTTCTGGTACTTTGGCTACTCACCAAATCGTTGGTATGGGTGAAGCTTTTGAAATTGCAGGTAAAACAATGCATGCAGAACAAGAGCGTCTCCGTAAACTTCGTGACAAACTTTGGAACGGTTTACAAGACCTTGAACAAGTGTTCTTAAATGGTCACCCAACTCAAAACGTTGCAAACTATTTAAACGTTAGCTTCAACTTTGTTGAAGGTGAATCTTTAATGATGTCGCTTAAAGATGCTGCTGTATCAAGTGGTTCTGCTTGTACTTCTGCAACTTTAGAGCCTTCATATGTTCTTCGCGCATTAGGTTTATCTGATGAGCTAGCACACAGCTCAATCCGCTTTAGTTTTGGTAAATACACAACTGAAGAAGACATTGACCACGTGCTTACAATTACCAAAGCCGCTGTTGAGAAATTACGTGAACTTTCTCCGCTTTGGGATATGTACAAAGAAGGTATCGATCTTTCTACAGTTGAATGGGCAGAACACTAATTATTGAAATTAGTGTTTTAACCCTCATATTAATATTAGGCTGACCCCGAGGTTTGGAGAAGCGAAATGGCTTATAGCGAAAAGGTAATTGATCATTACGAAAACCCACGTAATGTTGGTGTTTTAGATAAAAACTCTGAAAATGTTGGTACAGGTATGGTGGGTGCACCTGCATGTGGCGACGTGATGCGTTTACAAATTCAGGTAAATGATAGTGGTGTGATTGAAGAAGCACGCTTCAAAACTTATGGTTGTGGTTCTGCAATTGCATCAAGCTCACTTGTAACTGAATGGTTAAAAGGTAAGACTCTTGATGAAGCTCAAGCGATCAAAAATATTGATATCGCAACTGAGCTTGCTCTTCCTCCAGTAAAAGTTCACTGCTCTGTACTAGCTGAAGATGCAATTAAAGCTGCGATTGATGATTACCGCAGTAAAAAATCTAAAGCTTAATTTGTTACCATTGTAAACGTTGGAGTTTTCATGATTCATTTAACTGAAAATGCTGCGACTCATATTAGCAATTACCTTAAAAATCGAGGTAAGGGTGAAGGCATTCGCGTGGGTGTGAAAACTTCTGGTTGTTCTGGGTTGGCTTATGTTCTCGAATTTGTTGATTCTGTCGATGAACATGACCAAGTTTTCGAACAATTTGGTGTTAAGGTTTTTGTAGATCCAAAAAGTCTTGTCTATTTAGAAGGCTTAGAAATGGACTACGTAAAGAATGGCCTTAACGAAGGGTTCGAATTTAACAATCCCAATAAAAAAGGTGAATGTGGTTGCGGTGAGTCTTTCACTGTATAACTCCCTCTTCTCCTTCCATCCTTTTCATTAAAACAGTGACTTTTTATAGCACTGTTTTAATGTATTTAATTAACGTGGACCTCCTTTCTAATGAATCATTTTGAGTTGTTCAATTTACCCGTAGAACTCGATATCGATTTGGCGAGCTTAAAATCTAGTTTCTTAAGTTTGCAACAGCAATATCACCCAGATAAAGCAGAAGATAAAGATCAGGCATTGATCAAATCAAGTGAAATCAATCAAGCTTTTAAAGTACTTTCGCAAGTAGATAGCCGCGCCGCTTATCTATTAGCGTTAAAAAAGCAAGATCACCACCTCGATCAGTCCATTAGCGATTTTGAGTTCCTACAATCAGCTCTAGAGCTTCGTGAGCAACTTGATGAAGCAACTTCACAAGAGCATTTAAGTACTCTTAAGCAAGAAGTTTTTCAGTGGATTGATGGCTTAGTTCGCGAATTTAAAATTGACTACTCAGATGAAGATTGGGGCGAAGCTCGAGATACTGTACGTAAATTACGTTTCTTTCAGCGCGTTCTTAACGATATTGAAAAAGCAGAAGATCAACTGTTGGATGATGAAGACAACTTTGATTTAGACGATGATTTTTAATTTGCTTTTTCCAATTTATATTCAAAGGATTTAACTCATGGCACTTTTGCAAATTGCTGAACCGGGTCAATCCAGTGCCCCACATGAACACCGCATTGCGATTGGTATCGACCTAGGAACAACACATTCTTTAGTTGCGACAGTGTTATCAGGCAAACCAAAAGTCCTTAACGACGAAAAAGAAAGACGACTTCTTCCTTCTATTGTGCATTATGGAAATGATGTCACTCATTATGGTGAAGAAGCAAAACCTTTCATTATTGCTGATCCAAAAAATACAATTGTTTCTGTAAAGCGTTTCATGGGACGCTCAAAAGCAGATATCAAATTTCAACACCCATATGAATTAGTGGGTTCTGAAAATGAGATGCCAGCTTTCGAGACACGTTCTGGTCGTAAAACGCCTGTTGAAATTTCAGCTGAAATTTTAAAACAACTAAAAGAGCGTGCTGAATCTAGCTTACAAAACCCAGTAAATGGAGCCGTAATTACTGTTCCAGCTTATTTTGATGAAGCACAACGTCAAGCAACACGCGATGCCGCACAGCTGGCTGGGTTGAATGTATTACGCCTATTAAATGAGCCAACTGCTGCTGCTGTGGCTTATGGTTTAGATCAAGAAACGAATTTAGCTACAGATCATAACTATGTGATTTATGACCTAGGTGGTGGTACTTTCGACGTATCAATCCTACGTTTTTCACAAGGTGTCTTTGAAGTATTAGCTACAGGTGGTCATACTGCTTTAGGCGGCGATGATTTAGATCGTCTCATTGTTAAGTGGGCTAAAAAACAATTAAATATTGATACGCTAAGTGATGAAAACTATGCAGTATTTATTGTTGCTGCTCGCCAAGCAAAAGAACAACTCTCTACACAAGAATCCGTTCAGTTAAAACTACTTGAAAATGTACTAAGACTTGATCGTTCAACCTTTGAGAGCATTATTCAAGTTGCTTTAGACAAAACAATCAGTGTTTGCAAACGCGTTTTACGTGATGCAAAACTTGAGTTATCAGATATTCAAAATGTTGTTTTAGTAGGTGGCTCTACCCGTTCGTATGCTGTTCAGCAAGCAGTTCGCAATGTGTTTAATCAAGAACCACTTTGCACGATTAATCCTGATGAAGTAGTAGCGATTGGAGCTTCTATCACAGCCAATCAATTAATTGGAAACAGCCAAGACGGCTCACTACTTTTAGATGTTACTCCTCTTTCTCTTGGCTTAGAAACCATGGGTGGATTAGTAGAGCGTCTTATTTCTCGTAATACAGCTATTCCGGTTGCTCGTCGCCAAGAGTTTACTACGTATCAAGATGGCCAAACTGCCATGCTGATTCATGTAGTTCAAGGTGAAAGAGATTTAGTCGAACACTGTCGATCGTTAGGAAGATTCGTTCTTCATGGCATTCCTCCAATGACTGCTGGTCAAGCACGTATTGAAGTTACCTTTCAGGTAGATGCAGATGGCTTGCTTACTGTTTCAGCTCGTGAAACAACTTCAGGTGTACAAGCTCAAATTGATATTAAACCATCTTATGGTTTATCAGAATCTGACACTGAACGCTTGTTAATTGAAGGTTTCCAACACGCAGAAGAAGACAAAAATCTGCGTCATTTAAAAGAAGCCAAAGTTGAAGCTCAACGTGAGCTTGAAGCATTAGAACAAGCACTGAAAGTTGATGCTGATTTACTCAATGATGAGCAACTCGAAGCACTTAAAACTGCTGAGAATACGCTTAAAGTACAACTTGAAGGTAATGATATTCAAGCAATTGAAAAAGCTGTAGAACAACTTAAAGTACATAGTGATGCTTTTGCTGCACTACGTATGAATCGACATATTGACCACGCCTTAAAAGGTACAAAACTTGAAGATTGGTCAAATTCAAACTAAAGGTATAGGTGATCAATATGCCCCGCATTAAAGTACTTCCTCACGCTCAATTTTGTCCTGAAGGTGCAGAATTTGAAGTTGAACAGAATGCAAATCTTTGCAAAAGTTTGCTTGATCGAGGAATTAAAATCGAACACGCATGTGACATGTCATGTGCTTGCACTACCTGTCACGTAGTAGTTCGTAAAGGTTTTGATAGCCTAGAAGAAATGGATGATGTTGAAGCAGATCTTTTAGATCGCGCTTGGGGTCTTGAACCAGATTCTCGCCTCTCATGCCAAGTAAAAATTGTTGATGAAGATTTAGAAATCGAGATTCCTAAATATACAATCAACCACGCTTCAGAAAATCATTAATCGTGTTAATAAAAAAAGCTGCTTTAAAAGCAGCTTTTTTTATATTTTATAAACTCTAAACTTGGTCTTGTGGATCTATCTCTAAAGGTTTAACTTCATCTTCAAGTCTTAACTGTGCAATACCTTGAGTATTTACTAAAGTTTGTTGAACTTTAATTCGTTGAATCATCTTCTCAAGCACTTCTACTAATTCAGGATATTCATAGTTTTGTACTTCTTCTAAATTAAGTACCAAGTGAAAGCCTTTATACTCATAATCGAACCATTGCTGATGATCCGATTTATTGCCTGTATATTTCTCCATCACTTGCCATGTCTTTACCGCACCTTGAATACCTTTTAGATAAATCGGTGTTTTAGGAGCGCACAAGAAATCACTTTTAATTAATTGATAAGTATCGTCTGAAATTAAGATTTCATCTATTTCAGCAGCATATTGCAAACGAGCCGCTAAATTCACATCACGACCTACAATCGTATAAGCCATACGATGTGTTGCCCCATAATTTCCTACGTGGCAATAACCAGTACTAATGCCCATTCGGATATGCAATGCTGAGTAACCCATTTTTTTCCAGCGCTCGCGCAACAATTTCATTTGCTGACGCATAGCGATTGCCATTTCTACACAGGCTTTAGCATCTTGCTCCACACCTTGTGAATTCGGATCACCAAAAAATATGAGAATGGCATCCCCCATAAATTTATCAACTGTAGCTTCATACTGTTTAGCAATTTCAGTCATATGGCTTAAATAATCATTAAGCAAAAATGCCAAATCATCTGGAATCAAAGTTTCTGATAACTCTGTAAAACCCTGAATATCAGAAAAAAACACTGTCATTTTTTTACGCTTATATTCAATCTTTGCTTCAGCCTCACCGCGCATAATAGATTGCCATAACTGTAATGGCGCATAACGACTTAACTGATTAGCAAAAGCAATATAGCGGGTCATTTGGTCATAGTAATGTTGTCGCTGCTGGCTGATTTTTTTAACCCAACGATGCTGGTAGTAGTTTCCGATAGTAATAAACATAACCAAGCCAAGAAGTGTAATTACAGTCAACTCTTGGCTAGTAGGCTCAAAATATGTATAAAAACCAAATAAAAAGAAAGTACTTAAATAAAAAATAATCGCGCCTAACAAGCTGGTCAAACAAATGACTGCGAAAGAAATACGGCTATTAATTGCTGAATAAAATAATGCGAAGAGTGCAATAAATGTAGGCACCAAATTAAGATGCAGACCTGCTAAGGTAACTGCTACAACAATTGCATCGATTGCAAAGAAAACACTTTTTTGAGTTTTTTTATCGAATTGGTACTGAAGCCAGTGTTCTAACTTCGAACTAATAAAAAGCAGAAATAGGAAAAAAGGTGGAACATAGATCTGATAATTAGTATTAGGTGAGGTAAAAGCATAGATCACTAAAATTAATGACAGAATTGAATATCCCATCAAACGATGAAAATATGCAAACTGCTTAGGCTCTCTATCGATAAACCTCTCTAATTGCACCCTATCCTCCACACCTCAATGTAGCCACATTCATATAAATGTGGCTTTGCATTGATTTAGTCCATGCGCCAATCAAATGGCATATCACCTTGACCACGTAACGCAAGCATAAGAGTTTGACGCATATGAGCCAGCACATCATTTGTATAAGGAACCGCAGGTGTACCCCATACTGGTTTAGGCCATGCAACATCATTCTGATAACGTACAACATGATGGAAATGCAATTGAGGCACCATATTCCCCAAAGCTGCAACATTCATTTTATCAGCACGGAATACGCGAGATAACTGGCTAGATAACCAACTTGATTCACGTAAAAACTGTTCTTGGTCAGCTTGGCTCAACTCATATAATTCTGTGATTCCCGGCACACGAGGGATTAAAATCAGCCAAGGGAATTGCATATCATTCATTAAACGACATGTTGAAAGCGGAAAATCGCCTACAAAAAAAGTATCTTGAGCAAGTTGTGGATGCAAACTAAACATATCTTTTATAAATGACAATAAACAATAATGGCTAATACTATCACATCAGTTTTAATGTGAGTATTGCTAGTGTCTGGTTTGATTACAAATAACAATGATTTTATGCACTTATTCCCCGAATAGACCAAGAAATCGCGCATAAAATTCTGTTATCAACATACAAAAGATTCTTGTTGAGTTGAAATCACTTTAAAACACTATTTAAGCATGTAATTCATTCAATAATTTCGCTAACAAATCATTAATAAATTGGATTCGTTTTTCCTGTTCTTCAAGCTGAACCATAACTTTTAAACGTTGACCACCTTCCATACGATAATAGGTGGGATGTTTTTGCATGAGTTGAATAATACTGATGGCCTGAACAGGTGTATCAGGCGAGAATTCAATATTGCCACCTTGAGTATTAATATCGATTTTAGTAATACCTAACTGTTCAGCTTTCAGGCGAATTTGGTGAACACTAAATAAGTGTTTAACTGATTGCGGTGGAACCCCAAAACGGTCAATCAGCTCCATACGGATATTGTCGAGCTTTTCTTGGGTATCTGTATTACTAATACGCTTATAGAATAATAAACGCTGATGTACGTCACCTAAATACTCATCTGGAATCAGTGCAGGAATATGTAAATTAATTTCTGCAGTTAATGATAAAGGTGCATCAAAATTCGGCGTTTTCCCTTGCTGAATCGCTTTAGTAGCTTTTTCCAGCATTTCCATATACAAACTATAACCAATTGCTTGCATTGAACCACTTTGCTGCTCACCTAAAAGCTCACCTGCGCCTCGAATTTCTAAATCTTCTGTAGCCAGCATGAAACCAGCACCAAGAGTTGAAGCACGTTGGATTGCATCAAGGCGTTTTTCAGCATCACCTTTTAGATGCTTTATCAAAGGAACTAATAAATAAGCATAAGCTTGGTGATGTGAACGCCCCACACGGCCACGCAGTTGATGTAATTGAGCTAGACCAAGTTTGTCGGCCCTTTCGATCAAAATGGTGTTGGCATTTGGAACATCAATTCCTGTTTCAATAATGGTTGAGCATACCAATACATTGTATTCTTTGTGATAGAACTGTTGCATGACTTGCTCAAGTTCTCTTTCCCTCATTTGTCCGTGGGCGACTGCTACACGAGCTTCTGGTACAAGCACACGAATATTTTCAGCTGCTCTCTCAATCGTATCAACTTCATTGTGCAAGAAATATACTTGGCCACCACGTAGTAATTCACGCAAGATCGCCTCTTTAATAGAAGCTTCGGTATGTTCTTGTACAAAGGTTTTAACAGCTAAACGACGGGCTGGCGGTGTAGCAATGATAGATAAATCACGCATTCCCGAAAAAGCCATATTTAAAGTTCGTGGAATTGGTGTAGCTGTAAGCGTTAACATATCAACATCTGCGCGTAATGCTTTAATGCGCTCTTTATCACGCACACCAAAACGATGTTCTTCGTCGACTACCATTAACCCTAGATCTTTAAACTGTACATTTTCTTGTAAAAGTTTATGGGTACCCACCACAATATCGACTTTACCTTCAGCAAGATCTTCAATATTTTTCGTATGCGTTTTATTTGAACCAAAGCGTGATAGTACTTCGATACGAACAGGCCAGTCGGCAAAGCGGTCTTTAAAAGATTCATAATGCTGTTGAGCAAGTAATGTCGTCGGTACTAATACAGCGACCTGCTTACCATTTTGCACCGCAACAAATGCTGCTCGCATTGCAACTTCTGTTTTACCAAAACCAACGTCCCCACAAACAAGTCGATCCATGGGTTTAGCTTGTTGCATATCATAAAGTGTCGCTTCAATAGCATTGGCTTGATCAAGTGTTTCTTCATACGCAAATCCACTCGCAAATTGCATATAAAGTGACTGATCGACTTCAAAACCAAAGCCAGGTTTTGACTGACGACGTGCTTGTATATGTAGCAACTCTGCTGCAACATCATGAATTTGTTCTAAAGCTTTACGTTTAGCCTTACTCCACGCGTCAGTTCCAATTTTATGTAATGGTGCTAAATCCGGATCTCCGCCACTATAGCGACTAATGAGATGCAAGTTAGTCACAGGCACGTAAACTTTTGCCTCTTCAGCATAGTCTAGTTGCAAGAATTCATAATCTTGCCCTTCAATTGCTAAAGTAATTAACCCAGCATAACGCCCTACACCATGGTCAATATGAACAACAGGAGCACCTATGCTTAATTCGGTCAAACTACGAATTAGGAATTCTTCTGAAACTTCTTGCTGACGTTTACGACGACGTTGAACTACGCGATGCTCATACAACTGATTTTCTGAAATAACAGACAATTGATCGGTTAAAAGCAAACCACGATCTAATGGTGCATTCGTAATCGCAATCGCAAACTGACTTTTCTGGAATTGCTCAAAACTATCTACGCTAGGAATATCTCCCAGACTAGCACGCAAGCCATCTCTTAAACTTTCACGTCGACCAGCACTTTCTGCAACCAATAAAACAGGATGATTTGCTTCATCAATATATTTTTTAACTACAGCAAATGGTTTTTCTTTTTTCGGATCAACTGGCAACTTAGGTGGTTGCTCAACCTTAAGATTTAGAGCCCCAGCTTTTTCTTCAACTGCTTCAGCGCTCACAAGCATACGCGGGAACTGATTTAAAGTACTTAGTAAGTTATTTGGTGCAATAAATAACTCATCAGGAGGGAGAATTGGCTGGTCTGCGTTATGGCGTCTATCTTCATAGCGACGAAAAACTTCTTTCCAAAAACTGGTTAAATCAATATCTATATCATTATTTGTAATTACAATGCAATTCTTTGGAAAGTACGTTGTAAGTGTACTTTGAGATTGCATGTGAGTTTTATCAAAAAATAACGGTAAATAAAACTCAATTCCCGGAGACGCAATTCCATCAAGAACATCTTGGTAAATTGGGTTTTTCTTAGGATTTGCAGTCGGAAAAAGTTCAGAATAACGGTCTCTAAAAATTGAACGAGCTTCTTTTAATGGGAACTCTTTTGCTGGTAAGACGGTAAAACTTTTTAAAGTAGTTGTTGTTCTTTGCGTTTCTGGATCAAAGAATTTTAAAGTATCAATTTCATCATCAAACAGGTCAATACGGATAGGTGCATCTTGACCAGATGCAAAAATATCCATAATGCTACCACGTACAGCAAACTCACCATGGTCATAAACCGTATCTACTAAATGATACCCAGCTTGTACTAACCGTAGCTTCTGTTGTTCTAAATCAAATTTTTGCCCCACACGTATATCGAAATGCTCACCTAAAACCCAAGAATATGGTGCAACTCTTTGAGCTAAAGTGCTTGCTGAAATGAGCAATATACCTTTTTGCGGCATATTGGATAAAATCGCGAGTCGTTCTGAAACAATATCTTGATGAGGTGACAAGCGGTCATACGGCAAAATTTCCCAATCAGGGAAAATTGTCGGTTTTATGCCATAAAATTCAAGTTCACTTTCTAACTGAGCAACATGTTGGTTATTTCGAGCTACTACAACGAGCAAAGATGAATGCTGAACGGCAATTTCTTTGAATAATAATGCAGCAGAAGAACCTAATAACGACCCTACCCAACGCTTTTCACCGGCTTTGAGCTGTTGTAAATTCAATTGAGAGATTTCTTGTTGAAACATGTATATGGCTTTTATCAGCTAAGAAGGATATGAGCTCAATAGTAGCATGATGTTTTTAGTGAAATGAGTTATTTTTTTGAAAATCAAACTACTAGTTGGCCCTACTTTTTATATTTTTTAATCAATCAACTATGATTATTTATCACGCAAAAACAAAACGTAATATTGATTTAAAATTTGTATAATCGCTTTGAGTTGAAGTAGCTTTTCTTGAGTATTTTCCAATCTTGCAACATAGCGCTGTGTTGCGATTTCTAAATCAATCTTTTCATTAATTTGTGGCGTAATTTGAAATAACTTTTGAAGATTATCAAAATTCTGTAATTTACGGTTTGAGAAATATTCAAGATGCTCTGACCACTTCTGATTAATCACTACATCATTAATGATAGGCCCACGTTCAGAATCAAATTTTAATTGATTCTCTTGCAAGTAAATTTGTTCAGGTGTCTCTTTTGAGCCTTGAAAAAGCTGCGTTATCTTCTTAAACATTTCATCACATCTTATTTATTTCAATTTAAATAATGGAAGTAATCTAGTCACTCCCATCATTTGAGTCTTCTAAACTAACGACTATTCATCGCCTAAATCATCAAGAAAATCTACAGTCGGTACAAAAAATAAAGTACCTGTTTGAGCAGTACTAAAGTCAAGCAAACGATCAAGATTACCATCCTCATTGCCTAGAAACATGTTTTCAAGCATTTGTCGGGTTGTACTAAATTTACGTGAGTAACCGATAAAGAATGTACCATATTCATTTCTAGACGGATTTGAAAAAGGCATATTAGCTCGCATAATTTTAAGCTCATTGCCTTCTGCGTCATGAGCTTTACTAACGACATTATGAGCAGTTAAAGGTTTTTCATCATCGCCGAGCTCAACATCATTGAACTTTTTTCGGCCGATCACTTTTTCTTGCTCTTCGTCAGTTAATGAACGCCATTTGTCCATATCATGTGTATATTTTTGGATAAAAGCATAACTTCCCCCGATAAAGTCAGGGTCTTCATCGCCTACTAATGCCCACTGTGCTGCAATAACAGGTTCAGGATTCTCTGTTCCATCCACAAAGCCAATAATTGCACGACCGTCAAAATAACGAAAACCATGAACTTCATCAATTGGATACGTTACTTTACCAAGCTGTTGATTAATTATATTGCCCAGCTCGTAACATAAAGTCTGACGATCAGCACGTATATGGAAAAATAAATCACCCGGAGTTGAGACAGCCGTGTATTTCGGACCTCTAATTTCTTGAAATGGCTCTAACTCTTGAGGCTTGGATTGCTCTGGAAATAATATATCCCATGCATTGGAGCTAAAACCTAAAGTGGCATTAAATTTACTATCTGGGTAACGATTAAAGAGACTTCTGGTTAGTGCTGAAAAATTAGCAGCAAAATCTTTTACTTTTTCTATTACAGAATCACCTTGAGCTAGCCCCAATACAATAAATAATGCATTTTCACCAGGAGCACTCGTTACAGGTTGAATTCTCATACATTCCATAAAATATGCCTTTTTAGGTATTTAAGCTTATTAATTTAGCATACTCATATTTTTTTCATACAACCTGTTAAGAAATCTGATGTTGATAAGAGTTTAAGAAAACGCCTAAACTCTTACTCAGATTAAGCTTAATCAACGTCCATATTGCTTTTTTAAATACTTTACGATTTGAGCCGACTCAAACATCTTCACTCCCGTATTTGGGTCTACCAAGTATGGTACTTGCATTTTATCCTGCATAATCGGCAACAGCTTTTCCCTTTTCCCACCTTCTAAAGGTATATATTTCCCTGGTTTTAAGCGAAGAATAGCAGGTCCCATATCTTGCCATCTCTCTTTTGCTACATTATGCAAAATATATGGAAGCTCAAGTTCAGAGAGTAGACTTCTTACAATTCGTGAATACGGACTTGCTTCAAAACTCCATAACTCAAGTTTTTGCTCAGGTGCAGCTCTATCAACAATTTTTTTATTTATCCATATTCCACGAGCTCCATTTAATATAGTTCCAGCAACTGCAACATAAGGCATGTTTGGGTAACTCGAAAATTTCTGTGGTGTTTTCCCTGTCTTGCCATAATGTTTAAATAAATGATGAATAATATCCTGTGATTCATATAGCTGATCGCCAGTATTTTCATCAATTAAAAAAGGAAATTGTAATTTGCCACCTTTTTCTTTTACAACTGAACGATACTTTGTTCCGCCTTTAGGACATGGATAAACTTCCACGTCCAGATTCAAAAGTGTAATCACTTCACGAACACGACGGCAAAATGGTGAACCTTCAAATTCATATAATTTCAAAGCCTTTACAGGTTGTTGTGGAAATGCTGTTCCTGAAACACCTCTACCACCTTCAGCAATTGCAGATACAACTGCTTGAAGTACTTTAATTTGATGAATCACCATCATGCCTTCCTTTATATTAGAGAATTAGACTAATTTTTCTTTTGCTATCACAATCCCATTATTATCAGCATAGATAAAATCACCAGATTGAATTGTGACTCCACCAAAATACAAATTAATATCTACCTCACCAATGCCCTTACGATTACTTTTTTGTGGAATTGCAGCCAATGCATGTACTCCCAAATCTAAGGTCGCAAGTGCATCAACATCTCTTACACAACCGTAAATCACTACACCATTCCAATTATTTTTAACCGCTGATTCAGCAATCATGTCACCCATGAGTGCACAGCGCATAGATGCACCACCATCTACCACTAATACTTTGTCTGTACCATCTGTTGCCAATAACTCTTTTACACGTGAGTTATCTTCAAAGCACTTTACTGTTACAACCTGTCCCCCAAAAGTTTTACGTGCTCCATAACTTTGAAAGAACTTGCCATCCATTGATGGGATTACAACCTGTAAGTCTTTTTCAGGGTTATCATCTAATAAATCACATGTTACAAATGGTACTGTCGACACTTTAATACTCCCTTATCGAGTTTGTTGTATGCTCAGATTATCATATCGTTTAAAGGCTTCAATTTGCGTTAGTGCCGCTACGACCATCGTATGAGCCAATTGCTCGGCAGTTACTGGCTTATATTTGAATGGCTTTTGAAATTTATTCTCGATAAGTTTAAATAGACTTTGCCCTAAGTCTTCAATAAACCGTACATCGCTGCGTTTACCAATCAGTAAAGATGGTCTAAAAATAGATAGCTTTTCGAGTTCTAGACTCTCAATATAATCTTCTAACTGTCCTTTCACTTTATTATAGAAAATTGGAGAATTTGCATTTGCTCCAAGGGCACTCACTAGCAATAGATGAATATGTTTATCTTGCACTAAATCTGCTAAATGAGCATTGATTTCATAATCTACAGCGTAAAAAGCCTGTTTTGAACCAGCCATTTTTAATGTTGTTCCAAGACAGCTAAATGCATGGGTATGGCCATTCACATCTTCATCATTGAGTAATAAAAAATCCTCTATAACGAGTTGAGTAACTTTTTTATATGTATTAAGTAGTTGTGATTCTTTTCTGACCACAACAGTAATCGCTTCAAATTCCGGAGTTTGCTCAAGCTGTTCGACAAGCGCTAAACCCACAAGTCCCGTAGCACCTATCACAATTGCTTTTTTAGTACTTATAGTCATTTTTTATCCAACCCTCTTTAAGTTTGTATCAAATTTAACCTTTTCTTACCGTTTTAGCAGCCCCTAAAACCGCTTAAAATGCTCGCAAGGCTTGACTTCACGGTGTTGATTCATCACAATATGGCACTTGTTTACGGGCTGGTGATGGTTACACCAGTTTACTGAATTGACCACAGCCCGCCCAGACCAACTTATTTTCAAGGAGTGCAAGAGTGGCAAACTCTGCTCAAGCTAAAAAACGTGCGCGTCAAAACGTTACAGCGCGTAAACACAACGCAAGCTTGCGTTCTATGGTTCGTACCTACATCAAACGTACTTTAAGTGCAATCGCTGGTGGTGATTATGCTGTTGCTACAGAAGCTTACAAAAAAGCTGTTCCTGTAATCGACCGCATGGCTGATAAAGGCATCATCCACAAAAATAAAGCTGCTCGTCATAAGAGCCGTTTAAATGCTCAAGTTAAAGCGTTAGCTAACTAATTTGAACATGTAAAAAAAGCCCAATAGGGCTTTTTTTATTATCTATCGTTTTTGAGCTTATAGCACTTTATGAAATTTAGCTACATTCAGTTCGTAGGCCTTTCCTCTCCAAATCCACTTTAATTTACAATTTGGAAACTCTTCACCTTCAAACCATACAAATAACCCTTCCATCATTTCCGGCCAGTCTTCTTTCTTAATTTTATTCTCGCCAGAAATTACAGCAACAATTGCTGCAATAATCGTGTCATGACTCACGGCTAAACTAAGACCGCCTTTAGTTTTTGGATGAGTCCGGTAAATAAGCTCTAGTACATCTAAAACACCTGTAATGGGATGTTTCATACCAGGTAATGCATTATTTACAAAACTATTAATAAAACCTAAAGCACCCTGCTTTTTAAAATAAGGAGCAGCTTGTTGTATATCCAACACAAAGCTACCCGGTTCAACAAGTAGCCCTTGCTCAATAATTTCAATCGTATGAGTATTTGATTGGGGACTTACATCGTCAGCCCCTTCAATCATGAGTGCCGCCGTATCGACACAGCGTTGTATTGGACTTGAAATACAATGCTGAATAACACGATCTGTATTTTTGATTAAGTAATTACCCCATGCCTGCGCAAGCTCACGTCCTTGAGGAGTAAGTTGGAGATCATAACCAGCCAAGCCCTGCCCATCTACAAGTTCTCTTAAAGAATGGCGCGTAAATAAGGTTACAGGAGTTGAAGCATCGGGCAATAAATCAATTGCTTCAAACATACTTTTAGGCAATAAATCGAGTGCCATCTTTATCTTGTCATCTTTTTTCAATACTTTGCCACTATAACATGTCTGGCATAACTCTCAATCTATAACACCTGATTGGGCTAATGCTTCAAATGCTATTTTTTTGCTTTCCTGATCACGAAAAGCGATAAAGCCCTTATTTAAAACCGTGCTTCTTTGGTTATATTCAAAAGGTTTTCCATCAAGAGTAAGTAAACCACCGCCTATACTTTCTAAGAGACCTTGACCAGAACTGGTATCCCATTCAGAAGTAGGATGAAAGCGTGGGTAAATATCTATTTCACCTTCTAACATCATGCAAAACTTATAGGCACTCCCAGCTTCTCGTCGAATAATACGATGTTCTTTTTCTATAGGTTGAATAAATTTTTGGTATTTTGGATTTTTACTACCGTGACTAAGTCCTATTTGTATAGGTGCATCTAGCGAAGTTGAACTAACCTGATATTGATACCATTGTTGTTGGCTAAAGCTATATTTAAAAGGTAAATCTTGTAGATATCCTAAGTACACAACTTGTTCACATGGCACAGCAATAACTGAGAAAACAGTTTCTTTGCCGTTGATCAAGCTTAGATTGATCGTAAATTCATCACGTTCATGTATAAATTCTTTGGTTCCATCGAGTGGATCTAACATCCAACAAGTAGACCATTCATGACGGGCACTATAATCACTTTCTTCAGACAATACAGGCAACTCTGGAGTAATCTCTGCAAGATGCTTTAATAAAAATCTATTTACCTTTAGATCCGCTTGGGTTACAGGTGAATCATCTTGCTTTTCATGAATAGTAAACTCATAACCCGCAGAATAATTTTGATATTCTTCTAGTAAAATCTGACTCGCCTGTTCCAAAATAGGCAAAAGTTGATTAATTAAATTATCTTGTGGGCGCGTAGTTGTTATAAACATAAATATGCTCTACATAGTTTCACTTCCATTATAGGTGAATTATGAACAATTCTATATTCGCCAACAGTTTGATTTACTAAAATAGTAATTTATCCTAATCATTAGGATTGTTACTTTCCACCTATGCTATTTAGGTAATATAAATAATTTTAATATTTATAAAAGTCTTTATTCCGTACAAAAAATAATCTATAAGTTATGAAAAATAAACAACTTAAATCAGATTTATCCATTTCCTTTTCATATATTTCTTGGTATGTTCAAGGACACAATAACAAGATGGAAGAAAGTGCACATGATGCTATATGGATATCATTTCTCAACAATAGAACATAACTGGGAAGACCTTAAGCCCTTAAATGAGTTTCTACAAACATTTGCAGATGATGATGGTGATGTCTCAACACGAGATAAAGAATCACTCAAAGAAATCATAGCGAAATCTGATACAGCTTTGGCTCTCGCTAGAGAAATGGGTTGGGATGGTAGTTATACAGGCTGCCCTTATCTATTCTGGTTACCAAGTAAAAATAGCCAATCTTTTGAATATGGCTTTGTATTTAAACAGACCTCAGATAATACAACTTTTGTGATTTCACCGATTGAATTGAGCTATTTAGCTGAAGATTCTGAAGTACAAACATTAAGTAAAAATATTGAATAAGTCATATAGGTTATTGATTCAAATTTGACATCAATAACCTCATCTTAATTTTAGATAGATTAGTCAAACATACTTAACTGTGGTGTCGGTTTTATAATTTTTTCTTTTGGGACATGAGAGCATTCAAACTCTTCAACTGGAAAACCTTCAATAAAGCTGGAAATATCTGGTGTTTCTAAACTTAACCATTCATCTAGTCGTTCATGTGGAATCACAATAACTGATCGTTTAACATCGCCTGGCTCATGAAAATCTTTCATCATTGGATGGTCTATAGCATCCATGGTCAACATACTTGCAGAACGAATAATCGTTTCATTCATTTTGCAAATTTCGTAGATCGCTGCAATAAAAAAAGCCTGCCCATCTTTACGGCGTACACCCCACCGCTCAGGCTTATCATTTATATACTTACTTTCATAAAATTCGGTCACTGGAATCACACCAAATTTACATTTAAGTGCAGCTTCTTGAAAACTCGGTTTTTGGAAAATAGTCTCATGGCGGGCATTGTAGGTATGTTTTGCTATATTTGTATCTTCAGCCCATTTTGGAACCAATCCGAACATCACTTCACGCCACTCAAGCCCTTGTAGTGATTTAAATAATAGTGGCATTGTTCCTGCAGGATAAACCTCTTCGGCATAGCTAAAGCCGACCACAGGCAACTGAAGTTGCTGTAATTGGGCAAGCGTTAAAGGTTTAAAATTAGCGCACATAACAAGAATAAAATACTCTACATTTACTTCTTTTATTTTATAAGCATTTACCACATAAACCAAATAAAAAGGCACTCGAAAGTGCCCTTAACGACATAACTTTACGCTTATGAAACGTGTTGAATCCCTTGAGGAATCGCCTGTAATAGTCGTTTAGTATAATCATGTTGAGGATGTGCATAGAGTTCATCTGAATTGGCTATTTCTACAACCTCGCCGTGATTCATGACCATGACCTGATCAGAGATATATTTCACAACCGATAAGTCATGTGAAATAAAGATATAACTCAGCCCAAACTCATCTTGTAAGTCTTGTAATAAATTAAGTACTTGTGCCTGAACTGAAACATCCAAGGCCGAAACGGATTCATCACAAATCAAAATTTCAGGCTTTAGCGTTAAACAGCGTGCAATGGCAATACGTTGACGTTGTCCACCTGAAAACTCATGTGGATATCGGTAGTAAGCTTGTTCAGGCAGATTCACTCGCTCAAGCAGTCCCAGCGCAATTTGTTTGCGCTCAGCATCATCTTTACCAATGTTATGAATTTGCATAGGCTCTAATAAAATCTGTCCAATGGTAAAGCGTGGATTAAGAGAGGCATATGGGTTTTGAAAGATGATCTGGATTTTACGTTGATATTTAGCAAACTCTTTTTCAGTTAATGAAAGAATATCTTTACCTTCGATGAAAGCCTGCCCACCAGATGCCTGATGTAAGCGCATGAGTAATAGCCCAACAGTCGTTTTACCTGATCCAGACTCTCCGACTAAACCCAAAGTTTTTCCCTTAGCCAGCTTAAAAGAAACTCCTTTTACGGCCTGAAACTCTTCTTTGCCAAATAGACCCTTACGACTATAAAAGCTTTTTTTCAGGTCTTTTACTTCTAAGATGATTTTCTCATCACCAATTAAGCCACGTTTGCGCTCGGGAATTTCTGAAGCATCAAAACTTTGTTCGATCAATACATCGTCTTCTTGACGCATAAAATCGCTCGTCACAGGCAAACGATAAGGTCTTTGTGACATTTGCGGGCGACAATAGAGCAAAGCTCTCGTATATACATCTTTAGGCTGTTCAAGAACCTCTTCAGCAGCACCTTGCTCTCTAATCTCACCATGACGCATCACAATAACTTTATCTGCAATTTCACCAACCAATGCTAAATCGTGGGTAATAAAAAGCATCGACATTTGACGACGTTTACGTAATGACTCGAGTAAATCAATAATTTGCTTTTGGATCGTTACATCAAGTGCCGTAGTCGGCTCATCGGCAATGAGCAGTTTAGGCTCACACGCAATCGCCATTGCAATCATGACACGTTGCTGTTGACCACCCGAAAGTTGATTTGGATAAGCGTCAATTTTAGTTTCAGGTGAAGGAATACCTACTTCTTTAAGCAACTCTAGAACGCGTTGTCGAGCCTGTTTACGGCTCAACCCCATATGCAAACACAACACTTCTGCAATTTGGTTGCCAACTGTAAAAACAGGATTTAATGATGACATCGGCTCCTGAAAAATCATCGCAATATCTTTACCACAGATTTTGCGCATATCTTTACGAGATAAGCTCAATAAATCTTTGCCTTCAAATATAATTTTACTTTGCTCATCAATTTTACTCTGACCTAAAGGCAGCAATCCCATAGTTGCCAAAGAAGTAACCGATTTACCACTACCCGACTCACCTACTAAAGCAACCGTAGTATTTGCAGGAATATCAAAAGTAATTCCTTTTACGGTTTGAATATATTGCTTATCTTCACCTTTAAAACTTACTCGTAAATTTTTAACATGCAGTAACGGTGCTTTCTTATTTTCTTGTTCTAACATTTGACCTTCCTCTTATTTTAGTTTTGGATCTAATGCATCACGAAGTGCATCAGTAAACATTGAAAATGCCGTTACCAAAACAGCCATTGCGACAGAGGCTGCTACAAGCTGCCACCATTTGCCTAAAAGAAGTTCACTTTGTGCTTCATTTAGCATACTCCCCCAAGACACTACGCCTACTGGCACACCGAAGCCTAAGAAACTCAAGATGACCTCAGATTTAATGAAAGACACCACCAGAATTGACATTTGGACCAAAGCGATATGGCTGACATTTGGGAAAATATGAATGAACATACGGCGGAAGTGACCAACACCAATTGCTTTGGCAGCAAGAACGTATTCACGTGCAGTGTGTTTCATATATTCAGCACGAATTAATCGATAAACACCCGTCCAGCCCGTTAAACCTAAAATCAGAACAATAGACAAAATACCTTTTTGTTGAAGTACTGCAGCAATCGCGAGAACTAATAACAAATATGGAATTGAGGTAAAAATGTTATAAAACCAGTTGAGAATATCATCAACCCAACCGCCGAAATATCCAGAAATTGCGCCTAAAAGTGTACCAATTCCTACTGCAAGTAAAGCCGATATCACCCCAACAATAATTGAAGTTTCAGCACCTTTAATAGTTTTCTTTAAAACGTCCTGTCCCCATTTATCAGCTCCAAACACAAGGGTACTTTTCAGTTCTGCTTGTTGATCAAGTAAATGTCCTCCAAGTTGCTGATCGATCGCTTTCATATCATCAGCTAAAGGGTCAACTACACCATAATAATCAATTGCACTTCCCGCACTCTTTTCTTGTTTAATTTCAGCCTTAAGCTTGTTAATTACATCTTTTAAAGGATCAACTGGATTTTCTGGTAATTCTTCTTCAATCGCTGCTGCATTTTGTCCTGCACCTGTTGTCTTGTCTGCGCCGATAAATGTAGGTGGTGCATAACTTACTGCAACCTCTTTATTCCAGTCAGATGCAATCACGCCCGTCATTGATAGAAACAAGATAATAAAATAAAGCAATACAATCACTAGCGATGACATTGCGATCTTGTCGGCCCGAAGACGACGCATGGCAAGTTTCCACAGGCCAGATGAATGAGCTTCGGCTTTTGTTTGTTGTTTTCTTTTTGATAAAACGCTCAGCATAGCCCACCTACTTCAACTGTACACGTGGATCAACCACTTTGTAGACCAAATCGGCAATCAGGTTAAAAATCATGGTTGCAGCTGCGATGTAAACTGTAATTGCCTTAATAACAGGAAAATCACTCCGCTCAACTGCAATAATCACCTCTCGACCAATTCCGGGAATACCAAAAAAACGTTCAATTAAAAATGCGCCTATGAGCAATGCAGGTAAAGTTGACATCACATCGGTAATAATAGGAATTGAAGCATTACGTAGTACATGTACACCTAAGATTCGGCTTTCACCCACACCTTTAGCCCGTGCTGTTCGAACATAGTCCTGATTAATTTCATCAAGCACGAAACTACGATATAACCGTAAAGTCGGTGCAATACTCACCACCAGCATGATTAGAATTGGCAGTAAGGCAAACTTAAATAAGTTATCAGTAAAAGTGTCGCTCCAGCCTTGCACAGGAAACCAACTTAGCTGATAAGCCAGAACATATTGAAAAACGATAATGTAAACTAAGATGCTGATCGACATGCCAATAGTACATAGCATCATGACCATACGGTCGGTTAGAGAGCCTCGTACCGCAGCAACAGCTAATGCCAAAATAATTGAAATAACCGTCTGTAAAATAGTCAGTGGGATTAAAAGCGTAAGCGAGGGTCCTAATCGGGTTAAAATAATTTGAGAAACGGGTTCGCCGGTACTCCAACTTGCACCATAGTCAAAAGTTAGTATTTGTTTAATGAAAATCCAGAGCTGAACGTAATAAGGCTGATCGACACCTAACTGCTTACGAATGTTTTCGATCTGCTCAGGATTAGACATCTTGCCCGCTAAAATATAAGCAGGATCGCCACCTACCCAGTTAAAAAGAATAAAAATAAGTAAGACTACCCCCAACATCGTTGGAATCATCTGCCATAACCGCCGAATAACATATGCCAGCATAGTGATAATTCCTTATTTAACCCGTTGTCCGGTAATTTCGTTAAAGAATGCTTTATTGTCAGGATCACGACCGAGGAAATCTTTAACTAATTCAGCTGCTGGTTTTTGGCTACCTTGCGATAAGATCGTTTGACGGTAACGTTGCCCTACTTGCGGGTTATTAAGGTTGTCCCCATAAGCAGAAAGCATGTCTAAAGCTAAAACCTCAGACCACATATAGCCGTAATAACCTGCTTGATAACCGCCCATCAAATGCCCAAACTGCCCAGGAAACTCTGTTGTTGGTACATAACCCAAAGCTGTAGCAGCTTCCATTTTTTGCCAATTTTCTAAAGGTTTCACTTTTAATGCATCAGCAGTATGCAATGACATATCGTACTGTGCATAAAGGGTCTGACGGGCATAACGCAAGCCACGACCATAGTTATGTACAGCTTTTAAACGGGCAATTAACTCATCGTCAACACGTGGGCAGGCTGGATCACAATAATCAGCCACTTTAGATAAAGTCTCTTTACGGCGTGCCCACTCTTCATACATTTGAGATGGTGCTTCTACAAAATCACGCTCTACGGATGTTCCAGACTGACTCGCATAACGTGTATTTGACAAAATGCCATGTAAAGCATGACCAAACTCATGGACAAACGTTTCAAGCTCATCGCTATTTAGCCCTTTACGATTAAAGTTCGTAACTAGGGCTGAAACTGGTAAGCGGTTTGTTAATGTACTACCACCATATACTCCCCAAACAGCGGCATGGCCATACTTCCCTTCACGAGGGAATTTATCCATATATAAGCCACCAAGGAGTTTTCCTGTCTTCTTATCAACTACATCGTAATATTCAACTTCGTCCTGCCATGCTTTAACTTTGACAGGTTTAAAATCAATACCATAAAGGTCAGATGAAATAGCAAACAACCATTTTTGAGCAGCTAAGGTTGGAAAATAATCACGAAGTTTTTCCTGATCGATCTGATATTTACTCTTACGAAGCTTTTCACTCCAGTAAGCTTCACTCCAACGTGTGATCTCGGTTTTTTCTAATGGTGTTTTTAATGTTTGTGCTTTAAATTCACGGAGTTCTTCTACTTCTTTGCGTTCTAGTGGTGCTACTGTTTTTTGTACTTCTGCCAAAAACTGATTTACAGCTTCGGGCGTTTTTGCCATGCGGTCTTTTAAAACCCAATCTGCATAACTTGCTTTTCCAAATAACTGTGCAAGCTCATAACGCAAATCAATTGCCTGTTTGAGTAGTTTTAAATTTTGCTCAGTACCCCGTCGAGTAAAGGCAATTTGATATCTTTTTCGAGCATCATCATTATCTGCCAACTCCATAAAAGGACGATACTCTGGATATTCAAAACCTAATAAATAATTACCTTTAGCATTTTTCTTTAATGCTGAAATATAACTTTGAGGTAAGCCTTTCATCTCTTCAGGAGTAAACTCAAGTTTCTCCGGATTATCGCGGACATTACGGGCATATTCTTGTTCGAGTTTGGTCAACTCATCCAGAATAGCTTTCATTCGTGCACGTTTTACTGGCTCAAGTTGAACACCTGTGTCTTCAAACTGATCTAAGATATCTTGACGATATTTTTGGTCTATCGGATCACTAGCTTTTGTATTCTTAATGACGTTATATAATTTTGAATTTTGAAATATATCAGTATGAAACTGATTAATTTTGATTTCACAGTCTTCTGCTGCCTTACGTAACTTTGCATCTGGGTCTACGTTACTATATAGACTTATAGGACCTGAGAAATCTTCAAAATGCGCAAAAACTTTATCCCATTTTGCCAATATAGGTGCCGCTGCTGCATTATCTTTAACAGGTGTTTTTTCAAAATTTGAAATCTCTTTCTGAATCTTTTTTAAATTCGCATCACACCATGCTGGAAGTTGTTGTGCTTTAAGTAATGGCAAAATAGGACGTGTTGTCTCTGCCATTGCAAACTGACTTACACCTATGGTCAACATACATAAAGTTGTCATTTTCAGTGCATTATTTTTCATCGTATCTCCAATTTTTTTTCATTTAATGATTAGATTTAGTATTTGTATCAATATCGAAATACATCCACTCTGCATGTAAAATTGGATGCTTCTTATATCCAATGATTTTTGGTTGAGCCAGCATATTCCGGTAGCGTGCATAAGAGATTTGGACAGGCATATATACTTCTAATAACCGTGTCATTTTTCGATAAAGTGCATCTCTCTCAGGACCTGCTTGCATTTGTTGCGTTTGGCGATACAACTGATCAAACTCTGGTGTAGAACCACAAGACCAGTTCGTCATATGTGTATTAGGTCCATAAAAATTCTGCATAAAATTATCCCCATCTGGATAATCGGCTATCCATGCAGAAGACCCGAACATCCCGTCGCATTGTTTTTGCGCACGAATAAGATCTGCAAAGAGCATGGGTTTAAAGACCATACGGATATTCAAACTATCAAAATTTTTCTTCCAGAGCTCAGCGCTTTGCTGCCCAATACTGTCACTACGCGCCATATATTCAATGACAAGAGGTTTTCCGTCTGGTTGTGTACGCCAACCTGAGGCATCTTTTTTATAGTGATATCTATCTAATAGTAAATTTGCTGCTTTCACCGAATATGGAGTACTGGTTCTGTATTGAGGGTCATTACCCACTACACCTGATGGAATTGGAAAATGTAGACGCTCTGCATCATCATTTCTTACTAGTTTAATTTCTTGATCTATTGAACGAGACATCGCAATCGCACGGCGTAAAGCAATTTTTTCTTTACTCATTCCACCAACGACTGGATTTTTAAGATTCCAATAAATATAGCTAATTTCGGGGTCAACAATGCGAGATAACTGCACACCTTCTTTAGCAAGTTCAGGTCTTAATTTACCGTCTTTAACTGCTTTTGCGACCAGTTGACCTTCAAGCTGAAATATATCAACCTCACCACGTTGAAATGCTAGCCATCGTGATTGGTTTTCTTCCATCACCTGAATATCAATTGTGCCTATTTGAGGCATTTTTTTACCTTTAAGGCGCTTCACAATTGCCTGATCTTCAGGACTGCTGGCAGTAAAGTTCCAAGTAAAGCCGCGATAATCAGGATTCGCTTTCAAAACAATACGCGATGCTGGTACCCACTTGCTCAGCACATAAGGACCTGTACCTACAGGGTGGCCCATTACATAACCTGCTTTGTCTTTATACTTTTCGATGACTTCGCGTGCTACCGCACCTGTCGGATCATGGGCCAGTAATAAAGGAAAGTTATAGTCTGGTTTTACTAACCGAATCACCAAAGTGTACTTATCAGGTGTTTGTAAACCACTTACATTTTGATCGTAATTAAATTTTCCGGATTTATTAGCTGCTTTGACTAACGCATCCATACCTTCAATTTTGTTTTCTAATAGCCAGCTATTTGGAGAGCGCAGATTCGGGTCCAATAAACGCTTAAAAGAATACGCATAATCATTGGCTGTTAATTCTCTAGGTTTGCCTTTAAAAACAGGGTCTGGCGTAAAATAAATTCCCTTTTTAATGCGAATGGTATAGGTCAAACCATCGGCACTGACTTCTGGCATAGCGGTTGCTATTTGCGGAATAAGTTTTGCCGGCCTTGCTAAATAATCATAGGTATATAGAGTTTCAAATATCGAAGTGGTTACATGCGCCGAATATAAATCATGGATATAAGCCGGGTCGAAACCTGTCTCAGCTGTTGGAAATACGTAACGTAAAACTTTATTCGGATCGGCTGGGCTTTTCGCAAAAATACTTGTAGATCCCGTTAAGGCCATACTAGCGAATAGCAAGCTGATACTACAATGCTTGAGCTTTTGTTTTAAATTTTCAGTCATCATGATCTTTATCTAAAATTATTTTTTAATAGGAGTAATATCAAGATATTGCCAGTTTGTATTCATCATAGGATGAGGTTTAAAACCCTGAACTTGTGGCCGTACTAACCAGTTACGAATTCGAGTTACATGAACAATCCATGGGTTATCAGCTTCAATCTGGCGATTGAGCTTTTCATAATATGGTAGACGTTGTTGCGGTGGTAAATGAATGGCCTGAGTATAAAGAGCATCATACATTTTGGACTGATAACAAGCATGGTTTCCCTGTCCAGCATTTGGTCCATATAATAATTGTGCAAAATTATCTCCTTCGGGATAGTCAGCAATCCACGCCCCACTCCAGATCATATATTTACATTGAGTTGCGGCTTTTAAGTTATCTGCAAAATTACTCACCTTAAAGTCAGCTCGAATGCCAATCGCATCTAAATTCTTTTTCCAAAGTTCAGAGTGAATAACTGATGCTGAGCTATTTTCTGTATTGATTTTTAAAATTAAAGGTTTCCCGTTTGGCTGAGTTCTATAACCATCAGCACCTTTTTTATAACCATAATAATCAAGTAATTTATTTGCTAGCAGCGGGTTGTACGCTACGCTACTTTTATACTTTGGATTATAACCATTCACACCTTCAGGTATAAACATTTCAGCCCGAACAGCTTGCCCTTTATAAGCCTGTTTTATACTTTCTTTTTGGTTGTATGACAAAGTAATTGCTCTACGTAGAGCTATCTTTTCTGGACTAAAACCTCCAATCACCGGATCACGCATGTTCATCATCGTATAGGTAATCTCGGGGTCTTTATTTGGATAATGTTTAATTCCTCTTTTCTTGAAAGAGGCTTTGAGTTGATTTCCGTCTAAGGCTTGAGGAACGGCATCTGCTGTAAGTTTGTCAAAATCTAATTGACCCGACTGAAAAGCTAACCATCTTGACTGTTGTTCTTCAATAATACTGACCACCACCTTTCCAATTTGTGGCATTTTCTTTCCAGACATTTCCTTAACAAGTTGGTTATCCCAAGGTGTTCCTGTCGACTTAAAGTTCCAAACGAAACCACGATAATCAGGATTGGCAACTAACTCGACCTTACTTCTTGGTACATATTTACTTAACATGTAAGGGCCTGTACCTACGGGATGCATACCAATACGGTCACCGTAATAATCGACAACCTCTTTAGCAACTCCGCCAAAAGTAATATAGGCAAGAATATAAGGGAAATTATAGTCTTGGCGAGTTAAGGTAAATTGTAAAGTATATCGATCAAGTGCTTTGACTCCTGCAATTGGAGCAGCATAATCAAATTTTCCAGTTTTCTTTGCTTGGGCTACAACCGCATCGGCACCTAGTAACTTACCATCAATGAATGAAACAGACGGTGCTCTATTTTTAGGATCTAGAATCCGTTTAATTGTATAGACGTAGTCTTCGGCTACTAGCTCACGGCGTTTACCTTTAAAAGCGGGATCATTGGTAAAATAGATACCTGGCTTAATTTTAAAAGTATAAACTTTACCGTCTTGTTCCACTTTAGGCAGACTCTCTACTGTATAGGGAGCTAACTGTAATGGACGTGCCAGATAGTCATATTTGAGTAAAGGCTCAAAAATTGCCTCAGCAATATTAGCACTATAGAAATTGGTAGTTTTAACCATATCGAAGCCATCATCTGGAGCTTCATAGGCAACATGCAAAATTTTGTTTGGTTGTGCTGGTGTAATTGCGTAAGCACAAGGAACTGATGTAATAGCCAGACTTAAAATGGCGAGCTTAAAAAATTTTAATTTCAAGTTCATACCCACGTAATTAGTTTTTTAAAAGATATTATCCTTTTGAGTAACATCTAAATCTGCATAAGAAAAGTTCTTTTTCAACAGATAAGCCTATTTGGGTTTAATTCTTTACTTTTCTATAAGCGTTTTTATTTGAACAAATGGAAAAACAAAGTCAAAAACCCAATCTTTTGTAACTACTGAAAATAAAGCGAATTTCATGCCATTTATTAATATTCATCACAAAATAATTAATAATATTAGAAATTCATATTTTTATTAGGTACTTAAAATGGTTTGAACTATATAAATAAAAGTAACTTTTTGCCAAATATTATATTTGCATATGTTAATCATCTAATACCTTAAATGCACAAATAAAATACATTAATGACACATTATGATTCATATTGAGAAAAGCCAAATTAACAAATAATTATAAAATAAGCAATTGATTTAAAATAAAAAACATAACAAAACTCGACATTACAAATAGTATAACATTACATATAAAAAGGTTCTAAAACGATACATTTTTATTTATTAAGCATGTGAAGAGTCCAGCAATGTATATTTTTTATACAAAAAAATTTGAAACTTTTGGCCAGCGTTCAAAAATTTTCCAAACGGAAAATTTATTTTTGTTTAATAAAAGATGAATCTTTATGCTGAACCATAATAAAATCAATATATATCAATATTTTGCATAAACTAAAAAAAGAAAAATATATAGTTGGCACTTGCTTTGCTTAAAAACTTTCCAGCAATATCGCTAACGACAACAAAAAGGGATCAAATCCACGATGAAAAAAAAATACAATGTTCGATCTCAGGCAACCCCCAAGATCAGCAAAACAATTCTTAAATTAAGCACCCTTAGTTTAAGTATGATGTGTCTTACCCTGACACAGGCAGCAGAAACTGAAAAATCAAGTACTGATGAAAAACCAACAAAAGTCGTAAAAGTTGCCGTTACAGGTTCTTCAATCAAAGGAGTTGCGGCACAAAGTGCTTCACCCATTACCATCGTAAAAGTTGATGAAATCTTAAAACAAGGGGTAACAACAACAGAGGAAGCATTAGCAAAGATCAGTGCAAACCAATCAAGTTTTGTTACTGCTCAAAATGTAGGTGCTAGTGGAACGGTAGGCTCAGCAGCTGACCTCCGAGGAATTGGTGCCAATAAAACCTTAATCTTACTTAATGGTCGTCGTTTAGCTGCAAATGCTTATGATAGTGGCGTTACCAACTTAAATATTATTCCGCTAGCTATGTTAGACCGTATTGAGGTCTTACGAGATGGCGCATCAGCAATTTATGGTACAGATGCAATTGGTGGTGTAATCAACTTCATTACTAAAAAACAATTTACTGGTTTAAACATCAGTGGAGGTTTGACACAACCAGAGCAAAATGGGGGGGATACACAAGATGTAAGTGTATTTGGTGGTTATGGTGATCTTGATGAAAATGGCTTCAATATCTTTGGTGTCGTTGATTATCGACATGGCAACGATGTTATGGCTAAAGATCGTAAAGTTAGTAAACGCGGAGGATTATTACCAGAGTTAGGTATTACAAAAGGTAGCAGTGGTAGTTTTCCTGCTAACTTTTATGACACAAAAACTGGTACCGAAGGAAACCCATATGCAGCTACAGGCTGTGGAAGTAATCCGCTCGTGTACGCTCAAGGTGGATTCTGCCGTTATAACAGTCAAGCAGTGATTGGAATTGTTCCAAAAACTGAAGATATCTCAGCATTGGGGCGTGCTACTTTTAAGCTAAATGACAATTTAAATGCTGTAGCAGAATATGTTTACGCACGTAATGAAATTACTACTTCTGTCGCTCCAGACGTTTTCTTCGATTTAACATTGAATCCTGATAGTAAATATTATCCAGGTAATGGAATTACACCTGCTATGAATAAAGTCAGTGGCCCACTTGAACTTTATATTCGTTCTCAAGCTGGTAATCGTGTTAGTTCTAGTATTAATGAGTCACATCGTGTATTCGGTGGTCTAGAGGGTGAAGCATTCGGTTGGGATATTAATACTGGTGTTACTTATGCTCATAGCGAAGCGGAAGATCGATTAAACAGTGGGTATCTTAACTACAACAGAACTCAAGAAGCTTTAAATAATGGTATTTTAAACCCATTCGGTCCACAAGCACCAGAAGATGCAGGCTTATGGGATACATTAGGAGTAACTGGTGCTTATTTAAAAGCAGATGTTGATTCAACTACTGTTGATTTCACTGCTAGTCGACCTATATTTACATTACCAGCAGGTGACGTTGGTTTTGCAATAGGAGCTAGCTATCGCCATGATGAATGGACCTCAAACGTGGTGTCTGAAGTGGCTAGTCAAGCACCAAGTACAGGGGGTGATCCTGATGAACCTACAAATAAAGGAAAAAGAGATATTAAAGCAGTCTTTACTGAACTGCATATTCCATTACATAAAACATTAGAAGCTCAACTTGCAGCCCGTTACGATGATTACAGTGATTTCGGAGATACGTTTAATCCTAAATTCGCACTTCGCTGGGAACCAATTAAACAATTAATGTTTCGTACCTCTTATAGCACAGGATTTAGAGCACCAACTTTATGGGAAGTAAATGCTCCTAACTCTATAACAAATACTTCAGCTTACTATAATGATCCTGTACTTTGTCCGAATGGCCCTCCTAAAAATCCAGGAGATACTCTTCCACCTGGTGGTGTTGCCAGCCGTGATTGCGAAACCCAATTTGACCGCAAAAATGGAGGAAATAAAGATCTTGACCCTGAAGAATCAAAATCATTTACTGCTGGCCTAGTTCTTGAACCAATTAAGAATTTAGTTCTAACCTTAGATTATTTTAATATTGAAGTTGAAAATCAAATTGCTGCATTACCTGAGAGTGATATTTTTAACAATCCAACAAAATATGCCGACAAGTTCGTACGCAACCCAGATGGAACGCTTAACCATATCATTACTACACAAGACAATATGGGTGATTTAAAAACTTCTGGTGTCGATGTAAGTCTAAATTATATAACCCCAATGACAGCAACAGGTCGATTTGGTTTTGGAATTGATGGAACTTATGTCATTAAATATAAATATCAAAATGAAAAAGATGGAGAATGGATTAGTAGTTTAGGAGCATATGTTGGAGATGCTCCAATTATTCGTTGGAAACATACTGCTAATTTATATTGGAATTACCAAAACTGGGGTGTAAATTTCCAACAACAATTCACTCGTGGTTACGATGACCAAAATTCAAGTTCTTCTGTTGCGGAAGGTTATCGTGATCATAAAGTAAGCGACTATACAATTTATAATATTTCAGGCACATACAAAGGCTTTAAAAATCTAGAAGTTACAGCAGGTATTAAGAATATCTTTGATGAAGACCCTCCTGCTTCAAATGTTGGTGACAACTTCCAAATGGGGTATGACCCACGTTATGCAGATCCTTTAGGACGTACTTACTTTGTACGAGGTACATATAAGTTCTAAATGGTTGTTCTGCAAACATGCCTTTAAACATTGTGTTTGCAGAACAAATACTCATTCTTAGCCAAACAGTCATTTTAAAAATTGTTTGTCTACAGTTTCAGGAGTAACTATGGGCATGACTTTTACAGACATAGAAAATAAATCTGCCAAACGCCTAATTGGTATTGCTGCAGTTATTTTTCTGCATCTTCTTGTTGCCTATATTCTGATGTCAGGTTTAGCAAACAATATTCAAAAACCAGCAGAAAAACCTGTGGAATTACAAATTATTCAGGATATTAAGCCGCCTCCTCCACCAAAGCCGGAAGAGCCGAAACCAAAGGAAAAACCGCCTGAGCCACCAAAAATGGTAGAAAAAGTTGCCAAGGTTCCTGAGCCGCCTAAACAAGTAGAGAAAGTAGCAACACCGGTACAAAAAACGACACCAGTGGCTCAACCGACTAAAGCGGCTACCCCAGCTCCTGCGGCACCTAGTACCCCATCACCAAGCCCTGTTGCCGCACCTGCTCCAGTGGCTGCTGCGCCAGCCCCCAAACCAGCTGGTGTAAGTCGTGGTGTTTCAGAGGGTTCTGCTGGTTGTGAAAAACCAGAATATCCACGAGAAGCACTTATGAATGAAGAACAAGGGACAGTGCGTATACGTGTTCTGGTTGATACATCCGGCAAAGTTATTGATGCCAAAGTAAAAAAATCGAGTGGCAGCAAAATTTTAGATAAAGCGGCAACTAAAGCTTACAGCTTATGTACGTTCAAACCAGCAATGAAAGATGGTGTACCTCAGCAAGATTGGTATGAAATTGAATATCCATTTGTAATTGAATAAACAATTGAATTAGCAAGAAATTAAAAAATATTGGAGATATATGATGAAAAAATCAACTCAACCTTTAGTTCGTTTCGCTTCTGCAAGTCTAATCGCAGCTTGCTCGTTACTTCCATTAAGCTCAGTTTTCGCAGAAGAAACAAGCAATACTCCTGTGGCCACAGCAACTACTGAAGCTACATCAAGTACAAATACTCCAACTCCACCACCGAAACCCGCAACGAGTGAAACTGTTAAAAACCCTTATGGCCTAGAAGCCCTTTGGCGCGAAGGTGATTTAGTTGCTAAGTCTACTTTATTTATATTAGTACTCATGTCGATTGGAACCTGGTACATCATCATCTCTAAACTATTGCAGCAAGGTAAAGTCAAACGCCAAGGCAAAGAAGCTGAAAAACACTTTTGGGAAGCGACTTCCCTTGATAATGCTGCAGAAGGTTTAGAACAAAGTAGCGCTTATCGCTTTATTGCAGAAAAAGGCATTAATTCAACTAAATCACATGGCGGTTCTTTACTTGAACGAATCGATTTTAATACATGGGTGAGCATTTCAATTCAACGCGCAATTGAGAAAATACAAAATCATTTAGGCGGTGGTTTAGCCTTTTTAGCAACAGTAGGTTCTACTGCACCATTTGTTGGTCTTTTTGGTACTGTATGGGGAATTTATCACGCATTAACAGCCATTGGTATCTCAGGTCAAGCATCTATCGATAAAGTTGCAGGCCCCGTTGGTGAAGCTCTGATTATGACAGCGATTGGTCTTGCAGTCGCAGTACCTGCTGTACTTGGTTATAACTGGCTTACACGCCGTAATAAAGCAGTTATGGAAAATGTCCGTTCATTTGGTTCAGATTTACACGCGGTTTTATTAAGTGGAGAAATTAATACCAATAATTCAGTTAATCGCAGTATTAAATAATCGGGAGCAAACATTATGGGTATGAGTGTTGGTTCTGAAGATGATGATGAAATGATTGGCACAATTAACACGACACCTTTGGTTGATGTCATGTTGGTTTTACTTATTATTTTTCTTATTACTATTCCGGTAGTCACACATACGGTTCCAGTGAAACTACCAGAAGAAAAAAATACTCCCTATGCAACCACGCCTGAAAATATTCAACTCTCAGTAAATAAGAAAGGCGATATTTTCTGGAACGAAAGTTATGTGCCTAGTAAAGAGATATTGCTGGCAAAACTGCAAGCAGTTGCACAAAAAAGACCTCAGCCAGAAGTTCATATTCGGGGTGATCAGCTTACCCATTTTGAAGCGATAGATCAGGTCATTAGTACGACCAAAGAAGCTGGTATTGGCAAAATTGCTTTTGTTACTACCCCTCCAGCCTCCCCGTAATTAACTTAAGGAGAATTTTATGGGTCTGAATGTCGGTTCAAATAATGATGACGATGTGATGTTAGAAGTCAACATGACACCTCTTATTGATGTCATGTTGGTACTCATTATTATGTTTATTATTACCATACCTGCACCAAACAACGCGATTAATATTAATTTGCCAAATGGCACACCGCCACCAACAAATGAAAAGCCACCTGAAGTGATTGATGTAAGAATTGATGCAGCAGGCAAAGTATTTTGGAATAACCAAGAAGTTTCTGACCGAAAGGCGCTAGAGACTTTATTTCAAGGTGTTGTTGCTAAAAAAGATCAAGACCAGATCAAACTCAAACCAGACCAGATGGCTGAATATAAGAATGTAGCGATGGTCATGGCTACAGCACAGCGTTTAGGTGTCACTAAAATTGGAATTGTGAGCAGTAACTAATATTGCTTTTCAATATATTTAACTCTATTAACTCCTGCGCTAACTTGAATCTTCAGTTAGCGTTTTTTTGAAGCGAAATATTCAACTCTAAAATAATATCTCCACGCTCATCATATTCTCCAGTTTCTATAAAACCCATTTTCTTATAAAGTTTTCCAGCAATGTTATTAGAAGATTTATACATCGTTCTAATTCGTTTAGCTCCTTTTGCAGCCATTTCATCAATTGCCATTTGCAATGCTTTGGTACCATAACCTTTGGCTTGATGATCTTTGCCAATCATAAAACGAAACAACCAAAATAATGTCTCATCAGGTGGGTCAACTTCGACACAGTACATTAAGAATCCAATGACTCTATCATTTGAACAAATCACTCGTGGACAGTAATGTTCTTCCACTTTAGACTCAGCAATAGAATATACATTTGGTGCAACATAGTCCTTTTGATATTCATCCAACGACAACTTTGCACATAGAATCCAATTCTCACGATTAAGATTTTTTAAGTTAATCAATCTCAAAACCTTTTAGCTATAAATTCCCTTCCTATAAGCACAAAATATACCGAAAATAAAAAAAGCCTCCGAAGAGGCTTTTCTCAAAACAGGATGAAATTAATCACCTGTATAACCTTTTAACTTCAAACGAGCAGCATGAAGTAACGGCTCAGTGTAACCAGAAGGCTGTTCACAACCTTTGAAGATAAGATCAGAAGCTGCTTGGAAAGCAATATTTGTTTCAAAATTAGCTGCCATTGGTTTATACAATGGGTCATTCGCATTTTGCTCATCAACAATTTTTGCCATGCGTTTAAGCACTTCTTCAACTTGTTCACGAGTCACAATACCGTGACGTAACCAGTTCGCAACATGTTGAGAAGAAATACGTAATGTTGCACGGTCTTCCATTAAGCCCACGTTGTTAATATCAGGAACTTTCGAACAACCTACACCTAAGTCAACCCAACGAACAACATAACCTAAGATACCTTGGCAGTTGTTTTCAAGTTCATTGTTAATCTCTTCTGCTGACCAGTTTGTATCAGGTGCAAATGGAGGGGTTAACAAGTCATCTAATGACAACATTTCTTCAGCTTTTAACTGATCTTGACGTGCTTTTACATTCACTTGATGGTAATGCATCGCGTGAAGTACAGCGCCAGTTGGAGATGGAACCCAAGCACATGAAGCACCAGCATTTGGATGTGCAGCTTTAGTCGCTAACATATCTTTCATGCTATCTGGTTTTGGCCACATGCCTTTACCAATCTGTGCTTTACCTTGTAAACCACATTTCAAGCCAATTGCAACGTTACGGTTTTCGTAAGCAGCAATCCATTTTTGTGTTTTAACAGCTTCTTTACGAACTACTGGCGCAGCTTCCATAGAAGTATGGATTTCGTCACCAGTACGGTCCATAAAGCCAGTATTAATAAAGATCGTACGGTCTTTTGCAGCAGCAATACAGTTTTTCAAGTTTACAGACGTACGGCGCTCTTCATCCATAATACCGATTTTTAACGATTTAGGTGGTAGTCCAATCGCCTGTTCAGCACGTTCAAATAACTCTACAGCAAACGCAACTTCTTCAGGGCCATGCATTTTTGGCTTAACAATATACATAGAACCTTTACGAGAGTTTTTATTTTCGTTTGTACTACGGATATCAGCAATTGATAACAATGGAGTTACCAATGCATCCATAATACCTTCAAAAATTTCTTCGCCGTCTACCAAAATAGCTGGGTTAGTCATTAAATGACCTACGTTACGAAGTAACATAAGTGAACGACCATGAAGTTTTGTTGTACCACCAATTAAGTTTTTAATTTCGCGATCTTTATTTAGATCACGAACAATCGTTTTACCATTCTTTTCAATAGATTCTTGAAGTGTACCCTTCATTAAACCTAACCAGTTACGGTAACCTTCAACTTTTTCTTCTGCATCTACAGCCGCAACAGAGTCTTCCAAATCTTGAATTGTGGTTACTGCCGCTTCAAATGTTAAATCTTTAACACCCGCTGGATCAGTTTGTCCAATTGGGCTATTTGCATCAATTTCGATAATGACATGAAGACCATTACTTAAAAGTACAACTTCTGAAGGATTTGCTTCCTCACCATTGAAGCCAACAAATTGAGCTTCATGAGCTAAACCTGTTTTTGAACCATCTTTCAAAGTTACAACGAGTTTGTTTTGCTCAATTGCATATTTTGTTACATCTGCATGTGAACCTTGAGCAAGCGGGAAAACTTCATTTAAGAAATTCTTAGCGAACTCAATAACTTTTGCACCACGAACAGGGTTATATCCTTTACCCTTTCCAGCTCCGCCTTCTTCAGAAATTACATCAAAGCCGTAAAGTGCATCATATAAAGAACCCCAACGGGCATTTGCTGCATTTAAGCAATAACGTGCATTACGTACAGGTACAACTAACTGTGGTCCTGCCAACAACGCAATTTCTTCATCTACATTTTCAGTAGTAATTTGAAAATCTTCAACTTCTGGTAATAAATAACCAATTTCAGTTAAGAACGCTTTATAAGCACCTAATTCAAATTTGTTGTTACGGTGCCATTCATCAATTTTTGCTTGTAATTCATCACGCTTAGCCAATAATGCTTTATTTTTTGGGCTAAGATCGACAACAACTTGCTCAAAGTTCTTCCAGTAAGTTTCACTATCTAAACCAGAACCTGGTAAAGCTTCATTTTCGATAAAATCGTAAAGTTCTTTAGCAATCGCTAACTTGCCTTTTTGAATACGTGCAGTCATTGTCTTTCCTGAAGTTGCTACTTTTTATACCAAGAGAATCCTAGTATACCGATTTAAATTAAGCTGAATACTAATATCACATTCCTAAATAGTAAGCATTTTCCCCTGCAAAACTATTGACAAAGATAAAATTTTCTATATAGGAAATATTAAAATTCTAACTAGGATTCCCATCAATTTATTCAATATTTAAAGATACTGAAACTAGACTTTTTGTTAACAGACAAAAAGTTTCACTATCTTGTTTTTCTAAAGCGTATTTAGTTATATCAAACTTTACAGCGTGAAAAAGCACTATTTAACTAAATTTATCAATTTTTGTTGTAAAAAAAGCGCCCAATTTAGAGCGCTTTTTATATCTATTTTATTTAAGAGGTTTTAGTAGCATCAATATGACGATGTTCAGAATGTAAATATTCATCAGATTGCATTTCTAGCAAACGTGAGCGCGTACGTTCAATTTCAAATGCTAATTTTTCACCTTGATAAATATCAATAATACTATCTTGAGACGTTAAAAGTAATTTCACACCTCGATCGTAAAACTCATCGACTAGATAAATAAAGCGACGAGTACCTTCAGATAAGAAATCTGTCAAATGAGGAACATTACTGACTAGAACCGTATTATAAATATTTGCAATTTCAATAAAATCTGCTGGGCTACGTGGTTTAAAGCAGAGTTCAGAAAACTCACACCACAACACATCTTCTGTATGTCCCAAAGTCTCGACAACACGATTATTAATCACAATCGGCTCTTGAGAATGAGCTTGTGTATGAGTTAATGCACTAAAACGTTCAGCCATCCAGCTTTGAGCTTCATTCGTTAATGGCGATTTAAATAATTGAGCTTGTTTTAGTACACGCAAACGATAGTCCACACCTGCATCTACATTTAAAACAGCACAATTCTTTTTAACCATTTCAATGGTTGGCAAGAAACGATCACGGTGAATACCGTTTTTATATAAGCCATCTGGTGCAATGTTTGATGTTGCAATTAATGTCACACCACGAACAAATAATTTTTGGAATAAATCGCTTAAGATCATTGCATCTGTTACGTTTGATACAAAGAACTCATCAAAACAGATAACGACAGCATCTTTATAGATTTGGTCAGCTACGATTTCAAGTGGATTACGTTGGCCTGAAAGCTTATTTAGTTCTTTATGAACATGTTGCATGAAATGATGAAAATGCATACGCGTTTTACGGCGAAATGGCACAGATTCATAAAATTGATCCATCAGCCAAGTTTTTCCACGGCCTACTCCGCCCCACATATATACACCTTTAGGTGAAGTTTGGCGACGAAAACGACGGAAAGCTTTTTTTGAGGCTTTATAACGGTTTAAAAGTTCTTTCCATACGCGATCTAATTCTTGCACTGCCTGTGCTTGCGCTTCATCTGCCATAAATTGACCTGAAGCTAAAGCCTCAGCATAGCGTTCTGCTGGGGAAGAAGGTGTGAATGCAGTACTATGAGAAGATTTTAAATTTAACATATCGTTTTATTTCAATTTTAACTGATGAGAGTATAGCGAACATTTTGTTCAACCACATTAGCTTTTAGCATCAAGAGTTACGACGATGACTCTTTTGCATATTGTCGAGGACTCTGTCCAAACCATCGTTTAAATGCATGATTAAATGCCGCCGGTTCAGAATAGCCGAGTAATTCGGCAACAACTTCTATTGAGTATTCCCTATATTCCATAAGCTTCAATGCCTTATTCTTGATAATTTGTTCACGAATTTGCTTATAACTCGTATTTAGCTGTTGCAGTTGATGCCTTAATGTCCTTTCAGGCATTTTCAATGCAAAAGCTGTTTCCGCCATGCTCGGGATAATTCCTTGTTGCAGTTCAAGATAATCTTGCACACATTGTATGATATGTGGAGTTTGATGATCTTGTTGATTTAATCTTGTTATTTCTTCAATACATTTTGATTCATAAATACGATGTGTGATGATATCGGCAGAAGGAATCTTGATTTCAAGTACATCCTTACTTAGGCTAAATGCAGCATATTTACCATTAAAATGCACATCTTCGCCATAATAGGCAAAATAACATGACAAAGTATCTATATCAGTAGGTTTTTCAAATGGAAGTTCTATACGCATCGTAGGCATTTGTAATCCCATCATCGTATAAATATCTTGAATAAATTTATAAGTTCCAGAGATTTCACATTGTGCCCGTAACTGGCCAATTTCCGTTTTTAAATCAACAGGCAAATAATTTAAAATCGTCCGCTCATCAGTTTCGTATAAAGCTAAGCTACCAAATAAATGCGTAAGCTTTTGATATTTTATACCCTTATTTAAAGCAGTTTGAATATCATTACTTGTGACAAGTAGCATAAGCAATGGGCCGTAACCCGCTAAAGCGTAATGCTGTCCAATAAATAAACCCTTTTCAGGCTCTACATTTTTACTAATTATTTGTTGAATGTCCCATTCAAGACGATCATGAATTGTGGAAGTCGGGTCTAAAGCATCGACTTTACTACCTATATCGGCCAAACGTGAGTCGACATCAATGCCAGCATTGCGCATTCCTTGAATTAAATAGATTAAACCAAGTATCGACCGTTTCATTCTTCTATCAATTTCCCTAGACTGAAATGTTTTACTATAAAGAAGCAAGAAAATTAATTGCCGAATCTATCAATTTTCACGTCGATACAATCATGTTTAAACTGATTAAAAAACGTTAGTCTTGCGTGCAATCCTCTTTTCAGCTTATGCAGGGTTTCCAATGCTAAACGCAAAGCAAGATGCTATTCAAAAAACTAAAATTGCTATTATTGGTGCTGGCTTTGGTGGCCTAGCAATGGCAATCCGTTTACTACAAAATCAACAGCAAGACTTTGTTATTTTAGAAAAATCAAATGATGTCGGTGGAACTTGGCGAGAAAATCGTTATCCAGGTGCAGCATGTGATGTTCAATCTCATATGTATTCATTGTCTTTTGCACCAAAAACAGATTGGACAAAACGCTATGCAGAGGGACCAGAGATCTTTAATTATATTCAAGACATTACACAGAAATATAAAATTAAAGATTACTGTAAGTTTAACCATGACGTAACTCATGTCCAATATGATGAAACACTTCATGTCTGGACTCTAGATTTTAATGAGCAACCTTCTATAGAAGCTCAATTTGTAGTTTTTGCATCTGGTCCCTTACACATCCCACAAATTCCTCCTATCAAAGGGATTGAAAAATTTAAAGGAAAAGTATTTCATTCCTCAAAATGGGAACATGACTATGATTTAAACGGAAAGTCAGTTGCATCTATTGGTACAGGTGGTAGCGCAATTCAATATATTCCTGAAATAGCCAAAGATGTTAAACAGCTCTATGTATTTCAAAGAACAGCTGCATGGGTAATACCACGAGATGAGCGCAAATATTCAAGCTTAAGTAAAGCATTATTCAAATCTTCTAATATTTATCGCCAGATTCATCGTAGTCGTCTTTACTGGAGTAATGAATCTCGCGTTGTACCCATTGTTCAACCTCAAATCATGAAGTATGGCCAAAAATTGGCAGAAGCATTCATCCGTTTACAAGTTAAAGACAAAGAGTTAGCAAAAAAACTCACACCTGACTTCGTTATGGGATGTAAACGTATTCTTATCTCAAATAAATACTTTCCTACCTTTAACCGAAAAAATGTTGAGCTAGTAACCGATAGCATTCAAGAGATTAAAGAAAACAGTATTGTTACTAAAGATGGTCAAGAACGACCTATTGATTGTTTAATTTACGGTACAGGTTTTATTACTGACCCACGTATTTATTTAAAACATTTCACATGTATCGGACGTAATCAAATCGAGTTAAAACAAGCATGGAAAGATGGTGCTGAAAGCTATTACGGCATTATGACTAAAAACTTTCCCAACCTATTCCAATTGGTAGGTCCTAATACAGTTCTAGGTCATAATTCGATTATTTTTATGATTGAATCTCAAGTGAATTATATTTTACAGCTTATTCAACTTGTAGAAAAATCTGGTCAAAAAGCAATTGAGATCAAGCCTGAAATTCAAGACCCCTTTAACGAACGTGTCCAAAAGCAGCTGCAAGGAACCGTATGGCAAGCTGGCGGCTGTAGTAGTTGGTATCAATCTGCCGATGGAAAGAACTTTTCACTATGGCCAACTTACACATGGAAGTATTGGTTAGAAACACGTAAAGTTAAGCCCAAAGACTACTTACTTTTAAATAAAAGCTCACAGAGCTATGCAGCTTAAAAGGTTCAAGACATAATAGGTAGGTTGATAACAATCTACCTATTATATGCAATCTTTTTATCTCATCATTCAAATTTTTTTAGCACTGGCTTTCGGTTATTTCCTAGCACCCAAACTATCTCTAAATATCCAACAATTTATATTTAAAATACTGCCCTATTTTTCTTATATTCTTTTAGCTAGTGTAGCTTTTGAATTAACCTTGGCACTTGATCAAATCGAGAATCCTTCTGCCATACTCCCACCCGCTATTATCATTGCTCTTACCACTTCTTTTGGTTCGTTCTTTACGTGTTTATTTGCTTATACAATTTTTGATAAACAAAGTGTTAAAGGCAAAATTTCCCTACAACTTTTTGTAAATGCTTTAAAGAATATTGCGAAGGCTTTTCTTGCACTAGGTGTCGGTGTTTTATTCGGCGCTATCATTACTCAATTCACCTCACATATCGCATTTAATAGCTGGTATTTGTTATTACTTTTTATTTTTTTAATTGGTATCGAACTTGCCTTCACCCACTTTAACCGCACATGGTTAAGCTGGAAAATTTTAATTGTACCCTTAGCCGCTTTTATAGGGTCATGTATAGCAGGCCTTTTGAATTACTATTTGCTCAACAAGCATTTTACACTTAATGAAACTTTAGCTTTAGCACAAGGCTATGGCTGGTATTCAATGTCGGGGATTTTATTTACGCAATTACATTCGGCAGAGTTGGGTGGAATCGCCTTATTAACCGACTTATTTAGAGAAATTGTTGCTATTTTTCTAATGTATACCATGGGTTGGCGTTTTCCACGCCCTGCTATCTCAAGTGCGGGTGCAACCTCCATGGATGTTACCTTAGCAATGGTAAAACAGTCATGTGGTACACATTATGTACCACATGCCATGATGAGCGGCTTATTATTAAGCCTACTCGCCCCGTTATTAATTAGCTTATTCCTAAATTTTTAGGCAATCGAAGCAAGAATAGATTTCAACATTTCTGTTGGCTTTTCTGCTTTAGTAATCGGTCGACCAATTACCAGATGCGTAGAGCCATCAAGCATAGCTTGCTTTGGAGTTACAATACGTTTTTGGTCGTCTGCATTAGAACCTTCTGGACGAATACCAGGTGTTACTAAAGAGAAGTCTTGCCCAATTAATTCACGAAGAATCTTAGCTTCTTGAGCTGAACAAACCCCCCCATCCAAGCCACTTTCTTTCGTTAAATTAGCCAAGCGCTTTACATGCTCTACAGGTTCAACATCTAAACCAATATCTTTTAAATCTTCACGACCCATTGATGTGAGTACTGTCACAGCAATAAGTTGGGTTTGATAGTTACCTGCTTTTAAACGTTCCACACAAGTTTCCATCATTTTACGGCCACCTGAAGCGTGAACATTTACCATCCATACACCTAAATCAGCCGCTGCACATACTGCTTGAGCTGTAGTATTTGGAATATCATGAAATTTAAGATCAAGAAAAACTTCAAAATTTTGTTCTTGCAGTTTTTTTACAACAGATGGGCCTTCATGAGTAAAAAGCTCTTTACCTACTTTTACGCGGCATAAAGCAGGGTCAAGCTGTTCAACAATTTTTAAAGCGTCATATTGGCTTTTTGCATCTAACGCAACAATGATACTCAAGAGACTTTCTTCCATCATATAAAATCAGCGTTATTATAATAGACAACTCATGAAGGAATAAAGGAATGTAGAGAACTGCTTTCCAAAATTAAAGCGATAAGAACAAAAGCGTTTATATTTAGAAGAATAAAAGAAGAGATAAAATTTAGAGAGATACTACTCTTTACTCATCAATAAAGAGTAGTACGGGGATTATAGCGGAGTAGAATTTTTATCTTGCGGATAAATATCTACAACGGTTTTTTCATGTCTTACATTTGCAGCTGCTTCAGCTGCTGCTAATTGAGCACTTTGGATTTGTTCTTTTCTTAAATGGTCAATATCTTTACGCAGGCGTTTAATTTCCCAACCTTTTTGGAATACTCTGAAAACTTGCACACCTAATAAAAGACCAACCACAGTTCCTAGTACCAATGTGAGTAGCAATAATAAGCCTAAACGCATAGCTGGAACTTGGGTAAATAACAAATCAACAGAAAGTTCTGTTGGATTCTGCAAAACAAGTGCTAAAGAATAGCCAAATACAACAATAAGCAATGCAATTAAAATATAACGCATAGGCACCCCGACTTATAAATTTTATTTATTTCCCAGATTCGTTTACAGCATCACGAAGGGCTTTTCCGGGTTTAAAATGTGGAACAGCTTTAGCTGCAACTTCAACTGATTTTCCTGTTTTAGGATTGCGACCAACTCTTGGATCACGGTGGTGTAAAGCAAAGCTACCAAAACCACGGATTTCAATTCGATTATCAGTTGATAGGGCTTCTATCATTTGATCAATCATAATTTTAACCGCCTCTTCCACCAAAGGTTCAGCTAAGTGTGGGTTTTTTAGCGCAATGCGTTCAATCAAATCAGACTTATTAAGAGCTTCAGTAGTCATCTACGACCTCGTTATTTATTGCTACTCTATGTCGTTCGATAATAACCTGTTTAAATACAAAACGGTAGCGCAGTATGTTGAATACTAGGCTACCGTTTACAGTAATTTGTATAAAAAGTACAATTCCGTTACATGAAACTGTACTTTGTTAACTTATTACTTCATTTGTGCTTTGATCAAGTCACCAATAGTCTTAGGACCATTGTCTTGACTTGTAGTTGCTGTACGCAAGCTAGCAACTGCTTCTTTCTCTTCAGCTTCGTCTTTCGCTTTGATAGACAAGTTGATAGAGCGAGATTTACGATCAACGTTGATGATCTTCGCTTCAACTTCTTGACCAACTTCTAAGAATTTAGTCGCATCTTCTACGCGGTCACGGTTGATTTCAGAAGCTTTAAGAGTTGCTTCAACTTCGTCAGCTAACTTAACAGTTGCGCCACGAGCATCAACTGCAGTTACAGTACCTTTAACTAAAGCACCACGTTCGTTAGCAGCTAAGAAGTCATTGAACGGATCGCTGTTCAATTGCTTGATACCAAGGCTGATACGGTTACCTTCAGCGTCTACAGACAAGATAACAGCTTCAACAGTGTCACCTTTCTTGTAACGACGAATAGCTTCTTCACCTTGCTCGTTCCAAGAAATATCAGACAAGTGTACTAAACCGTCGATACCGCCGTTCAAGCCAATGAAGATACCAAAGTCAGTGATAGACTTGATAGTACCAGATACTTTTTCGCCTTTCTCATGAGCTTTAGCAAACTCTTCCCATGGGTTAGCACGAGTTTGTTTGATACCAAGGCTAATACGACGACGTTCTTCATCAACTTCAAGAACCATAACATCAACTTCATCACCAATCTGAACAACTTTAGATGGGTGGATGTTTTTGTTAGTGTGGTCCATTTCAGAAACGTGAACTAAACCTTCAACGCCTTCAGCGATTTCAGCGAAACAACCGTAGTCAGTTAAGTTAGTTACGCGAGCTTTAACGATAGAACCTTTAGGGTAACGGCTCATGATCGCTAACCATGGATCTTCGCCTAATTGTTTAAGGCCTAAAGATACGCGGTTACGTTCACGGTCAAATTTAAGTACTTTAACAGTAACTTCTTGACCAACTTCAACAACTTCTGAAGGGTGCTTGATCCGCTTCCAAGCCATATCTGTGATATGTAGAAGACCATCAATACCGCCAAGATCAACGAATGCACCGTAATCAGTAAGGTTTTTGATTGTACCTGTAACTGTTTGACCTTCTTCAAGTTGAGCAAGTAATGCTTCACGGTCAGCAGAAGATTCAGCTTCCATAACAGCACGACGAGATACAACAACGTTATTACGTTTAGCATCAAGTTTAATTACTTTGAACTCTAACTCTTTACCTTCAAGGTGAGTAGTGTCACGGATAGGACGAGTGTCAACTAATGAACCTGGTAAGAATGCACGAACAGGACCGATGTCAACAGTGAAACCGCCTTTAACTTTACCAGAGATAACACCAGTAACGATTTCGCCATCTTCAAAGATTTTTTCAAGTTTAGTCCAAGTTTCAGCACGCTTAGCTTTTTCACGTGATAAAACTGTTTGGCCCATACCGTTGTCAAGAGCTTCAACAACTACGTCAACAGTATCACCAACCTGAACTTCAAGTTCACGTTGTTCATTTAAAAATTCAGCACGGTCAACAATGCCTTCAGACTTTAGGCCAGTGTCAACAGTTACCCAGTCGCTATCGATGTTTACAACAACACCTTGGATGACTGCACCCTTTTCAACGTTGAGGTTTAATTCACTTTCTTCAAAGAGGGCTGCAAAAGATTCGGTCATGATATACCTGATAAATTCAGCGGTCTTGGATCAGACAAGGCCGGTTTAGTTAAGTATCAACATAGTCTTTATAGACTGATCAAGCTATGCGTCAACTGACAATTCTATTTGCTAAATGGTACGGCTATCGACATAATCAACCATCAACTTAAATACCTGATCGATCGTTAATTCCGAACTATCAATGATATAAGCATCTTCGGCTGGCTTGAGCGGAGCAACTTCTCGCTCCGTATCTCTTTTGTCTCGTGCCTGTATATTAGCTAAAATGTCGTTTATTTTAGCATCTAGCCCCATACCCTGCAACTGTTTTACTCTTCGCTCAGCACGTGACTCAGCCGAAGCTGTCAGATAAATTTTGGCATGGGCTTCTGGAAAGATAGATGTTGCCATATCACGGCCATCTGCAACTAAACCAGGACTTTGCGCAAAAGCTCTTTGTCTTTCAAATAGTGCTTGTCTAAGCTCTGGAACCACTGCAACTTTTGATGCGTACTCACCAACTCGCTCTGTACGGATTGTTTGAGATACATCTTCTCCATCCAAGAAGACCAAAATCCCTGAGGTAGACGTTTCAAATTTAATGTCCAGTTGACGTGCATATTGAATACATTCATCAAGCTGACTGTCTAATTTCTCTAATAAATCGTGTTTATGTAATGACAACCCTAACAAACGATATAAGGCACCCGAATCAAGTAAATGATATTGATAATGTGCTGCAAGTTTTGCGGCCAATGTTCCTTTACCCGAACCACTCGGACCATCAATAGTAATAATTTGAACTGTCATTGAACTCTCACTAAGAAGCAAATGCTTTAGCTAATCTCGAAAAGCCTAGTGTAATGGCTAGTTTTAACTGTGCAAGGATTAATTTACTAACCACTGGCGCTTTTGCCGTTAACTCGATGCGGTATGTAACTAAGGTAATGTATGGAGTAATCTCAGAAAACTCGATTCTACCTAAATGGTGTTTAATCAAAGGATTGTCTATTAATTTATACTCAATACTTTTATTTTCTTCCAACAATGTAATTTCTTCTTTAAGTGGCTTAATTGGACCAAATCCCATACGTCGAATTGAGCCTAAACCATCAGGTCTTTTAGAATCTGCGGAGTCTTTAACACGCACAACCTGTAAAGGTGCAAAAGCAGTATTGTAAGTTGAATGCTTAGAGAGCAAATTAAATACATCAGTAAGAGGAGCATTAAATTCTTTTTCTACGGTAATTACATTACGCATTGGATCGTCCTTATTAAATAGAATCATGACATTAAAACCGCGTTAGTTTGCCATAAGAGTATGTTAATTTTTAATCATTTAAGGACGTTTTTTGTTGTTTCTCTTGTTTCTTTTGCTCACGTCTTTGTTTAAAAAAATGGCTAAGCTGTTGTGCACATTTTTCTTGTAGACAGCCATTCTGAAATGTAAACCTATGATTATAATAACCTTGCTGTAATAACTGACGCGCACTCACCAAAGAGCCTGCTTTAGGTTCTGGCGTACCAAAAACCACATGTTTAATTCTTGCATGTACGAGCGCACCTACACACATAGTACATGGCTCAAGAGTGACATATAAAGTCGTATCTTCAGGTAATCGATAATTTTCTAAAGAGGAACATGCTGCACGGATAGCTTGAATTTCTGCATGTGCAGTTGGATCTAATAAAGTAATTGGAGCATTATAACCAGATCCAATTACTCGATTTTGGCTCACCAGAACCGCTCCAACAGGTATCTCACCCTGCTGGGCGGCTAATTCAGCTTGCTCGTAAGCAAGCTGCATCCAGTATTCATCACTATATTCAGTCATTTATTTTAGGTGATCACACCGTGTTGTCTAAGTAAGGCATTCCAGCTATCAATTGAAGTTACTGGTGGACAATCAGCCAATATACCTCTCAAGCTTAGATCGTCACATGGTTTCCATTCAGGTGATAAATCTTTATCAACTAAGCGTGCGCGAACACCTTCCACAAAGTCAGGATGACGGATTTTCCACTCAGAAATCTGAGCCTCTAGATCAAAGACCTCATCCCATGAGTGAATTTGTTTGCCCCATTGCCACAGTAACCAAGTAATTGCCGCGGTACTAGGAGATCCTTTTTGCAAATTCTCACTCGCTTGACGTAACCAATCACTGCTCGCATCACGCAAGCTAACAATAGCTTGATAGTCTTGTTCAAAATTAAAACCACGGCAAACGCTATGAATTACATCAAGTGAGTTTTGCAATGGCCCTGCCGCAACAGGACGGTGCAAACTATTTAAAGTATCATCAATTGCTCGGAAATCCCCTGCAGGATAATGAGCCCAGTTAATATTTAAAACTTTTTGCAAAACATTATCACGCTGAGCTTCACAAATATGTGTTGCCCAACCGATGCTATACGCCCCAGCAGCAGTCATAATTGAACCAGTTAAACCCGTAAACAAACCTATTGGACCACGATCTGCCAAGAAACGGCTCGCACCAACATCAGGATATAAACCAATATTAATTTCAGGCATTGCTAAACGTGAATATGGCGTCACTAGACGGAATGGTGCAGCCATAAACAAGCCTAAACCACCGCCCATTACATAACCTTCTCCCCAAACCACAACCGGTTTAGCATAATTATGTAAAAGTAAATCTAAAGCATATTCCTGCTGGAAGAACTTATTTGCGGTATCGACTTCTTGATTTATAACAAGTTGGCGTAATTTTCTAACATCACCACCTGCACAAAAAGCTTTTGGTGTAGTTGAGTCTAACCAAATTGCTTTAACCTGTTCATCGTCACGGAAATCTTCAAATACACGCAATAATGCCGTTACGATTGATTCGTCTAAAGCATGTAACGATTTAGGACGATTCAAACGTACTATACGCCAGCCGTTTTTTGCTTCTTCAACCACCAAGTCCGGGTGATAGTTATTTACATTGGGAGAGTTCATCATGCGTCCAATTGCCAGTCTATGGGCTCAATGCCATGTTGTTTCAAATATTGATTTGTTTTTGAAAACACTTTGCATCCAAAAAATCCCCCTCTATTTGCAGCAAGAGGTGATGGATGTGCGGCTGTTAAAACCAAGTGTTTATCTCTATTTATACGTTGTCCTTTGCGCTGTGCATAAGCACCCCACAAAATAAATACTATATGTTGTCTCTGTTCATTTAGAACATCAATAACTTCATCAGTAAATGCTTCCCAACCTTGCTTTTGATGTGAGGTTGGCTGTCCAGCTTCAACCGTAAGCACACTATTGAGTAAAAGTACGCCTTGCGTAGCCCATTTTGTTAAGTCACCATGGCGAGGAGCTGGAATACCCAAATCTGTATGTAATTCATGAAAAATATTGCGCAAAGATGGTGGTAATGCAATACCTTTTTGAACAGAGAAACTTAATCCATTCGCTTGGTTTGGCCCGTGATATGGGTCTTGCCCTAAAATCACAACTTTCACATCAGCCAGTGGTGTGGTATTTAAAGCATTAAAGATCTGTTTACTAGGCGGATATATTATTTTCTGAGCTTGTTTCTGTTGAAATAAGAAATCGCGCAAACTATCCATCTGAGGACTTAATAGAAAAGGTGCTAAAGATCTTTTCCAACTTTCTTCTAATTGAACTTTACTGAGTTTATCTTGCTGTTGCTCAGTTAATTGCATTAATGTCATCCTAGATCAATTTTCAATTCTACAAATAAAATAAGTAATTCGATTTATACTTCGACTTGCAAATCAACTTGAGGATTATTAAATTTAATCCCTTTTTTCAAGTCTTCATACATTTGTGGATTTGCCCACTCTATCTGAATTTGTTCTGAAAAAACAATTCCATCAAGACTTAAAATACCCATTTGTTCGTTTTGAATATCTTCAATAAAGCTCTGAGCATATCCAGTATCAGTCTCATGAACAATAACAGAATATACTTCAACATCACCTTCCCCATTTTGAGTGACTGTTGATTGTAAAACTTGCTGAGCTAGATAAAAGAAAATACGTGAAAACTGTTCAGCCGACGGTGAAACAGGTAAAGAAATCCAACGAGCACTAAAAGTCTGGCATGCATCAATATATTGAGAATCATCTTTTTCCCAAAAACAGATTGCGTGATCAAAGCTGTCGAATAGGTCTTTTATTACTCCTTTTAGGAGTCCAAAATCATAAACCATTTGCCCATGATCTAATTTCGAAGCTTTAAGCAATAACTCAACTTTATAGCTATGTCCATGAATTGATCGCTTACAACGATCCGATGTACAGTTACGTACAACATGTGCATTTTCAAACTTAAATAACTTACGAATTAACATGTGCCAAATCGATCATTCCTTCTAAGAACATTATTATAAAGCAAAAGACGAAAATTTCGCACCACTTTTCAATTAGAAACAATTAGCAAAAAGTATGATAAGACTGATGAAGAAACATTGGAGATACACATATAGAAAGTTTATATTTACTTTAAAGTTTAAGTTGAGAAAAATTTATAATTACAAACTTCAAAAACATCCAAAGTAAATAAATCATAAATTTTCAATTAGTTAAAAGGCACCATATTTCTAGAATATATATAAACCTGCTTATCACTGCGCATTAAGGCACTTGTAAACTGTCTTTTCCTATTATTCAACACAACCTCAATTTGTGCTTGAAAAAAGTTCGACTTCACATCTAAAAGACTACTAACTTCAGTTTTCTTTTGCGCATCAACTGCTGAAAAAGCATTCAATTGCCATAATTCATCAATATTTTGAAAGAACTTTAAATTCTGTTGACGTAATTGAAGTTCTTTTTCTATAGTCCCTAAATCTAATTTTTGATCAATACTCGCTAATACTAATGGTGATGCGGTATTAACATTCACTTTTGTATTTTCAGGTAATGCAGAAATATATGGTGCAATTAAATCATATTTCTTGCCTTCAAAACCTCTTACCAATTTCAACTCTTCTATACGATGAAATTTAGCATTTGAAGCCAAATAACCAGGATCAAGGCCTTCATAATAATTACTTTCTGCCCCCATAGGTCCAGATGGTTCGTCATCTGGATCTTGCCAATCAATAACTGCTTGACTTAACTCTGCTGGCAATCCTACACGCACAAGCAATCGCTCAAACCAATTTTTAGCAGCTTCGTTTACCTTGCCTTCATTGGTCGTTAAATTGTTTAGATTAAATTTTCCTGACTCATCTAGTAAGCGCCCCGATACAACTCCATCTTCTATTGGAAAAGGTGGCATTGGCTGAGCCCAACTTTCCTTTAAATGATCGATACCACCAGCATTATTTGCATCTTGAATTAATAATTCAGAAAAAAAAGCTTCTGCACTTTTTGCATAGAGTAATGACTGATTTTGACGCATCAAATAACCCGTATTTTCCATCGTATTAGTTTGATGCTTTGCGATAGAGGCAGCTAAAATTGTAGCCAAAGCAACCATTATCAAAATTGTGAGTAACGCTACACCTTGCTGATTTTTTTTATAGAGTAACATTTATTGACCTCCCTGTTTGGAGAGCGATAAGTCACCTTGGTTTAAGCTATAAATCCACTCATAATTTACACCTGCAACCGTGAGTTGCATTTTTATTCCTTTTGGCAACTTCCTAAATTCATCAGGTTTTGTAGGGTCAATATTAACTTCAGGCCACTTTGTTACTTCTTGAGGTGTCAAAACCATAATTTGAAATTGTTCAACTTGGCTCAACAGCGTACTTGATAAGGGTTGCTCTCTATTTGAAGTATTTAAGTTACTATATTTAAGGCGATAAAGCTTTTTTTGATCAGGATCATATCGATATTCGATACGCTCAAAAGGTGATAATCCTTGCTTTAATGGATCAGTAACACCCGCCTTACTAAAGCGGAGAACTTGATTATCAATCTCTAAAGCTGGACGTAATTGCCCGCCTTGATTGGCTGATAAAGGTATAATTTGCAATGTATCACGCAAAACTTGTTGATAAGCATCTTGTAATTCAAATAGCTGCACTTCATGTTGAGTATTACGATCGCGAACTTTTAATAAATAGTCAAAAACCTTCCAACCCAACAAAGATAAAATAGCAAAAATTGCAATTGAAACTAAAAGCTCAACTAAAGTAAATCCTGAGGCACGAGTTAATCGAGCACTGCTCGATCGTGTCGCAAGATGAGAAACTATGTTTCGAGTGTGAGAGTCTTTAAAGCAATGCTTTGTCTGAGTGCAAGACGAAGAGCTTTGCTCGGAGTAACCCCTCATCATCTGCTCCGATCGTACCGCAAGACGTGAAGCTGAGCTTGGAGAGCGAAAACTTTTATTCTTTATCATTATTTTGCTTTCATTGGATAATTAAAAAATACCAAGTGAGTAATACCATTTTGAACTTTGCCCTTATCTGAATCATATAAGCTAATTTGTAAATCTACTTTCTGAACATTCGGGCTAATTGTAGATTGTGCAGATTTGTCAATCTGCCATGTTTCGCCTTGAGAAGTAACTTGCTTACTTTGAGTACCTTCAAGCCATTCCTGATTTATCTCCATTAAAGCAATTTCATTCATTGCTACAAACTGAGCTTTGGTTCTAAGAATTGCATTTGAGGTAGATTGAGTATATTGCATGGCTACTTTAGTTAATGCGACAGCCGCTACTGCAAAAATTGCTAAAGCAACCATTACTTCTAATAGAGTAAAGCCTTTAGATTTCATTTATTTTACCCAAATGATCAATTTGTATTTCTGAACCAATTGGTTTTTGTTCAAAGTAAAACTGTATTTTCACAGTTTTAGCTTCACCGTTACCGAACCAGATTAACTGGGGAGCCTGCCCTCCAATTAAATCGGTATTCGTAGCTTTTGAATAGTTTTGCTCATCTAAAGGTTGTATTGTAAACGATACATGTTTAGGCAACTGACGTGTATTAAACTCAGAATATTTCTGCCAGCGATTTTTTAAATCTTGGACCTGTAATTTACTCTGATCGTGATACTCATACAATTCATAAGAAAATGGTGAAACATCTGTTTCACTGATAGTAGATAAAGCTAAAACACGAGACTGATCAAGCGACTCTTTACTAATCTTATGCATATCAAGCAAAAATAACTCTCTTGCTTGCATCGCTTTCTTTTGGTCAACCCCACCTATGTTGAGTACAACTAGAGAGGTCATAATCGTCATAATAACAATCACCACCATCACTTCTATGAGAGTAAAACCTTTTTGGGATTTAAGTGGTGATTGAGATTTCATATCGACCTAAGCATATTGCTCAACAGCTTGTTTAGGTAAGGCTAAAGCCTGATCAATATAAGCCACTCTTAAAGTGTCTCTTGAACCTAAATATCGTTGATAAAAACTTGAATTGAGAATAGCTGCCGCACCATGAGTTAATGACCAAATAGAAGCAAGATAATCTCGTGTAGGCATATTGCTTTGAATAGATTCTAGGTAGTGGTCTGTCATGCGAATGATAATTCGCAATCTCTGTTTACGCACCTGATAAAGTTCGTGAAAAAGATGATGTACGCCTTGAGCAGTGATTGAGAGTTTTTCCTCAATTTGATGGAATAAAACTGTTCGCTCAGGATGATGTAAATGATGCAACATGAAAAAGGCTAAATGTTCCGGAAAGGCTTTCTCAGTATCTTGAACCATTTCAAGTAACATACGCTCATTACGAATAATCAACAGCATGTACAACTCATCTTTACTTTGAAAGTGTTTATACAAAGTTCCTTTTGCTAAATCAAGCTCAGCAGCCAAGACATCGAGTGTCATTCCGGCTTCGCCATTTTCTAGCAATAATTGTTCCGCAACCTGAAATATTAATACTTCTCTTGCTCGGAACTGAGCCTGACGATCCATCTTCACGCAATTACTCTCTTATATAGTTTCTATAACCTAAATCGCTTTTAGCAAGTTCTCAAAATTTTGTGAGGTGATCATTGCAATTTCCTCAACCGATTTATCATATACATCACTGAGCGCTTTGGCTACATAAGGCACATATTTTGGTTCATTTGTTTTACCACGATATGGGACAGGTGCTAAATACGGGCTATCTGTTTCAATTAAAAGGCGATCTAGTGGAACCTGTTTAGCTACATCGCGCAAATCCTGTGCATTCTTAAATGACACAATACCGGAAAAAGAAATGTAATAACCACAATCAAGCACAGCTTTAGCAGTTTCCCAATCTTCAGTAAAACAATGCAGAATCCCATGTGTTGAGTGTTCAGCACGGATAATATCTACCGTATCATGCTTTGCTAATCGGGTATGAACGACAACTGGTTTTTTTACAATTTTTGAAGCTTGGATATGTCTTGCAAAACATGCTTTTTGCTCTTCAATAAAATCAGTACTGTGATAATAGTCCAGTCCAGTTTCACCTAAAGCCCATACTTTTTCTGATTGAGCCAATTCAACCAAATACTCTGTTGTTGCACGTGCCATTGTGCCCACATCCTCACAAGGGTGTACACCTACCGTATAACCAACATCTGCATGTTTATTTGCAATTTCAGCCAATGCAATATGGTCATCGAGATCAACGGAAATTGCCATAAACTTAGACACTCCTTCTGCTCGCGCCGCTGCAAGCGCAAGGTCCAGATCACCGTTATAAGGCGTTAAATCTAACATCGTTAAATGGCAATGCGTATCAACAAACACTTTTCTTTCCTATTTAATTACATCGTATAACTTGGACGGTCTAGAGACATACTACCAGCCAAAACTCGTTCTGCCTCAGTTTTATAGTAAATTCCCTTATCTCCGCTTAACTGAATAGCAAAACCTTGAGGTTTAAATCCACTTTGCTTATGGGAGATCCAGATTACTTTGCCTGTTAGAGGAATTTTTTGAGACTGCTCAGGCAACGTCGCTAAAATGAAAATTTCTTGTCCCATCTTTACCTTTTGTTTTGATGGTACGAATAGGCCTCCACCTTGCACATATCCCATATAGCTTGCTTGCAAAGTAGCTTTATCAGGAATATTTACCTGAATAATCCCCCCCATTTGCGGCTGCATAGTTTTCCCCTTAAATATTCATTAACGTTATAAATAATTGATCAATAATAAGTTGGCTTTGTACATTTTGTTCAACAAGCTTTTTTGCTTGCTGTAATTCACTATAAATATTAAATAAGCTTTCTAAATCATAATATGGGCTTAACTGATCAAAATCTAAATCAGTATTTTTCTGTGGTTGGTTTAGCTTGACACAAATTAAATCACCCAACAAGTATTCAAAAAGCATTATAAAATCATTAAAACTTAATTCTTTTTGCCATTTGCCTGAGAAAAATAAAGGCATATTTTTTTGAGCAACAATTTTAAGCCAATCATTTAAGAAAACTTGCCTTTTCGCAAACCAGTCACTTTGAGCAATTTCTATTGCTTGTAAAGGCATATCATTAGATAAGCCAAGCAGTAAATCAGGCTGCACTTCCGCAAGTTCAGATAAATGCTCATTCAAATAAGAAGTAGCTTGTTCATATGAAATACGATCTAAAGCGAAATGTTGCAATCGGCTACGAATAGTGGCCGGTAGTTTAAGATAGTGATCAGCTAATAAAAGTAAAACAACACGCTCGCCTGGTTCTTCTAAAGTCTTTAGCAAAGCATTTGAAGATGCCAAATTAAGTGCTTCTGCAGGCTCAATCACAATAACGCGCCAACCTTCTCCCGTTTGTTGTACGAAAGGTAGTAAGTCACGGATCTTTTCTATTTTAATTTTTGCATTCTGTTTTTTATTTTCTTCATCCGTTGTGATATGAACATAATTGGGATGAGTGTCTGATTTTAACCATTGGCAACTACTACATTCACCACAAGGGCCCTGCGGCTGCTTATTTAAACAAAGTACCCATGCCAAAAACTGCTTAGCAAAAGCATGTTTTCCACAACCTTGCTTACCGTAAAATAAGAGACCATGTCCAATATTGGGAAACCTTGTTGTCAAGGTGTCCCATGTTGTTTGCTGCCAAGGATAAACCTTTGAAGTTACATTCGGATTCATTAAAAATTAACGCTTATTCAAAAGATTCAACAGGCATACTATTTAAGCGATCAAGATCAGCTTGAGTGTCCACACCTGGTGGCAAATTGGCTTCGGCTACAGCAATTGCAATTCGATGACCATTTTCCAAAACACGTAATTGTTCAAGGCTCTCCAACTTTTCAAGCTTCCCCATATCCCATGTTACGTATTCTTGTAATAAGTTCACTCGATAAGCATATAAACCTAAATGACGAAATGCTTGTGAATGTAAAGTCGGTTCATCATGCTTAGCCCCATCTCGATCATAAGGAATGGTAGCCCTACTAAAATATAAGGCTTCATTTTGTTTAGACATGACTACTTTTACAATACTGTCACGCTGGAACTCATCTAAAGTATGAATCGGCTCACACAACGTCGACATTGAACAATTTGGTTTATCAACCAAAAGTTTTGCAACTTGCTGAACAAGTTGAGCTGGCAATAAAGGTTCATCACCTTGAACATTTACAATAATATCGTCTGCATCCCAACCCTTAATGCGAGCCACCTCACTTAAACGGTCTGTACCCGAAGGATGATCAGCACTGGTAAGAACTACATCAATTCCATCTGCACGGCAGATCTCAGCAATACGTTCGTCATCTGTTGCCACGCACAAATCATCAAAACCTTCGACTTTTTTTGCCTGATCCACTACACGTAAAATCATAGGACGGTTATGAATAAGCAACAATGGTTTACCTGGCAAACGCGAACTTGAGAAGCGTGCTGGAATGACGATGTGTTTCATTTTTTCTTCCTAAGATAATTGAATATCAAGTTCTTGCAATTGCATTTTTAAAACCTGATAACACTGTGTAGACAGGACAGCTTTAACAGGAACTACCCAAATAGATTGTTTAAATTCAGGATGTTTTTCAAGTAATGGTAATAGTTTAACTGCATCTTTTTCAGTTGTAATAAGTGGCAGCTCGTCATTAAAAATTAAATCATTGATTGTGTAATCATGATGATCGCGAAATGCATGCTCTTGGAATTGCTTCAACCCTAGATCTTTAAGTGTTTGATAAAACCGTTGAGGAAAACCAATACCAACTACAGCATGATAATTATTCTCAAGACTAAAGCTTGTTTTAGAATTAGATAAAGGGTTAAGTAAATATGGCTGTCCTGTCTCGAGATGCATGTTTAATTCTGTATCAGGTTTATGAGTATGCTCAATCACTGTTCCTGTTTCTAAACGCTCAACAGGCTCCCGCAGATAGCCTTCAGGTAATAGTTTTTTATTCCCTAAACCACGATTTTGATCCAGTACAATCCACTCGATCTGTCGATCTAATGCCCAATGCTGCAACCCATCATCACTAATAATCAAATCTATTTCTGATGACTCAAGCAATAACTCTATTGCGGCCTGCCTATTAGGACCTACTGCCATTGGTACACTTGTAGCCTGAACAATTAATGCTGGTTCATCCCCCACTTGAGCTACTTGGCCGCCCGAGGTAACCAGCATTGGAAAAGGACCATTACCCCCATATCCCCGACTAATTACCCCTACTTTTACATTATGCTGCTGTAGATAATTCACCAGTTGTATGAGCAAGGGAGTTTTTCCACTTCCACCTACTGTGATATTACCTATAACCATCACTGGTACGGGTGCTTTATAAACTTGCTTAAAACCTGAATTATAAAGATTACGATTTAGTAAAAACCCAGCCCGATACAAACAAGACAATGGACGTAAAGCAATCAACCAAATCGATTGTTTATTCCATGCATTCTGGATCAGCTGGGATAATGACATGCTTAGTTATCCTCGAAATTACGCTGATGTAATTGATAATAAGCACCATGTTTTGCGAGAAGTTCTTGATGAGTACCTTGTTCAACAATTTGTCCTTGATCCATCACTACAATACGGTCAGCATTCTCAATTGTTGATAAACGGTGAGCAATGACAATTGTAGTGCGGTCTTGCATCGCTTCATCAAATGCTTGCTGAATAAAATGTTCAGATTCATTATCAAGAGCACTTGTAGCCTCATCCAAAATTAATATTGGAGCATTCTTTAAAATTGCTCGAGCAATAGCAATTCGCTGACGCTGACCACCGGATAAGTTTAGGCCCTGTGCCCCTAAAACAGTATCATAACCATTTGGTAAATTCGTAATGAAGTCATGTGCATATGCAGCTTTTGCAGCAGCATGAATTTCCTCATCTGAGGCACCTTGCAACTGACCATACGCAATGTTTTCACGAACAGTACGGTTAAATAATACAACTTGCTGATTTACCATTGCGATTTGTGTACGCAGACAAGAAAGCTCAATGTCATTAATTGGCAAACCATCTAAGTAAATTTGCCCACTTGATACTTCTTGGAAACGTACCAACATATTAACTAATGAGCTTTTACCAGCGCCTGAACGTCCAACTAATGCTACAGTTTGACCAGGAAGAATATCTAAAGAGAAATCTTTAATAGCCTGTACGCCATCAGCATAATTTAATGCCACATGATCAAAACGAATCGCACCATTTAGTTTAGGTTTCAACTGACCATTATTTTGCTCTTCAGGCAAATCCAATAGTTCAAAAACAGAATGAGCTGCTGCTAAACCACGTTGTAACTTTTCATTAACGTCAGTTAAGTTTTTTACTGGTTTTGCTAATAAACCAGCAGCTGTAAGGTAAGCCACGAACTCACCAGCACTAGTATTACCTAAAATCTGTGGTCGTAAAGCTAACCATACAATAAGGGCCATCGCACAAGCCATTACTACCTGAACCACAGGGCTATTCAGGTTTTGTACAATTACCATTTTTAAACCACGTTTTAAGTTTTCTTCCGATGACTTATAGAACCGTTCTTGTTCAGACTCTTCACCAGCAAAAGTTTTTACTACAGCATTACCATTGATACTCTCTTGAACAACGTGGTTCACGTCACCCATCGTATCTTGAACCTGTAATGAGAGTTTTCGCATACGTTTTGAAGCTTTACGTACCAATACACCAATTACAGGTAAAAATACAAAAATACATAGCGTAAGACGCCAATTGGTATAAAACAGGTAGCCTAACAGTCCCAGAGTAATCATCCCATCCCTAACAATGGTTCTTAATGACTCGGAAGAAGCTGCCGTTAGCTGCTCAACGTTATACATAATCTTGGCAGTAATATGGCCAGATGAATTATCGAGGTAATATTGTGCCGGTAGTCTTAAAAGTTTGGCATAAACTTCTTGGCGAATACTAAAAACTAAACTACGTGAAATCACCGCAGTATAGTAACCTCCCATAAAAAGGCCTAAACCACGGAAAAAAACCAATAAAATGATTAATAATGGGAACCAATCCAAATCACCTCTACTGCCATTTTGGATTGCATCAATAATAAATTTAATCAATTTAGCAACGGAGACTTCTGTTGCTGAGTTAATACCGAACCCGATAAGAACTAATAAGGCCACGCCCCAATAAGGTTTTAAATAGGCTATGAGACGCAAATAAACCTTAAAATCTTGATTCACTCAGAAAAACCTCTAGAAGGAACTTTGGTACTAATATTGATGTTAACAAAACCGAGTTGTCCTGCTACATCCATAACGCGAATTACATCCTGATGAGACGCTTTGGCATCCGCAGCAATGATGAACATAAAATCACGGCGCTCTTGAGCAACTTGCTTAATCGCAGTACTCAGATCAGCAACCTCTTTAGACGAAAGTGCCTGACCATTTACAGCATAATGACCAGAAGAGTCTACCACGACTTCAATTTTGTGATCGTACTGTTTTGGTGGAACACCTTGTGCATCTGGTAACGTTAAATTGAGGCGACTTGGCTGATTAAAAGTAGTCGATAGTAATAAAAAAACCAAAATGAACAACAAACAGTCAATCATAGGCGTTAAATTGATATGAATGTCTTCAACCTGAGAACGTTTAAATTTCATCTGGCTATTCACCCATCACCCAACACGACGATGTTCTGCTATAGACGAGGAACGTTTATAGAACAATGAGGCATGAAATAAAGTCGATTGCTGTTCTAGTTCAGCAATATAATCTTGTACTAATCTTTGGAAATAGCGATAAGCAACTAAAGCAGGAATCGCAATTAACATTCCCACAGCTGTAGTAATAAGCGCCTTAGAAATACCCGGAATCATTAAACTGGGACTACCTGCCGATCCAAAATCAATCACAAGGAATGACTCAATAATCCCGACTACTGTACCAAGCAGCCCTAATAAAGGCGCCACAGCACTCAAAGTCCCCAAGAAATTAATATTTTTCTCTAAATAAGAAATTTCTTGAGAAGCGGCTACTTCCATTTGTGCACGTGCAAATTGCTCACCATGCTCACGATGATCAAAACCTGCTTTTAAAATGTGAGCCAATGCGCTGTTTTGCACTTCTACATTTTGTTCCAAATTTTCCACAATATCTTCAGTTCTTAACGAACTATCATCAATTAATGCTTTGGGTAGAACTTGTGAACGTCTTAACCGAACAAAACGTTCAATGCTGATCGCAACAGTTAAAATTGAGCATAGAATTAAAGGCAGCATCAACCAGCCACCCGCTCTCACAAGTTCCCACATATCTTCTTCCCCAAGAATATAAAATTAGAAATATATGACCCGAATGTAAATTAATCAGGCAAACAAATATTTAAAATGCCATCTAACTCATCTAAGGTATGGTAATGAATAACAAGCTTACCCTTACCTTTTTGATTATGATCAATTTTCACATTAGCGCCAAAACGCTCTGATAATTTTTGTGTCAATTGTTCAATATCAGGTGCTACAGGTGCTTTTTCCTTCTCCTGCTTCGGCTCACTTCTATCACGCACCAATTGCTCTGTTTGACGAACAGATAGTCCTTTTTCAATTACGATTTTAGCAACGTCTAATTGATCTTTACCCTTTAACGTCAAGATAGCTCGAGCATGCCCCATATCAAGCTGGCCTTGCTGCATGAAATCTTTAATTTCATCCGCCAAACTCAACAAACGAAGTAAATTACTTACTGTAGTACGTGCTTTCCCTACTGTGTCAGCAATTTCCTGATGGCTCAAACCGAATTCATCATGAAAACGCTGCAAGGCTATAGCCTGATCAATCGGATTTAAATCTTGACGCTGAATATTCTCAATAAGCGCCAGTGCAATAGCAACCTGATCATTTAAATCACGAACAATTGCAGGAATTTCAGTTAAACCCGCAAGTTGCGCTGCACGCCAGCGTCGTTCACCAGCAATAATTTCGTATGGATGTGCTTCATCATCAACTGGACGAATTACAATAGGTTGCATCACTCCATGTTTTTCAATAGAAGATGCTAGTTCTTGCAAATCATGCTCATGAATAAAGCGACGTGGTTGATATTCACCACGTTTCAATAAATTTACATCAATTTGTTTCAACTGTCCGTGGTCAAGTGCCTGTGCTTCTAGCTGTAATTTTTCTTTTTGAATTGAACCAAGTAATGCATCTAAACCACGTCCTTTAGCCAATCCGCGTTTTTTGATGCTCATACTTTACTTCCTTTCTTCACTTTACTTTTCTTCAACATCTCAGCTGCAAGATTTAAGTATGCAACTGCACCTTTAGAACTTTTCTCAAAATAGATAACAGGCAAACCATGCGCCGGCGCTTCTGCTAAGCGAACATTACGTGGAACGACAGTATCATAAAGTTTTTTTCCGAAATACTGTTCTAACTCAGCAGATACATCACGTGTTAAAGCATTTCGTGCATCGTACATTGTACGTAATACGCCAATAATCTCTAAATCAGGATTTAATGCCTTTTGAATACGATCTATAGTCTGGGTTAAATCAGCTAAACCTTCTAGCGCATAATATTCGCATTGCATTGGAATGATTACACTATCTACAGCTGCTAAAGCATTGACAGTAATCAAACTCAAGCTTGGCGCACAATCCACAATGATAAAATCAAATGAGTTTCGGATTTCATTCAAAGCATTTTTTAGAATGAATTCACGGCCCTCTTGTTCTGCAATAGCAAGCTCAACACCGGAAAGTTCACGATTAGACCCTAAAACTTTATATCCGACTTCTGCTTTTTGAATGGCCGTTTCAATTGGTACTTCACCAAGTAGAACATCCGTAATGGAATACAAAAGATCGTTCTTTTGAATACCAGACCCCATCGTAGCATTACCTTGTGAATCCATATCTACAAGTAATACACGTTTCTTTAATACAGCTAGAGACGCTGCAAGATTTACTGCAGTCGTTGTTTTACCAACACCACCCTTTTGGTTTGCAATCGCAATAATTTGAGCCATGGTAACCCTAATACTTTTTATTTAAATACGTTGAAGTAAAAGTAAATGACGTTGTTCATCAAGTCTTGGTACGCGCAGCTCAATCACTTTACATGAAAAGTCCTGCTTAAGTTGCTCAATTTCCTCAACTGGCACAACTCCTTTCATTGCTGCAATTATACTGCTTTGATGCAAGTATGGCTGAGCTGCATCCACAAAATCCGTTAAAGAAGCAAAAGCGCGACTTGTAATCACATCAAACTGACCAAGCTCATCAATTGTATCTTGATTTTCAACACGTGTTTGCACGGCTACTACGTTTTTTAACTTAAGGTCAGCAATAAACTGTTTCAAAAAACGAATTTTCTTACCATTTGAATCAAGTAATACACATGAGCGTTCCGGCTGACATAAAGCAATGATCATGCCCGGCATACCACCACCTGTACCTACATCAAGCAAACGGCCTGTTGGCAAATCTTTCAAAATACTTAGGCTATCTAACAAATGCTTCACTAACATTTCTTTCGGATCACGAATCGCTGTTAGATTATAAGCTTTGTTCCAAAGTACCAAAGCATCTTGATACTTCAACAATAATGTCAAAGCTTCATCGCTAAGCGATAAACCTAATTTTTGACTACCCTGTTGTAACTCTTGAAAAAACGGATGCATAAACAGATAACATCTAAGTAAAATTTAAAACAAAGTATACCCATTTATGCATCGTGGAACACTAGTTAACGATTAGGGATTACACACTTAATCGTAGAAGCCTTCACGAATTTGCAAATCTAGCTCCATTAAACGCTCAGGCGTTCCCACATCTACCCATGCACCTTTAAGCTTTTCACCAGATATTTTCTGATTATGCATCGCTTGCTTCAATAGTGGAGCTAAAGGACGCTTACCCGCTTCCAATCCGTCAAAAAGTTTAGGATGAATAACAGATAGACCACTAAAAGTGAGGTTTTCGCCCGTCACATCTTGATCGAATGTAAAAGCGCGCCCATCCAATAATGTAAAGTCGCCTTCAGGATGCTGTTTAGGATTATCAACCAACACAAGATGTGCCAAATCATCATTTAGCTTAATATGGCGCAGACCTTCAAAATCCATTGTGGTCCATACATCCCCATTCACCAGAATAAAAGGATCTGTTCCAAGCAGTGGCAAAGCATTAATAATTCCACCAGCTGTTTCTAGCCCTTCATCCTCTCGTGTCCAACGGATATCCACACCAAATTGAGAGCCATCACCTAAACTACTGATGAGCTTGTCGGCCAACCATGCAGAATTGATGACTATTTCAGTCACACCAATTTTCTTAAGTTTTTCAATATGCCACACAATCAGGGGCTTACCGCCCACCTCGAGCAAAGGCTTTGGTGTATATAGCGTAAGTGGACGCATACGATTGCCCAAGCCAGCAGCAAGAATCATTGCTTTCATTATGCTGCTACCTCATAGCTACCATATTTCTCGATAAATTTAGGCATCACGATATTATTTATAAATGCCATAAACTCTTCAAGTTCAGCGTAACCACGACTTTCTTCGAGCAAATACCACATGACACGTGGTAAATCCTTCAAATAACCCGACTTCCCATCACGTTCAAACAAGCGAACAAAAATACCTAGAATTTTAATATGGCGTTGAATCGCCATTAAATCTGCATCACGTTTAAATTGATCAAAGCTACGGTTCCGTTTAGTCGACGCTGGTAACAGGTCATAAAACACTTTAAACCATTGATAAACACGATCAGCGTTCCATTGAACATATGCATCACGAGTAATCGAAATTAGATCATATGTATCAGCGCCAATAACAGCATCTTGGAAGTCGATTACCCCTAATTCTTGCTCATCGGTAATTTTCATCAAATTTCGACTATGAAAATCTCGATGTACAATAACTTGCGGTTGGGCTAATGCAGCGTGAGCCAAGAAGTCAAATGCATTATCAATCGTTTTTTTCTGTTCAGCAGTCGGCTGAATAGAAAGCGACGGCAACATCCAGTCTGTGAGTAGCTGCATTTCCGACATTAATTTTTCGTAAGAATAAGCTGGGAACTGATTAGTCCCGTCAATAGATTGCAATTGAATAAGTTGTTTAAAACTTTGTTCGTAGTATTTATCAACAGTTTCATTAGTTAATAATGTCGACAAAAGCACATCACCAAAGTCTTCTAACAATAGAAAACCTTGAGCCAGATCTTTCGCGACGATCTGAGGCACACGTACGCCATGGCTCGCAAAAAACTCGTCAATGGTCACAAACGGAACACAGTCTTCTTTTTCTGGAGGGGCATCCATGAGCATATACGTTTTATTTTGTAACTCGATACGCGCATAACGGCGGAAGCTTGCATCACCTGCTAAAAAAGCGATCTTAAATTGATCATTTTCAAGAACAGATGTAAGCCATGTATATATCAATTGTTCACGTTGTGTATTCATTTGCAATAAAATCTAAAACAAGCTGAGATTTTTGAAGGGTTAAGTGTAGCCACTTATAAACTTTTTCTCTATGATGCGACAATAATTAATTGTGAATTAGCATACTTGGTTAATGAGACAATGAAGCATCAGTTTAAATTTAATCCTTTAGCGACAGCTATTTTTACGCTCTTATGTGGCTCCATACAATCAAGTTATGCTGAGTCAACTGATGTTGTCTCCAATATAGACAATAATCAACTTAAAGCGAGCATCAAGGAAGCTTACCCAGGTCAAGAATTCTTTCAGCAATATTATGTTGATAAATCTGCACCTGAAGCCCAGCTTCGTGACAATAAATATTTAAGCTCGGCATTTTGCCAAGGCACATGGGTTACACCGATTAACCCTGAGACCAAAGCTTTAGACGCCGACAAAGCGACTTCTGTCGTTACGGCTAACTACGGACATTACAATCCAGCGGGTGATTCTGTTTTAGAAGGTGATGTCGTTATTGATCAAGAAGGACGCACAGTTCGTGCTGACAAAGTAACGATTGATAAGACCCAAACCTTTGCGCATGCACAAGGTCGAGTACAGTTAGCTCAAGGCGGGTTACTTTCACAGAGTGATGAAATTAATTACAACCTAAAAACCCAAACCGGGAATTTAGACAATAGTTTTTATATTTCTGAACAGCAACATGCCCATGGTCATGCAGGAAAAATCGAAAGAACCTCACCAAACGTTATGGTTCTTAATGATGCAACCTATACGACTTGCCCACCAGGCCAAAAACCTGGTTGGAAAATCCAAGCCAATAAAATTGAGTTAAATCAGGAAACTGGACGCGGCGTAACTCGTGGAACAAAATTATATGTTAAGGACGTTCCTGTTCTAGCTGTTCCCTATTTTAACTTCCCGATTGACGACCGCCGTACTACAGGTATTCTCAACCCACAATTTGGTTTCTCAAATGATGGTGGTGTTGAGCTTTCTGTTCCGGTTTATTTAAATCTTGCACCTAACTACGATCTGACACTTACTCCGCGATATTTAGCAGACCGTGGTGCAATGCTAAAAGGTGAATTTAGATATTTAACTGATGGCTTTGGTGCTGGGGAAATGTGGGGTGGCATCTTGCCATCTGACAAAGGTTATGATGACAAAGATCGTAAAGATTTCCATTTTTTACATAATTGGGATATCAACGATCAGTGGTCTACTAACCTCGAATATAACTATGCATCAGATAAAGATTACTTCTCTGACTTAGATAGCAGTCCTAACTCTAAAACAGATCTTAACTTACGTAGGGCTTGGGAACTTAATTATCAACATGGTATTCCGGGTTTAAAAGCACAGCTTAAGGTCGAAGATTTCCAGACACTTGATCCTGAAGTTGCAGATGCAGATAAACCATACGCGCGTTTACCACAATTCTTATTAAATTACGTCACTGGTAATCCACTAGGACTACAATACGAATTTAATAACGACACTGCTTACTTTAAGAAATCAATTAATGATGATTCTGCTCAAGAAAGTAGTGGTACACGTATTTATAACCAGTTCGCAACGCGTTATAACTACCGTACACCGGCAGCTTTTGTGATTCCTGAAGTCTCTGTACGTTCTATTCAAACGTTTTATGATAAGGACAGTATCGCATCTCAAAATCTAGATGGTGGTTCCGAAAACAAATCAGTCGTTGTACCTCAATTCACGTTAGACACTGGACTGAACTTTGAACGTGATGGTAAGTACTTACAAACACTTACACCACGTGCTTTCTATGCATATGCGCCATACAAAAATCAAGATGGTTATCCTAACTTTGACTCAACTACTGCGTCAGTAAGTTATGATCAATTATTTAACCCTTACCGTTTTTATGGTCATGACCGCCTAGAAGACAATAACTTTTTATCCTTGGGTGTAAGTTATAGCCTCTTTGACACAGTAGGCTTAGAACGTTTACGGGCAAGTGTAGGTCAAAGTTACTATTTCGAAGACCGTCGTGTCACCTTACAACGACAACAAGATGAAATTGATACTGAACGCAACACAGGTCCTGTTGTGAGCCTATCAAGCCAGCTTAACCAAAACTTTACCATTGCTGCCAACTCAGCTTGGATGTCGAATGGTGACAATGCTCAACGTGACTTCCAACTTTACTACACAGGTGATAAAGGAAATCTATATAACCTAGGCTATTTCTATCGTAAAGATATTCCTGGTCGTCAAGATACTTATGACCAAGTTGTTGCATCGTTTATACAACCAATTAAAGACAATTGGCGTATTATGGGCCACGTACAATATGACATGGACAATGATGTTGCCCGTGAACTCTTGTTAGGAGTTAACTATGAGTCATGTTGCTGGGGTATTTCTGTCTATGGCCGTTCATACTATAACGATCTAGACGATCCAAAATCTCCAGATGTTAGTGAAAAGCGCGCGATCATGGCCGAAATTACACTAAAAGGTTTAGGTGGTTTAAACAATAAACTCGCGTCTTTACTTGAAAATCGCGTTTTAGGTTTTAACAAAATTAATCAATCTTGGACACAACGTTAATGAAGACAAAGCATCTTAAACAGTTTTTTAAAGCAACTACACTTGCTGCCCTAATCTCTTCATCAATGCATAGTTTTGCCCAACCCGCTGATGAAGTTGTGGCAATTGTGGACAATAGCGTAATTTTAAAAAGCGATCTTCAACAAGGTATGGCTGAAGCAGCTCATGAACTTCAAGCTCAAAAAAAAGAAGTGCCACCTCAGCAATACTTGCAGTTTCAAGTATTAGATCAACTCATCTTGCGTGAGGCACAACTTGAACAAGTTAAAAAATATGGCATCAAACCTGATGAAAAAAGCTTAAATGAAGCAGTCTTAAAAGTAGCAAGTCAATCTGGAAGTAAAAGTTTAGAAGCTTTCCAGCAAAAATTGGATGCTATGGCACCAGGAACTTATGAAAGTTTACGTGGCCGAATCGCTGAGGATTTAGCGATTAGTCGTTTGCGCCAACAACAAGTGATGTCTCGTATTAAAATTAGTGATCAAGATGTAGAAAACTTCTTAAAATCACCTCAGGGACAAGCTGCGTTAGGTAATCAAGCACATGTAATTCATATGCGCATTTCTGGTGACAATGCACAAGAAGTTCAATCTGTAGCTCAAGAAGTGCGTTCAAAGCTTGCTCAAAGTAATGATATAAATGCTTTGAAAAAACTTTCAACTGCAAATGTAAAAGTTGAAGGTGCTGATATGGGTTTCCGCCCACTGTCTGATATTCCTGCTGAACTTGCGGCTCGTATTACACCATTACAAGATGGGCAAACGACTGACTTAGTTTCAGTACGTGATGGTGTACATGTTTTAAAGCTTCTTGAACGCAAACAAAATGAGCAAAAAGCTTTAGTCCCTCAATTTCAACCCCGCCACATTCTCATTCAACCATCTGAAGTAGTCACTCTTGAGAATGCTAAGCAAATTATTGATAACATCTATAAACGCTTAAAAGCTGGTCAAGATTTTGCAACACTTGCAGCAACCTATTCAAATGACACAGGCTCAGCACGTGATGGTGGAAGTTTGGGTTGGGTAACACCTGGAATGATGGTTCCTGAATTTGATAAAAAAATGCAGGAAATTCCTGTAGGTGAAATTAGCGAACCTTTCCAAACTCAATTCGGCTGGCATATCTTACAAGTAACAGATAAACGTGAAAAAGATATGACGCATGAATATCAAGAGCGTATGGCACGTCAAATTTTAGGTGAACGTCAATTCAACACTGAGATTGATAGCTGGTTACGTGAAGTACGTGCAAATGCATATGTAGAAATCAAAGATCCAAGTCTAGACAAAAAGAACTTACAAAAGTAAGTCTTTTTCTCTTCATCAAAACCTGTGTTTATCACAGGTTTTTTTATGTATGAAATGTATGTAATAAAAAACCGGTTATATAAATAACCGGTTTCTATAAATTAAACCCTAACGGGAATTATTTATAGCGATCAACCATTTTCTCTAAAGAAATCGGGCGAATCTTGTCAGCATTTCCAGCTGTACCAAACGCTTCATAACGATCAATACAAATTTGCTTCATTGAATCTACAGTTTTAGCAAAGTATTTACGTGGATCGAATTCAGCTGGATTTTCAGCCATAAACTGACGAATTGCACCAGTAGATGCTAAACGTAAGTCTGTATCGATATTGATCTTACGCACACCATGTTTAATTGCTTCTACAAGCTGCTCAACAGGTACACCATAAGTCTCTTTAATATCACCGCCAAACTCATTGATTACTTTCAACCACTCTTGCGGCACAGAACTTGAACCATGCATAACAAGATGAGTATTTGGTAATGCCGCATGAATTTCTTTAATGCGGTCAATTGCCAAGATATCACCTGTAGGTGGACGAGTGAACTTGTAAGCACCATGTGAAGTACCTACAGCAATCGCCAATGCATCTACATTAGTATCGGCAACAAACTGAGTCGCTTCTTCAACAGAAGTAAGAAGTTGTGAGTGGTCAAGTACCCCTTCAGCGCCAACCCCGTCTTCTTCGCCAGCCATACCAGTTTCAAGGCTACCTAAACAGCCAATCTCACCTTCGACAGAAACACCACATGCATGTGCTAAAGCAACAACATTACGAGTTACATCAACGTTGTATTCGTAAGAAGTAGGTGTTTTACCATCTGTACCTAATGAACCGTCCATCATCACTGAGCTAAAGCCAAGCTGAATTGAACGCTGACAGATATCAGGGCTTGTTCCATGGTCTTGATGCATTACCACTGGAATATGTGGCCATTCTTCAATTGCAGCCAAAATAAGATGGCGTAAGAATGGAGCGCCTGCATATTTGCGAGCTCCAGCTGATGCTTGAACAATTACAGGTGAATTGGTTGCATCCGCGGCAAGCATAATTGCACGCATTTGTTCTAAGTTATTTACGTTAAATGCTGGTACGCCGTAGTTATGTTCAGCAGCGTGATCCAAGAGCTGGCGCATTGAAATGAGTGCCATAATATCCTCCCAGGTAGTGCGGCTTATTCTACCCTGTCATTTATTTCAATTCAGCAACAAATCACAGTATTTCAAAAAAAATCCCTGCATTTGCAGGGATTTTTTAACAAAAAACAACAAATTAATGTGTTTCTGAAGCAGCAGCCTCACTTGGCGCACTACCTTCAACCACATCTTTATTCTTTTCATCTAGAACTGGCTTATCAATCGCATCAATTGCTGCTTGTTGCTCAGGCGTTACTTTTTCAGAAACAGCAGTAGATGCAGCTGATTCTTGCCCCGCTTGAGATGCTTCATCTTTCTTAGCACAAGCAGTCAACATCATCGGTACAATTAACATAGCAGCAAATGTAAGCTTTAAATTCATCACTATTTTCCACAGTTGGTGATTTAATACTCGACATTTTATTGCAAATATATGACAGTTTAATGACTTATCAATGAAAAAGGGATTGGTTACCCAATCCCTTCTTATTTCTATATAACAGTATTAAGCACGTTCAAGCAAAACAGCAACTGCTGGCAATGTTTTTCCTTCAACAAACTCAAGGAATGCACCACCACCTGTAGAAATATAACCAATTTGGTCAGCTACGTTATATTTATCAATCGCAGCTAATGTATCTCCACCACCAGCAATCGAGAATCCTTCAGATTGAGCAACAGCAAGAGAAAGCGCTTTGGTACCTTCACCAAATTGATCTACTTCAAATACGCCTACTGGACCATTCCAAAGGATCGTTTTTGATGTTGTTAAAATATCAGCAAATGCTTTAGCTGCTTCTGGACCAACGTCTAAAATCATATCATTTGCAGTCACATCTTCTACTTTCTTCACAACAGCTTGAGCTGCTGCTAAAGAACCTAAGAAATCTTCAAAATTAATTTGCGATGCATCAGCAACTACAACATCTGTAGGAAGTGGAACACTTACTTTAGCAGCAATTTGTTTAGCAGTTTCAACCAAGTCAGCTTCATATAATGATTTACCAACGTTAAAGCCAGCAGCTGCTAAGAATGTATTTGCAATACCGCCACCAACGATCAGTTGATCACAGATACTAGAAAGTGAGTTTAAAACATCGAGTTTAGTTGAAACTTTAGAACCAGCAACAATTGCAACCATTGGTTTTTCAGGAGTTTGCATTGCACGGCCTAGTGCATCTAACTCAGCAGCCAACAAAGGACCAGCAGCAGCAACTGGAGCAAAACGAGCTACACCTTCAGTAGATGCTTCTGCACGATGAGCAGTACCAAATGCATCCATAACAAATACATCACATAATGCAGCATATTTTTGAGCGAGCTCTGGATTATTTTTCTTTTCGCCATGGTTAAAGCGTACATTTTCAAGCAATACAACTTGACCAGCTTCAACCTCAACGCCTTCTAAATAATCAGTTAATAATTTAACTTCTTGACCTAATACTTCTGTTAAATAAGCAGCGACTGGTGCAAGTGATTGTTCTGGCTTTGGTTCACCTTCAACAGGACGACCTAGATGTGAACATACCATCACTGCTGCGCCTTTATCTAAAGCAGCTTTAATAGTTGGTAATGCTGCACGTAAGCGAGCATCGCTAGTAATCACACCATTTTTGACAGGAACGTTTAAATCTTCACGAATAAGGACACGTTTGCCTGTTAAGTTAAGGTCAGTCATACGCTGAAAATTCATGTAAAGCTCTCTTTATGATTTTAAAAACGCGCCAATTTTAAATGATTACATCAAAAAAGGTTAGTTTTTTTGCATAAAAGCTGTAGAAAGCCACAGTTTTGATTATGATAGAGGTAGTTATTTGATATTTCACCCATTATGTCTATTCATCCAGATCCACAAATCAATCGCTTAAATGTTTTAGGGGAACCTTTAGCAAGTTGTTGCTTTGACCCTATTACAGGCTATTTTAGAAATGGTTTCTGCCACACTGCAGTAACAGACCTTGGTCAACACACCGTATGTGCACAAATGACCTCTGATTTCTTAAATTTTTCTCAGAAAATTGGTAATGATCTTATTACTCCTTTACCAGAAGTAGGCTTCCCTGGCTTAAAACCGGGTGATTTCTGGTGTATCTGCGTAACTCGCTGGGTAGAGGCTTATCAAGCTGGTGAAGCGCCTCCTATTAAAATACATGCATGTCATCAAGCTGTATTAAGCTATGTACCTTTAGATGTATTAATGGAATTTGCAGTGTAATGGTTCAGCCACAAATTATTTTGGCATCTAGTAGTCAAACTCGCAAAGACTTAATGGACCGTCTTGGAATTAATTATATTTGTATTAGTCCCGATATTGATGAAAGTCCTCGCGATGAAACCCATGCCGATGAACTTGCAAAAAGGCTCGCTTTCACAAAAGCTCAGGTGATTGCTGAACAGAACCCATCAGCCATCGTTATTGGTTCAGATCAAGTTGCTTGGCGAGAACATGCTCCGCATGACTTTATTGGCAAACCGATGACTAGTGAAAATGCTAAAGCACAACTAGCCGAAAATTCTGGTCGAACTGTTTTTTTTAGTACAGCGCTTAGCGTGCAATGGCTCGATAGAAACTTTGAACAAACGCTCGTTGAACATTATCAAGTTAAATTTCGAAACCTGAATCAAGCTGAAATTGAACGATACGTTTTATTAGATCAGCCACTACATTGCGCTGGCAGCTTTAAGTGTGAAAGTTTAGGAATTAGCTTGTTTGAAAAAATGATAGGCCAAGACCAGACCACACTTATGGGTCTTCCTATGATTCAACTTTGCCATATTTTAAGGCAACTTGATTTACAAATTCCTTAATTCTAGATATTTTATAAATAGGTTATTTCCATGACAGAACCTTTAACAGTTTTAGGCGGTATTACTGCCGAGCAATTTTTAGCAGAGTATTGGCAGAAAAAACCTTTACTGGTGCGTAACGGATTGCCAGAAATTATAGGCCTTTTACAACCTCAGGATGTGCAAGAACTTGCCTTGGAAGAACATGCAAGTGCCAGACTGATTCGCCAAAAAGATAAAAATCCAAATGAATGGCACGTAAAGTCTTCACCTTTAACCAAAGGTGATTTTCAAAAGCTACCAAAATTATGGTCAATTTTAGTACAGGCAGTAGATCACTACTCTTTTGATCTTTCTGAACTTTGGAAAAAATTTCCTTTTATTCCTCAATGGCGCCGCGACGATATTATGGTGTCTTATGCACCTAAGGGTGGTTCAGTTGGGAAACATTTCGATTTTTATGATGTGTTTTTAGTTCAGGGTCATGGTCATCGTCGCTGGCAGCTAGGTCAAATGTGCGATGCAAATACTGCATTTGTACCCAATCAACCATTAAAACTTTTGCCAGAAATAGATGTGCAATTTGATGAGGTTTTAGCACCAGGCGATTTACTCTATGTTCCACCTGGAATGGCACATTATGGGGTTGCCGAAGATGACTGCCTAACTTTCTCATTTGGCTTTCGCATGCCAAACGTTGCAGGAATGATGGAACGTATTAGCGATCAATTTTCAGCTAATACTTTACTTCAAAATCCTGTTGTAGATATCGCACGCAAACAAATGAGTCAAATGGGTGAAATTAGCTCAACTGAACTAAGTTATCTAAAAGAATTAGTTTTAGCTCAGTTGCAAGACTCTACAGCCCTTGATGCAGCAATCATGTCATATATGAGCGAACCTAAATATCCAGATAATATTCCAGAACCTGATGAGATCGAAGCCGATGATCTTCAAGAGATCTTACATGAAGGTTATGAAGTTCTATTAGAACCTGCCTCTCGCCTACTTTATACAGAAAGTGGTGGAATTCTAAACTTCTGGGGAAATGGCGAAGCGCTATGTATAGCTGAAACTTTCGCACCAAAATTAAAAGCTATTGCTGATGGAGAAAGCTTAGCTTTCGATAGCGAATTTAATGAGCTTGAAATCCTTGAAAATGTTGCTTACTTACTCAATGAATCTATTTTGATGCTTTTACCACCTTCAGAGTAAGAAACTTAATAAAAGTGGACTTTTCAAAGCAACGGGAAGTCCACTTTTAAATTAGCCGACAAATTCAAAAATAGATTTGTTTTTTTGTTTATTAATTTTCCTTTTTAAATTTTAAAATCGACTTATCGCAAAAATATTGGAGTTAAAAGATTTTGAAAAAGGAAGTATGATTATTTAAATATATAGCCTAAAACTCTTTGCCATTCCCCTAAAAGTAAAACTTCAGCGTTTAAAAAAATAATATCTTTTTTCTATCAATAACAAACAATACCTTGTAAAATTAAATTATCTAGATTCTCATTGATAAAGATCACCGTTCAAGCTAATAGCAATTCATTTGTGAGAGGCTAAAATATGTCGAAAAAAGATGACATTATTAACACCGCATTAAGACTTTTTAACTCGTATAGCTATAATTCTATAGGTGTAGATCGCATCATTAATGAATCTGGCGTTGCAAAAATGACTTTCTATAAGCATTTTCCATCAAAAGAAAAATTAATTGAAGAGTGTCTACTTCTTCGAAATACGCTTCTACAAAACTCTCTTACTTCTGCCTTATCAAAACATGATGAGTTAGATCCTCTTGCGAGAATTAAAGCAGTATTTTTATGGTATTCCGACTGGTTTAATAGTGAAGATTTTAATGGCTGCATGTTTCAAAAAGCCTTGGAAGAGGTTTTAAAACAATATCCTTCAACACATCAACCTGCCACTTTGTATAAAGCTTGGTTGACCCAACTCATGCAAAATCTTCTTAACCAGTATGATGTAAAAGAGCCAGTTCCCCTATCTTTACTACTCGTTAATATTTTGGAAGGTATGACCATACAGGCTCAAGTCGAACATGGTTCAATAAAAATTAATGATTACTGGACTCGAGTAGAAAAATTAATCGATTTCGAAAGAGCAGCATAAAAATAAAGCGTGATATTCTTCTTCTTATATTTAATGATTCTTCTTATGTATCACGCTGCGTCTGAAAGTCATTTTGGTTCACAATTAGACGTTTTTTTCGACCTTACTGAACCAAAATATACAGACCTGTCTGTACAAAACAGATTATATATTTAAAAAATAAAAACTCAATCCTTTTTTATGATTTGTCTCAAGATAAATTAGATTTAACTATTTATTAGAAGCAAATTGGAATTGTTTTAGATTGACTTCGTTTCACTTATACTTAACAATTACACTTATAACACAAAGCAACATTTTAGACACAAAAGAAATACAAATAGTTGTTTTTAATTAGAAAGACTACTTATTTATCAATTCCTCTTATATTGCTTTTCAACAAAAACAATTGGATTGATTAGTTTTGCTACATTCATTTTCATAAGATCAATCTATACTATGCCCGCTATATTGATATAGGTATAAAGTATGAAAGATGGACTCCAAATCGAAGAAATGAAAAATGCGGCTGATTCAGTCGTTGGAATTCTTAAATCTTTGGCTAATACAGATCGTTTATTAATTTTATGTCACTTAGCTTATGAGGAGTTAAATGTTTCTCAAATTGAAGAGAAGACCCAAATTACCCAGCCCACTCTTTCACAACAACTTATGATGCTACGCAAAAGTGATGTTGTATCAACCCGTCGTGATGGCAAGCAAATTTTTTATTCAATTAAGGATGACAATATGCATTCAATTTTAAATACGCTTCATCAGCTGTACTGTGCAAGTAAATAATATTTTTTAAATTATAAATTTATAATAATAGTAGTAACTTCCTGAAATATGCGATTTTTCAGCTTGAAAGCTTAGAGTCCAATCCAAGCACAAAGTTTTGAAAATTCGCGTAGCTTTTCTAAAAAGCTCAACCATATTTAACTTTTTGCCCCTATATTGTCTTTAGCCTATTCCATGCTTTCACAGCTTTTTGATATACCTAGTTTTTTAATGAGCAATTAACAAGCAAAACCACCAACTATAAAATTTAAAATATTAAATTAAGACCAATAAAAACAAATATTTAATATTACCATCAAGTATAAATACTTATAGGTGCTATAAAAAAGCTTAAGATTCACATCACTTAAGTATAAAATACTCCGCTTGTTCAACCTTTAGCCATGATTAGGTTAATAAGGCCTTTATATGCTTGCATTCTTTTCTCGATTAAGCTTAGTCACTAAGATTATTATCGCCATTATTCTAGGGATAGGCGTTGCATTACTATTTCCGAACGTTACGCCTTACTTAAGTTTATTTGGTGAGCTTTTCATTAAAGCCTTAAAGTCGGTTGCCCCTATTTTAGTTTTTGTATTGGTGCTTTCTTCTATTGCCAACTTCCAAGTGGGTCATAGCGCCAATTTACGCCCTATTATGATTCTATATGTGGCAGGTATGTTGCTTGCAGCTTTCACAGCTGTGATTGTCAGTCTTTCTTTTCCAAGCACATTATTCCTCAATACAGTTTCACATAATGACTTACAAGCGCCTGGTAGTCTCGCAGATATATTAAAAAACTTGCTCTTAAGCTTTATTGCAAACCCTGTTCAAGCAATTAGTGAAGCCAACTTTATTGGTATTTTAGCTTGGGCAATTGGCCTAGGTTTAGCTATGCGTCATAGTTCAGACACCACAAAACAAGTGATGCAGGATGTTTCACATGCTGTAAGTGCTATTATTCATAAAGTAATTGCTTTTGCACCAGTCGGTATTTTCGGATTAGTTGCAGTGACTTTTGCCGATGCCGGCCTTGCAACACTTGAAAGCTATGCACAATTATTAGTGGTATTGTTAGGTACCATGTTCTTTGTTGCTTTGGTTATCAACCCTATTCTTGTTGCCCTTACTATACGTGGAAATCCATACCCTCTCGTATTTAAGTGTCTAAAAGAAAGTGGTATTACAGCTTTCTTTACTCGAAGCTCAGCAGCCAACATCCCAGTTAACTTAGATTTGGCAGAGCGTTTAGGTGTTAACCCATCTACAGCTAGTGTATCTATTCCTTTAGGCGCAACAGTAAATATGGCAGGGGCGGCAGTAACCATTACTGTGCTTACATTAGCAACTGTCCATACGCTTGGAATTCATGTTGACTTTGCGACAATGGTTATTTTATCAGTTGTTGCTACTGTTTCAGCTTGTGGTGCTTCTGGTGTTGCAGGTGGTTCTTTACTACTCATTCCAGTCGCTTGTAGTCTATTTGGTATTTCAACAGAAATTGCTATGCAAGTTGTAGCGGTTGGTATGATTATCAGTGTATTGCAAGACTCTACAGAAACAGCCCTTAACTCATCTACAGATGTATTATTTACCGCAGCTGTAGATATTCGCTCTAAGCAAGCGTCTTAAACAAAATGCCATTTCAACGTCTACCAAACTGGTTCCAACTTGGAGCCTTTTTGCTGGCATTTAATGCCGGAATGATTAATGTCTTAGGGTTAATTACTCTTTTGCATCAATCTATTTCACATATGACTGGCAACGTTAGTATGCTGGCTATGAGTTTGGTAGAGTGGCAACCAGAACATATCATTTTTTTACTTCTGGTGATTATTTGTTATGTTTGCGGTTCATTTTATAGTGGTTTTATTTTAGGTAGTAGTCATTTTCGACTAGGTCGTCGTTATGGCTTACCTTTGAGCCTTGTTGCCTTATTCATTTTCCTTTGCTGGCTATTGCTTCCTTATTTTCCACGCTATGGATTATTATGGGCTTGTACGGCAATGGGGTTACAAAATGCGATGGTAAGCCACTACAAAGGAACAATTATTCGCACTACCCATCTATCTGGTGTGCTGACTGATATTGGTTTAGCACTTGGGTATAAAGCCAGAGGCTTAATTGTAGAAAATCGCCGTATTGTTTTACATTTACTTATTCTTGCTGGCTTCCTGCTGGGTGGAATTCTTGCCGCCTCAGTACATCCATATTTGAAACTACAATCATTTTTATTGCCAGCAATTTTAAGCTTAGCCTTAAGTATTTCTTACTGGATAGTTTATCTCTATAGTGCTTCAACTTCACAAAAGGACTAAGACATGGTTAAAAATGCCTTACAAGCACAGCTATTAAAAGCTGGTTTAGTTGATAATAAAAAAGCAAAAAAATTAACAAAGCAAGCTCATCACGAACAACGTCTTGGACTAAGTAATGAGGCTGAAATCAGAGCAAATATTGAAAAAGCTCAACAAGAAAAGTTAGCTAAAGATCAGGCCTTAAATTTAGAAAAACAGAAACAGCTTGAAGAAAAAGCACTTAAAGCATCAATCATCCAGATGATTAAGCAGCACAAGATTACTGATTTTGCTGGAGATGTGGCTTATCAATTTATTGATGAAAATAAAATCAAAAAAGTGTATCTATCTCAGCAAGTTTATAATGCACTTGTTGCAGGTAGCCTAGTTATTGCTAAAGATCAAGATCAATACGCCTATCTTCCAAAAGCTTTAGGTGAAAAAATTGATCAAAAAATGCAAGGCTTCATTTTGATTAATAATGCTGAGAAAAACGAACAAGCTACTGATGAGGAAGATCCATATGCAGCATATGTTATTCCAGATGACTTAATGTGGTAATACAATACTTAGGCCTTTATGATATAGATCTAAAGGCCTTTTCTAATACGTGTAGCTGTAATAATTTAACAGATGTTCAAAATACTAATAAAAAATACTTAAAGAATAAATTCCTTCACCCTTTATCTATTAATCTCGATATAATGAATAATATTTTTTAGTCCTCGCGACGTTCTTGAAGATTTCTTCGAGTCTCCATTTTTACGTCATGTATTAATTTAAGACGTACAACATTATCAGTTCATGTGTATTTGCATATATTCACAAGATCGAAACCCTAAGTGATATTGATCTAACTGACTTTTTGCAAATTAAATTGCAAAGATTTAATTAAGTGGCTTCTGTCTCAAAGGTAGTAATTCATGCTGAAGTGGTTTGAAAAACTTGTAGATCCCTACCCAACTAAAGGTTTAGATGAACCTTTACCGACTCGTTTTTTTCCATTTGTATGGCAAGCTACGGAAGGCCTACGCCCTTACTTATTCTTACTTATTCTTTTTACAGCAGGTGCTGCAAGCTTTGAAGCCTTACTTTTTTCAAAGATTGGACAACTCGTAGACTGGTTAAGTAAAAGTCATCCTGAAAGCTTTTTAAGTCAGCATGCTACTGATTTACTCATTTTGATTGCGGTCTTATTTACCAATATCTTTTTTGTAAATATTCAATCTATTATCAAACATCAAATTTTATATAGTACCTTCCCAATGCGTTTGCGCTGGCGTTTCCATAATCTTTTATTGAAACAAAGCTTGGACTTTTTCCATAATGACTTTGCAGGACGACTTTCTGCCAAAGTTATGCAAACAGCACTAGCAATCCGCGAGTTCTGGATTATTTTGGGTGACATGTTGGCCTACGTCAGCATTTACTTCATTACAGTCAGCATTGTTCTTGGCGCAATTTCACCAATTTTACTTATCCCACTTTTAGTTTGGTTAAGTCTTTTCTTATTAAGCGCATGGTTCTTCATCCCCCGCTTAAGTAAAGTTTCCCAGCAACAAGCCGATGCTAGAGCGATCATGACGGGCCGCGTAACAGATGCATACACCAATATCCAAACAGTAAAACTATTTGCCCATGCTGGGCGCGAAAGCCAATACGCAAAAGCATCTATGAAAGAGTTTATGACCACAGTCTATGCCCAAATGCGTTTAGGCACTCTCTTTGAAGTCAGCATTAATATGTTGTCTGCTGTTTTGTTTGTAGGCGTAATTGGTACTTCTGTTTGGCTATGGACTCAAGGTTTAGCAGCATTAGGTGTAATTGCAGCAACTACTGCAATGATTTTAAAACTTAATAGTATGGCTGAATTTATGATGTGGCATATGTCAGCCTTATTTGAAAATGTTGGAACCATTCAAGATGGTATGCAAACATTAGGTAAAAAAATCAATCTTCAAGACAAACCAGATGCGAAACCACTTGCAGTGACCAAAGGTGAGATTGTATTTAAAGATGTAAGCTTTGCTTATAACAATAAAAATGTGATTGATCACTTCAACTTGCATATTAGAGCAGGCGAAAAAATAGGAATTGTGGGCCGTTCTGGCGCAGGAAAGTCGACACTGATTCAGTTGCTTTTACATTTTTACCATCTTAAGCAAGGTGCTATTTTAATTGATGGCCAAAACATCGAAGATGTAACTCAAGATAGTTTAAGAGCTAATATTGCTTTAGTTACTCAAGATACGTCTTTATTGCATCGCTCAGTTGCAGAAAATATTAAATATGGTCGCCCTGATGCATCTGATGCAGACATGGAGAATGCTGTAAATAAAGCCAAAGCTGCTGAATTTATTCCGCAATTAGTTGATTTAAAAGGACGTAGTGGTTATAACGCTCAAGTAGGTGAACGTGGTGTTAAACTTTCTGGTGGTCAAAGACAGCGTATTGCCATTGCACGTGTATTCTTAAAAGATGCTCCTATTCTTATTTTAGATGAAGCAACTAGTGCATTAGACTCGGAAGTTGAAGCAGCAATTCAGTCAAGTTTAAATGACCTAATGGTTGATAAAACCGTTATTGCAATTGCACACCGTTTATCTACTATTGCACAAATGGACCGTTTAATCGTTCTTGATGAAGGTCGAATTGCTGAGCAAGGAACTCATGAAGAGTTAATTGCGCAAAATGGTATATACGCACAGTTATGGAAACGTCAAACAGGCGGTTTCCTAATTGAACAAAAAGTATTACAGGGTCAAGATTAATGCTTTATTTAGAAGATTTGAAAATTGGTGATCGTTTCATTAGCCGTGAATATGAAATTACCTTAGATGAAATCAAAAAATTCGCAAGCTCCTATGACCCTCAACCCTTCCATATAGATGAAGAACAAGCTAAGCACGATCCAATTTTTCAAGGAATTGCTGCTAGCGGTTGGCATACTTCTGCAATTACTATGCGGTTATGGACGGAGTGTATGCCGATTCATGGCGGCCTAATTGGTTCAGAGTCTAGCTTACGGTGGCCACGCCCTACTCGACCAGGTGATAAAATTCATGTGGAAGCAGAAATTTCAGCAATCACACCATCCAAAACAAAATTAGATCGTGGTATTGTAAGTTACGTTACGCAAGCCTTAAATCAAAATGGCGACGTATTACTTATTTCAACAACAAAAATTGTTGTCTTTAAAAAGAATGTTTAAAACATGGTTAATATGATTGTCTAACAGTTTTTATAAACTCAGATTATATTTCATGACAAGATGTGTAAGAAATGCATGTGACAAATTGATGAGAGCAATGGAACGCATATGAAAATTACCTCAGCTCGTCAAGATCAAGGTATTCCGGGTGTCTATGGCTTATTGCTATTAGATGTTGTTTCACGTTGGGGATATAACGATGAAACATTATTTGCTCCATTTCATCTTACTAGTGAGCAACTGGCCGATCCTGATTATCGTATTTCTACACCTGTAGCAAACGAACTGGTTAAACACGCGCTTAATTTAACTGGTGAAACTACGTTGGGTTACCACCTTGGTACTCAAATGCGTATTTCGATTCATGGCTTCATTGGCTATGCAATTATGACAGCCAAAGATATTACAGAAGCAATTGCTCTTGCAGCACGCTTTATTCAACTACGTCTACCTTTTTTACAACTCTATTTTTCAACGTTTGGGCCAAAAGCTACCCTACAATTACAGTGCGACATCGAACTTGAACCTCTACGGACAGAAATCGTTTTAGGTTTGACCATTGGTATCATGAGTATGGCTAAAGCGATTACGGGTATCGAAGATTTAGCTGGTGATGTAGATTTGGACTTTCCTGAACCAGAAGGCTTTGAAAAGTATAGAAATAAACTAAGCAGCACAATTCGCTTCAACCAGCCACATCTGATTTCAAGTTTTGATAAAAAATACTTAGGAATTAAATTAGTTAATGCTGATCCTATCGCAAGTCAGGTTGCTATTAATCAGTGCGAAGCCGAACTTTCCGCTTTAGGTGAGCGCCGTCGCTTAGCAATGCGAGTTCGTGATATTTTAAGTAATTCTGAACAACATTATTTAAGCATTGAAAATGTAGCTGAATGTCTACACATGTCAGACCGCACGCTAAAGCGCCAATTAGCCGCTGAAGGAACTTCATTTTCTACATTGGTTGATGAAGTACGCTATCGACATGCAACATCTCTACTTTCACGTACAGATTACAGTCTTGAACAAATTGCAGATGAACTTGGCTATTCAGACGTTGCAAATTTTAGCCGTGCTTTTAAACGCTGGAGTGGCCGTAGCCCAAGCAACTGGCGTAAAGACCCATACTTATAATGTTTAAAACTATTGGACACAAGCTTAAGGAGTTACCATGAATCATCCTTCTGAACTGAAGTATGCACGTACACATGAGTGGGTAAAGATTGAGGGTGATCTTGTTATTACAGGGATTACCGATCATGCACAAGATGAACTTGGCGATTTGGTTTACGTTGAAACTCCGGAAGTTGGGAGTAAAGTTACTGCTGGCGAACAAGCTGGTGTGGTTGAATCAGTAAAAACTGCTTCTGACATCCATGCTCCTGTTTCAGGCACTGTAGTAGAAGTAAATACTGACCTTGAAGATGATCCTGATTTTGTAAATGACGATCCATATGGAAAAGGCTGGATTTATAAAATCAAACCAGACAACATTGCAGATGTTGAAAAACTTTTAACAAATGCAGAATATGAAGCTGGCTTATAAAAGATAGCTATAGCTTTTCATATTTAATAAAAACCAGTTTAGTCTTAAACTGGTTTTTTCTTTATCTATTCAAAATCTATTCAAATTCAGTTTTACGAATCGGTGACTTCTATGACAAAGCTTGTTGTATTCTCTGGCGCTGGCATGAGTGCTGAAAGTGGAATTAGCACTTTTCGTGACAGTAATGGTCTATGGGAAAATTACGACATCCAACAAGTTGCCACACCTGAAGCATGGCAAAAGAACCCTGCTCTAGTTCAACGCTTTTATAATGAGCGACGTAAAAATATTTTAGAGGCTGAACCCAACGAAGCTCATCACTATATTGCCAAACTACAAGACTACTTTAACGTACAAGTGATTACTCAAAATATTGATGATTTACATGAACGGGCTGGAAGTTCTAACGTTTTACATTTGCATGGAAATATTCGTTTAGCGAAAAGCTCTGGCCCGAATGCACAATTTACAACACAGTTTTACCATATTAATGGCTGCAAGCTAGCTTTAGAACAAGACTTTTGCCCAGATGGCTATCCCCTGCGTCCACATGTAGTCTGGTTCGGTGAAGCTGTACCTGCCTATGAAGAAGCAATTCAATTAGTACAGAGTGCAGATATTTTTATTGTGATCGGCTCGACATTAAGCGTATATCCAGTTGCAGCTTTAGTTCATGAAATTTCAAATCAATGTAAAGCCTACTATATAGATCCAAATGCGGATCATCTGCGTGTTCCTCACCAATATGAGTTATTAAAGATGTCAGCAACTCAAGGAATGCATAAACTTTTTGAAAATTTAATAGGCTAATTGCTATTTTTAGACACTAAATAAGCCTAACTTGAATAAAAAAAATTATTAATTGAACAAAAAATTGTCGATTTTTTTAACTTTATTCTAAATTTCTATAAATTTTTTTTGACCAATAGTCTATTTATAACTCAATATCGATTTATTTTTTTAGAAAATGACATTTTTTTGCTGAAAAAATTTAAAAAAATAAATATTAAAAAATTATAAGTTAATGATTAATATTATAATTTTATATCCTTAAAATCAATTTATTTTAAGTTACACAAAGATACAAAAGTACAATATAAAATTAACAGTGCAAAAAAAATCTTTTGTGGTTGAATCTCAACCTCTTGGATGCCGTACAAGAAAACAGCGACCTGGATTAGGTTACAATCACGGATTATGGATATAAGGACACACATCCATTATGAGTTATTTTGATCCCACCCTCATCATGTTCATGGTGTACATCGTAGCAATGGTACTTATTGGCTTATTTGCCTACCGTGCTACAAGCGACTTCTCAGATTATATTCTCGGTGGTCGTAGTTTAGGCAGTTTCGTAACTGCATTATCCGCAGGCGCATCAGACATGAGCGGTTGGCTGCTCATGGGTTTACCAGGTGCAATTTATCTTTCTGGTTTATCTGAAGCGTGGATTGCAATTGGTCTCATTATCGGTGCTTGGCTTAACTGGCTACTGGTTGCTGGTCGATTACGCGTTCATACTGAAGTCCAAAATAATGCACTCACGTTGCCAGATTATTTTACAAGTCGTTTTGACGATCAGAAAAAAGTACTTCGTATTTTCTCTGCTGTTATCATCTTGGTTTTCTTTGCAATTTACTGTGCTTCAGGCATGGTAGCAGGCGCCCGCCTATTTGAAAATTTATTCGGGATGTCTTACAACACAGCTATTTGGCTCAGTGCTATCGCGACCATCAGTTATGTTTGTATTGGTGGATTCTTAGCAATTAGCTGGACCGATACGTTCCAAGCTGGCTTAATGATTTTTGCTCTGTTGTTAACACCAATTGTGACTTACCTTGCAATTGGCGATACGACTCATTTCGTTACGCTCATTGAAACTGCTCGCCCGCATGCGTTTAACATCATCTCAGATTTAAGTGTTGTGGCGGTTCTATCCTCCATGGCATGGGGCTTAGGTTACTTTGGCCAGCCACATATTCTTGTGCGTTTCATGGCTGCTGACTCTGTAAAATCAATTCCTGCTGCTCGTCGTATCGGCATGACTTGGATGATCTTGTGTTTAGTTGGTGCTGTCGGCGCTGGTTTCTTCGGTATTGCATACTTCCAGCAACATCCTGAATTAGCAGCAGTTGTAAGCAAAAACCCTGAAACTGTATTTATGGAATTGACTAAAATCTTATTCAATCCATGGATTGTAGGTATCATTCTGGCTGCGATTTTAGCTGCTGTGATGAGTACATTAAGCTGCCAGCTTTTGGTATGTTCGAGTGCATTAACAGAAGATTTATACAAAGGTTTCATTCGTAAGAATGCATCTCAGAAAGAGCTTGTATGGGTTGGGCGTGTTATGGTTCTTGCCATTGCTCTTCTCGCAATTTTTCTTGCAGGCAACCCTGATAGTAAGGTTCTTGGCCTTGTTGCTTATGCATGGGCTGGTTTCGGTGCTGCATTTGGTCCGCTTATCATCTTGTCACTATTCTGGAAACGTATGAATTTACAAGGTGCTTTAGCAGGTATGATCGTTGGTGCAGTTGTAGTGATTGGCTGGAAAAATCTTTTCGCAGACACTGGTGTTTACGAAATTATCCCAGGCTTTATTCTTGCATTTATCAGCATCATTGTAGTGAGTCTCTTAACTAAAGCGCCAAATACGACAGTAACTGGCCGCTTTGAAAAAGCAGATGAACTCTACAAAGAAAGCGTATAAGTTATTGAAATAAATCAAAGGGGCTTCGGCCCCTTTATTTATTTTTAGTTTTGATTTTAATTTTTGAAGTATCTTTTACAACTTGCATGACTGGATAACTACGAGTCTCTTTTACCCCTGGTAATTGCCACAGTACCTGCCCCGCAATTCGCCTAAACTCTTCCATGCTGCCACTTCGTAATTTAATAAAAAAATCAACCCCGCCACTCACCATATGGCATTCAACAATTTCAGGATAGTGAACAACAGCATCAATAAACTCATCTAAAACATTGGGTGTTGTCTTGTCTAATAGTACCTCTACGAATACTAAAAAATTTGCATTTAACTTAACCGGATTTAATTTAGCTTCATATCCTAAGATGAATTCATCTTTCGTTAATTTTTGAACTCGGGCCATCACTGCTGTTGGTGACAAGTTAACAAGTTCCGCCAATTTACTATTAGAAATTCTCCCATCTGTTTGAAGAATATCCAAAATTTTTAAATCAGTGCGGTCAAGGCTTAAAATTGGGCCATTCATCTGAATTTTCCTCTAAAAAATGGGCTAAATATAGTGAGTTATTCGGTGTTTCTTCTGTAATGATAAATTATCTAAACCTCTCTACTCAAGATGAGTTTATGAGAGCTGGTTGGCGGAAACAGATATGAACACAATGGATACTTTTCATCAAATGGATAAATCTCACCAAGGCTATATCACCGAATTCAACGATAAAAGTGAGTTTGAACAACGCATCAATACAGCTTGGCGACGTGCTGAACCAGAAGCTGTAGAAGAGCTATTACAAGCTGCCGCGGTATCTGATGATTTAGATCATAAAATTTATGATCTTGCTTTTAATCTTGCCAATAATTTACGTGAACGTAAGACCTCTTCGGGCAAAGCAGGTATTGTTCAAGGGTTATTACAAGAATTCTCTCTTTCTTCACAAGAAGGCGTGGCGCTCATGTGTCTTGCCGAAGCTTTGCTTCGTATTCCAGACTCAGCAACACGTGATTTGCTTATTCGAGATAAAATCAATCAAGGTAACTGGAAAGAACATGTTGGCCAAAGCAGCTTAATGTTTGTAAATGCTGCTGCATGGGGCCTCATGTTAACTGGTAAGCTCATGGAAACTCCTAAGCAAACCAGTCTTTCAAGTGTACTTACTGGCCTTTTAGCACGCAGTGGACGTGGCATCATTCGTAAAGCTGTTGACGTTGCAATGCGTATGATGGGTGAACAGTTTGTGACTGGTGAAACCATTGAAGAAGCTGTAGACCATGCGAAAGTACTCGAAGACAAAGGTTTCCGCTATTCTTACGATATGTTAGGTGAAGCAGCCTTAACCGAACATGATGCTGAACGCTACTTTAACGATTATACACAAGCCATTCATGCAATTGGCAAAGCGTCTAATGGTAAAGGCGTTTATGATGGCCCGGGTATTTCAATTAAGCTTTCTGCTTTACACCCTCGTTATCAACGCGCGCAAATTGAACGTGTTCATCAAGAACTTTACGGCAAAGTATTTGAACTCGCTCGTTTGGCTAAAAAGTACAATATTGGCTTAAATATCGATGCTGAAGAATCAGAACGTTTAGAAATTTCTCTTGAGTTACTAGAACGTCTTTGCTTCGAGCCAGAACTTGCAAACTGGAAAGGTATTGGCTTCGTTATTCAAGCTTACCAAAAACGCTGTTTCTTCGTGGTTGATTATATTATTGACCTTGCTAAACGCAGCCAAAAGCGTCTCATGATTCGTCTTGTGAAAGGTGCATATTGGGATAGCGAAATTAAGAAAGCGCAAATCGAAGGTATGGATGACTACCCTGTCTTTACCCGTAAAGTACATACCGATTTATCTTATATCGCGTGTGCTAAAAAATTACTTGCAGCGCCAGAGTTCATCTATCCGCAATTTGCCACTCATAATGCTCAAACATTGGCAACGATCTATCATTTAGCGGATCCAAGCAAATATTATGCTGGACAATATGAATTCCAATGCTTACATGGCATGGGTGAACCTCTTTATGAACAAGTTGTTGGTCCACGCGAGCAAAATAAATTAGGCGTACCATGCCGTATTTATGCTCCTGTTGGTAACCACGAAACTTTGTTAGCTTATTTAGTTCGTCGTTTACTCGAAAATGGCGCGAATACTTCATTCGTTAACCGTATTGCCGATAAAACACTTAAAGTTGAAGATCTTATCCAGTCTCCAATTTATGATATTCGTCATGCAGCTAAGCTTGAAGGTTCAGTTGGTTTAAAACATCCATCAATTCCTCTACCTTTAGATATGTACGGAACACTTCGTAAAAACTCTAAAGGTTATGACTTAGCAAATGACACCCCACTTGCAGCTTTAGATAGCACAGCTCAAGAATTACGTAATCGTATTTGGCAAAGTCATCCATTATTGGCAAATAACGAGTCGTTAGAGCAAGGTCATTCTGTTGCAATTACAAACCCAGCACAAAATGATGAAATTGTTGGTTATGTGCAAGAAGCTGATCTTAAGCATGTTGAAATTGCGCTTAATGCAGCTGAACAAGCTCAATCAGAATGGTCAAATACGCCTAAAGAACACCGTGCTCAATACTTAAAACGTGCAGCTGACCTAATGGAAGGTCGCATTCAAGAATTGATGGTTTTGCTTTGCCGTGAAAGCGGAAAAACTTATGCCAATGCGATTGCAGAAGTTCGTGAAGCTGTAGATTTCCTACGTTATTACGCAACTCAAGTTGAGAATCTTCCTGCAAATACAGCTATTCAACCTTTAGGTACTGTACTTTGTATTAGCCCGTGGAACTTCCCTCTTGCAATTTTCTCTGGTCAAATTGCTGCAGCATTAGTCAGTGGTAACTGCGTTATTGCTAAACCTGCTGAACAAACCCCATTAATCGCAGCTCAAGCAGTTCAGATTTTATGGGAAGCTGGTATTCCACATGGTGCTGTACAGTTACTTCCTGGTCGCGGTGAAACAGTAGGTGCTCAGCTTAGCCAAGATAGCCGTATTGATGGCATCATGTTTACTGGTTCGACTGAAGTTGCAAAAATTTTACAGAAAACCGTTGCGAAACGTTTATCTGAAAATAGTCAATCTATTCCTCTCATTGCAGAGACTGGCGGTCAAAATGCAATGATTGTGGATTCATCAGCATTAACTGAACAAGTCGTACTCGATGTTGTAAGTTCCGCTTTTGATAGCGCGGGTCAACGTTGCTCTGCTTTACGTATTTTATGTGTGCAAGAAGACAGCGCTGCAACCGTAATTAAAATGCTTAAAGGTGCAATGCAGCAGTTGATCGTAGGTAACCCTGCGATTTTAAAAACTGACATTGGTCCTGTGATTGATGACGAAGCAAAACAGACGATTGATCAACATATCCAAAAAATGAAGTCGAAAGGCTATCCAGTACATCAGTTGATGTTTGGAGCAACAAGCCAGAATGAACTAGATAAAGGAACCTTTGTTGTACCAACAGCAATTGAACTCCCTAACCTTGATGATTTGCAGCGCGAAGTTTTTGGCCCAGTTCTACACATCATTACCTATAAGTATGGTGAGCTTGAGCAATTGATCTCACGTATTAATGCCAAAGGTTATGGTTTAACAATGGGTCTGCATACCCGTATTGATGAAACCATCCAAACAGTCATTCAACATGCAGAAGTGGGTAACCTTTATATCAACCGCAATATTGTTGGTGCTGTCGTTGGTGTACAACCATTCGGTGGTGAAGGTTTATCTGGTACAGGCCCGAAAGCTGGTGGTCCGCTTTACATGTATCGCTTGATGCAGCAGTGTTCAAACAAAGTATTGGCAACACCATTTGCTATGAAGAATGAGCAAACTGCTTTTGAAGGCTTTAACCGTGAGGTTTATCTGAGCTTACAAAATTGGGCGAAACAGCATTTACCGCAAGCAAATCGTGATATCGAACCATTTGGTGTTGGTAAATTCTATGAGTTACAAGGCCCTACTGGGGAAAGTAACCAATATATTATTTTGCCACGTCATCGTGTTCTTTCTATCGCTGACACAGAACAGAATCAGTTGCATCAATTGCTCGCAATTTTTGCAGTAGGTAGCCAAGCAGCAGTAATGCCAAATAGCCCATTATTGGCAAAATACAAACAAACTTTGCCAAAAGATGTACTTGCAGCAATTACTACGGTTAAAAATATCGCATCAGATGATTTTGATGCAGTTTTACACCATGGTAACCGTGAAGAAATCTTCTCATTACAACAAGAAGTTGCTACGCGTTCTGGCGCAATTGTTGGTATTACTCACGTTGAGCCGAATGAGAATATTCCACTTGAGCGTTTAGTGATTGAACGTGCAATTAGTGTGAATACAGCTGCAGCTGGTGGTAACGCAAGCTTAATGACAATGACTGATTAATATATAACTTTCTAAAAAGCCCAAATCTCAGTATTTGGGCTTTTTTATTTAATAAAGTAATCTATTCTTAAATATATAGATTTTATAAACTCGAGATTTTAATAATGATCTTTTTAGAACCAGAACAATATCAACAAAGATGCGCTCAGCTTTTTAATTCATATCAAAAAGACATTTCCACACTTCTACCATTTGCCCAAATTGAGCATATTGATTCATCCGCTATACCGAATGCAATTTCAAAAGGTGATTTAGATATTTATATTGAAGTTATGTCTGAGCAATTTGAATTCGCAATAGAACAATTAAAAACACTTAACTTTATCGAAAAACAAAATACGCTAAGGACACATGAGCTTTGCATGCTCGAATCACTCAACAATGATGATGTTGCATTTCAAATTGTAGTATCTGGTTCAATATTCACTTTTTTCTTAGCCTTTAAAAATAAGCTTATAAACTCACCCACGCTGGTTAATGAATATAATCAATTAAAATTACAGTGTAGCCATTTAGACCCCGATCAATATAGAACAATAAAATCAGATTTTATTAATCGTGTTTTAAATTAGCTCTAGTTTAGGTACTTGCTTTCTCTTATGAATATCTGGTTAAAATTGGCTCCTGTAAGTTCAATTTTTTTGATACCATTCACTATTTGATTCTGTCTAAATTTTCTTTGTCTATGACCTCTTCTTATCGTCAACAACTTCAAGCTAAAATTGAACGCATTACTACTCAATTTTCTGAATTTACACCACCTACATTAGAAGTGTTTGAATCACCTGAACAACATTTCCGTATGCGTGCTGAATTTCGTATCTGGCATACAGAAAATGATATGTTCTATGCCATGTTTGAGCGTAACGATGACGACAAGCAAAAAACCGTTGTACGCATTGATGAGTTTCCAATTGCAGATCAAAGCATCAATGATTTAATGCCAAAACTTTTGGAAGAACTTAAGGCTGAGTCTAAGCTTTCTAATCGTTTATTTGAAGCTGATTTCCTCGCAACACTTAGCGGAGAAATGTTGGTTACCCTCATTTATCATCGTAAACTGGATCAAGAATGGGAACAAGCTGCTAAAGCACTTGCCGATAAATTAGATATTAAAATTATGGGCCGTAGTCGTGGCCAGAAAATTGTTATTGGTGATGATTTCGTTGTTGAAGAATTCGAACTATTAAATCGTTCATTTAAATATAAACAAATTGAAAGTAGCTTTACCCAGCCTAATGCGCAAGTTTGCAAAAAAATGCTGCAATGGGCATGTGATGCAGCTGAGGGTTCGAAAAAACACTTATTAGAACTTTATTGCGGTAATGGTAATTTTACGCTTCCGCTCTCTTTAAAGTTCGAACGAGTATTGGCTACCGAGCTTGCAAAATCCTCTGTTTATGCAGCTCAATGGAACATTGAACAAAACCAAATTGATAATATTCAGGTAGCACGTCTATCTGCTGAAGAGTTTACTCAGGCTTATCAAGGTGAACGAGAATTCCGTCGTCTACAAGAAGCAAATATTGATATTCAGAGCTATGACTTTGACACCGTATTTGTAGATCCTCCACGCGCAGGAATTGATGATGAGACTTTAAAACTTTTACAAGGTTTTGAACGTATTATCTACATTTCATGTAACCCTGACACGCTATATGAAAATTTAAAAACTCTCAGTCAAACTCATCGATTGACTAAATTCGCCTTATTTGATCAGTTCCCTTATACGCATCATGTCGAGTCTGGTGTTTTACTTGAGAAGATTTAAACAAAATCTTTCATTGTAAAGTTTTAAATAAGGAGGCTACATACCTCCTTATTTTTTAACGTTTTATTAGTTAAGTATTTAAATTTTCAAAAAATATCAAGTCATCTATTCGTCATAATTTCGTTTAACTCAAGCATTCCCATCGAAAATTCTCGAGTTCAATTGGTGGATTTATCACTTATGGAGTCTTGTATTTTATTTTAAATTGGCTATATTTCGAGCTATGTTAGGTTGTATATGAAGGCTCTATGAGTTTTTGGCAAAAGCTGTTCTTGGCAGATCAACAGCATAACGAGCATAAAAACCAAACTGCTTGTGTTGAAAATGACTGCTCATGTAAAACTAATGAACAACTTCTAAGTGCACTTGCACAAGCAACAGATGAAGATGTCATTAAGGGAATTAAAAAAGTTCTTATTTCCCGTGGTTATAGCCGAAAAGAGTTAAATGAACTCACTCAAAAACCATCTATTCATTAATTAAAAAGCCAGTCTTGTACTGGCTTTTTATATTTTACTGTAATTCACAACTCGACTGATCTACCCAACCGACCATTGGTCCCATTTGAAATTGCTGATCATTCCGGTTGTTCTTTTGCATATATAAACTAGAAATAGAACCATCTAGATATAAAGCTTGCTCTACTTTAAGGTTTCTTTGAAAAAACTCGGCAAAATTATAGAAATTCACCCTATTTTTCGATATTACAAAGTAAAGTTTATTATCTCGAATACCAACTCCATTACGAATTTTCTTTGATTGAGAGTCTGGTAAAAAAAGGGAATTTATCTTTCCTTCAATAACTAACATTGGCCCAGATTGAGTTGCATAATCAACTTTCAAATTTTGTAGGCTATATTGTTGCATAGTTAAAACAAAGGCCTGTTTTTTATTCCAAGCTACTACCCCATTCGGCTGTAAAAAGAAATTTCCCAATCCTTTATGCTCATTTAAGGGCTGAACTACCTTAGCTCGTTCAATATACAACCCTACTGGAGAAAATCCTAAATGAAACATCCCCGCATTCATTGCAAAGCTAAGCTGCTCACACTGCTTTAATTGTTCATTAATATTGTTAAAGCTTTTATAGTATTGCTGATTATTAGGATTCTTTAAAAACAAGCGTAATGCTTTAAAATCGCTGATCGAGACCACATCGTATTGGTCACCTTCCACCGTTTTAACCTGCTGATGTGCTATAGCATATGCAGTCTGAAACAAAAGCCCATATAAAGCTAAGCACCCGATGCCCCATTTCATTTAACATCACCTGACATGACATTTTCCCTTCATATTAAGTTCTTAAATTATATACAAGAAATATGAATAGATTGGATATGCATCAAATTCCTTCATTCGACGTAATCAATACACTGCAAATTGCTGATATTGGTTATAATGTTTAGCAGCTTTTCAATAAAAGCCATTTACACTTTATTGGATCAGCGTAAGCATGCAACAACCGAATAAACGCTACCCTTTAGGGGCTCACCTCATCGTAAAGCATCTCGGCTACAGCCATCATGGTATATATGCAGGGAGAGGTCGAGTTATCCATTATTCCGGCTTAGCTCATTTCATCAAAAAACGCCCGATTGAAATCACGTCAATAGATGCTTTCTCGCATGGCAAAAAAATACACGTCCGTTCTTATGACAAACCTCGTTATAAAGGAAAGATTGTGGTTCGCCGAATGCGTTCACGTATGCATGAAAACCACTATCATTTGATTATTAATAACTGTGAACATCTATGTAGTTGGGCAATTACGGGCATTGAAAGTAGCACTCAAGTTGAACGTATGATGCATCGTTTAACAACTATTGGCTATGTAAGCTCAATCATGAGCTATATGAATGGTATGATGCTGACCGTTGCAACTACATGTTTTGCTCTGGTTCTTTATATTAAAAAGAAACTGCGCGATCAGGCAAAAAGAAAAGTTCCTACTTACCAGTTTTTAAGAGAAAAATCGCAGAAAAGAAATATCGATCCTTCAGCGCCTTTAGTGTTTATAGATCCAGATAAAAAAGAGCCAGTTTAAATAAAAAAGCCCTCATATTTGAGGGCTTTTTTAGAAAACTTATAACTTATTTTTTAGCTGCACTAGCAGCAGTTGCTTCAGTAGTAATATTTACAGTGATCTTATCGCCAACATTAGGCACATAACTTCCTAAACCAAAGTCAGAACGCTTGAATGAAGTTGTCGCATTAAAACCAATTGCTGGAACTTTAGCCATTGGATGCTCGCCTTGCTTGTTTAAAACAGCGTCAAGTACAACTGGCTTAGTTACGCCTTTAACAGTTAAGTCACCAGTAATTTTAAAGTGCTTTTTGTCTTTGGTTTCAACTTTAGTACTTTTAAACGTAATATTTGGATATTTAGCAGCATTAAACCAAGCTTCTTCTTGGAACTCTTTATCTAAAGCAGGTACGTTTGTATTTACACTGCTTAAAGGAATAGTCACATTTACAGATGAGTTTGCTGGTTTAGCATTATCAACTTTAATTACACCTTGGATATCCGAGAAGTTAGCGCTTGGAGTAGAGAAACCAAAGTGATTCCATGAGAAAACAGTAGCTGTATGTGTTGGGTCAATTTTGTAGTCTACTGGTGCAGCTAAAGTAACTGAACTAGCTAATGCTACTGCCAAACCGAAGCTTAATGTTTTAAGATGCATTTTTCGTATCCTTTATTGATATAGTCGTTAGTGTATACATCAAGTAATTTAATTCACCATTCTTTATAAAACGATATGTTTCATCCATGCAACAATAAAAGCGTTACAGTTGTTATTCAAAAACCATATTATAAAGTATAGATATTCTTCTATTTGAAGCTTCAGATTTATTAATTTTTACTTCAAATTTATTGATTCACAATAAGGTAAAACATGGCTAATACTGCTCAAGCACAAAGTACTTCCACTCCATATCGAGTAACTCTCACCGATCCTTCAGGTCATCAATGGTTTGCAGATGAACCAACTGATAAAGGTGGCCTAGATACTGCTCCGAACCCGGTTCAGCTTTTATTATCCGCTTTAGGAGCTTGTACCACCATTACTTTAGAAATGTATGCGAATCTTAAAGGTATTAAGCTTGAGCATGTTCAAGTGGATTTAGCATTAAACCCTAATGGCGAACCTGAAAAAGGCCAAAATAATATTGAACGGAAAATCACACTCAAAGGCGAGTTTACTGAAGACCAGCATAAGCGATTACTAAAAGTTGCCGAGAACTGCCCTATTCATAAGTTATTAACCTCTCAGATTAATATCCAAACAGAACTCACTATTTAACTTCTCAAATAAAAAAGCGCTCTAGATAGATCGCTTTTTTACACTACTTTAATATTTAAGCAGTTAATTCTTTTACGGCTGCAACAACAGCTTCAGTCGTAATACCAAAGAATTGGAACAAATCTTTTGCTGGTGCAGACTCACCATAAGTTGTCATACCAATTACTTTGCCATCAAGACCAACAAACTTCCACCAATAGTCAACATGAGCCGCTTCAACAGCAACACGCGCACGGATATGAGCTGGTAATACTGCTTCACGGTATGCAGCATCTTGCTTCATAAACTCTTCTGCACATGGCATAGAAACTACACGCACACCTTCAAGTTGTGCATAAGCTTCCATTGCTAAAGAAATTTCAGAACCAGTTGCAATAATAATTGCTTTTAATTCGCCTTTTTCTTGAGCAAGTACATAACCACCTTTTGCAGCGTTTTGAATTTGTTCTTCAGAACGTGTTTGGAACGGCAAGTTTTGACGAGAGAAAATAAGTGCTGTAGGGCCATCTTTGCGTTCTAAAGCAGACTTCCAAGCAATTGCAGTTTCTACAGTATCCGCAGGACGCCATGTATTTAAGTTAGGTGTACCACGTAATGAAGCAATTTGTTCAATTGGTTGGTGAGTTGGACCATCTTCACCCAGGCCGATTGAGTCATGTGTATAAACATGGATTACACGTTGTTTCATCAACGCAGACATACGTACCGCATTACGTGCATATTCCATAAACATTAAGAATGTTGCAACGTAAGGAACAAAACCGCCATGTAATGCAACGCCATTAGCGATCGCAGTCATACCAAATTCACGTACGCCATAATATACGTAGTTACCAGCTGGGTTTTCTTGAACACCTTGGCAACCTTTCCAAAGTGTTAAGTTAGAACCTGCTAAATCAGCAGAACCACCTAATAATTCAGGTAATAAAGGACCAAATGCTTGTAATGTATTTTGGCTTGCTTTACGAGTTGCAATTGTCTCGCCTTTCGCATTTGTTTCACGAATGAAAGCATCTGCTTGTGCTGCAAATTCTGCCGGTAAGTCACCACTAATACGACGAAGTAACTCAGCTGCTTCAGTTGGATATTTTGCTTGATATTGTGCAAATACCGCATTCCAAGCCGCTTCAGATTCACTACCTTTTGCTTTTGCATCCCATGCAGCATATACATCAGCAGGAATAACAAATGCTTCTTCGTTCCAGCCTAATGCTTCACGAGTTAAAGTAATCTCATCTTTACCTAATGGCGCACCATGACAGTCTTCTTTACCCTGCTTATTTGGTGAACCTAAACCAATAATCGTTTTACACATAATGATTGTTGGTTTTTGAGTTTCAGCTTTTGCTTCGATTGTCGCTTGACGAATCGCATCAGCGTCATGACCATCTACACGAAGAACTTGCCAACCATAGGCTTTGAAACGCTCTTCTGTATCGTCGCTGAACCAGCCTTCAACTTCACCATCAATTGAAATACCATTATCATCATAATAAGCAATCAATTTACCAAGTTGTAAGGTGCCAGCTAAAGAACATACTTCGTGAGAAATACCTTCCATTAAACAGCCATCACCTAAGAAACAGTAAGTGAAATGGTCAACAACTTTTAAATCATCTTTATTAAATTGAGCAGCCAATGTTTTTTCTGCTAAAGCAAAACCAACAGCATTAGCAATACCTTGACCTAAAGGACCAGTTGTCGTCTCTACACCCGGTGCATAGCCATATTCAGGATGACCAGGAGTTCTAGAATGCAATTGACGGAACTGTTTTAAATCTTCAATTGAAAGATCATAACCTGTTAAATGAAGCAAAGCGTATTGCAACATTGAGCCATGGCCATTTGATAAAACGAAACGGTCACGGTTTGCCCATTGTGGATTTGTTGGGTTGTGATTTAAAAACTCACGCCAGACGACGTCAGCAATATCTGCCATCCCCATTGGAGCACCTGGATGCCCTGAGTTTGCTTGTTGCACAGCATCCATTGCCAATACACGAATTGCATTTGCAATACGACGTTCGTTTAAAGGGGTCGTCATAGATCAGAATCCAATTTTAATAGATTGATGAAAAGAAGAAGATGAATAACCATTCAATGCCGCTATATTGTCTTAAAAAAAAGGCCTAGGGTAAACCCCAACACGGTATATTTCTTTATTTTTAACCGTTTCTTGGTTACACAAAAAACATTTGAATCTTTAAGTTATACAAAACAGTGTTCATTTTTCTGCACAACGACTAAATGTAAGAACATTAATCTTGTTAGCTTTTGATATATAGATAAAATATTTAGCCAATCTTGTATGCGTTGATCATGTTTCTTTACTTTAAAATTCAAATTTTGATATTTAAGATTTTTATTAAGTTATATGTTTAAAAAACACACTAGCAACAAGTTGTTAAAATATAAATACTTTAAATTAAAGCTTTCTATATCAATTTTGCTAATACACTTATCAATTAAAACACACTATAAATGAAATAAATTCATGCTTTTTAGTCAGTATGAACTGGTCCTCAAGCTCAAGTCGATGTAACATATTATGTCTTTTGAAATAACCAAGATAGGACTTTCATGCGCGAGTACGCTGTTTTTACCTCGGAATCTGTAAGCGAAGGTCATCCCGATAAAATGGCCGACCAAATTAGCGACGCTATTTTGGATGCAATCTTAAAAGAAGACCCATACGCACGTGTTGCTTGTGAAACACTGGTAAAAACAGGCGCTGTTGTACTTGCTGGTGAAGTAACAACGACTGCTAATATTGATGTTGAAGCTGTTGTTCGTAATACTGTTAACGGTATTGGTTATCACCACTCTGATCTTGGCTTTGATGGATCAACGTGTGCTGTAATCAATATGATTGGTAAACAATCTCCTGAAATTGCTCAAGGTGTAGACCGTCAAAAACCAGAAGATCAAGGTGCTGGTGACCAAGGCCTAATGTTCGGTTATGCAAGCCGTGAAACAGACGTGCTTATGCCTGCGCCGATTTCTTATGCTCACCGCTTAATGGAGCGTCAAGCTGAACTTCGTCGTTCAGGTGCCCTTCCATGGTTACGCCCAGATGCAAAAAGCCAAGTTACTTTTGCCTATGAAAATGGCAAGCCTGTACGTCTAGATGCTGTTGTTTTATCTACTCAGCACGATCCTGAAATTTCTCAAAGCCAGCTTAAAGAAGCAGTTATTGAAGAAATTATCAAACCGATCATCCCTGCTGAAATGTTCCATGCAGCTACTAAGTTCCACATTAACCCAACAGGTATGTTCGTTATTGGCGGCCCTGTAGGTGACTGTGGTTTAACGGGTCGTAAAATTATTGTTGATACATACGGCGGTATGGCTCGTCACGGCGGTGGTGCTTTCTCTGGTAAAGATCCATCTAAAGTTGACCGTTCTGCTGCTTATGCTGGTCGTTATGTTGCAAAAAATATTGTAGCCGCTGGTCTTGCTGACAAATGTGAAATTCAAGTGAGTTACGCAATTGGTGTAGCAGAACCTACTTCGATTTCAATTAATACCTTTGGTACAGCAAAAGTTTCTGATGAGTTGATTATTCAACTTGTACGTGATCATTTCGATTTAAGACCGTTTGGTATTACTCGTATGTTGGATCTTCTTCAACCAATGTACAAACAAACTGCGGCTTATGGTCATTTTGGTCGCGAAGGTTCCGACTCTGCATTTACTTGGGAAAAAACTGATAAAGTTGATGCCCTTAAAGATGCTGCTGGCCTTTAAAATAAAATCGTAAAAAAGCCCGCCATTGAGCGGGCTTTTTTATTTATAGTTCAAATTTTATGGTATGCAGGGTTTAATCTTCTAGCAATCATCCTTGACGCCATATTATTTGTAGCTGTAATCAAAATCTATTGTCTTGTCGTTTTATCATCCTGATTTAATACATCCAGTAAAGTTGACTGCGTTGGAGTATCTTGATGGTTCTGGATATAAATATGGACAACTTTAAATACAACGACAACAGCTAGACAAGCCATCACACAAAACATCCATAAGCCATACGGGCTTCGAATATGTTGTGAACCACAATATGGACATGATTTATCAGTCGATGCCACAACTTTGTCGCAACACGCACAATGGTATTGATATAGCATAGATAACCCTCCTTCCCTCATTTCAACCGTTGTTGTTTTAATAGGTTTGCTACATTTTTTAATTTATACATCCTTTATATTTATCCTATGTGAAATGAATAGATAATTCAATCTGGATGAACAATTGAGTCAATTAAAAAATATTAATTAAAAACATATATATAAGTTAAATATTATTTTTATAGGACTATTTTTCTTATTTTGATATTTTGCCAAATTTGTTAAAATAAGCAAATAATCTCACATTTTAGGCAAATGCATGTCACATACAAAGCTCATTAATAAAGGTGGCTTTCGCGAACGAGCCAACCGAAGCCGAGGTTATCAACAATCTGAGAATAAGCAAACAGCCTTAGCTTCAAACAAATACCAACCTCAAACAAAACCACAAGAAAGCCCAACTGAATTGGCTCAAACAGATTCTGCTGTGACTGAATCTCTAACTAAATAATTTATATCTTCTTAAAATAAAAAAGGCCTAAACTTTAGAGGTTTAGGCCTTTAGATAAGGTATTTATTAATCCTTATTTTTATGTTCAATTTTCTTGTGATCTGGAGTGACTTCTCGCGCTTCTCCGTCAATAATGCTTGAATCACGGTATTGACCTTGGCTACCACCACCTTGTTGATTCTGCATATCTTGCATTTGGCGCATTAGATCAGCAAATGGATTTTGCCCACCCATATTACCGCCCATACCACCCATCATTTTATCCATCATAGCTTGTTGGCGTTTTGCAAGAGTTCTCATGGCTATATTACGGAAAGCAGTTTGAACACCAGGGATCAAAATTAAAACCGCTAACACATCAGAAACAAGGCCTGGCAACATTAATAAGAAACCTGCAAAAGCATAAGCAAGTTTTTTAGTTACTGTTGGGTCATTACCGAGTTGGCCAGTCATCTGCATTTGCTGTAATTGAGGCATAATACCAGCAGTACTTCTGCGAATAAGCCCCAAACCAATAAAGAAAGCAAGAATGAACCAAAAGAACACATACCATCCACTGATGAACTGTGCTACGCCAATCCATACGGCAATTTCAACAATCGCGCCCAGAACTACAATAAGAAGTAAATTCATGTAAAACTTTATCTATCTCAAAAAGAAAATTCATTGCAGTTTATTTGCCCCAACCCTATCGAAACAGCCAGAGTCTGCAATACTAGAGTACATTTGATTTTAACTCGATAAAAACAAACATGCTTTATTATTAATGAGTGCTGTATCAAGTTTATCAAGTGCGACTTCAATTAGATTTTAATTTTTTTACTCTAGTTAAACGAAAAGTCCTTCAAGAAAGCAGTTTTTTAGTCTAGTTGAAAACTTAGGTTCTTAGAAAAATTGGATATATTCCTTTATTTATATAGTTGTTTTATAAAATTTAAAAAAGTAGTGCATAGATATAGAATTTCCTAAATAACTTACATTTTCTCTATCTAAAAGTACCTCTATTCAAGTTAAATTAAAGAATAATTCTTTTAAACCCACATAAACTCATGACTAAAAAAGCTCTTTTCTTTGCCATTGGTACGATGTTTTTGTCGGCATGTTCTTTTAATACCGTACAACAACATCAAATACAGTCAATTTCTACCAATAAAAACTCAGAGAAAATTAAATCATTGTTTGATCAAGCACAAACTGAAGGTGTTTTAGTTATAAAACGTGGGCAAACAGAGGAAATCTATGGCAATGATCTTAAAAGATCATCAACCGAATATGTTCCCGCCTCTACCTTTAAAATGTTAAATGCTTTGATTGGACTTGAGCATCATAAAGCAACACCAACTGAAGTGTTTAAATGGGATGGGCAAAAGCGTTTGTTTCCTGATTGGGAAAAGGACATGACTCTAGGCGATGCGATGAAAGCTTCTGCTATTCCAGTTTATCAGGAACTAGCTCGACGAATTGGCCTTGATCTTATGTCTAAAGAGGTAAAACGCATTGGTTTCGGTAATGCTGATATTGGTTCAAAAGTAGATGATTTTTGGCTTGTTGGTCCACTTAAAATTACACCTCAACAAGAAGCCCAGTTTGCTTATGAACTAGCCCATAAAACTCTTCCTTTTAGCAAGAATGTGCAAGAACAAGTTCAATCTATGCTGTTCATAGAAGAAAAAAATGGACGGAAAATTTATGCCAAAAGTGGTTGGGGATGGGATGTGGAGCCTCAAGTGGGCTGGTTAACAGGCTGGGTCGTTCAACCTCAAGGAGAAATTGTAGCGTTCTCACTCAATTTAGAAATGAAAAAAGGCATACCTAGTTCTATTCGAAAAGAAATTGCTTATAAAGGATTAGAGCAACTAGGTATTTTATAGTTTAGACTCTTTAGCCAGGTTCATATTTCACATTATAAACCAGGCTATTGCTTAAACTTGAAATTTGAAAGCTTTATTGTTTATCCATCAACTGGGGTATGCGGTGTATTTAAATTTAACTGATAGAAAGCAGCATCTAACCATTGGCCAAACTTAAAACCGACTTGCTTAAAAGTACCTGCATGAATAAAGCCCATTTTTTCATGCAAACCAATACTTGCTTGGTTGGTTGCATCAATACAGCCTATCAATACATGTAAGTCTGCCTCTTGAGCACGCTTAATCAATTCTTGCATTAAAATTTTGCTTAATCCGCCGCCACGATGTTCATGATGAATATAAATACTATGTTCGACCGTATATTTGTAGGCAGGAAAAGCTCTAAAAGTTCCCCAACTTGCAAAACCTAATAACTTGTTTTTCTCATCTACAATACCAATGACAGGAAAACCATTTTCTCTTTTAACCGCGAACCAGTTTTTCATTGACTCTTCAGAGCGCGGCAAATAGTCATACAAAGCGGTAGAATTGATAATTGCTTCATTCAAAATATCTAATATAGCCTTTGCATGTGTAGCTTCATGACAATCGATTAAACGTAAATTTGGATTAAGATTTTTAATCATGAAGATTCCTTAAGAATAGAGACGAGCTCATTACATACAACTAAAATATATCGAGCAGCTTTAGAAGAAGGATTGCTATATATGATCGGTTGATCTAATTGCATCGCCAAACAATCCCCCTCTTGTAAAGCATAAAAGTTTTCACCCAGTTGAATATCAATTTGCCCCTCTATTACCCAAATTTGCTGTAATACAACTTTAGAATTCGTACTTGTTTCATAAGTAACTCGAGATTGAGCTGGAAATTCAATTTCAACGATCTGAAATGGAGATTTCCAATTTGGAGGCGAAACTTGACGGCGAATATATCCCGTTTCTGGATCTTTCCATTCTGCTTGTTGAGTACGCCGTACCATAGGTTGAGGCGATTGAGTATTCTGGGGCGAATCAAATAGCTGAGTCAAAGGCACCCCTAAACCATTTGCTAGCTTTTCAAGAACAACAGCTGTAGGGCTCGCTTCTCCTCTTTCAATGAGTGAAATTGCAGAACGGCTTACCTGACATCGACTAGCAAGAATATCTAGGGTATATCCACGCGCTAGACGTATTTCACGCACTTGCTGCGCAATGCGGATATTAATATCTTCCATCTACCGATAAACTTTAATTCCAAAATTATAGATAAGTATTCCACTAAAATAGAATTACATCAAATGATTTTAAAGATATAAATTGGTTCGATAAAAAACCGAAAAATAACCATTCATCGCAGCATTCTTTAAATTACGCATGCAGAACCTTTTTGGCTATGTAACAATACTCTCTAAACTATTTATATAAGTCTTCACATGGCATTGATTATTGGTATTGATCCGGGTTCACGCTTAACAGGTTATGGAATCATTGAAAAAGATGGTAGTAAACTACGTTTTGTTGATGCCGGTACAATCCGAACAGAAACTCAAGAAATGCCAGAACGCTTAAAACGTATTTTTGCTGGCGTTGAGAGAATTGTGAAATTCCATGGCCCAACTGAAGCTGCGGTTGAGCAAGTCTTTATGGCTCAAAACCCAGACTCTGCCTTAAAACTAGGACAAGCCCGTGGTGCTGCCATAGCCGCATTAGTGAATTTAGATTTACAAGTTGCAGAATATACTGCCCGTCAAATTAAACAGTCTGTGGTTGGTTATGGCGCTGCCGATAAAGAACAAGTTCAAATGATGGTCATGCGATTACTTAATTTGACGATTAAGCCTCAATCCGATGCAGCCGATGCTCTTGCTGCTGCCATTTGCCATGCTCATGCATCGGGAAGTATGAGCAAACTGTCTGTTTTAAATGCTTTAGGTGGTATGGCACGTGGACGCAGTCGTTCTAGCAGTCGTAGACGTTAAAAATTTATTGATTTACAACCTGAGTAATTGCTTCATTCATTTGGTAGGCCTGTAAACCACGCATACCATGTTTTGCAAGTTGATCACCAGCCTGAGCATGAAGGGTAACAATCTCATGTAATGCAATACCTTTGTGGAACTGAGCTTTTAAGCTTGTAATCATTCCTGCTAATACATCCCCCATTCCACCAGTTCCCATACCAGCATTACCTTGCGTACAGATATACAAATTATCTTCTAAAATTAAGCTACCCGCTCCTTTAAGTACCCACTGGCCTGCATATTTTTGTTGTAAGGCATAAATTGCAGCAATTCGGTCATTTTCAATTTGCGCTGTAGAGCAACCAACTAAAGTAGCAGCTTCTCCAGGATGAGGTGTGGCATAAATATGTGTATTTAACTTTTCAGGCTGTTTAGCCAGAAACCATAAAGCATCTGCATCTAAAACAACTTCTAGGCGTGTACTCTGATTTAACAAATTAAACCATTGTTGGTAAATCTGCTTTGCCCAATCGTCACGGCCTAATCCCATTCCAAAGCATATTGCATCGACCAGAGATAGAATCTCTTTAATATTGTTTTCATCTAAAGCATTAATATCACGAAGCATAATATTAGGTGCCCGCGACAAAATAGCTTGATGATGATTACGATGACAAACCACCGTCACTTTGCCTGCACCTGCATGAAAGGCAGCTTCAGCAGCCATAATAACTGCACCGCCCATTTGCTCATGTCCACCCACCACTAAAACATGCCCGTAACTTCCCTTATGCCCAAATGCCATACGCTGAGGAAGTTTAATGGTTGTGGGTGACAAATAAGCTAAGGGTTTCAACTCGTGGTCTGTAGGAATTAAATTAATTAAATGAATTTCCCCCGCATATTCTTTTCCTTGTCCTGTAAACAATCCTGCTTTAAGGCCTAAAACAGTAAAGGTATGATCAGCTCTCACTGCGCAAGGTAAGACTTGTCCTGTATTTGCTTGTAAGCCACTTGGTATATCAATTGAAATTTTTAGGCCCACTTGTTCATTAAACTTTCGAATTACTTGTTGCCAATTAGTATTTAATTCACGATTTAAGCCTATGCCAAATAAAGCATCAATATGACAATCAAATGTTCTTTTAATATCAAAATTTGGATGAATTTGGGCTTTCATTTCTCTAGCAAATTGCGCTGCACAATGTAAATCGGTTGACTCACCCAATTGAGCTGCAAAGATTTCAACATTAAATCCAGCTTGCTTCAGATAACTTGCTATAAAGTAACCATCACCTGCGTTATTGCCTTGCCCGCACCAAACAGCAATATTCTTGATAGGCCGATCTTTAAAAAGCTCAATAAGTTGCTGGGCAATTGACCAAGCCGCTTGTTGCATTAAACCTAATGAGGAGTTTTGCGCAGCAAACCAGCGCCGCTCCCATGCTCGAATATCATCGCTATGGTAAACTACCGCCTGCATATTATTATCCTCTTGCATTTTGGTTTATGACATCTTCCGACACATCACGCATTGCAGTGCAACAAATTGATCCACATGAATTAAAAGCATGGATCAAAGCTCAAGCATTAGACTTGGGTTTTGCTGATTGTGTCATCGCAAAACCAGATGCTCAAGAGCAAATGCCACGTTTTTTAGAGTATCTTGAACGTGGTTATCATGCAGATATGACTTATTTAGAAGAAAATCTAGAAAAACGAGCTGATCCAACACTATTAGTGCCTGGCACAAAAAGTATTATTTGTGTCCGCATGAATTATCTTGTGGAATCGCCAAAACCACGATATGTACCTTTAGAGCCTAATTCTGCCATTATCGCCCGCTATGCACGTGGCCGTGATTACCATAAAGTCATGCGTGGTAGATTGAAAACCCTAGCAACACGAATTCGTGAAAAAGTTGGTGACTTTGAATCTCGTCCTTTTGCAGATTCGGCACCTATTTTTGAAAAATCATTAGCTGAAAGTGCTGGAATGGGTTGGACGGGTAAACATACTTTGCTCATTCATAAAAAGTCAGGTTCTTTTTTCGTATTAGGTGAGCTATTTACGTCACTCGATTTACCTTTCGACGAGCCTGCAACAGCACATTGTGGTTCTTGTAGCGCTTGTATTGATATTTGCCCGACGCAAGCAATTGTCGAGCCTTATATGTTAGATGCAAGACGTTGTATTGCCTATTTAACAATCGAATATAAAGGAGTTATTGCTGAAGAATTACGTGCAGGTATTGGAAACCGAATATTTGGTTGTGATGACTGCCAGTTAATTTGTCCTTGGAATAGCTTTGCCAAAACAGCATCTATTTCTGATTTTAATCCTAGACATGGGTTAGATAATATTAGTCTGCTTGATATCTGGCAGTGGGATGAAGCCACTTTTTTAGCCAATACGGAAGGTAGCCCTATCCGCCGGACAGGTTATCAATCATTTAAACGTAATATTGCAATCGGATTAGGAAATGCTCCTTATTCAAAAGAAATTGTAGATCAACTACAAAATGGCAAAAATTTACATGACGAAATCGTCAATGTGCATATTGATTGGGCAATTGAACAGCAATTTAATCAACTTCAGCTATCAAATTAAAAAAATGATGTTTTTTGCCCTATAGCTTTAATACGAATTCTGTATGATTATGTATAGTGAATTAATGCCATCATCATGGATATGACAATGACTCTACGTAATGATTGGAATCGTGAAGAAATCCAAGCTTTATATGAACAACCTTTTTTGGATTTAGTTTTCAAGGCTCAGCAAGTACATCGTGAGCACTTCACTGCCAATTCAATTCAGGTCAGTACCCTTTTATCTATTAAAACGGGTAAATGTCCTGAAGATTGTAAATACTGCTCACAATCGGCACATTACGAATCAAAACTAGAAGCAGAAAAACGTATTGCTGTTGAAAAAGTGATTAGTGAAGCGAAAGCTGCAAAAGATTCAGGTTCTTCACGTTTTTGCATGGGTGCTGCTTGGCGTAACCCACATGAGCGCGATATGCCTTATGTTTTAGAAATGGTACGTGAAGTTAAAGCATTAGGTATGGAAACCTGTATGACTTTAGGGATGCTTAACCAATCTCAAGCAGAACGCCTAAAAGTTGCTGGTTTAGATTACTACAACCACAATTTAGATACATCTCGTGAGTATTATTCTCACATCATTAGTACTCGTACTTTTGATGACCGTTTAAATACCCTTGATTATGTTCGTCAAGCTGGTATGAAAGTTTGTAGTGGCGGTATTGTGGGTTTAGGCGAAAGTCGTGAAGACCGAATTGGTTTATTACATGAACTAGCTACCCTACCAATTCATCCTGAATCTGTGCCAATCAATATGCTTGTTCCTATTGAAGGAACACCTTTAGCTGATGTTGAAAAGCTTGATGTTATTGAGTGGATTCGTACTATTGCTGTGGCGCGTATTATCATGCCGCATAGTTATATCCGTCTCTCTGCTGGCCGAGAATCATTAAGTGATTCAGACCAAGCATTAGCATTTATGGCGGGGGCAAACTCATTATTCTCTGGTGATAAACTACTAACCACACCAAATGCCGGTGAAGGTAAAGACCAAGCTTTATTTAATAAACTAGGTTTAACAGCTGAAAAACCAAAGCCAACAGTTGCTGATTTATCAGTAGATGCAATGAGTGCTTAACTCAAATTAGAAAATTTAAAAGCCCTGATTATTCAGGGCTTTTTTCATTTATATAGAAGTTACTAATATTCCGTAAGTAGCATTCAGAAAGGTTCCGACTCGAATAATATCTTTTCCTGCTGCATGTGTTACTGTGAATTCTTGGTTCAACACATCAAAATTAAAAGAATCAAAAACATCTTGATGGTGTAAAAGCCAAGTCACTGTATCTGCTACATTTTCATCCGCAATATAAGTTAAGGCCTTGAAGTCTTTACTCATAAATAACTCTTAAAAATAAATTTTATGAATTTTATATGAGTTCACTCTACCTTAAAAGAAAATCTAAGCTGCTTTAGGATTTACTAACGAATGACCTGATAACAGACTTGCCAAGGCTTGAGGTGTAAATTCTAAAGAAAGTACATGATTTTTGAGATTGACTGAATGCTTGCTAATTAATGGAAGTAAGCCATCTTCTGTTTCAAAGACATATTCATCTGCAATATTTAAGATACCTTCAAGGTTTGTCGTACTTGAAGCAAGATCATGGCTAAAGATGTCATAAATCGTTTGCAAGTTAAACGTTGTTTGCTGCTCCGTCGGATGCTTGATGAGATAATCCTTTAAAAATAAAACTAATTTATGAGCAAAGAAAAAGTAATTAGGTTTATAGCTATACTTCATAGTATTCATGGAACTGAACTCCAGATTATCTTTTATTGAATTACAACTAAAACAGTAGGAATTGAACCTTAAAAAATTCTTAAAAAATTAAATATATTTATAAGATACACACAAAACAATTTTATCATTTAAAAACAATGGCTTAATCAAAAATATTAAATATATATTATCTTAAATATTTTAAAATTTCATTAATTCAATAGAATACAATTACTTAGATATTACTAATTTTTAAATTCTATTTTAAATAAAAACTAACCAATTATTTTACCAACTGATAAAAAATATTTTTTTTAATTTTTATTAATAAAAATAATTGATCAAAATATATATAAATATAATGTTTTTCTTGTTTTTTGATTGAAAAGTGTTATATTTCCTTCGCCTTACTTAATCAGAATAAACTTACTGAAAAGTAATGGATTTTATTTTAAAAAGCTATTCTGGGGATTTTATGAAAAAATTTATTTTTGTGGCGGCAGTTTCTCTCTTAAATATAGCAAATGCACAAGCAGCAGATGGCACAATTACTATTAATGGTCTTGTCACGGATAATACTTGTACTATTGATACTGGAGATAAAAATTTAACAATCAATTTGCCTACTGTTTCATCTCAAACTTTAAAAAATGCTGGTGATGTAGCTGGTCGTACACCTTTTCAAATTAATTTAACGAACTGTACCGCTGCAGGTAAAGTCGCAACTTATTTTGAACCAGGCGCAACCGTTGACTTTAATACGGGTCGTTTATTAAACCAAGCAACCTCTGGTGCAGCAACAAATGTAAATATTCAGTTACTTGGCAGTAATAACGCTGTAATTCCTGTACTTGCTACAAGCACAAATGAAACTCAAACGAATTCACAATGGGTAAATGTTTCAGCAGGCGGTAGTGCTGATCTTAACTATTATGCCGAATATTATGCTACAGGTGCTTCTACTGCTGGTACGGTAACATCACAAGTAAAATATACGATCATTTATCAATAAACTTAAAATTGAAGCTTCTATTCATGAATAGAAGCTATCTCCTTCCTATTATTTGTTATTGAGAATATGACTGATGCTTTTTCGTGGTCGTAAATTTTTTTGGGGATTAGTTTGTCTGCAAGTAGCGCTCACTACTACAGGTCATGCTGAGATTGTTTTACATGGTACTCGTGTCATTTATCCTTCAAATGCCCGTGAGATCACATTACAACTGAGTAATAACGGCACGGCCCCGTCTCTTGTTCAAGCATGGATCGATGATGGAAATGCAAAGTCAACACCAGATGAAACAAATGTACCTTTCATTATTACTCCACCAATTTCAAGAGTAGAAGCAACTAAGGGGCAAACCTTAAGGATTACAGCGTTGCCTACTACATCTCAACTAAGCCAACAACAAGAATCTATTTTTTGGCTTAATGTTTTAGATATCCCTCCTAAACCTGAAGGGAGAACTCAACAAGGTCAAACCACAACAACCTCTAACAATTTTTTGCAACTCGCTGTTCGTTCGCGAATTAAATTTTTTTACCGCCCTATAGATCTAAAAGAAAATATTGATCAACTAAGTGACAAAGTCGAGTGGAAAATAAATGATCAATATCTAATGATAAAAAATCCGACACCTTTTTTTCTTACCATTACCTCCATTTTTCAAGGAAGTGAAGGCCATAAAACAGACTTATTGCAACAAGGCTTAATGATTGCCCCTTATTCAGAGGATAAAATTAAACTAAAAAATAAAAACTTAGCAGTTATGAGCTTTTTGTATATCAATGATTACGGTGGACGAGTTGAGCACCCAATAAAATTCTAACCTCATTGTATTACTTAAAAAAAATTTAAAACCTATCATGAATAGGCTCTAGAACTATGTCTAAATGGTTTATACCTTATATATGTTTAAAAAGCCCCTTTACTTGGTATGTCGTCTCAAGTATTACGCTATTCATGCCTATGGCTATATATGCTGAAAATACTAGTGATGTTCCACATTTTACAAAGGCTGAATTTGATAGCAATTTCTTAGTAGGTAATGCACAAAAAATTGATATAGCTCGTTTCAAATACGGCAACCCGATCTTGCCTGGTGAATATAGCTTAGATGTTTATATTAATGGTCAATGGCTGGGTAAACGGCGTATGCGATTTACTGCCTCAGCTCCTAACACAAATGCTGAAACATGTTTTACAGAAGCCACGTTGCTTGAATATGGCGTAAAAGCTGATGTTCTAAGTCAACATGACTCTAATTCATCTCTTTCATGTAAAGTTCTCGCTTCATGGATAGATAGTGCTTTTTATGTATTTGATAGTTCCCGTTTAAGAATTGATATTTCGATCCCGCAAGTCGTCTTAGAAAAAAATCCGCAAGGCTATATCGATCCACATTTGTGGGATCGCGGTATTAATGCAGCTTTTTTAAGCTATAACGCCACAGCATATCGAATAGTCAATGAACAACATGAAAATAGTTATGCTTTTATGGGAACCAATCTTGGAGCAAATTTAGCAAGTTGGCAGTTTCGCCATAATGGACAATGGAAATGGCAAAGCCAATCTAATTCTCAATCTAATAATTCTTCTTATACCTCGACAAATACATATGTACAAAAGGCATTTTCCGATATCCATGGTGTTGTTACTTTAGGAGATTATTTTACTAATAGCGATTTTATTGACTCTTTGCCCTATCGTGGAATGAATATTTCAAGTGATGACCGAATGCTTCCAAATAGCATGCTCGGTTATGCTCCAAGAGTTCGAGGTTATGCCAAAACCAATGCAAAAGTCGAAGTTAGACAACAAGGTAATTTAATTTACCAGACCACCGTTCCACCTGGGAACTTTGAAATTAATGATCTCTATCCCACAGGATTTGGAGGTGAGTTACAAGTTTCGGTACTTGAATCTAATGGAGTAGTTCAAAAATATTCTATTCCATATGCTTCTGTAATTGAAATGCTACGTCCTCAAATGAGCCGATATTCATTCACCTTAGGACAATTTCGAGACCCAAACATTAAGTTAACTCCATGGCTAATACAGGGTAAATATCAACGCGGAATCAACAATTACCTTACAACTTATAGCGCAATTCAAGGAACGCAGCAGTATTTCTCTGTATTGTTAGGTACAGCTTTTTCAACGCCTATTGGCGCTATTTCTTTTGATGCAACACATTCAAATACCAATTTTTCCCATCAACCTAAAATGACAGGGCAAAGTTATCGTCTAAGTTACAATAAATTATTTTCTCCAACACATACTAACCTAACACTAGCAACTTATCGTTATTCAACACAAAACTATCTCAAGCTACGTGATGCAATTTTAATTCGGGACTTACAAGAGCAAAATATTGATAGTTTTTCGGTAGGTAAGCAAAAAAGTGAATTCCAGATTAATTTAAATCAAGTTCTTCCAAATCAATGGGGAAATTTCTATTTAATAGGTTCGTGGACAAACTATTGGAACCAGCCTACTACTAATAAGCAATTCCAATTAGGCTATAGCAACCAATTTAAAGATTTAACTTATAGTTTCTCTGCAATTAATAGTGAAACTATTGAAGCTGGTGGGCGAGCTAACCAAGATACTCAATACCTCATTTCTCTATCCTTCCCCTTAGATTTTAAGAAAAGCTCTTTAAATTTTAATAGTCTTATAAGTGAAGATAGCCAAATTCTGAGTTTTAGCGGTTTTACAGGAAACCGGTTGAATTACGGCGCATCAATTTCCAGTCAAAACCATGGTCAAACGAATCTCAATATCAATGGCAACTATAAGACAAACTACACAACATTAGGTGCTTCATTTAGTTACGCTGACTCATATCAACAAGAAATGCTTAACTTGAGTGGCAATATCGTTGCTCACCCCCAAGGAATTCTGTTTGGTCCAGATCAAGCTCAAACAATGGTTTTAGTTTATGCACCAGATGCAACAGGAGCACAAGTCGGTAATACACCAGGCCTCAGCATAAACAAAAATGGATATGCGGTTATCCCCTATGTTACGCCTTACCATATGAATGACATTAGCCTTGATCCGCAAAACATGTCCACACAGGTTGAGCTAGCTGAAAGTAGCTTACGTATTGCTCCCTATGCAGGCTCAATCACTAAAGTTCAATTCACAACAAAAAAAGGTTACGCACTTTTTATCAGCCCAACCACTTTAGATGGCTCACATTTACCTTTTGCCGCACAGGTATATAACCAAAATAACGAAGTGATAGGTATTGTTGCGCAAGGCAGCCGTATTTATTTACGAACCCCCTTAACCCATGACCTTTTATATGTGAAATGGGGAGAAAGGAGTACTGAAAAATGCGAACTTGAATACGATATCACGGATCAAATAAAGCATAACAATCAATCAATTATTATGACAAAGGCAGTCTGTAAATGAATAAGATTTTAAAAAAAATTGGATTTTTGGCAGTGAGTCTATTTGCTTATAGCCATACAAATGCAAATTGTAATTTAAGTAAGGGATTTACCACCGTCGATATCCCGATGAACATTGGTAAAATCGTCGTAAAGCCGACTGACCCTATAGGGACTATCTTACAAAGGAATACTTTTACAATTTCTCCCAATAATTCCACTGCAACATGTAGTCGTGCTAGTGATCAAATTATTGCGGCTCTCCCCTTAAATTATCCAGTTAGCCCAATAGGTAATAATGTATATGCAACCAATATTCCCGGTATTGGTATTCGTCTTTATCGTGAAGCAGCAGATGCTTCAGATTTTTCTGGGTATTATCCATATAGACGTACTTTAACCCCAAATACTGCATATACCCTTTCACCAGGATATTTTGTTATGGAAGTTATTAAAACATCCATGACCACAGGTTCAGGAGCATTAGTAGCAGGACGTTACAGCACCTATTATGTATCAGGTCAACAAAACCGACCATTTTTAACTACTACAGTATTAAGTAATGCTCCTATTCTGATCGCGTCTTCATCGTGTGAAATTCAAAATGGTGTAGATATACCTATTCAACTCCCGACTGTTACAAAGTCAGGTTTTAAAGCGATTGGTTCAACACAAGGTGAGCAGAGTTTTAATCTATCGATTTTATGTAATGGCGGTGAAAACAACTCGGGTATAGCAACAAGTAACACCATCAGCTTAAGTTTTGACTATAATTCTGATCCCACAAATAATCAGGTCATTAATAATAGTGCATCAAACTCAACCAAAGCCAATGGTGTCGGTGTAGAACTATTATGGAATATGAATGGTGCCACTACCCCAATTCAAAAAACAATAAAACAAAATATAGGCACAGTCAGCTCTAATCAGACTATAGAGTACGATATTCCCTTAACTGCTCGTTACTATCAAACAGCGGCTAATGTAAGCGCGGGTGAGGTTACGGCAACAGCAACTGTAACTATTCAATATGATTAATTTGTCTCTAAAAATTTATTAAAAATAATTAAGCTTAGCTCAGCTAAATAATCTTAAAATTTAACGATTCAAAAATTTTGTAGTTATATTAAAAAGTCACATAAAAAAATGCTCATAAGCAAAAATAGCAAATGAGCATTAGTGATAACCACTTAACCTGAAATACAAATTGTGGGAAATAGATCACAATTTGCATAACTATAATTCCAAAATTTAGCTTAAAAATCAAGTCTTTTTTTTAACAAAAATTTAAATAATCACAGTAAGCTATTGTTTTATATTAATTAAAAAATTAAATTTATTTTTTACATTCCTATTTTATAGTGTTTCTAAAGAATTATCATTCTATTAATTAATAAAAACTTAATTTTAAGAAAAAAGAAAGAAATCGATATACATGACCTAAAAATAATTTATTTTATTTTTCAAAAGCTTAATAAAAAACGAATTTTATAGAATTATAAAGAATTACATAATCTATAATAAAAAAAACATAAATAAATTTAGAAATCCCCTTCAATTACAAACAATATTCTTAGGCTTTTATCAGAACGTAACATGCTCATTTTTTGGAAAATATTATGTATTGTTTTACTAAGTCTAGGAGCTACAAGTATAGGTTACGCGATCAGTAAAATTGATCTTTTTCTTTTCCTCATAGGGCTACTTTTACTAATATCTTTTATTTTAGCTTTAAAACAGGCACGTGAAGATGCAGGCTTTTTTTCTGATCAATGAAATTTATAGGTAAGAATATCGTATTAACAATAAATTCATGATTGAATGCATTGTACAACTTTCTGGATATTTATAAAAAACATGTCAAAAAATTCTTCCGATGCTGGAATTTTTTTATGGATGACTTATCAAACTATGCAGCAAATGGGATTAGATGCAGCATCTATTTTTGCAAGTGTAAATTTACCCAATCAACCGCCCGATAAAAATATTCGTAGAGACAATTCTACTCAACAGCGATTTTGGACAGCGGCAGAAGAAATAAGTGAAGATCCTGATATTGGTTTGCATGTAGGTAGTCAAATGCCTGCTTTCAGAGGTTTAGTTATTGAATATTTATTTTTAAGTAGTTCTACTTTCGGTGAAGGTTTACAACGTGCTTTAAGATATCAGGACCTGTTAACCGATGTATTTAATCTTTCTTTAATTGTTGAAAAAGATATCGCGTTATTAGTAGGTTTTGAACACCCTGTAAGACATTATCTTGAATGTGGTATCGGTATTTTTCTTAATTTTTTTAAATATATTACAAATAACGAGTTTAGGCCTAGCCAAATTACATTACCTTATCAACAAGGTGCTTCAGCTAATAATTATCAAGAAGCTTGGAAATGCCCGGTAATTTTAAACCAAAAACAAGGCGCTATAATTTTTCCTAGTACATTATTGAATAAAGCATCACCAGCGGCTGAACCTGAATTATTAAAAATTCATGAAACAATTGCTGAACAGCAACTATCAAACTTAGAAAAGCATCAACTTGTTTATGCGATTGAGCGCTTGCTCAGCAATGGTTTACTTGAATCTGGTCAATTCGATCAAAAATTTATTGCTGAACAATTAAATCGTAACCCACGTACCCTTCGAGCTGATTTACAAGCAATTAATACTAATTACGAGAAAATTTTAAACCAGCATCGAGAGAAGCTTGCAAGACGTTTACTTGCAAACACCAAAGAAACTCTTGATCAAATTGTTTATTTAACTGGTTTTTCTGAACCCTCCGCATTTACACGAGCTTTTAAACGTTGGACTGGTGAGACTCCAAGCGCATATCGCCAACGCAAACAAAAGCAATAAAATTGATTTTATAGGCAGTTCTTGGACTGCCTATAAAGTCAAAGCGATAAAACTTTCTTATTTTACAATGCATTTAAATTATGATTCATGAGAAGTAATTAGTATGCTCGGGTTTCCTGTCGGTATTTTTGTTGCAAATGGCCTTGAATGGTACTTCCATAAAGTTTGGTTACACGAATATCCAACCAAGTATCGTAACAGCCCTTTTTTTACTCATATTGCTCATCATAAACGTGCTCGCTTAAATAATTTTCATGATGAAGGTTATGCAGAATCAATGTTCAAAAATGCAGAAATTTATAATGAAAAAACAGCATTAATTAGTTTAGCTGGTGCTGCAACAGTCTTCTTACCAGTAGCTCCCTTTTTTACAGCTGGGCTTTATTATGGCTTATGGAATTATTGGCATGTACATTCAAAAGCCCATTTAGACCCTGAATATGCTAAGAAACGCATCCCTTGGCACTATGATCATCATATGACAAGCAATCAAAATGCTAATTGGTGCGTTACCAAACCATGGTTTGACTATATTATGGGAACTAGGATCAAAACCGAAGTATCTCAAACCGAAAGCAACCCCTTAGGTATCAAATTACCAAAGTTGTTAGAAAAGCCAATTAATTTTGCTGCACGACGCATACTTGCCAAATCATATACCAAAATTGATTTAAACTCCGAACAGGACCAATCTAATTTACGTAGAGGAATAGAGGTCAGTCTGGCTTAAAATTTATCTCAATATAAAAGCTACGGACTCCCGTAGCTTTTATATAAATGGATAGCATTAACACATTAGACCTTAAAAGCTTCAAAACAAGATATAAGAAAATCCATTACTACACGTATTGCAGGGCTATGCCTTAAATCTTCGTGTGTGACTAACCATATTTCAGCACTCATCGGATAATCATCTTGTAATCTGATCAAATTACTAAGAGCTCCTAAAAAATCAGGTAAGACCGCTAAACCAATTTCTCCACATGCAGCTCTCCACTGTAACTCGGGATTATTGGTAACCATTATCGGTTCTTTATGATTTAACCTTTCTTTTAACTTTTGCTGTTTTTGACCATGCACTCCCCCCACTTCTACACTAATCCATTCATAATTTTCAGGATCTGTTGAAGCTAAATAATTTGGACCTGCATATATTCCAAAAGGTATTTCACCTACTTTTCGAGCAACTAAATTTTCATCTTTGGGACGTCCAAATCGTACCGCAATATCAGCCTCACTATGCTGTAAAGAAACATAATGAACATCACCGAGCACCCGTAATTTTAATTGCGGATAATGGCGATAAAATTTACCCAAATGAGGCATGATGAGATGTGCAGCAGTTAAAGGAGGCATACTAATAGAGACACTTCCCATTACTTCTTGCTGACCTGCTTGAGTTAAACGCTCGATAGAAAAAGTTTCTTCCATCATACGAGCAACTACTTGTGCAAGACGTTCTCCGTCAGGAGTCAGAATGTATGTCCGTGGCCTACGATCAACTAATTTAAGTTTTAAATTTTGTTCTAGCTGGGCAATTCTTCTGGATACAGTTGCATGGTCTACACCCAATTTTCTAGCAGCAGCGGAAAGTGACTTTTCTTCGGTAAAAACTGAAAAGTAATGCAAATTTTCCCAATCAATCATTGTGCAAATTTTCACATTGGAAGTGTATTAATATGGAATTGTACACCTTTATAGATTTGCCGAGAATAAAACCTTTCATAATGGGAGCCTGTCCATGAACAGAACGGTGGCTTATGCCTATGCTGGTGTTGTCTTAACGATGTTTTTTTGGGGATCAGCATTTAATGCAATGTCTTATATTATTCAACATATGCCCCCGTTATCTGCTGCGTCTGAACGTTTTTTTATTGCAAGTCTAGGCTTACTCTTAATCTTTTCAATAACAGGCCAGCTTAGATGGACAGCTTTAAGACAGAATCTAGTAATCTATTTGATTATTGGTATTATCGGAATTGCAGGATTCAACATTGGCTGTTTTTATGGACTTCAAACCACATCAGCTGTTAACGGTGCTTTAATTATGGCAACCACGCCATTAATGACTCTATTAATGACAATCCTTTTAGATGGTGAAAAACTTACTACTAATAAATTCTTAGGCGTTTTATTTGGCTTAAGTGGTGTGTTACTGGTGATTAGTCAGGGACATATAACGACTTTGCTGCACCTCAAAATAGACATTGGAGATCTATTTATATTATTGGGCGCATTTGGATTTTGCCTAGCAAATGTACTGTCTCGCCGTTATGTAAAAAATGCTACTCCCTTAGAAACAACAACTTTCTCTATGATGTTCGGGGCAATAACACTTGGTTTGTTGAGTGTGATATTTGAAGATCCTCTTACAGCAATTGCATCTGCCCCTATTAATGCGCACTTAGCCATGGGATATGTTGTTATCTGCTCTACCATGATTGCTTATCTATTCTGGTTTAATGGTATACAAAAGTTAGGTGCTGGTCGTGCTTCTGTCTTTTTTAACTTTGTGCCAGTGTTCAGTATGATAATTGCTCTACTTACTGGACAAGCCCTCAATATCTGGCAGTTAGTAGGAACAGTTTTAGTGATGCTTGGTGTAATGAGTAGCGGAGGATTTTTTAAAATTAAAAGCACTGCACTTATAGCAAAACCTTGTACAAAATAAGAAATGTGCTGCTACATTAAAAATTTATCCTTAATATGTAGCAGCATTTTCAAATATAAAAATTATTCCTCAATAATTTCTTTAAATTCTTATATTTTCAATTTTTTTTTACATTTGTGATAGTTTATACAAAAGCTCATCTTAATTATTCCGTTGTAACAAATACTGTATGTTTCTTTAAAACTTAATAAAAGATTGCCATATATAGTTTTAAAACAACCAAAGGAGATATTAAAATGAAGCTGGATTTTACAACAATTGAAAAGCAAGCCAAATTGCTACAAGAAGAGCAAGAAAAGATCGAGCAACGAGATCATGAATTTCAAGTTGCCTTAGATAAACATAGAGAATCCCTTAAGAATTTATTTAAAGATCTTTTCTCTGACAGAGAAATTAAGACTGAAAATGGAGGCCACTTCTGTGTAACCTTCGGTGATTTCAAAATTTCCTTATTGATTGAAACTGCTAAATTTGAAAATGGCGTTCCTGTAAAATTAAACTCCGTAAACCCTGTTATTATTAAATGCAAGAAAGATAAGCCGATTGCAAAAGCACAGTTTACAGATGCAACCCAATATCTAGATAACCATTTAGACACTCCAAATTATCAGTATTATTTTAAGCAAGAAGATAAGACCCAACTGGTACAATTTTCTGAACTTCCCACTTATTTCCAACTTGTTTTAGACGCAAACGTATAAAATCGAGCCCTCTTCAGAGGGCTTTTTTATATATTATTTTTTTATCATTTAACTTTTAAAAAATAAAATCAGTCAAATACTTTTTCTACTTATCTATGAATTATTTAACTCAATTTTAACGTCCAATACTTCAAAAACATTTGATTCTTCTTAAAATTACTTGTATATACATGTTTATATTTGATTATACAAATATAAATAAATAAGAATAGGATGGCTCTTAAAGGATAAGGAGAGTGAAATGGACTCATCGGCTGGGAAACCTAATAGTAGTTTTATAGAAAACCGAAGTATTGATTTTATTCCGGAAAATGAAAGACACGGCGGAGTATTTGCTCAATTTACCCTATGGTTCGGCGCCAACTTACAAATCACAGCCATTGTGACAGGCGCGCTAGCCGTTGTGTTAGGCGGAGATGTTTTTTGGTCTATTATCGGCTTATTAGTAGGACAATGTTTTGGTGCTGCCGTCATGGCACTGCATGCTGCCCAAGGTCCTAAACTTGGTCTCCCTCAAATGATTTCAAGCCGTGTGCAATTTGGGGTTTATGGTGCTTGTATTCCAATTATACTCGTTTGCCTTATGTATATTGGCTTTACCGCAACTGGAGAGGTATTAGCTGGTAAAGCAATTGCACATTTGGCACATGTCAGCAATACAACTGGTATATTAATTTATGCAAGTTTAATCATTTTATTCGCAACGATTGGATATCGTTTAATCCATTTGGTAGGCAAAGTAGCCAGTATTATTGGTTTGATTGCTTTTGTGATTATTTTGACTCAGATCTTCGCACTTTCTGATTTTTCTGAACTCTTAGCAGTACGTCATTTCAGCTGGTCTTCATTCTTGTTAGCAGTTTCCCTTTCTGCTTCTTGGCAAATCTCTTTTGGTCCCTATGTTGCAGATTATTCTCGATATCTTCCAACTAAAACATCTTCATCTCGTGTTTTTTGGGCTGTCGGCTTAGGTTCTTTAATTGGCTCACAAATTTCTATGAGCTTAGGCGTTTTAATCGCTCAGGTTGCAAACGGCAATTTTGTCGGAAATGAAGTTCAATATGTTGTGGGTATGAACCCAATTGCCCTTGTCGTAACCTTTCTATATTTTAGTATCGCTTTTGGGAAAGTTACTCTAACGACCTTAAATGCCTATGGCAGTTTTATGTGTATTGCTACGATTTGGAATAGTTTCAAATCGACAAATCAAATCTCAAAAATAACAAGATTATTGATTGTCCTTGCTATGGTTGTAGTCTCAACCTTTATTGCAATTATAGGTGAACATACTTTTTTAAGCGCCTTTAAAGCATTTATTTTGTTTTTACTCACCTTTTTTATTCCGTGGAGTGCCATTAATCTTGTTGATTACTACTTTATCTCTAAAGAAGAATGTGATGTAGATGCACTCTATGATCCAAATGGTAAGTATGGCCGTTGGAATCGGATTGGAATTACCTGCTACTTTCTAGGTATTTTGATTCAACTGCCATTTATTGATAGTAGATTTTATACGGGACAAATTGCGGCAATGCTAGGAGGAATCGATTTATCGTGGCTCGTAGGTCTTATTTCTACTGCTTTGATTTATTACATTTTCGCCAAGAAAGCTCAATTAAAGTTTTCAAAACAGTTAGTCATTGATCAAATCAAATAATGAAACTAGATAAGCTATCAAAGTCGATTACCTTGATAGCTTTTTACGGTTATTCTGATAGCGCTTTAGCCTGTGCCGAAATAGGCAATCCAAATAACTTATCAAAACTCCAATTAAATATAAAAGTATAGATAGGAATAATGATAATAAAGGCCACATCTAACCAAAAAGCAGCAATCAAGGAAATATCCATCCACCATGAAATAAGAGGAATTAAAAACAGAACCAAAGTAAGCTGAAAACCGATGGCATGTCCAACTCTACGCTTAACTGTACGGATATGACTGCTTTGTTTAGCTTCCCATTTCTCATATAAAATATTGTAGATAAAATTCCAAGTTACAGCGATGGTCGTAATCATGACAGATAGTGGTCCAGTATGTTCAACACTATCACCTGCCAAAATCGCTAATCCTACTGATGAAATAACCATTCCGATTATTTCATAGGAAGAAACATATACAATTCGACGCTTTATACCTTGCATAATCACTAAACTCTGCTTAATTCCTTATATTTTAATTTCAGTCAAAATCATATATAAAGTTAATAGCTTTCAGTTCAACTGATATCAAAATGAATTTTAACAGTGAAAATATTGAACTTTTCATAACCGTACTCGATACAGGTTCTTTCTCTGCGGCTGCTCGTAAACTAAATCGAGTCCCCTCAGCAGTAAGTATGGCCATTGCAAATTTAGAAGCAGAATTGGGTTACACATTATTTGAACGAACTCCCCGAAAGGTCATTCCAACCGCCACAGCATTAGCCTTGGAACCTCAAGCACGGATCATTTCTGAACAACTTAGGCTATTTAGCACTCATGCACATGAACTTTCTTTAGGCCTTGAAAGTAAATTACGTATTGGTGTTGTTTCTGATGTAAATACAAAATTATTATTCCATTCAATAAAAAAATTAGCCGATAAATTCCCTTTACTGAACATAGAAGTTATTACTGCTCCCCAAGACGACATTGTTAATTTACTTTATACGGAGCAAATCAGTCTTTGCTTAGCGGGTTCAGACCTCAATATAAAAATGCGCGAGAATCTACAATTGGTAATGACTGAAACAGTGGCGGCTACAATTTCTTCTAACCACGCTCTTCTACAAGATAGAACAAAACAGTTTTCTATTGAGGAATTAATTAATATTAGACAAATTGTTGTGGCGAGTAGTGAGCATGAAATGACAGATTCCCGTTCAATTATTGGTGCAATGTACTGGAAAACCAATAGTCTACAAACAGCAATTAATATGGTTGAAGCTGGACTTGGTTGGGGAAATTTTCCGTTATCACTAGTACAAGATAAAATTGATCAAGGTCACTTAGTCCTTTTAGATTTTAAAAATACAAAAAATCATTTACCTCTATCTATTTATTTAATTTGGCTCCAAGACCGCCCTTTACCTAAAGCAGCTAGAGAGTTAATTCAAATTATTCAAGAAAATTTATAAAACTTTATAGGTTAGTTCTGAAAGTCTAAAGATTTTTTATAATTTTTATTCTTGTTAAATCTAGTTTATTTAAAGCTTAAGCTTATTACTCTGTACTATCTCTCTAAATACTACTAAAAACAAAAAGCCTACTTAGAAAGTAGGCCTCTTGTTGTATTTCAGGATTAAGCAATAATATTTTGTTTTGTAAAAAATACACTTATACTTTATTAAAACCAAGTGTTTTAGTCAAGAATAAAGTTTATAAGATACAAGTATTTGTATTCTTGTGAAGACAATCACAATTTAGGTTTTATATAGAAAATACTTTAGAGAAGGAAAGATATTTTAATGATAAAAATTTCTATTACCGCTCTTAACAGTTTTTTTTGAAAAACACAACAAACACCTTAAGAAAAAGTATTATATTTTAATTAAATTTATTTTCATCAAAAAATATTGAATCCCTTTATTCATTATTTTTATATTTCATAATTAAAGTTGCTAACTTTATATGTTAATTTTTACTTTTTATTAAGTTGAATTTAAGTTTCACACCTACTCTAAAAATTAATAATATTATTTTTCTTAAGTCATTTAACAATAATAGTCTATGTTTTTTACTATATATAGGATAGAACTTATTAAGAGAATTATTGTAACTATTATTTTTCTTAAGTCATTTAACAATAATAGTCTATGTTTTTTACTATATATAGGATAGAACTTATTAAGAGAATTATTGTAACTATTATTTTTCTTAAGTCATTTAACAATAATAGTCTATGTTTTTTACTATATATAGGATAGAACTTATTAAGAGAATTATTGTAACTATTATTTTTCTTAAGTCATTTAACAATAATAGTCTATGTTTTTTACTATATATAGGATAGAACTTATTAAGAGAATTATTGTAACTATTATTTTTCTTAAGTCATTTAACAATAATAGTCTATGTTTTTTACTATATATAGGATAGAACTTATTAAGAGAATTATTGTAACTATTATTTTTCAATAAATATAATTAAAAAGGCAATCTACCATATATCTAAAGCTTAATTACAATATGAAAATATATAATATTTTTAATCTCCATTTATATTTATCTTAAATAAGTTTTTCTAATTCTATATTTTCACAATACTTAAACAGCACACCCACACTCCCTGATTATATTTTAAACAAAATTTATTTTATATAAATTAATGTCTCAAACTACAAATACAATTAAGTCATCGTCACAATAGATTGTTGGAATAAATTCTAATTGATCGATAAATAACTTTTCCCACTTTACTCTTGAACTACACATAAGCTAGAATCACTATCGCTTGAAATATTAACCAATATGACACAATATTTTTGGGTTTAGTTTGCGTCTACTTCAGAAAATGACTTGTGTTTAATAAAAAAATTGATTAGTATTGCACGCACTGAAAAGCATTGAGATTAAAAGCTTTTCTGACTTATAGGGCCTATAGCTCAGTTGGTTAGAGCAGCGGACTCATAATCCGTTGGTCCACAGTTCAAGTCTGTGTGGGCCCACCAAATACCGAACCTCATAAACAAAAAGTTTATGGGGTTTTTTAATATATATCCAAATAGAATATACTTTACTCTTATAAAAAATACTCAAAATTTAAATTTATTTTATCCCTAAATTTTAGATGTTTTAAAATACACTTACGTTTCGTACTAAATATCCATCTTTCATCTATTAAGCTAAGATTTGCTTTCGCATGGGCTCAGAATTCTCTAATTGTGTATCCCAAAACTTTTCCCATAAATCACAATACTCTAAGCATAATTTTTCAATATAATTATAGTCTTCTTCTGTACAAGCTTGCATCAAGACATACCATAAATCTTCTTCATGATCGTCATCTGCTGCTTCAGCACTTTCATCCTCAGAAATACCATGTACATGATAATAACCACCACCCTCCACATCTAGACCAACTGCTTTAGTTGCTCTACGTAAAGGTGGACTATACAGAATGACTTCTTCTTCTGCGACTGCTAATAAAGCTGAAACAGCTTTATAGTCATCATAAGCATTTTCTAAAAATACCCTAACCTGATCTGCAATTTCAGTCGGATGATAAGTTAGACGATCTTGTTCTGTAATACCGAAATCATTCAATATATCTTCAAATAAGGGATAATGAGCATATTCAGGATTTCCCTGATAGTAGCCGTCTTTATCCAACCCTGGCCGAAATCCAAACTCATCAAAAATATTTAAACTCAAAAGAAAACGCGGGAACATTTTTGCACCAGCATGCAATCTCGGCTCTAATTGTTTAGTTTGAAATTGAGCCATGAGCAATGCATCAGTAAAAGTTTGCACAATTGCATGGCGATACTCTAAATGAATTTTTTTTAAATCTTCTTTATTAATTTCGCCATTATTTAAAGTATCGATTGCAGGATGATGAGATACAGGATGTTTCGCAATCTTTGCTCTTAATCGGGTTAAAAAGTTTGAATTTTTTTCCCATAGTTCAGCTGAAATGCTTTGTTTCATCCCTGTAAGCGCTTTCTTTCTAGGATTATTAAAATTCTCAAATTTCTTAGGCATATCCGCTCTCATTAAACTTATTGAAGCATGATCGATTTTTACATATTTTATTATAAAAACAATGACTTAAATTAATATTTAAATATGTTCCTTCATTGATTAATATTAGAATTAAAATCGTACGAAATCAAATAAAAAATTTAAAAAAACTCCAATTAATGATAATCATTATCACAATCTCAACTTGAATCAAAATCAGTTTTTTATTATCATAATTTGTATTAAAAATTTAATATTTTAGATTAAGTTATAATTAGTTTTAACTATATGGAATAGTAATGTCAAAAAAAGAAGATATTATAAATACTGCTTTAAATTTATTTAATCAGATTGGGTACAATGCTACTGGTGTTGACCGTATTATTGCTGAATCAAATGTTGCAAAAATGACTTTTTATAAATATTTTCCGTCAAAGGAAAATTTAATTATGGAATGCTTGCAACATCGAAATATAAATATCCAAAACTCAATCAATGAACAATTAAGTTTACATCAAGATGCTAGTCCTCTTGAGCAAATTCATATTATTTTTAATTGGTATATTGAATGGATCAATAGCGAAACATTTAATGGCTGTTTATTTAAAAAGGCATTTATTGAAGTATCTAAACAATATACTTCAATTCGTGAACCATTTTATGAATATACAAAATGGTTGACTAATCTGTTACATGAAAAACTTACTCAGTTAGGTATAGAAAACCCAACTCCCCTTGTTCATATCATTATTTCTATTATTGATGGGATGATTATTGATGGAACGACCGATAAAAACCTTATTAACCCTGAAAAAATTTGGAAATATATTGAATATTTAATTAATGAAGAGATACCACAGCCAGTATCTTAATTTTAAAATTATCTAGGTTTATTACTTTCAGACGAAGTTTGAGAAAAATAAAAAAAGAACTTTTAAAATATTTTAGAACTTAGATAATCCTTAACTTTTGTGGTCTACTTTAGCTTTCATAATTTTTCTAGGCTTTTTTACAAACTCATATTAGAATCCTGAAAATTTATCAATTTGCACTGATGTATGAAAAAATTTCTAGGTAACTCTATCTTTAAAGCCGTTGGTTGGACCTACAATGTAGACCCACAAATTCTTGAGAAAAAACAAGTTATTATTGGCTTTGAACATACTTCAAATCTAGATGCAGTGCTCTCGATTGCCCTCTTCCAAATGTTAGACATCAAAATTCATACTTTAATAAAGAAAGAACTTTTCAAAGGCCCACTTAAGCCAATTTTAGAAAAATTGGGTGGCATTCCTGTTGATCGTAAAGCAAGTAAAGATATCGTTTCGCAAATGGTTGAGCAATTTCAAACCCATGAAACTTTTAACTTAGTGATTGCTCCAGAAGCTACACGTGCTAAAGATGGCTCTGAACGTAAGCCTATCCGTACAGGTTTTTGGCATATTGCAAAAGCAGCCAATGTTCCTATTGTTTTAATGTATGCCAATGCTCGAAGTAAACAAGGTGGGATTTTAGGTAAAATTTACCCGACTGATTTACAAAAAGACTTGGAAACCATTAAAGAGCTGTACGCTCAATTTGACATAGATGTAAAAATTAACTAAATCAAATTGGACTTGATTTGACCTAATCTCAATCATTAGGTCTTAAGCTTATTGTTCTTATTCAATTGGCTAACAAAACGCAGGGCAACAGTTTTCAACAAAACCAAGCCTATGCTAATATTCCAGCACTTTTGCATTTTCTTTTTTTGGAGTTCACGTCCATGGCGGGTCATTCTAAATGGGCCAATATTAAGCATCGTAAAGCTAAACAAGATGCAAGTCGCGGTAAGGTTTTTACTAAATATATTCGTGAAATTGTGACTGCTGCCAAACTTGGTGGTGGAGATCCTGCTAGCAACCCTCGTCTGCGTGCAGTAGTTGAAAAAGCTCTCTCAGTTAATATGACACGTGACACCATTAACCGTGCTATCCAACGTGGTGCTGGTGGTGAAGATAATGATGATCTAAAAGAAGTAACTTATGAAGGTTATGGTGTTGGCGGGGTTGCTGTTCTTGTTGAAACAATGACAGATAACTTAAACCGTACAGTACCAGACGTACGTCACTGTTTTAGTAAAACAAATGGTAACTTAGGAACTGCGGGTTCTGTATCTTATCTATTTACTAAACGTGGTGAGATTACTTTTGAAGATGTTTCTTTAGAAGATAAAATCATGGAAGTTGCTTTAGAAGCTGGCGCTGAAGATATTGAAGTTTCAGAAGACGAAATTTTGGTAATCACTTCACCAGAAACTTTTGGTGAAGTACAAGATGCCCTTACTGCTGCTGGTTTAAAATCTGATAACGCAGAAGTTGTGATGAGTCCATCTACAAAAGCTGAAATTACAGATGTTGACCAAGCAAAACAAATTCTTAAAATGATTGATATGTTTGAAGATCTTGACGATGTACAAAACGTTTATACTAACGTTGAATTCTCGGATGAGGTTTTGGCTCAACTTGATGCTTAAATCAAACATTTGAATCAAAGAAAACGCACCAAATGGTGCGTTTTTTTATAGTTTGTTGAGCAAGTTATAGCAATTAAACACATTATATTCTTTAATGACAAAGCTAGAATGCAAAGCAACTACATTGTCGATTTTTCCAATACGTCTTAATAAAATTTCACTGTAGTCATCCATGTTGCGTGCTACAAGCTCTAAAATAAAATCAGCACTCTGACCCGTTACCAAGAATGCATTAGTTACTTCTGGAATTGCTTCTATTTCAGACAGAAACTTATCAAATGTTTCACTATCATGTTTACTCAGTGAAACTTGCAATAAAATATGTAAAGTAAAACCAAGCTTACTAAAATTAATTTCCCTTTTGAGCTGTCCCATAATGTTGGCTTCAATCAGGTGCTTAATACGGCGATGCACAGAACTGACTGACAGATTGATCCGTTCTGAAAGTTCATTCAAATTTAAGTCTTCATGAGACAAAATTTCTAGAATTTGTTTATCAAAACGATCTAACTCCACTCTTAATCTCCAGCCAGAATTTCACAGTAAAGACAGTATAACCCTATACCATCACCTCTGCATTGAAAATACAAAGGTTTATGGACAGCAAAACTCTATTTCTTTTATAGAGTTTATTTCGATTATGCCTTTTAAACGTGCAAGTAGTGTCAGAGGCGGTTCATTTTAGAGAGTCAGTTTTATGCTTAAATCTGGTTTATCTATTCAGAATCCTTATTCTCACTACCATTTGAGGCTAAAAAGGAATTAATCATCAAAATTTGACTATTTTTTAATCTTCGCAAAGTTGGCATCATTTTTGTTATGTATTTGCAGGAAAATTTTTATCCATGTCGGGGGAGTTCCTGTGAATAAAATCAAAACACTAGTGTTAGCAATGAGTTCTTTAGGTGCAATGAGCGTGACGATGTCTGTGCATGCCGCTACAGATGCTGAAGTTAACGCCTTACGTGATGAGGTAAAGGAGTTAAAACTACTCGTTCAGAAACTATCTGATCAACAAAAAACAGCTTTAACTGTCACTGCTCCAGCAACAATTCCCGCAGTACCTGCCACCCCTACACCCCCTGCATCAAAACCAGGTTGGATGGCTATGGCCGATGGGCAAACTCAAGTCAAGCTTTATGGTAGTGTTCGCGCAGATGCAACCTATGACTTTAAAGGTTCAAATGGCAGTATTTCAAATGGTGCCAATTATCCACTGAATAAAGATGATCCAAAACAAGACTCACTCAATGTATCTGCAGCAACTTCACGAATTGGCTTAGATATTACTCGTCCAACTCAATATGGAGATTTAACAGGTAAAATTGAAGCCGATTTCATGGGTGGCAATGGAGATAATGGCAATGGTACTTTCCGTGTTCGTCATGCCTATATGTCTTTAGGAAAATGGTTAGCTGGTCAAACAACCTCACCCTTTGTAAACACAGATACATCACCAGAAACAGTAGATTTTAATGGCGCTATTGGTACAGGTACTACACGTACAGTACAGGTTCGTTACACCCAGCCAATTAATGCACAACAAAAAATATTAGTTGCCTTAGAGGGTGGCGATGTTGAAAAAGCTGGTAATGCTGCCGGTGGAAGCCGTTTTCCTGCTTTAACAGCACGATATGATTTCAAAACTACGGATAACAAAGGCCTATTACAGTTACATGGTCTTGCCCATGAAAACCGTGTAGCTCCAAAAGATAGTACTTCTGAAGAGAAATTTGGCTGGGGTGTAGGCGTTGGTGGTAAATATGATTTAACGCCTCAAGATAGCGTAGTTGCTAACTACTATCATGTTAAAGGCGATGGCCGTTATTTACTTTATAGCAATTCGGCTTATAACTATGACACAACAACACAAGATATTAATTTAGGAGAATTCGATAGCGCAGTAATTGGATATCAACGTAAATGGAGCCCTATTCTGCGTTCTACTTTTGCTGTAGGTGGTATTCAATACAAAGATGATAATGTCTATGCAAATAGCAATTTAACCAATACCAGCTATAACAAAGAAATTTATAACGCTTTAGTCAATTTAATCTGGAACCCAGTTAAAAATATTGATTTAGGAGCAGAATATACTTACGGTCAACGTGAAACTTTTGCAGGTGACAAGGGTGATTATTCACGTATCAACCTGCTAGCAAAATATAGTTTCTAAAAATTAGATATAAAAAAAGAGCCTTTAATGGCTCTTTTTTTATTAGGGTTATTAGTGCATCGCCTGAATTTTTTCTAAGAAAAGTTTAGCACGCTCATGACGAGCTTCTAAATTATCAAAGAACTCATGGGTTGGGCAATCTTCTAAAATTTTACCTTCATCCATAAAAATTAAACGGTTAGATACTCTTTTAGCAAAGCCCATTTCATGAGTAACACACATCATGGTCATGCCTTCATGTGCGAGCTGCACCATAACTTCAAGAACCTCACCGACCATTTCAGGATCAAGTGCAGAAGTCGGTTCATCAAACAACATACAGATTGGGTCCATAGACAAACCACGTGCAATCGCTACACGTTGCTGCTGACCACCCGACAACTGCCCCGGAAATTTATCTTTATGAGCAAGTAAGCCTACACGCTCTAAATATTTCAAACCTTTTGCACGAGCATCTGCAACTGAACGCTTTAACACTTTAACTTGAGCAATCGTCAAATTTTCCAAAACAGTCATGTGCGGAAAAAGCTCAAAGTGCTGAAAGACCATTCCCACTCGTGAACGGAATTTAGCAAGATCTGTTTTTGGATCTTTAAGTGAAATTCCATCAACAATAATATCACCTTGTTGAAATGGCTCTAAAGCATTTACTGTTTTGATGAGTGTTGATTTTCCCGAACCAGATGGTCCGCAAACAACAACGACATCACCTTTTTCAATACTCGTCGTGCAATCTGTTAAAACCTGAAAATCACCATACCATTTAGAGATATGTTGGATGTCTATCATTGGCATTTAAAATCTCCAATTAGCGAATGATGGCAATTTTTTGCTGTAAGCGTTTGACTAAATGCGACAGCACAAACGAGCTACAGAAATACACTACAGCGACGATTAAATAGAATGTTGCTTTTGTTTCAGGTCCATAAGTATTAGCCAATGTATCTGCACGACCTAAAAAGTCTGGTGCACTAATCACATAAACTAATGAGATGTCCTGAAATAGAATGATGGTTTGAGTTAACAATACTGGGAGCATATTACGGAAGGCTTGAGGTAAAACCACGTAGCGCATTGATTGACCGTAGGTAAAACCTAGCGCATAGCCTGCATGTACCTGACCTTTTGAAATAGACTGAATTCCAGAACGTACAATTTCCGAGAAAAAAGCTGCTTCAAAAATAGCAAAGGTCACGACACTCGAAAATAATGGTCCCCAATAGGTATCAGATTGAAACTCAAATATTTTCGGCAACAAAAAGTAGAAGATAAAGATCACCTGAATCAGTGGAATACCACGAAACAGATCAACATAAAATTTTGCAAAATTACTTGCGATGGCATTGCTAGATAAACGCATCATTGCCAATGGGGTTCCAATTAAGATACCGCCCATCATTGCTAATACCGTTACGGTAAGCGTAAAAATGAAACCTTCTTTGAGTGCCGCGATCACATCAGGGTTTTGTAATAAAGAAAAATCCATGATTACTTCCCTCCTGAACCTAAGCCAGGTACAGCCATTCGTTTCTCAATCCATGCCATCACAAACTTAATGCTATAAGTGATAATCAAATAAACAGGTGTAGAGAGAATAAGAATGATAATGTCCTGAGAAGTTTCTTCACGCATGGTTTTCGTGTAAGCAAAGAAATTCAATACACTCAACGCATATAAAACAGCTGAGTTTTTAAAAACGTTCATTGCTTCAGATGTAATCGTTGGCCATACTGTACGATATGCAACCGGTAAAATGACATAACGATAGCTTTGTGCAGTAGTAAAACCCATAGCGGAAGCTGCGAACTTCTGTCCACGAGACACGGTATTAATTCCGGCACGTATGTGCTCAGATACACGGGCAGCCGTGTAGAGACCTAATGCAAAAACACCAATAACCGCAGGTTGCTGATTTAAAATATTTTTCCACCAACCACCAGCAACTACATCCCCACTACCTGCACTTAAGCTGTCCGGTAAAAACTCGGGAAAAACAAAAGCCCAGAAGAATAGTTGCACAATAAGTGGAATATTACGGAAAATTTCAACGTAACAATTGCCGATAAATGCGAGAGGTTTGTTGGGTAATGTACGAATTACCCCTAGGAGAGAACCTAATAAAAATGCGATAAGAAAGGCTATAATAGCTGTCCAAACCATAGTGAACACGCCTGAACCTAACATTTGTAACCATGTGGGTGCCTCAGCATAAGCATTGTAGCTTGAGCTACCAATAGCTTTACAAACTGATTCTGCCCATGCGGCTTTATCGACACCATATTCATTAGACTCCGCACAGAATATAGTCCAGTTTAGCGAGCCGACTGACATGTTTGCCCCTTAAATTAATATCTTTAGAAAATAGACCACTTGTGCAAATGAATCTTTACACTTACACAAGTAAATTTAGGACAAAAAGATCCAGTTAGATTCCTGCATCTGTTGGGTTAGCTTTTAATTTCTTATAAGATGAACTTTGTTGCATGTTCAAATTCGTGTTTTTTGGTGGAATTGGAGATAAGAACCACTTCTTATATAAAGCGTCCATTTTACCAGTTTTCCATAAGTTATTTACAGTACGGTCTGCAATCGCTTTAAATTTTGGATCATCTTTAGCAAGCATAATTCCGTAAGGTTCAGATGAAAGTACCGGACCTACAATTGCGAAAGCTTTAGGTGTAGAAGACTTCGCAATCAAGCCTGCTAAAATATTATCATCCATTACAAATGCAGCAGCACGGCCAGATGCCATCATGGCAAAAGAGTCAGCATGATCTTTACCATAAATATTTTGAACATTAACTGCCTGACCTTTTTCATTCATCTTGATGTATTTGTCAGATGTAGTGCCTTGAGTAGTAACAACTGCTTTACCATTTAAGTCCGCCAAACTCTTAATGCCAGAGTTTGCTTTAACAGCCATGCGCACTTCTGTTGCATAGTAGTTAGTTGAGAACCCAACTTGTTGCTGGCGTTGTTTAGAGTTTGTAGTGGTACCACATTCCATATCGATATTGCCTGCCAAAAGCTCAGGAATACGTGTTGATGAAGTTACTGCCTTGTACTCAACTTTTAAGCCAGGCATTTTCAATTCTTTCTTAATGTCATTTGCAAACTGGTTACAGATATCGACTGCATAACCTACTGGTTTACCTGCAACAACATATGAAATTGGATCTGAGGATTCTCGATGACCAATTACGATTTTTCCGGTACTTTTAATTTTAGCTAATGTATCTGCTGCTTGAATTTGAGAAGTAGCGCCAACCGTACAAAGCATAACTGTTGAAATAATGAGAGAGGTTGCAGAACGTTTCATAAGAACTCCTTGATGATCATTCTCTCTATTTATCTATAGAATCATTCATATAGAGCAATAGAGTGATTTTTATTAAATTGCAATTATCGAGCCAACTTTTCCAAGTCGGACCCATCCATTTGCTTCACTTATTCTATTCAATCTGTTTTGCAGAATTAATACCTTTAAAACTGCTCACATGTTTCTACTTTAATCTATGTTTTAATCTTCTGTCTATTATTAAGCTCATCTATTTACACTTAAATGTGGCAATTATTGATTACATTGTAAACACATGCACAATAAAGTGGCTTAACTTTGGCTAAAAATAGTATTTAGAAAAATTGTATTTTCCAAAAAATCATAAAAATTAAAGTTATTAGTCATTTAGATAAAATGGAATTTATATTGTGAAAAGTAATTTTGGCATCAAAATAATATAAACAAATGGCTTAATAAAAATCATTTAGAAAATTGATAGTAATATCTACATTAATAAAATAACTAGCAAAGATAAAAATAAGCCCCGATTTTCTCAGGGCATTTTATAATTTTAAATTCCGCGCCAATCTACTCGCGCATTACGCTCAGTTTGATATATTCTTAAAACATACTGACCTAGAGGTAAATCGAGTAAATTTTGCTGATAGTTATTCCATTCTTCCGAAACACCTTCAGCTTCTTCCCGCTCCCATGGCGTGCCCTTTATTTCTAATAAAGGAGCAAGCATAGAACATACAGAAATATCAGCAAGACTTAAGCGATCACCTACCATATAACGTGCCTGATTTTCGATTAAGCAGTTATTTAGTTCATTTATGAGTTCATCCATACGTTCTTTTGACTGGTTGACTAGCTCTTCTTCAAGTTTATAGTTCTTCTTTACCAGTGTTTTGAGGAATGGCTTCGATATTTTTTCAAACTGACGTAAATAGCCTTGTTCACCCATCATAATTTCTAAAGCATGGTCTCCATGCGCCAAAGTGTGAGCTAGAGCCCAACGACGGACATGAATACCCAGCTCATCAGCCAAGCTATCTATTTTTAATGTTTGCTGTCTTAATTGTTCATCACGACGTAACAGTGAATGCTCCGGATATGTATCATCCAGATAAAGTGCAATTTTAGTCGATTCAGCGATCCATTGATGATCATCTTTCAAAATAGGCAGTAAATTTTGGCCTGTTTTGAGTTGTGCAAAAGCACGATGAAACCCTGGAATTAAGTTATGAGCCACATAATCAAGTTCTTTATGGTCTAACAACCAGCGAGCTTTTTCACAATAATGGGACAAAGGAAACTGATACAAAACCCGCATAAAATCTCCACGTTTATTTTTATTTGACTATTTGTACAAAAATGGTCGTCGGTAAGTAGATACTTTAGAAGCTATTTTTAGTTAAAACAATGGATATTGTGCTCATTTTTCACTGACACTTAAGTCTATTTTTTTTATATCTTTTTTTACCGTACTTATTGCTCTTTTTCATATTAAAACCAATTCTATTATTATTTTTCCGCATAACAAACTTAAACTATTGTTTTTTATAATCTTTCAATATCTCTATTTTTTCATTAAAAAGCAAAAAAAATGCTTTGCACTTTATTTCATAAGCTGAGCATAAGTCCTCGTTTAGTGGAAAAATATTTCTTTTGTAAGGTAATGACAGCAATACAAGGTGTCATTATGTCTAATTCTCTATCAAAAACGACTGCATACGTCCAAATCATTCAAAATGATCAACAAGCGATTAATGCTGCTTATCAAGTGGCGGATTATGCTTTAGAGGGTCGTAATACACGTGATCAACAACGCTTATTACCGCATGAGCAAATCGAAAACTTTAGCCAAAAAGGCCTAGGTGGTATTCGCATTGCAAAAAAATACGGCGGTGCTTTTGTTTCCAATAAAACTTTGGCTCAAGTTTTCCGTATTTTAAGTAAAGGTGATGCGAATGTTGGTCAGATTCCACAAAATCAGATTAGCTTGTTAAACCTGATTGAAATCATGGGTACAGAACAACAAAAACAATTTATCTTTTCAGAAATATTAGCCGGTAAGCGTCTTGCCAATGGTGGACCAGAACGTAATACCCATGATTCAAAAACCTTAAAAACCACTCTTACTGTTGAAAACGGCAAATATATTTTAAACGGCGAAAAGTTTTATTCGACGGGAACAAGTTTTGCGCATTGGCTTGCAATTAAAGCGATTCATCCCGAAGGCCATGTGGTTTTAGTGATTGTTAACCGAGAGGCTCAAGGTATTGAAGTCATTAATGACTGGAATGGATTTGGGCAACGTACGACAGCGAGCGGTACAGTTAAATTAAATCATGTTGAAGTTAATCCAGAACTCATTTTTGATGAGCGATTATTAACTAAAACCCCTAGTTATCGGGGTGCCTATTCGCAGTTATTACAAGTAGCAATTGATGTAGGTATTGCTGAAGCTGCTTTTGAAGATACTTTATCGACTATTCATAAAGCACGCCCAATTATTGATGCAAAGGTTGAAAAAGCTAGCTTTGAACATTACACCCTACAAGAAGTAGGTAAGTTAAATATTTTGCTCGATGCTGCAATTTTACTGCTTGATGAAGCTGCTGAATATTTGGATGAACTTGACCACCTTCAAACGGTGGCTGATGAACAAGTAGCTAAAGCTTCAATTTTGGTCGCAGAAGCGAAAGTCTATGCCAATGATGCTGCTCTACAAATCTCTGAAAAACTACTAGAGCTAGGCGGTAGTCGTTCAAGTTTAAGCCAACACAATTTAGATCAACATTGGCGAAATGCCCGTGTACATACCTTACACGACCCTGTTCGCTGGAAATTACATGCCATTGGCAATTATTACCTTAATGGTCATTTCCCTGCCCGCCATGCTTGGATTTAAGGAGAAATTGTCATGACTTCATATCAATCGGTTCAAACTAAACAAACATCGGCATCTGGCCAAGCGCACATTATTCAAAATGATGTTGAAGCATTAGAAGTTGCCAAACAATTTGCTGAGCAATTTAAAAAAACCGCCGTTGAGCGAGACGCTAAACGAATTTTACCGTATACCGAAATCGATGCTTTGAGCCAATCTGGTCTTTGGGCAATTACAGTACCTAAGCAATATGGCGGTGCCGAAGTTTCAAGCCATACTGTTACTAAAGTAATTGCTCTTTTAAGCGGTGCCGATGGTTCAATCGGACAAATTCCACAAAACCATTTCTATGCATTGGAAGTATTACGAAATACAGGCACAGAAGCTCAAAAACAACGTTTATATGGCGAAGTTTTAAATGGCACTCGCTTTGGTAATGCACTTGCTGAGTTTAAAACCAAAACTTCAACTCATAAACAAACCAATATTCGTCCGCATGAAAATGGGTATTTGATTCAAGGTGAAAAGTTTTACTGCACAGGAAGTTTATTTGCTCACCGTATTCCAACCTTAGTTTTAGACGATGCAGGACGTGAGTATCTGGCATTTGTAAAAAGTGGTTCACAAGGATTAAAACTTGTTGATGACTGGTCTGGCTTTGGGCAGAAAACGACAGGCAGCGGCACGGTCAAGTTTGATCAGGTTTTTGTCGATGCAGATGATGTTATTCCTTTTGATACTGCATTTTTACAGCCAACCTTAGTGGGTCCTTTTGCGCAAATCATGCATGCGTCAATTGAGGTAGGCATTGCACGTTCGGCCTTTGAAGAAAGCTTACAAAGAGTGCATCAAGCCCGCCCATGGATTGATTCAAATGTAGAAACGGCTAACCAAGATCCTTTAACGATTTATGAATTAGGAAGTATTGCTGTAGATGTACGAGCTAGTGAAGTTTTATTAAAACAAGCTGCTCAATCAATTGATGCCGCAAAAATTGAGACCACACCTGAAAGTATTGCTAAAGCATCCATCGATGTTGCCAAAGTACGTGCTCATAGTAGCGATATCGCACTCAAAGCATCGTCTAAGCTGATTGAACTTGCTGGTAGCCGTGGTAGTCAGTCTCAAGATGGCCTAGATCGTTTCTGGCGTAATGCGCGAGTACATACCTTACATGATGCCGCACGATGGAAATATTACTTTATTGGGAACTACGTTCTTAACGGTGTTCTACCACCTCGTCGGGGGACATTGTAATGGCAGATTTTAAAGCGAAAGAGATTTTATTAAACGCCTTTGATATGAACTGTGTTGGACATATCAATCATGGCTTATGGACACATCCACGTGATGAATCACACCGCTTTAATGAACTGAGCTATTGGACAGAACAAGCTAAGACCTTAGAAAGTGGTTTATTTGACGGCTTGTTTATAGCCGATATTACAGGTGTGTATGACGTCTATCAAAATGGTATAGATCTCACTTTAAAAGAGTCCATTCAACTTCCAAGCCATGATCCATCTACACTCGTTTCAGCAATGGCGGCAGTCACTGAAAACCTGAGTTTTGGGGTCACTGTGAACTTAAGCTATGAACATCCGTATCAATTTGCACGCCGCTTTGCGAGTCTCGACCATTTAACTCAAGGTCGTATTGGCTGGAATATCGTGACGGGTTATTTAGATAGTGCCGAACGCTTGATTGGTCAAAAAGGTTTAAAAGACCACGATGCCCGCTATGAACAAGCCGAAGAGTTTTTAGAACTCTGCTACAAATATTGGGAAGGTTCATGGGAAAACGACGCAGTAAAAAAAGATAAAGTACAGCGTGTTTTTACAGATCCATCTAAAGTTCACACCATTCACCACCACGGAAAATATTACCAAAGCGAAGGTGTATTTCAGGTGTCTCCTTCTGTGCAACGCACTCCAACACTGTTTCAAGCAGGTGCTTCTCCCAAAGGTATGCAGTTTGCGACTCGTCATGCTGAGTGTGTATTTATTGGCGGCGACAAACCCGAAAAAATACGAGAACAAGTGAAAAAGATTCGTGCTCTTGCAGAACAGCAAGGCCGTTCAGCGGATGACATTAAAGTCTTCGTTGGCATCACCGTTGTTGTTGCCGAAACACATGATCTCGCTGTACAGAAACTTAATGAATATCGTCAATATGCAAGTCCTGAAGCTGGCTTAGCGCATTATGCGAGTTCAACTGGCATCGACTTAAGTAAATTTGCCGATGATGAAGCAATTCCTTACCAAAAAAGTAACAGTATTGTTTCGATTACCGAAAAATTTAAAGAGCAACAAATCACGAAAAATGACTTAAAAGCTCAGCATGTTTTGGGTGGTCGTTATCCCCTCATCGTAGGTAGTGGCGAAGAAGTTGCTGAATACCTAATTCATCTTTTAGATGAGACAGATATTGATGGCTTTAATTTGACACGTACTGTTGCACCTGAGTCTCACCACGACTTTATTCGCTTGGTTATTCCTGAGCTACAACAACGTGGTCGCTATAAAACTGCATATAAAACGGGTTCACTGCGGAACAAAATCTTTAATCGGGGTGACCAATTACCAAAACAACACCCTGTTCAAGCGTTCCGATGTAGTCCCTATAACAACAGCAAAAACTTAACAACAATTGAAGAAATAACCGCTTAAATTTGGAGATAGACATGGCTCAAACAGCCTCAAAAAAATGGCTAGGCATAGGCTTAGTCGTTGTAGTCCTTGTTGTTGCTTTATTCTTTTGGAATAAACATCGTCAAAGTGGCTCAAATGAACTTGTGATTGGTATTAGCCCACCATTTGCAAAAACTTTACAAGCTGCTGCCGATGAAGCAAAGAAACAGGGTTTAAATGTAAAACTGGTCGAATTTTCTGACTGGAATACACCAAACATTACTTTAAATCACGGGGATATTGATGCGAACTTTTTCCAGCACCAACCTTTCTTAGACAATGCAATTAAAGAAACTGGCTTTAAATTAAAAGCATTTGCAGTGGGTGCAGCATCACATGTGGGACTTTATTCAAAGAAATATAAAAGCCTTGATGAATTGCCACAAAACGCACGTGTAGTCATTCCAAACGATCCAGTGAATCAAGGTCGTGCCCTACTACTTTTACAACAAGCTAAATTAATTACGCTTAAAGATTCAAACAACCATTTATCTGCACTCAAAGATGTTGTTTCAAATCCTAAAAACTTGCAATTCATTGAGGTTGAAGGACCACAAACTGCTCGTGCAATTGATGATGTTGACTTGGCTTTTGGCTATCCGCATTACCTACGCTTAGCAAAAACAGCTGACCCAGAAAGTGCACTTTTACTTGATGACAATACCAATAAACGTTATGCAATTTTGTTTGTAGTGCGTGATGACTACCAAGATAAGGGAGACAAATTAAAGAAATTTGTTGAGATCTATCAAAATTCGCCAAAAGTTAAAGCTGTGTTAGATGCTGAGATTGGGCCAACACTTTGGTTCCCCGGCTGGAAGTAATAACGGAAAGATTATGGCGATTCAGTTCAAACAGTATAAGCCTTGGTTACTCGGAATTACGATTTTGATCGTAATTCTGGGCCTCGTCGGTTATCGTTATATTAAAAAAAAACAAGCCGATGATGTTTTAACGATTGGCATTAGCCCGCCTTATGCTGAGCTATTACAAAGCGTTGCCAATGAAGTAGAAAAGCAAGGCGTTCATGTCAAACTCGTTGAATTTTCTGATTGGAGAGCACCCAATGTTGCCGTACAAAACGGCGATATTGATGCGAACTTTTTCCAGCAAAGCGTATTTCTACGTAATGCTGTTAAAGAAACGGGCTATGACCTACATGCATTTGGTGTGGGTTCAGGAAGTCATGTCGGTTTATATTCAAAAAAATATAAATCACTTGAAGAATTACCTTCAAAAGCACGTATAGCTATTCCAAACGATCCGGTCAATTTAGCCCGTGCTTTAATTTTATTGCACCGTGCAGGTTTAATTCAGGTTAAAGATATAAATAATGAACTTTCAACAACCCAAGACATTATAGCTAATCCTAAACAGTTGAGCTTCGTTGAAGTTGAAGGCCCACAGACAGCACATGCCTATAACGATGTCGATTTAATTTTCGGCTTCCCCCACTACTTAAAAATGGCAAAGGTAACCGATCCACATAGCGCATTATTTTTAGATCCAATCGATAAAAAATATGCAATTTTGTTTGTGACCCGTCGCGATTACCAAGACAAAAACCAAAAACTTGCAACCTTTGTTAAAGCATTCCAGAACTCAAAACAAGCACAAGATATTCTGGATAAAGACTTTGGCCAAGGTATGTGGTTTCAAGGCTGGAAATAAGGAGAATGACGATGGTGAGTTTTGGATCACAAGTTGATTTTTCTCTACCCCATATCAAAATTCGTGGTTTAAATAAGTTTTACCAATCGCAGGGTCAAAAACTGCATGCCTTAAAAGAAATTAACCTTGATATTCCTCAAGGTAAGATTTTAGGGATTATTGGTAAAAGTGGTGCGGGAAAATCATCCTTACTCCGCACTTTAAATGGCTTAGAACAAGTTAATACAGGCAGTATTCATATTCATCAACAAAACATTGCTGAATTGAGTCATGCCGAGCTTATTCAAACTCGCCAACGAATTGGAATGATTTTTCAACATTTCAATTTAATGTCTGCAAAAACAGTCTGGGAAAATGTGGCATTGCCTTTAAAAGTTTCCAATTACAACAAAGCAGATATCGACCAACGTGTAAATGAAGTTTTGGCACTCGTAGGTCTTGCAGATAAGTCTGGCTACTACCCATCGCAACTTTCAGGCGGACAAAAGCAACGTGTCGGTATTGCACGTGCACTTGTTCACCACCCAGAAATTTTACTGTGTGATGAAGCCACCTCGGCACTTGACCCTGAAAGTACCGCCACTATTTTGGCTTTACTTAAAAAGATTAATCAGGAACTGGGTCTAACGATTGTACTCATCACTCATGAAATGCAGGTCATTCGAGAAATTTGTGATCAAGTGGTGGTGATTGATCAAGGTGAGATAGTAGAAGCTGGACAAGTTTGGTCTGTATTTTCACGACCAGAACAACAAATTACTCAAGAATTGTTAAACCTTGAGCAAATTACCCTACCTTTTAAAATCAGTCCTCTACCCGATGAAGATTCGACTCATATTATTGTAAAACTGAAATATGAGGCTGAAGCACATCAGGTTCCAGATATTCAAGAATTACTTGCCAAATTTAAAGCGCCCGTCAATTTATATCAAAGTCAGGTCGATACCATTCAAGGGCATATTATTGGTTCACTTTTAGTCGGTATTCCTAACGTAGAAATTGATATTTCATCTATACGACAAGATGCATTAACTGCAATTGCACAATTTGAGGTACTTGGCTATGCACGACCAGCTCATTGACTTATTAATTACTGGAACTGTAGACACCTTACTCATGGTAGGTGCATCTGCGTTTATTGCTTTTTTAATTGGCTTACCCATTGCTGTTGTTTTAGTCAGCACTTCTGAGCACGGCATTCATCCGTCACAAAAGATTAATCAGGCTTTAGGTTGGGTCATCAACATTACTCGCTCTGTACCCTTTCTTATTTTAATGGTTGCGCTTATTCCGCTTACTCGCTGGATTGTGGGTACAAGTTATGGGGTTTGGGCAGCCGTTGTTCCATTGACGATTGCGGCAATTCCTTTCTTTGCGCGTATTGCAGAAGTCAGCTTACGCGAAGTCGATCAAGGCTTAATTGAAGCTGCACAAGCCATGGGTTGCAACCGTAAACAAATTATTTGGCATGTGCTTTTACCAGAGGCTTTACCGGGTATTGTGGCAGGCTTTACCGTGACTATTGTGACTATGATTAACTCCTCTGCGATTGCTGGTGCTATTGGTGCAGGTGGTCTAGGAGACATTGCTTATCGTTATGGCTATCAACGTTTTGATATGCAAATTATGGTGGCTGTTATTTTAGTGTTGATTGTTTTAGTCATGTTAGTACAAGCGACTGGTGATGCATTAGCCCAGCAACTTGATAAACGTAAAGTTTAAACGCAATACAACCCTGCTCTAGCCATGACTTTGTCATGGCTTTCATGTAAAATCAGCGACAATTTTTAATTTACACATTTGTGAGTGGTTTTCATGGGTTTTAATTGCGGTATTGTTGGTCTGCCAAACGTAGGGAAATCTACCCTTTTCAATGCATTAACGAAAGCAGCGATTGCAGCGGAAAACTTCCCTTTCTGTACCATTGAACCAAACACAGGTATTGTTCCTGTACCAGATCCACGTTTAGACAAACTTGCTGCGATTGTTAAACCACAGCGTATTTTGCCTACCACAATGGAATTTGTGGACATTGCAGGTCTTGTTGCTGGTGCATCAAAAGGTGAAGGTTTAGGCAACCAATTCCTTGCTAACATCCGTGAAACGGATGCAATCGCTCATGTTGTACGTTGTTTCGAAGACGAAAACGTAATTCACGTAAATGGTAAAATTGATCCATTAGACGACATCGCAACTATTAATACTGAACTTGCGCTTGCCGATCTTGAAACTGTTGCTAAAGCAATTTTACGTTTAACTAAAGTTGCTAAAGGTGGTGACAAAGAAGCTGTAGCAACTAAAGCAGTTTTAGAAAAAATCCAACCGTTACTTGACGAAGGTAAACCAGCGCGTGCAGCTGATTTGTCTGATGACGAACGCAAATTAGTTCGTGGTTTTGGTTTAATGACTTTAAAACCAACCATGTATATTGCAAACGTTGCAGAAGACGGTTTTGAAAACAACCCACACTTAGAAGCTGTTAAAAAACTTGCTGCTGAGGAAAATGCGATTGTTGTTCCTCTTTGCAACCAAATCGAAGCTGAAATTTCATTATTAGAAGATGAAGACCGTGCTGAGTTCCTAGAAGCAATGGGCATGGAAGAACCAGGTTTAAATGTGGTTATTCGTGCAGGTTATGCGCTTTTAGGTTTACAGACTTATTTCACTGCTGGTGTACAAGAAGTTCGTGCATGGACAGTAAAAGTTGGTGCAACCGCTCCTCAAGCAGCTGGTGTGATTCATACTGACTTCGAAAAAGGCTTTATCCGTGCTGAAGTTGTTGCATATGATGACTTTGTACAATACAACGGTGAAAACGGCGCTAAAGAAGCTGGTAAATGGCGTTTAGAAGGTAAAACTTACGTTGTTCAAGACGGCGATGTAATGCACTTCCGTTTTAACGTATAAGTTAAAGCTAAAAAAGCCCCAATATGTTGGGGCTTTTTTAGCTTTAATGACTTAAATCCATCGCCTCTCGTTTACTGCGCGCCTCTTGTAAAATACGCTCATGCAGTGACTTTCTAAAACCTAGCATAAAAACAAATTCTGCCAATACAAATAATGGCCCAATCGCAAGTCCTATCACATCATCAACAAAAGCAGGTTTTTTCTTTTCAAAATAATGTCCCACAAACTGAAAGACCCAACCCACCACAAAGAAACCAATACTTGCTACTAACCATTCTCCAAAAGATAACTGTGCAATTTGGCTCGCCAGTGGATACACAGCAGCTAAAAGAACGAGCATGAGTAAGCCAAATACTTTATCTAAAATAAAATAATAGATCGTACTAGCTGCAATCAGGACTATGGCTAAAATCAGTTTAAAACTACCAATATCGACTCCAGCTCTTGCGGTTAAACACAAAATTGAAAACACGATGAGCGGAATACCGATAAAGTGCGTCAAAATATTTTTATGATTTAAGTGGTAAGCCGCATATTTGCTAAGCTCTTGCTCCAGATTTGACATGAGTTATTCCCTATTCACTTACATATAGTCATACTGTACATATAAGGAAAACTTAAAGTTGTCAGCTATTTGACAAAATAATGAATTTTTTCATGGATGACCGAATATTGGACCTAATTTATATTAATCGACTAAAAGAAAACACATGGTTTAGTGTGCTTCCAGAAGCATTCCAAAACTTTATTTTAGAACATGGCAAACAAATCACCTTTGAGAAAAATAGCTATGTTTTCCATGCTCAAGATCTATTTGATGGCATTTATACTGTACTTGAAGGCTCGATTAGCTTGGGTTATGTCGATGTAAATGGTAATGAAGCTCTTTCTGCTATTGTTGAGCCAATCATGTGGTTTGGTGAAATATCATTGATTGATCATGAACCGCGCTCACACGATGCGATTGCATTAAAAAAAAGCACAGTTCTACATATTCCTGCAAAACCATTAAATGATCTACTCAAGGACAATCCATATTATTGGTACTATTTTGCACGTTTAACGAGCCAAAAACTCAGGTATGTTTTCTTAGAACAGATTGCAATACAAACACGGAGTATTTCTCAAAGGCTGGCACAGCGTCTTCTATTCATTTTAGAAGGATATGGGAATCATATTCTTATTCAAGATCATCACATCCATATTTCTCAAGAACAATTGGCAAATATGCTGACCACATCTAGACAGACCATCAATCATGAGCTGAGTCTGCTCGAAAAACAGAAAATCATCAAAATTGCTTTTAGAAAAATTGAGATTCTAGATATTGAGAAATTGAAAATAGTTGCTCAAGCACAATGCTAATTTTTTAAAAGCGGCTAAATAATAAAAACTTAAAATTAAATTAAAAAATTAGATAACACTGCAAATCAAAACATTGTTCAAACTCTATTTCCACAAAATAAATGTGTTAAAGCAGATATTTTCACCCTACACTCAAGCTGAGCAACAATACTCGACAAGGCGCTGATTAACATGAAAAAATTATCAACAATTCTTACAGCAGGCGTATTGGCTATGTTAAGTGTTTCGGCATTTGCATGTCCAAAAGGAACTCAACTACAAGGCGGTACAGGACCGAATCACAAAGGTGGAAAATGTGTAGCGGTACATGGAAAAACTACCGCTCAAAAAGCCAAGAAAGAGGTAACTAAAACTAAACAGGATGTTAAAAAAGACTTAAGCACTCAAAAACATGATGCAATGACCAGCGCGACACATGCTCAACATGAATCACAGCAAATGACTCATCAAATGAAACAAGATGCTGTGAAAACTGCTAACCCCGCTAAAGCCGCCACAAAACCGTAATTCACATTCACTCATTATCGTTTAAAAGCAAAAAAAGCGAGATTGATCATCTCGCTTTTTTAGATTCATTAGTTTTATTTTGGCGAAGTATTTCCAAGATTTGGCGTATCGATCGCATCCTTACATTGAGCCTTATCTCGCTCATAGTCCGCTTGCTTTTGGGCAACTGAACTATTGTTTTCTAGCGTTTCGCGTGCCCATATATCTAAACTTGTCAGGGCTTTACGACAGAGTGCATATTTCCCTTCTGTCACTGAATCCGTCATTTTTACATTAATGCGCCAGTCTGTACTTAATTGGCGTAAAGGTTTACGAACTTTGTCATCAATTTGGCTGAGTTGTTTTTCATAAACTAAATGCTCGACCGTGTTAATTAATGTCCATGCTTTTTGAGCATAAACAGTTGCATCATTGGTTAGTTTCGGTGCTGGCTTAATTTCTACTTTTTTTTCTGCACCTTGATTAGCATTATCACAGCCCTGCAATGTAAAAATACCTGCACTCATCATGGCGATATAAACTAAACGAATCTTTGCATTGAACATATCAAACTGCCGATTAAACATTTCGGCACTATGCTATTAAATTCGGCTACAATACTCAATCTTTCAAGTATTTTTATCATTTGGTTTATTGCCAAGGTGTATTGTGTCCGAACAACAATTGATGCCTGCCCAAACAGCAACTTTTTGGCAAGGCGCCAAAGATAGCCAAGCTATCGTACTCACCTATTTACCCGTTTCTTTTGCCTTTGGCGTTTCTGCATCCCAGTTTGGTTTTACACCATGGGAAGCTTTTTTTCTATCTTGTTCAATGTATGCTGGCGCTAGCCAATTTTTGGTTGTGGCTCTTTTGGCTAGCGGTTCATCCATCTGGCTAACAGCATTAACAGTTATTGCACTAGATATTCGCCATGTCCTTTATGGACCTACTCTATACAACCTGATTCCAAACAAATTAAATCTTAAGAAAACTGCAGTATGGGCTTGGGGCTTAACGGATGAAGTTTTTGCCAGTGGAATGATCCAACTTTCACAACGCAGACAACAATGGTCCGAGTCTTGGATGCTTGGCCTAAGTCTATTTAGTTGGATGGCTTGGGCAAGTGGCTCTTTGTTAGGTGGATTATTTGCCGATCAAGTTGCTCATTTACCAAAGTTTTTACAAGCAGCTTTAGACTTCTTATTACCTGCTTTATTTTTAAGTTTTTTATTAGCCGCATTTGAACGAAAGCATAGCCTTGTTGTTGCTGTATCATTAGTGGTTTCAGCTTTGGCATGTTATTGGATTAACTTATCAGCGGCTATCTTTATAGGTATTTTTTCAGGCATTTTAGCTGGTCTATTTAAACATTATGTGCTGAAACAGCATGATGAGGTTGAGGCTTAATATGAACCTAGAAATTATTCTGGTCGGCATTATTGTGGGTATAGCCAATTTTGCTTCACGCTTTGGACCTTTTTTCGTAATACAAAAACTACAGGGCAACCAACAAAGACGCGGCTCAATCTGGATCAAAATTGCTTTGGGAAGTATTGGAATATCTGCAATTAGTGCCATGCTTGTAGTTGCTACCCTTCCACCTCTCCTTGAAACTCCCAATAAGAGTTTCGCAATGCTTATCGGTTTTTTAGTTTTAGCAGGTCTTTATTTTAAATTTAAGAAAATCGTACCAGCAACTTTAACTGCCGCAATTGTTTATGGTCTGATCTATACTTATTTACCTTTATAAATAGATAAACTTATCTTCCTTATATAAAATAAAATCTGGCCAGAGGCGTTTAAGATTGAAACTTCTGGCTTGGAAAATTTAATTTTTGAATTGATTAAAAAGATAACCTTAGCTACTTAATAGAGATAAAAATGTCACAAGTTAAAATTTATGCAAATGAACAAACCATTATGCAGTACCGAGAATTACTTTCTCATGCAATCCATCAGGCGCTTATTGAAGAATTGAAATATCCTGTTGAGAAAAGATTTCAACGTTTTATTAGCCTTAAACCAGGAAATTTCATTTACCCTTCTGACAGAAGCCAGCATTACATTATTATTGAACTTTCAATGTTTGCAGGCCGCAATGCAGCCACTAAAAAGCAGCTTATTCAAACCTTATTTCGTAATATTCAAGAACAATGTAGAATTTCTCCACAAGACATTGAAATTACTATTTTTGAAACACCTAAAGAAAACTGGGGCATCCGTGGTAAAAATGCGGATGAATTGCTTTTAAACTATCAGGTTAATATCTAAAAACCACTTTTTTAATTGTCCGACAAAATTACTTTTTTTATGCATGATAAGGCTTAACTCCACCATAAGTTCTGCTATGCTTAAAAAAATAATTTTGTCAGGATGATTCGCATGAGCGTGACACTCGGTACCCCACTTCAATCTTCTGCATTTAAAGTTTTATTGTTAGGTTCAGGAGAGCTTGGCAAAGAAGTTGTAATTTCCTTACAACGCCTTGGTGTAGAAGTACATGCAGCCGACCGTTATGATCACGCACCAGCAATGCAAGTTGCACATTTTTCTTATGTATTAAACATGGCAGATCCTGCCCAATTAAAACAACTCATCGAGAAAATTAAACCAAATTTAATTGTTCCAGAAATTGAAGCAATTGCGACAGAGGTTTTACTTGAAATTGAAGCGAGCAAAACAGCAACTGTCATCCCTTCTGCTAAAGCTGTAAACCTCACAATGAACCGTGAAGGCATCCGCCGCCTTGCGGCTGAAGAACTTGGCCTACCTACTTCTGCGTATCGCTTTGCTGATACGCTCGAAAGCTTCCGCGCCGCTTGCGATGACATTGGTTATCCAAACTTTGTAAAACCGGTCATGTCTTCTTCAGGTAAAGGCCAGTCTCGTGTAAAAAGTTTCGATGAAGTTGATGCTGCTTGGGAATATGCAATGCAAGGTGGCCGTGTTAATCAAGGTACGGTCATTATTGAATCTCAAATTGATTTTGATTTTGAAATTACATTACTTACCGTTCGCGCTAAAAACCCTGAAACTGGTGAAATTGAAACTCATTACTGTGACCCAATTGGTCACCGCCAAGATGCCGGTGATTATGTAGAAAGCTGGCAACCTCAACCAATGACGGCGGCGGCACTCGAAGAAGCAAAACGTATTGCAAATAAAGTGACAACTGCACTTGGTGGCTGTGGTATTTTTGGTGTAGAACTGTTTATTAAAGGCGACAAGGTTTGGTTTAGTGAAGTCTCACCTCGCCCACACGATACAGGACTCGTAACTTTAGCATCTCAGTTTCAAAGTGAATTTGAACTGCATGCACGTGCAATTTTAGGTTTACCTGTAAACACAGCACGCCACAGTGTTGCAGCAAGTGCAGTAATTTATGCTGGAGTTGATGCCAGCAATTTAAGTTATAGCAATCTCAATGTAGCTTTAACACACCCAGACACCGATTTACGCCTGTTTGGCAAACCAGAAGGTTTCAAACGTCGTCGTATGGGGGTAGCAACCGCTCGTGCTGAAAATACTGATCTTGCTCGTACTTTAGCGAAAGAAACCGCTGATCAAGTAAGCGTTCAAACAAACTCTTAATTTTTACTTATTGGTAGACCCATTTTCATGATCAATATATCGCCATTGTTGAACTATGTCTCAAGTCATCATGATATTAAAGCCATTAATCAGTGGCGAACGGATGTAGAAAAGCAGTTGCAAGATTCATATGAAAATGGGCAATCTATTCGTGAAATCATTAAAGCCCGTTCAGATTTAGTAGATGAAGCACTGATCTTTTTATGGAAACATGCTGAACTCGATCAGACAGAACTAGGCCTTTTTGCTGTAGGCGGTTATGGGCGCCGTGAAATGTTGCCCTATTCCGATGTCGATATCATGATCCTATCGGAGCATGAAATTAACGAAGAAAACGAAAAACGTATCTCTACATTTATTTCTTCTTTATGGGACGTTGGAAACTTTAAACCCGGCATTAGTGTTCGCACGATTCAAAGCTGTGTTGAACAGGCCGCTACCGATTTAACCGTTGCAACAACTTTAATTGAGGCGCGGTTAATTACTGGCAATAGTCAGCTTGCGAAATGGCCTCGCCGTATTGTTTCGCAGACATGGACTGACAAAACATTCTATGACGCAAAAATGGCCGAACAAGCCAAGCGTTACCACCAACACAACAATACTGAAAGTAATTTAGAACCTGACATTAAAAATGCACCGGGCGGTATTCGTGACATTAATCAAATTGGTTGGATTGCCAAACGCCACTTTCGCGTAAACCGTATTTATGACTTAGTGCATTTAGGTTTCATTTCAGAGTTTGAATTGGCAGTTTTAGAAGAAGCAGAAAGTTTTCTTTGGGAAATTCGTCACCATTTGCACCGTTTAGCCAAACGTGATGAAAACCGTTTACTCTTTGACCATCAAAGGGAAATTGCCGCTAAATTTGGTTATGTTCGTCAAGAAGGCCAACCTGTAAATTATGGTGTTGAGCAATTCATGAAACGCTACTACCGTACGGCGCAACAGGTTTCAACACTCAATGAAATGTTGCTGGCGTATTTTAGCGAGTCGGTGATTACTCCTCGACTCCCCAACTATGAACGCAAAATTGAAGTTGTTAATGATCACTTTAAAATTGTTGATAATAAACTTGCCGTACAACATCATAAAATATTCGCCGAGCATCCAAGCGCGATTTTAGAGTTGTTCTATATTTTAGCCAATCGACCAGATATTGAAGGTATTCGCGCCCGGACTTTACGCTTACTTATTCTTGCCGCAAAACGAATCAACCAAAGTTATCGCGATAATCCAGAGCATCAAGCGCTGTTTATGTCGATTATTCGCTCACCATATCGTTTATACGATACCTTGGTTGCGATGAAACGTTATGGTGTTTTAGGAAACTATATTCCTGCTTTTGGCCAAATTATGGGCCTTATGCAATATGACTTGTTCCATATCTATACGGTCGATGCTCACACATTATTATTGCTGCGTAATTTAAATCGTTTTAGAGAACCAGAATTTGCCAAAGAATTCCCTGTAGTAAGTTCAGTTTTCCAACGTCTTGCCCGTCAAGATATTGTCTTTATTGCTGCTTTATTCCATGACATCGCAAAAGGTCGCGGTGGTGATCACAGCGAACTCGGCGCAGAAGATGCAATTGAGTTTGGCCGTGCACATGGCTTTACAGAACGTGAATGCAAATTAATTGCATGGCTCATTCAAAATCATTTGCTCATGTCACTCACAGCTCAGAAAAAAGATATTTCTGATCCAGACGTCGTGAAAGATTTTGCCGAAAAACTGGGCGATATGGAGCATCTTGATTATCTATATACCTTAACGGTTGCCGATATTAACGCGACAAATCCAAAACTATGGAATACATGGCGTGCATCACTTATGCGTCAACTTTATACGCACGCTCGTGATGTAATCCGTACAGGTTTAGGCCGTCCTGTTGACTACCAAATGTTAATTGAAGACACCAAGTTTGCAGCAAGTGAATTACTAGTAAATAACTTCGCATTGGCAGATGTCGAAAAAGTTTGGCAAGAACTTGGTGATGAATACTTCATTAAAGAATCGGCAGATGAAATTGCGTGGCATACACAAGCAATTTTAAAACACGGTGATAATCCAGAGCCATTAGTGCTCTTGCGTGCTCACCGTAAAGCAGCTCAAGATGCAGTGCAAATCTTTATTTATACACGCGATCAACCTAACCTATTTGCCACCACTGTTGCCGTTTTAGACCGAATGAACTTAGACGTTCAGGACGCAAAAATTATCACGGCAAGTACAGCATTTAGCTTAGACACTTATGTAGTACTGGATCGTTTCGGGACATTGCTTACCGACCCAGAACGTGAAGAAACCGTTAAAAATGCATTAGTGAAAGCCCTTAGCCAACCAGACCAATATCCGGGACTCATGCAACGTCGTATTCCACGTCAATTACGTCATTTCGATATTGAAAATACAGTCGACGTAACATTAAATGAAGCCTTACAGCAAAATATGGTCGAAATTTCAACACTCGATCACCCCGGCCTACTTGCACGTGTGGGTGGTTTATTTATGATGCAAGGTTTAGACATCCATTCAGCCCGAATCGCAACTTTAGGCGAACGTGCCGAAGATATTTTCTTTGTCACCAAAAAAGATGGAAAACCGCTGAATAACGAAGAGGTCAAACTCTTCTCGGAAAAACTGAAAGCTGCATTAGATGAAGCATCTAATCAAATTTGTCAGCACTGAAACTCAACTACTTGGTAACTGTTTAATGAACTCTAGCTTGTCGTTATTACACCCGTATCCATTCGAAAAGTTAAACCAACTTTTTAAGGATACTACTCCTGCTAACCTTCCCTTGATTCCTCTATCAATTGGCGAACCTAAGCATCCAGCACCAGAGTTTGTTAAACAGGCTATTATTGATAACTTTAACCATTTATCAACTTATCCAAACAGTAAAGGCTTACCTGAGCTTCGCCAAAGCATTGCAGATTGGTTAACTAAGCGCTTTAAACTGAATAGTATTAGTGCTGAAAACCACATTTTGCCTGTGTCTGGTACACGTGAAGGCATTTTCTCTTTTGTACAGGCATTAATTAATCGTGAAGATGCACCTTATGTGGTGATGCCGAACCCGTTTTATCAAATTTATGAAGGTGCGGCTTTACTTGCAGGTGCAAAGCCATACTTCATTAATTGCACGGAAGAAAATGGCTATTTAGGTGATTTTGATGCAGTACCAGCAGAAGTTTGGGAAAAGACAGCCCTACTTTTTGTATGTACACCGGGTAACCCAACAGGTACTGTGCTTTCCAAAGAACAATTTAAAAAGCTAATTGCCTTATCTGATCAATATAATTTCGTTATTGCTTCTGATGAATGCTATTCAGAGCTTTGGTTTGACCAAGCACCTACTGGTCTATTAGAAGTTTGTGCTGAGCTTGGTCGTGATGACTACAAAAACTGTATCGTATTTCATTCACTTTCAAAGCGTTCAAACTTACCGGGTTTGCGCTCAGGTTTTGTAGCGGGTGATGCCGATCTGTTAAAGCCATATTTGCAATACCGCACCTATCACGGCGCTGCAATGCCAGTACAACACCAGCTTGCTTCAATCGCAGCGTGGAACGATGAAAACCATGTTGAAGAAAACCGTAAGCAATATCGCGCAAAGTTTGATTTATTCCAATCTGAGCTAGGCCATCTGCTCCCACTACAAAAACCTGATGCTGGATTTTATTACTGGTTAAAAGTAGATAATGATGAAACTTTTGCCAAGATGCTGATGGAAAAAGCACACATTAAAGTTTTACCGGGTCGTTATCTATCTCGTGATACCGAACAAGGTAACCCTGGTGCCAATCATGTGCGTATGGCTTTAGTAGCAGATTTGGCACAATGTGAAGAAGTTGTTAAACGTTTAAAAGCAATTCTTTAAACCCAGCAAAATTGCATAGCCTTCAATTTTATTTAGAAGGCTATGCGATCTGCTTTAACTATAGGCAACCAATAACACTGCGAAAAAAATGGAAGCCAGACTGGAGCAATAATATATTCCTCTAGCAGAGCGTTTAATCTGTGCTAATACACGCTCTTGACGCAATAAACGAACTAATAATAAATTCCACCCGAAAACCACTCCTGTCATCCATATACTCATTAGTAATTTTTGAAATAAGCTAAATTCCTGTTGAATAAGTAGCATTAAACTACTATAAAACATAATATTTTTAGGATTAAGAAGACTGGATTGCAAACCCAGAGCTAAGCTTTTAACTTTACTCTTATAACTAGACTCTTGTTCAACCAAACTATTTTCAGCAACAGTAATATTTAAGTTTGTTCCTTGAGTGGTTCTAAAACAAAGAAAACTCAAATAAACTAAATACCCAGCCCCCAGCCATTTAAGTACTAAAAGAATCGTTGTGCTTAAATTGCCAAGCACCATAAATCCAAATATACACACCATTAAGATAACAGCATTACCCAAAGTAATTCCCAGAATAACGCCATAGGTATAACGCGCTCCTTTTTGCAAAAGACTGGTCAAAATAAGAAAAAAATCTGGACCTGGAGATAGTAGTGCTAAAAAGTGAGTAACGGCGATAACCAAAAAAACTTCCATAACGATTTCATCTTTAAAACTGTATGGAGTAGCTTAAAAATAGAGAAAAATAATTTCTTGTAAATTATTGCGCGGCTGCAAGTTGAAACTGTCGAGGAGTAATTCCCGTATGTGCTTTAAAAGCTTTATGAAAATGGCTTTGATCACTAAAGCCTAAATTGACAGCTAGCTCTGCGAGTGAAATCCCTTGCTTTAATTGAGCTCTGGCTTGATTAATCTTTAAATTAATTTGAAATGCATGTGGAGTTAAACTAACATTGGCCTTGAATAAACGAATGATTGCATATCGACTAAGACCAACCTGCTCTGCAAGCTCTTCAAGAGAAATAAATCGTTCTGACGATTTAATAATATGAATTAAGTCCAAAAAATCTTCATACAAATATTCAGTTTTTTGTATTTCTTCTAATACGAAATGAGGGAGTAACAGCTGGGTAAGGCAATAGATCAGCGACTGTTCTTTTTCAATAATTAATTTTTCAGGATCAAATAAAGTTTCATTCATATCAGAAAAAGCCTGATATAAAGTTTCTTCTTTTATTATGAGCGGCTTATGCTGAGGCAGATGTAAATCCAGACCATGTTCTCGAAATTCTGAATACAGCTGATTTAACCACCTTATGTCCAAATGTAGCATCTGGTAGCCCCAAGCCTGATCTGGCAAAGGGTTACATGAATGCTCAATATGTGCGGGTACGATCACCAAAGTATCAGCATCAATCTTTTGCAGTGTACCAAATGAACTTTGAAAAACGCTATTCCCCTCGTCTATAGCCCCGATAGAAAACGTTGGATGACTATGAGACTTATAACACGTTCGGCTAAAACAGGACCTTCTGGTTTCAACATACGGCATTCGCCCATCTTGCCAAAACTCAAAAGCTTGAGGAATAGCATTTATTTAAACGATTAACTCGCTAATGCTTTTTCAATATCAGCTTCTAAAGCTTCTGGCTTAGTCGTAGGTGCATAGCGATTTAAAACAGCACCATCTTTACCTACCAAGAATTTGGTAAAGTTCCATTTAATGCTACTACTACCTAAAATACCTTTAGCTTCACGTGTTAAATATCTAAAAATTACATGGGCTTCCGGGCCTTTTACATCAACTTTAGCAAACATGGGAAATTTCACCCCATAGTTACGCTGACAGAAGCTACCAATTTCTTTATTGCTTCCTGGATCTTGCCCACCAAACTGGTTGCAGGGAAAACCTAAAACTTCTAATCCTTGATCTTTATATTTTTCATAAAGTTTTTCGAGGCCAGCAAATTGTGGTGTAAAACCACATTTACTGGCAGTGTTTACAATTAGTAAAACTTTACCTTTGTAATCAGCCAATTGCTTAACTTCACCCTCTAACAGCTCAGCTTCAAACTGATAAATATTACTCATGGATAGGTTTCCTCATCATTTTTTTCTTCTGTTTTCAGTTGTAATGATGCCGAGTTTACACAGTAGCGCAAACCTGTCGGCTGTGGTCCATCTTCAAATACATGCCCTAAATGAGCTTCGCAATCATGACAAACTATTTCAGTTCTGACCATACCATGCGTTAAATCTTCATGTTCATCAATGACAGCACCATTGATCGGACGGAAGAAACTTGGCCAACCGCAACCGCTATCATATTTGGTATCTGATGAGAACAACTCTGCGCCGCAGCAACGGCAAACATAGGTACCATGTTGCTTAGTATTCCAATATTGCCCCGTAAATGCAGGTTCGGTGCCTTTTTGTCGTGTAATCCGATACTCTTCTGGTGATAACTCTCTTTGCCATTCCCGGTCTGTTTTATTGACTTTTCCCATGACATACACCTTTTATTCTGAAGTAAACATTTCTGATGATCGAGTTTTATATTTACGCCATTCATCACAAAAACACTAGTCTCTGAACGTAAAATTTGTTGGAATTTAAACATATAAAGAACAAAAAGCAAAAAGTAAGCAAAATACAAAATCAAAAGTAAGCAAATTTATTACCAATCTACTTTAAAGCAAGCAAACATAGTGCTATTCTAAGTGCGCACGGTTGTATAGGACAGAACATGTCTCAGAAAAAAAGTGTGGTTTTCCAACAACTACTACCAATTATCAAACAATATCAACAATCGGGTTTTACCCATGAAAAAATTGTTGAACTATTGAAAGATCAACATGATCTAAATTTGGTAACAGTTAAAACATTTAAAAGTTATTTATACCGATATGCAAAAGTGAATCCCGTTATGTCTAAAAATACTGCTACCATCCATTCCATGCCATCTACTCGAGAAATCAAAAAATCATCGAAGCTTGAGCATGTTTGTTATGACATCCGTGGGCCAGTTTTACGAGCCGCCAATGAAATGGAAGAGCAAGGACATAAGATTATCAAGCTGAATATCGGCAACCCTGCTCCATTTGGTTTTGAAGCACCCCAAGAAATTATTAATGATGTTGCTTTAAACTTACCAAATGCAATTGGTTATGTTGACTCAAAAGGTATCTTCCCTGCTCGCAAAGCAATTTGTCAGTATTACCAGCAAAAAGGAATTCTCAATATGCATGTCAATGACGTGTATATTGGTAATGGCGTATCTGAACTCATCGTAATGGCTATGCAAGGCCTATTAGATGATGGAGACGAAATGCTGATTCCAATGCCGGATTATCCGCTTTGGACAGCAGCAGTTAATCTTTCAGGCGGCACAGCAATTCATTATAAATGTGATGAAGAAAATAGCTGGTACCCAGATATTGCTGATATTGAAAGTAAGATTACTCCGAATACTCGCGGTATTGTCATCATTAACCCGAACAACCCTACGGGTTCGGTATATCCACGCCACATTCTTGAACAGATTGTAGCGATTGCAAAAAAATATGATCTAATTTTATTTGCTGATGAAATTTACGACAAAATTATTTATGACGGTATTGAACATGTTTCAGTAGCATCATTAGCGGGCGACCAGCTTTGCGTATCTTTTAATGGTTTATCAAAAGCTTATCGTATTGCAGGCTTCCGTTCAGGTTGGATGGCAATTACGGGTGATAAAAGCCGTGCTGCCGACTATATCGAAGGATTAGACATGTTAGCGTCAATGCGCCTATGTGCTAACGTTCAAGCTCAATATGCGATTCAAACTGCCCTAGGCGGTTATCAATCAATTAATGACTTGATCCGTCCTGGTGGCCGTTTATATGAACAGCGTAATATTGCGTGGGAAATGCTTAATGAAATTCCAGGCGTAAGTTGTGTAAAACCAGATGGAGCAATGTACTGTTTCCCGCGCCTTGACCCGAACATCTACCCAATTGAAGATGATGAAAAGTTAATGCTTGATTTGCTACGTGCAGAAAAAGTTTTATTGGTGCAAGGTACAGGCTTTAACTGGCCAACACCTGATCATTTCCGCGTGGTTTTCTTACCTGCTGAAAATGAATTACGTGAAGCAATTACCCGTCTAGGTCGTTTCTTAGCCAATCGCCGTTAAAAAAATGCATAACAAAAAAGGCATCTCTAAATAGGTGCCTTTTTTATAATTCTATTTTTTTCATTTTTATAAAAGAAGAATCTTCTAACCACATAACAATTTTATCAACACAAAATAAATTATTGTATTTAAATTATTTTTATAAATTTTATAATTCTTTTAACTTTAAAAATTAGTTAATTTTTTGATTTATATATTTTTTACCATACGTTTAAAATCACTTGATTTTCTTCAATCTACTTAACCTTTATTATGCAAAAAATGCATGGATCAATATTTTTTTGCATTTCACACCGCTTCAAAATCGAGCAACAATCCATCTCCATAACAACATCGCCATATTCGATTCGGTTAAAACAGATACAGATCTAGGAAGATAACATCGTTAGAACAACCGAACTGAACTAACAAGGAAAGCTTTCAATCATTCAAATCCCATCAAAGGATGATTGAATCAAATGGATAGAGGTTCATATGAAGCAAAAGAAATTGCTAAAGTATATTGTTGTTGCTATTTTACTTGGCATACTGACAGGTTGGATTTGTCACCACTTCTTTAATGAGGGTGAACAATTGAAGCAAATCGCTTCTTATCTCAACATACCTACAGATATCTTTTTACGCCTTATCAAAATGATTATTGCTCCATTGGTATTTGCCACTATTGTTTCAGGCATTGTATCAATGGGGAAATCGACATCAATCGGCAGTATCACCCTTAAATCAATGACTTGGTTTATTACTGCTTCGTTCGTATCGCTTGCTATCGGTATGGGTCTGGCAAACTTTTTCCAACCAGGTGCAGCTTTAGATTTAGTATTACCAACTGCGCAACAATTGAGTAGCTCTTCTGCTCCAGCGACTACAGGCTTCACTCTACAATCATTTTTAAGCCATGTTTTCCCACGCAGTATTGCCGAAGCAATGGCAAATAACGATATTTTGCAAGTCCTTGTTTTTTCTATTTTCTTTGGCTCAGCCCTTGCTTTTGTAAATCAAGGCAAAGAAAAAGATTCAGTTATCATTCGTTTGACTGATGAACTCAGCAAAATCATGTTCCGTATTACTGATTACGTCATGATGTTTGCACCTGTTGCAGTATTTGCAGCAATCGCTTCAGCAATTACAGTACAAGGTTTAGGCTTGATTGTTGATTATGGCATTTTAATCGCGGAGTTCTACTTTGGTCTTTTATTACTGTGGATCATCTTATTCTCTGTAGGTGCAATCGTACTTAAAAAAGATATTTTCCGCTTAGGTAAATTAATTCGTGAACCTGTGACGCTTGCTTTTGCCACAGCTTCAAGTGAATCAGCCTATCCTAAAGTTATGGATGCACTAAATAAATTTGGCGTGCCTAAAAAAGTAACGAGCTTTGTATTACCTTTAGGTTATTCATTCAACCTTGATGGTTCAATGATGTACACCACGTTTGCAGTGCTCTTTATTGCTCAGGCCTACAATATTGATCTTAGTTTCACTCAACAAATCTTAATTTTGTTAACTCTAATGGTAACAAGTAAAGGTATTGCTGGTGTTTCACGAGCTTCTATTGTAGTTATTTCAGCGACGCTCACTATGTTCCACTTACCTGAAGCTGGCATCCTTTTATTACTCGGTATCGATCAGTTCCTTGATATGGGCCGTACTGCAACAAACGTAGTAGGTAACAGTATTGCTACCGCAGTTGTTGCCAAGCTTGAAGGCGATAAAGTGGCTGATACTGAAGAACTACCAGAGCCAGTATTAATTAAATCAACTCAAGAACAAACGACCGCATAAGTTTCTCTTTTCTCCCACTCTCCCAACTTAAGAGCAATTTTATATGACCTTATAAAATTGCTCTTTTTTTATTTTAAAATTGGTGGCGGAAATTCACATATATTTTTATATTAAATAATGACTTTAAACTGCTATTAAATTTTCTTAAATCAAACCTTAAAAATAGAATGAAAATTATTCAAACAAATTTTATATTTTTAAAAATAAATACCAAGTGATTAAATTTTAATTCAATTTACAACAATTAAATTATATTAAATTAATGGAATTATTTTTCAATTCATACTGAAAAATTTAAAATCATCTTAATATTAAATTATAACAATAAAAATCAACAATATAAAAATATCAAATGGCAAAAAATTACTTAAACACATCTATTATTTTTTAATTTTATACAGATAAAAAAATCATTTGTTTTATTTATATTAAAAAGTAAACAAATCAAGATAAATTAGAAAAACTTAATAGATTTTTTATTTTATTCATGTTATTTATTAGCGCTAAATAAAAGCAATGATTAAGCGGTTGTTGGTGAAACAAAATGCTATTCAAGGATGCTTCTTATTCAAACAAGTTATGAATATGTTTTACATGGTATGTATTTTGCTTAGGAAAAGCAGTCATATTCAACAAACTTTTACTTCGTCACTTCATAAGGATATTTTCGATGTTGACTAAAACTGTTAAATCTTTAGGTTTAGCGATGGGCTTATTAGCCTGCTCTCTCCCACTTTATGCAAAAAATAATGTTGTTGTAGTTGCGACTGGCGGTACTATCGCTGGTGCTGGCGCAAGCTCGGCAAATAGTGCAACTTATACTGCTGCAAAAGTTCCTGTTGATACGCTAATTAACGCAGTTCCACAAATCAAAGATTTGGCAAATGTAACTGGTATTCAAGCATTACAAATCGCTTCTGAGAGTATTACTGACAAGGAATTATTAGAAATTGCTCGTCAAGTGAATGAGCTTGTTAAAAAGCCATCTGTTAATGGTGTCGTAATTACACACGGTACAGATACTTTAGAAGAAACAGCATTTTTCTTAAATTTGGTTGTTCATACTGATAAACCGATTGTACTTGTTGGCTCAATGCGTCCTTCAACAGCTCTTTCAGCTGATGGCCCACTTAACCTTTATAGTGCAGTTGCTTTAGCAGCTTCTGATGATGCGAAAAATAAAGGCGTTATGGTTCTTATGAACGACTCTATTTTTGCTGCACGTGATGTAACTAAAGGCATTAACATTCATACAAATGCTTTTGTTAGTCAATGGGGCGCTTTAGGTACATTGGTTGAAGGCAAACCATACTGGTTCAGACAGTCTGTAAAACGTCATACAAATGCTTCAGAGTTTAATATTGAAAATATTAAAGGCGATGCACTTCCAACTGTACAGATCGTTTATGGTTCGGACTCTATGCTTCCAGATGCATATGAAGCGTATGCAAAAGCTGGTGCTAAAGCGATCATTAATGCAGGTACTGGTAACGGTTCTGTACCAAAATATATCGTACCAACCTTACAAAATCTTCATGACAAAAACGGTATTCAAATTATCCGTTCATCACGTGTCGCACAAGGCTTCGTATTACGTGATGCAGAACAACCTGACTCTAAATATGGTTGGGTAGCAGCACATGATTTAAACCCTCAAAAAGCGCGTCTTCTTACAGCTTTAGCTCTTACTAAGACTAATGACACGAAAGAAATTCAGCGCATGTTCTGGCAGTACTAAGTTTTTCAACCAGCCCAAACATAAAGTTTGGGTTGGTCCTATTTCTTAAAAATAAGCTCTTTTATATTCAATCTGTACAATAGATATTCAAATCATTCTTCTTAAATAATAAAATCCTTAACAGTTTGCCAAAATATTAAGCATTTCGTTTTAACTTTGCGTGCTAAACTATGCTGCAGTCGTATTAAGGATTGGTTTATGCAGTTTGTTCATCTCGGTATTTATACAGAATTTTCGATTACAGAGTCGATAGTTCGCATACCTGACTTGGTCAACGCTGCGGTTAAAGACCAAATGCCTGCGCTGGCATTAACCGATCTATCAAACCTTCATGCAGCAGTAAAATTTTATAATTCTTGTTTAAAAAAAGGGATTAAGCCGCTTTTAGGTAGCACAATTCGCCTTGACGATGCTCAACATCGTGCAACTTTACTTGCAATGAGTAATGTAGGCTGGAAAAGTCTCACCGAAATCGTTTCACGCGGTTTTATTGAAGGGCAACAACTTAGTATTCCATGTGTACAAAAAGAATGGGTACTTGAACAGCATCAAGATATTATTGTTTTACTTGGTCAACATAGTGATGTGGGTCAGATGCTTTGCTCATCTAACCCTCAAAAAGCAGCTCCGCTTTTAGAAGCATGGATCGAAAAATTTGGTAACCGTGTTTATCTGGCTTTAACACGTACCGATCGTCCTGGTGAAGAAGACTTTATTCAAGAAGCCGCTAAACTTGCTGCCCAATATAATGTCGGTGTAGTTGCGCATAATGATGTGCACTTTGTAGAAAAAGAAGATTTTGAAGCCCACGAAGCCCGTGTTTGTATTGCTGATGGCTATGTATTAGCAGATGACCGTCGTCCACGCTTATATAGTCCTGAGCAACACTTTAAAACCTCGGACGAAATGATCGAGTTGTTTTCAGATATCCCAAGTGCTATCGAAAATACTTATAACATTGCAAAACGCTGTAATGTTAGCCTACAACTCGGCACTTACTTTTTACCTGACTATCCAATTCCAGATGGCTTTACCATCGACACTTACTTTGAGCATTTGTCAAAAGTAGGTCTAGAAGAACGTTTAGATTATCTCTACCCTGTCGAAAAACGTGGCGAAGACTGGCCAGAAATTCGTAAGCCTTACGATGAACGAATTGATTACGAAGTCGGCATTATCCTCAAAATGGGATTCCCGGGTTACTTCCTTATCGTCATGGACTTCATCCAGTGGGCAAAAAATAATGGCGTTCCTGTAGGACCTGGACGTGGTTCAGGTGCGGGCTCACTCGTTGCCTATAGCTTAAAAATTACTGACCTTGATCCTCTTCGTTACGATCTACTTTTCGAACGTTTCTTAAACCCAGAACGTGTTTCGATGCCTGACTTTGATGTCGACTTCTGTATTGCCGGACGTGACCGCGTCATTGATTATGTTTCACGTACCTATGGACGTGAAGCCGTATCACAAATTGCAACTTTCGGTACGATGGCAGCAAAAGGTGCAATTCGTGACGTTGCGCGTGTTTTAGGTAAATCTTACGGTTTAGCTGACCGTATCTCAAAAATGGTGCCTACGAAACCACTCGGTGTGGACTTAGCCACTGCTATCGAGATGGAACCCCAGCTTAAAGATATCGTTACCAATCCATCTAACCCAGATAATGATGATGCGAGTGAAATCTGGGAAATGGCTTTAAAATTGGAAGGTATCACCCGAAATACCGGTAAACATGCCGGTGGTGTTGTTATTGCACCCGGTAAGATTACCGATTTCTCGGCTGTGCTTTGTGATGAAGATGGAACAAGCCGTGTTGCTCAATATGATAAAGACGATGTAGAAGCAGCAGGTCTCGTCAAATTCGACTTCTTGGGTTTACGTAACTTAACCGTTATTGAAGACGCAATTCAAAATATTAATAAAAATCGCGATAGTAATGATCCGCTCATTATTTCGCATGTTCCACTTGATGATGCTAAAGCATATTCAGTCTTTGCCGATGCAAATACAACTGCGGTATTCCAGTTTGAATCCGTCGGCATGAAACGAATGCTTAAAGAAGCACGTCCAAGTAAATTTGAAGAGATTATTGCGTTCGTATCATTGTACCGTCCTGGTCCAATGGATCTTATTCCTGACTTTATTCACCGTATGCATGGTGGAGATTTTGAATATCTTCACCCACTTCTTGAAGGTGTATTAGAGCCAACTTACGGGATTATGGTTTACCAAGAACAGGTGATGCAGACTGCGCAGATCTGTGCAGGTTACACATTAGGTGGCGCGGACTTACTACGCCGTGCAATGGGTAAAAAGAAACCTGAGGAGATGGTTAAGCAGCGTCAAATTTTCTTGGCAGGTGCTGCAGAAAAAGGGATTGATGAAAGTACAGCCAACCATATCTTTGACTATATGGAAAAGTTCGCTGGCTATGGTTTCAACAAATCTCACGCTGCCGCTTATGCCCTCGTTGCTTACCACACTGCCTGGTTAAAAGCACATTATCCTGCTGAGTTTATGGCCGCGGTAATGTCATCGGAAATGCAGAACACCGACAGTGTTGTATTTTTAATTGATGACTGCCGAAATAATGGCCTAGAAGTTTTACCACCATCAGTCAATATGTCGACTTATCATTTCCATGCGAGCGATGATAAAACTATTGTGTATGGTTTAGGTGCAATTAAAGGTGTCGGCGAACAAGCGATGCAGTCAGTTATTGACTCTCGTCGACAATTTGGTCCTTATACAGATCTATTCGATTTTTGCCATCGTATTGATTTGAAGAAAATCAATAAGCGTACTCTTGAAGCGTTGATTCGTGCAGGTGCACTCGATTGCTTGGGAATTGAACGTGCAAGCCTAATGGCACAATTGCCTGAGGCGGTTCAAGCTGCCGAACAAGCGCGCAGCAATCGTGAAAGCGGTATTATGGATTTATTTGGTGAGGTTGAAGAAGTTCAGCGTAAGCCTGCTAAACCCGTTAAACCGTGGAGTGATGAAGTTCGTCTAAAAGGCGAAAAAGACACGCTTGGGTTATATTTAACGGGCCATCCAATTGATGTTTACCGACAAGAACTTAAAGCTTTTATTCCTGTAAAACTTAATGAAATTACGGCTACACGTCGTGGTGTTACAACGGTGTATGCAGGCTTAGTCATTGACGTCGCAAACTTCCCAAATCGCGTAGTTATTGTATTAGATGATGGTACAGCTCGTATTGAAGTAAGTTGCAACCATGAACGTTTCCAACGTTTTAAAGATATTATCCAAGTTGAGCGTGTTGTCGTCTTTGAAGGCGAAATTTATGAAAGAGAAGGCTTTGAACGTCCGATGGGCCGTTTAACTAAGGCTTTTACTTTAAATGAAATACGACAAAAACGTGCTAATAGCATTCAGATCAAATTAACAGAAGAGTTTATGCAAGCCACATTGGCAAAAGATTTACAAAACATAATCTTGCCATTTTGCAATGTAGATATGCATCAACATATCACTCTACAGCTACAGATTGATCAACCTTATGCTCAAGCTGAGCTTCAACTTGGTCCGCAATGGAAAGTTGCTCCTCTCGATGAATTACTTGCTAAACTCAGAGATTATTTTGGTAAAGATAATATTTATATTGAATATCAAGTAAAGTCGAAAGCAGCTAAAGCAGCAGAACCTGCTCGTCCGCAAACCGTTGCTTCCCCTCCTGCGGACATGACTATGGACGATGCATTGGATTTATACCAAAGCGAAGTTTCTCAATATTCGTAATTTCTGGAAATCTTATGAGTTCGTTTGATCACAACACTGTGTCAAAACAATTAGCACAAGTGCGTATTGTCATGGTAAACACTACCTTGCCTGCCAATATTGGCAGTGCTTTACGTGCCTTGAAAACAATGGGGCTAATTAAATTAGTTCTTGTTGCACCTAAAACATATCCTCACCCAGACATACAAGCGCTTGCTGCTGGTGCCCAGGATTTATTTGAACATCTTGAGATTGTCGATACCTTAGAAGATGCTATTAAAGATTGCCATTTAGTATTTGGAACAAGTGCACGTAGCCGTACTATTCCTTGGCCTTTACTTGACGTAAGACCTGCTGCCAAAGAAGCCATTAAAGCCACCTCTCAAGGACAACAAATTGCGATTGTTTTTGGCCGTGAAGATCGTGGTTTAACCAACGAAGAATTAGCACTGGCAAATTATCATTTAACAATTCCTGTAAATCCGGACTATGGCGTATTAAATGTTGCGCAAGCAATTCAAGTCGTATGTTACGAACTTCGCATGTCTGCTCTAGAACAACAAAACGTGGATCAAGATACAGATGAAATGCCATTAGTCCAAGGTCAAAGCATGCAATGGGATGAACCATTGGTGACTCAACAACAAATGGAAGAGTTTTATCCTCATCTAGAGAAAATGCTAACCGAAATTGAATTTTTAGATCCAGATAATCCACGTTTGTTACCTTTACGCTTGCGTCGTTTATTTGGTCGTATACAATTAGATCGTATGGAATATCATTTACTTCGCGGTATTTTTAGTCGAGTACAAGCTCTAACCAGTGGTAAATGGAAAAAAGCATTATCTGACAAGGAGGATCAACCCAATGCTTAAACAGCTGAAAGAAGATATAAAGGCTGTATTTGCGCGAGATCCTGCTGCCCGCAATACACTCGAAGTTCTCACGACCTACCCTGGCATTCATGCGATTATGATGCATCGTGTCGCACATGAGTTATGGCAAAAAGATTGTAAAGGTGCTGCTCGCCTTCTTTCTTCATTTAGTCGTTTTGCAACAGGCATTGAAATTCATCCTGGCGCTAAAATCGGTAAACGTTTTTTTATTGATCACGGTATGGGTGTTGTGATTGGTGAAACTGCTGAAATTGGTGATGATGTTACGCTTTATCATGGTGTGACCCTAGGTGGAACAACATGGAATAAAGGTAAACGCCACCCAACTTTAGAAGATGGCGTTGTTGTTGGTGCGGGTGCAAAAATTTTAGGTCCATTTACAATAGGTAAAGGCGCTAAAGTCGGTTCAAATGCTGTGGTGACTAAAGCTGTTCCTGCTGGCGTGACCGCTGTAGGGAACCCTGCTCGCTATATTTATAAAGATGCACCTGACAAGAATAAAGATGAAGAACGTCGCCGTGATTATGCGCAAAGTATCGGTTTCGCTCCATATGCGACAACTGCTGATCAGTCTGACCCTATATTAGAGGGTATGCGCGTTTTACTTGATCGTATTCAGCATAATGAAACGCGTATGAATAATTTATGCCAACGTTTATCAGAGCTAGACCCGAGCTTCAAAAAAGAAAGTCAGGATGAACAGCCTTTTAGTGATGAAGAACTGAAAATTATTGAAGAAGTTCGTCGTGAATGCGGTGCGCAAGATAAGACATCAAAAACGTAATATTCTTGATTCATAATGTAACACGCTTACCCTTGCATGTCTGTTTAGCTTTTCCTAGACTTACCTGTACCAAATCTGACTTTACTAAAATGAACGGAAGATCCTATGAATTTTAAGCCTTTGGCATATATAATCCTTGCGACCTCAAGTTTAACCGCTTGTACAATGGCACCCGTAAAAGAACAAAAAATTGAGCCTTTTGTTTTCAAGGAACCAGAGCTTACTCCTCCTTTTTATGCGCTAAACCCTTTTAACTATGATCAGCCACCGGCATTTGAAGTTGCATTAAAAGACGCTGCTGCACAGCCTGTAACCAAAATGGTCGTTAATCGTCAAGATGATCCAACCAAACAGCTTACTCTCGACGTCAATAAACTGATCGTTCCGACTGTCAATAATTCACAACGTTCAATGAAATACGCAGTTTTAGCCGGTGAAAATGAAATTGACGTGACTACTATTGATGACTTCTTACAGTTAGTGGAAGGTAAAGCACGTCACTACCCACCTCGCTTTACTGACCGTCAAGAACGTAAAGGCTTTGAAAGTAAACTTAAAGAAGTAACACAACAACTTGATACACTTGCTGCAAATCCAAATGCATCATTTGATATTTTAATTCGTGCTTTTAAAGCAAGTGTTCTTGCACGTAACCTTGATTTAGGTACTGTTCATACCACTAAATCTTTAGAATATGCTCAAAGACTTTTAAAAATTAATCCAGATGATGCGGAAACAAATTTCTGGTTCGGTTTTGGTTTATCTGAAGGTGGCGGTCAACGTGAAGCGATTCCATACTTAGACAAAGCCATTAAAGGTAATGTTCAAGAAGCATATTTAGCTGCTGCAAATAACTATATTGCAATGGAGCAAAAGAAAAACGCGATCCAGACGCTAAAGAACTATAAAGTTAAATATCCAGATGAAGCGGAAATTGCTGACCGTTTAATTCAAGAAATTGAAAAACAAGGTCGTTGGAACGTATGGCAAGTTTTAACTAACCCAGCAATGTCAGCAACTACTCCTGCTGCACCTAAAAAATAAGCTTAATTCTATAAAAAAGGGCTGTTTTGACAGCCCTTTTTTATATTTGATCATTTGAAAAATATTTTAAAATTTGTATGATCTACCTACCATTGAGCCACTATATTTTGACCATAATGTTTTCAATAAAAAGAAGCAAAACACTGTTGACGGTCATACTACTCGGTTCAATTCTGAGTGGTTGTCAGGTCGTAAATGTTAAACAGCAAGCTTTGAATGTAACGATTGCAAATGAACGTAATAGTATTCTTACCCAAGATAAACTTAGCGAAGCGAGTCTGAATGTTTTATCAATGTCTGGTCAGGAAGCTAAAGTTTGTACAGATACACCTGAAACCTGTGTAAATCAACTCAAAAACCTTCCTCAAATTTTAGATGAACAGTTCTTATCAGCAGCAAGCGAAATGTATCTCGCAAAAGCAATGGCTTTATCAGATACATCTGACTGTAAAGTAAGTAGATTTACTAAACATAAATCTGAAGAAGAACAAAAGAATATTCTGAATAGATATGATGATTGCTTAGACCAGCAATTGAGTCTATTAGATAAAAGTATTCGCTATAGCTATGCATATCTATTTTCAACAAAACGTAAGCCTAACGACCGTATTTTTGATAATAGACAAGTTCAAATTCGCGATTTCTATAATCAAGCAATCGCCAAAATGGTCGGTGTTTATGACTTAAGACATCCCAAGAAAAATGTTGTTGAACCACAAATTCATATTGGTAAAAGTGTTTATTCAATTGATTTTGAATTTCATAAACAACTATCAGGCCAAAAGTTAGAGAAATTAATTTCAAGTTATAACCTGAATTTTTCTGGCTTAAGAACCATTAACCGCCGCGATGGTTTTGGCTCCGAATTTGTGGCTGTTTTTCCGAGTTCAGGAAATGAAGATATTAATGAATATATCCTAGACCCACTTAAATATAATTATAAAAATGGTGTTAATCCAAATATTCATAATGCACGCTACTTGGCTGCGACTATTGTAGCTGAACCCAAACACGCGACCACTGTCGAAGAAATTATTAATAATCCAGAATTCGTGATTCGAGTTTATGACCCATATCGAACAGATAATATTAATGTAGCAGGCAAACAATATCCTCTAGCAGCTAACTTTTCAGCACCTTATGGCCTATGGTTAGCCGAAAACAATTTAGGGGTTGCAGCTTATTTAACTCTGATTGACCGCGATCAGCATTTAACTATGCCGCATCTCTATATGCTTGAACCATACAACCCAAATAAGAAAATTATTGTATTAGTACATGGCTTGGCAAGTAGCCCCGAGGCATGGATTGCACTGACCAATGATGTTATGGGCGATACGGTTTTAAGAGACAATTACCAAGTTTGGCAGGTTTTCTATTCGACCAACATGCCAATTTTGGAAAGTCGTTTTCAGATTTATGCACTCTTGAAACAAGCTTTTGGTTCATTAAACCCAAGTGACCCTGCCGTGCATGATGCGGTCCTTGTTGGACATAGTATGGGAGGTATTATCAGCCGTTTACTGGTCAGTGATGGAGATATTACTAAACCTGCCTTAGAGTTAATGACGATCCGTCAGCAAAACCGCTTTAAAAAACATCCAATGGTTACTGAACGATTGCAAATGCATTCAATCAATAATTTTGATCGTGCAATTTTCTTGGCTTCTCCTCATCGAGGTACAGATTATGCAGATCGTTGGTTTACCTTGGCAGCACGTAAAATTATTCGTTTACCGGGTGCATTCTTGTCAGCTGTAGCGACTTCACTGACAACCGAAAATTTAGATGTTAAAGATTTCTTGAGTAATATTGATAATGGTTTGATTCAAAATGGACCAAGCGATTTAAGTCATCAATCTAAATTTATGGAGCTGACTAAAAATATTAATCCACACCAAGGATTAGTTTTCCATTCAATTATGGGAAATATTACTAAGAGTGATGATCCAAATGTGATTACCGATGGCATCGTTCCGTACAAAAGTGCTCACTTAGACGGAGCAAAGTCTGAGAAAGTTCTTCCAGGTGGCCATTCAATTCAACTGACACCACAAGCTGTATTAGAGTTACGCCGTATTTTACGAGAGCATTTAGTCGAACACGGTTTATATAAACCATAAAAAGAAAAAGAGCCAAAGGTTATCCTTTGGCTCTTTCGTTTTGGACTTAAATTTTACTGCCCAGAACGGATGATGTAATCAAACGCTGAGAGTGATGCTTTAGCACCTTCACCTGTAGCAATAATGATTTGCTTGTAAGGTACAGTCGTACAGTCACCCGCAGCAAATACACCTTGCACATTGGTTTCGTTGCGGTCATTCACAATGATCTCGCCACGGTTGGTTAACTCAACTTCACTGTCTTTTAAGAAGTCAGTGTTTGGCAGTAAACCAATCTGTACAAAGATCCCTGCAAGCTCGACCACATGCTCTTCATCAGTCGCACGGTCTTTATATTTAAGACCAGTCACTTGTGAACCGTCACCTAACACTTCTGTACTTAAGGCATTCATAATCACAGTGGTGTTTGGCAAGCTATGCAATTTGTTTTGCAACACTTGGTCTGCACGAAGTTTGGTATCGAATTCAACTAGAGTTACATGTTCAACAATCCCTGCAAGGTCAATTGCTGCTTCAACACCTGAGTTACCACCACCAATCACGGCAACACGTTTGCCTTTGAACAATGGACCATCACAGTGTGGGCAGTACGCGACACCACGGGTACGGTATTCTTGCTCACCCGGTACATTCATTTCTCTCCAACGTGCACCTGTTGAAAGGATCACCGTTTTCGATTCAAGTTTTGCACCGTTTTCAAGTTCAACTTCAACCAAGCCATTTGCAGTCTGGTTGGCACCCGTGATTTTGCTGACACGTTGCAGGTTCATGATATCTACATCGTATTCACGAACATGTGCTTCCATCTCGGCAGCAAACTTAGGACCTTGCGTCTTTTGCACAGAAGTGAAGTTTTCAATGTCCATGGTGTCCATCACTTGACCACCGAAGCGTTCAGCCACAATACCGGTGTTAATACCTTTACGTGCAGCATAGATTGCAGCTGTTGCGCCCGCAGGACCACCACCAATCACCAATACATCAAAAGCATCTTTGGCATTGAGTGCTGCTGCATCTTTTTCAGCTGAGTTGGTATCAAGTTTTGCCACAATCTCTTCAAGGGTCATACGACCTTGGCCAATGTGTTCGTTGTCTTGGAATACCATCGGTACAGCCATGATTTTGCGTTGTTCCACTTCGTCTTGGAAGAATGAACCGTCAATCATGGTTGCCGTGGTGTTCGGGTTATAAATTGCGATCAGGTTAAGCGCCTGTACCACATCCGGACAGTTATGACAGCTTAAGGATACAAACACATCGAAGTTTGCTTTGAGGTTTAAACCTTTAATCTGGTTAAGCACTTCATTTGACACTTTAGGTGCATAGCCAGACACTTGTAACAGTGCCAAGATCAAAGACGTAAACTCATGACCCATAGGTAAGCCTGCAAAGAACACACGAGGCTGTTCACCTGCTTTAGCCACACCAAAGCTTGGACGACGTGTATTGTTACCGTCAAAACGGGCTGTTACCTTGTCAGAAAGCTCAGCGATTTCACTCACCAACTCTTTAATTTGAGCAGCTTTATCTGATTCATCTAAAGCAGCAACTAATTCGATTGGACTTTCTAGACGTTCTAAGTAAGCTTTTAATTGAGTTTTAATGTTTTGATCTAACATCTGTTTTTACTCCAATGCATCCAAATTCTTTCAATAGATGCATAGTACGTGAAAACATAAAATAGGTAAAACAGTATGTTTTTATGTATTTAATCGGTTTTTTAGATTTAATTATTATTTACTTCAAATCAAAAAAAGCCAACCTGAACTCATCCAGCGCAGGTCGGCAAACTGGTTAAACTAGAGTAAGACCACACCAAATACAGCACCAGCAATCAAGACATGTAAAGGATGAATCTTTTTAATTAAAGATAATAAAGTTGCAATGACTACCATAATAATGAGTAACATATTTATTGCCGCTGCCTCAGAAATAATCCAAGCACTAGCAAGTACAGTTCCCACAGTGACGGGTTGTAAAGCAAGCTGTAAAACACGTCTCCATTTTTTATCTTTAAATTTTGACCAGCCTCTCATCACAAATACAGTAATAAGAGATGAAGGTAAAAATTTAGCGGTAGACGTTACAAGTAGACCTGACAACCCTGCTACATGCCATCCCACCAACGGTACAATCATCATGTTCGGACCGGGTGCAGCTTGGGCCATGGCGAACAATGCACTGAATTCTTGTGCCGTCATCCAGTGATGAATATCAACTACTTGGCGTTGCATCTCAGGCAAAATTGTATTCCCGCCACCAAATGCAATAAGAGACAATTGAGTAAAAATGATCGCTAAAGTAAGTAGAACTGCACCCATTACACACGTCTCCAAATGATAGCTGAATAAAATGCCAACAAAATCAGCATCGTCACTAGTAAAGAGATTTTTAGAAAAGCAATACTTATAATTGCAGCAACAACTACGCAAATCGCTAATGGATTACGTAATAATGGCTTAAGCATTTTCAAACCTGTTGCAACCAGAAGTCCTGCTGCTGCTGCTGCTAAACCTTCGAAAAGATGCTTAACCATTAAATTATCTTGAAACTGCTCATAGACATAATGTAAAAGTACAACAATTATCGTAGGTGCAAGGATCAGACCAATGAGTGAGCTCACTGCCCCACGAACACCGCGAAACTCCATGCCAATCGCAACCGATAAATTAATAATATTGCCGCCTGGTAAAAATTGACACAGACCAAGTAACTCAGTGAATTTTTCAGGGCTTAGCCACTGTCTCTGCTCTACAATAACTTTACGGGCTAAAGGCAGCACGCCACCGAACCCAATTAAACCTAATGTTAAAAAACCTAAAAATAACTCTGTGCAGGTCGGGACACTCTCCTTCTGCACAGCAATCTCAACATGGTTCATTTTCGTTACTTTTCACTTTATCTGACCAAGATAGAATGATACTTTTGTGATATATCTACAAATGCTTTTATTTTCATTAACCATACCATAAAGGTATTCCTATGCTCGATTTACATAAGCTCCATGCCTTTGTTGTGGTAATTGAAGAAAGGAATATTACGCATGCCGCAAACCGATTGTTTATTCAACAGCCGCCTCTAACGCGTTTACTTAAAAAACTCGAAGAAGAACTTGGTACACAATTAATTATTCGCCAGCCTCGAGGAATTGAACCAACTGAGGCTGGTTTAGCCTTATTTAAAGAAGCACAACTTTTATTAGAACATGCGCGCCATATTCCAAAATTAGTCCAAGATGTTAGCCAAGGTAAAACTGGACAACTCAATATTGGTTTTACAAGTTCCGCAGGTTTGCATCCGCTTATTTCACTAGTATTGCGCTCATATCGAGAAATATATCCAAACGTACAAACTAAACTTGAAGAAGCAGGCAGCCAAAAACAATTAGATCGATTAATCTCCGAGAAACTTGATATTGCTTTTTTAAGAGCACCGATCAGCCGTGATATTGGGTTAAAACATCACCATATATTAGATGAGCCAATGATGGTGGCATTGCCTATAGGCCATCCACTTACACAAAAAGAAAAAATTAGTTCAAATGACTTATCAAATGAAAATTTTGTCTTATACCGTCGTTCTTCAGGACAAGGTTTATATGACAATATTTTATATAGTTGCTACCAAGCAGGTTTTAGTCCACGCATTATTCAAGAAGCGCCTCGACCTACCGCTACATTAAATTTAGTCGCTGCTGGAATTGGTATAACAATTGTGCCGGCCTCAATGCATAATTTTTGGGAACATGAAATTGTATATCGCGAGTTTGATGATTCAATGAAACTAAATGCGCCTCTTTACCTGATTACTCGGGAAAATGAGAGTTCTGCCAAAGTTTCAAACTTTATTGAACTATTACAAAAACTTTTGCCCACAATGGCCTGAATGTAAAAGCTAAACAATAAAAAGTGCCTATATAAAGGCACTTTTTTAAAGTCATTTTTAACAAAAAATAGTTTAAATTTTGCTACGTTTTTAAGAGTAATACTTTTTCTTTAACCAAAGCGAAACGGTGACGAGTGAAATTAAAACGGGTACTTCAACCAATGGTCCAATCACTGTGGTAAATGCCACAGGTGATGCCAAACCAAATGTTGCAATGGCAACCGCTAAAGCTAACTCAAAATTGTTACCTGCCGCGGTAAATGAAATTGCCGCTGTACGCGGGTAATTATTCCCCATACGTTTACTCATAAAGAAGCTAATAAAGAACATCACCACAAAGTAAATCGTGAGTGGAATCGCAATACGTAATACATCTAAAGGTAAGCTCACTACATCACCACCTTTTAGGCTAAACATCGCCACGATGGTAAAAAGTAAAGCAATTAAACTAATTGGGCTGATTTTTGGTAAAAATTTAGTTTGATACCATTCCAACCCTTTCGACTTGACTAAAATCAAACGCGTCAAGAACCCCATTAAGAATGGAATACCTAAATACACCAAAACCGCGTGTGTAATAGTCCAAAAATTTACATCAATGACTTGCCCTGCCACACCAAAATATGGAGGTAAGAAAGTTAAGAAAAGCCATGCGTAGGTACTAAAGAACAAAATTTGGAAAATACTGTTAAAGGCAACCAAAGCTGCAACGTATTGGTTATCACCACAAGCAAGACCATTCCAAACCAAAACCATTGCGATACAACGTGCCAAGCCAATTAAAATAAGACCAGTCATATACTCTGGATAACTATGCAGAAAAACAATCGCAAGAATGAACATTAAAACTGGAGCAATAATCCAGTTCTGTACCAACGATAAAGTTAAGGTTTTCTTATCTTTAAATACTTCAGGTAACGCAGCATAATCAACCTTTGCTAAAGGTGGATACATCATCAAAATTAAGCCGATTGCGATCGGAATATTAACGTTATCTACACTTAATTTATTTAAAGACCCAGATGCCTGAGGAAAGAAAACTCCAATGGCTAAGCCTAAAGCCATCGCAATAAAAATCCATAGCGTCAGGTTTCGATCTAAAAAGGAAAGCCCTTGTTTGGTCATGTTCTACTCGAAGAAAGAATTGATTAATTTTGCTCAATACACACAAATGACTAATGCATTTATGCTAAAAAAATCCGAATTTTTAAGACAGAAATCTAGGAAGATTAATCACAGCATGTTATCGTGATGAAAGGCTGATGCTGTTGTTTTACTCTTGTCTCATTCTCATCATTTCCAATCACTTTTAAAATATCTAAAGCCCAAATAGGTAAATCAGGATTTAAGCTGTAATAGACCCACTGGCCTTTTCTTTCATCCAGTAATACGCCATGAGTTCTTAATAAGGCCAAGTGTCTGGAGATTTTTGGTTGGCTCAACTCAAGCTGTTCTGTTAGCTCACAAACACAAATATTTTGTTTATTTAGAACTAATTTAAGAATATTTAACCGAGTTTGGTCAGATAGACATTTAAAGAAATCGACTTGGTTGATCATATCTTCAACAGAGTATATTCGTTATTGCAAATATACGGATATCCATATATAAATGCAATATCTTAATTTGACAATAAATTTACCATGACCGAGCTAGTAAAGATTTACCATAACCCTGCTTGTGGCACATCACGCAATACCTTGGCGCTTATTCGTCATGCTGGGTTTGAGCCTATCGTTATTGAATATTTGCAAACTCCACCTAGTAAAGATGAATTAATTCAACTCATTAAGGATTCAGGCTTAACTGTACGTGAAGCAATTCGTAAAAATGTTGATCCCTATAAAGATTTAGAGTTAGAACAAAACCATTGGACCGACGAACAGTTAATTGATTTTATGTTGCAATATCCAATTTTAATTAATCGCCCATTTGTTGTTACACCAAAAGGCACGCGACTTTGCCGACCTTCTGAGATTGTACTGGACATTTTAGATTCACAAAACTTAAGCTATTTTGCAAAAGAAGATGGCGAAGTAATCATTGATGAACAAGGCCGCCGTATAAAGTAATTGAAGATATTTATTAATATAAAAAGCTAAATGGCATGGCACCATTTAGCTTTTTCTGAATGAAACGGATTAAAAATAGGATTTAATAAAAGGAAGCAGTTGCTCTCCTATTACCATGCCTAATAAACCGACTAATGCAACAAGAGGTGGAGCTGGTGACTTAACATTTAAAACATAATATAAGACACCAACAAGCAACCCTACAGCCAAAGATAACAAGTACATTTTCATCGTACATACCTTAGAGAATCAAGCCATTTAATCAGCAGGTTCCCATACTGTTTTATTTAAAATGCAAAACACGAGCACCCAAGTGCGCCCCAGAAAGATTTTTTATCCTTATCATTTACAGGAACATCAAGTATCCAAGCATGGCTATGCCCATGCATGCCACAACTGCTAGCACATTCACACAATGCACTTTGTGACTGTAATGATTGATTCGAAGGTGCATTACGATTTTCGGATAACCGCCACTGACCACCGAAGCGTTTTACCGGCGACCATGTTGGAGATGCTGGCGGTAATGGCGGATCGTCTTGCTTAAACTCTGCCCCTGCGTACACCACTTTGCCGCCTAAAACAGTGAGTACAGACTCAATCCACTGGATATCTTCTGCTTCAACTTTGAAGTAGTCATCTGACAACACAACTAAGTCGGCGAGTTCCCCTGCTGTGAGTGAACCCTTAATATCTTTTTCACCTGAGAACCAAGCTGAACCTTTAGTCCAAAGTTTAAGTGCTGTTTGACGGTCTAATAGATTTTTTTCATCATAGAGAGGTAAACCGCCGACTGTTTTACCCGTACTTAGCCAATACAAACACACCCAAGGGTTATAAGAAGCAACACGAGTCGCATCTGTGCCCGCACCAACAGGAACACCAAGTTCTAACATTTTCTTAACTGGTGGCGTTGCCTGAGCAGCCTCGGCACCATAGCGTTTTACGAAAATCTCACCTTGGTAGGCCATACGGTGTTGAATGGCGATACCACCACCCAACGCACCTATACGTTCAATATTACGCTCAGATACAGTTTCGGCATGGTCAATAATAAATCGAGTTGCAAAAGGCTGTTTTGAATTTACTTTCTCAAATACATTGAGCAAACGATTAATACTTTCATCATAGGTTGCATGAATACGGAATGGCCATTTCTTTTCAGCCAAGTGCTCTACAATAGCTTCTAGTTCACCTTCCATTTTTTCTGGTAAATCTGGACGTGGTTCATAGAAATCTTCAAAGTCACCCGCTGACCAAGTCAGGTTCTCACCTGCTCCATTCATTCTAAATAGCTCATCACCATCACCCGGAAATGTCATTTCTGTCCAACGGCGATAATCATCAAGCTCTTGGCCTGCCTTTTGAGCAAATAGGTTGTAAGCGATTCGCACCGTCATTTGATTTTGATCGTGCAATTGCTTAATCACATCATAATCTTCAGGATAGTTTTGACCGCCACCACCCGCATCAATTGCTGAAGTAATACCCAACCGGTTCAATTCACGCATGAAATGTCGAGTTGAATTGACTTGATCTTCAACTGGCAATTTCGGTGCTTTCCCTAAGGTCGAATACAAAATCATAGCCGATGGCGTAGCGAGCAAGAGACCTGTTGGCTCACCTTTTTCATTTCGTACAATCTTGCCGCCAGGTGGGTCAGGTGTATCTTTGTTAAAGCCTAATACATCAAGTGCAGCTCGGTTCAACAAAGCACTGGCATATAGATGTAAAACGAATACGGGAGTATCTGGTGCAGCTTTATTAATTTCTTCTAAAGTCGGTAAACGCTTTTCGGCAAACTGGAATTCCGTCCAACCGCCTACTACGCGAACCCATTGTGGGGCTGGAGTATTATCGGCTTGTTCTTTGAGTAAGCGTAATGCATCTGCAACGGATGGCACACCTTCCCAGCGCAACTCCATATTGTAATTTAGGCCACCCCGAATAATATGCAGATGACTGTCATTTAGACCCGGTATAACGCGACGGCCATTTAAATCTACAACTTTACTTGTTGGAGTTGCGAGTTTCATTACCTCATCATTTGTACCCGTGCGTAACACTTTACCATCTGCAATCGCAATTGCTTGTACTTCTGGACTTTTGGGGTCTAATGTTGTGATTTTACCGTTTATGAGTATGAGGTTTATTTCGGTCATTCTGAACTCCATTCTTGTGAATTATCGTTCTAAAAAATAAAGGCATATCTGTATTAATATCACTTAAATATTGAATACTAGACATGCCTTTACCTAAATCAGTAGTGTTTTATTTTGCAGGAACTGGTGCAAGTACTTCATGTTTTGATGTTGTACGCTCAGGTGCCTTATGCACCATCGTATAAGCATAATCCACACCCATACCGTAAGCACCAGAGTGTTCACGGACAATCGCCATAACTGCATCATACGTATCACGGTGTGCCCAATCACGCTGCCATTCTAGTAATACTTGTTGCCAAGTTACCGGAACAACACCTGCCTGAATCATACGTTGCATGGCATAGTCATGTGCCTCTTTCGATGTACCACCTGAAGCATCTGCAACCATATAAATTTCATAATCCCCTTCAAGCATCGCACCAAAAGCAAAGGTGTTATTGCACACTTCAGTCCACAAACCTGAAACAATCACTTTTTTACGATTATTTTTTGCAAGCGAATCACGTACTTTTTGGTCATCCCACGAATTCATTGAAGTACGTTCTAGTAATGGAGCATCTGGAAATACATCTAAAAGTTCTGGATAGGTATGACCAGAGAAGCTTTCAGTTTCAACCGTGGTAATGGTGACAGGAATATTGAATGTTTTAGCTGCTTTTGCTAACCCTACAGTATTATTCTTTAATACTTGGCGATCTATTGATTGTACCCCAAAAGCCATTTGTGGCTGATGATCAATAAAAATAACCTGACAATTGGTTGGTGATAGTTGTTCTAAAAGTGATTTATTCATGGGTAAACTCCATTATTCCTTATGAGTAATGCATTAAAATTGCTTACTGGTTATTATGAAAACAGATAAAAATGTAAAAGCATAGACAGTAAATCAGCTCGAATCTGTATTCTGTACGAATACAATCAAAACAATGATTGCTTTTTAATTTTTATAGTTTAATCATTGATATATATTTTTTATTATTCGCTTATCCATGGATCGATTAGACTGTATTTCCACTTTTGTAAGTGTTGTAGAACATGGGAATTTTAGTAGCGCAGCCAGAGCACTCGATATTTCTCGTGACTTAGTTGCCAAACGTGTTTGCTACCTCGAAAATGACCTCAGAACCACACTTTTAACTCGAACCACAAGACAGATGAACCTCACCTCTTGTGGGGAAAAGTTTTATCAACATAGCAAAGTCATTTTAAGTGAGTTCGAATGGGCTGCATACGAAATTAGCTACAATCAGCAGTACCCTGAAGGCGAGCTCAAACTCAATACGCCAATGTCTTTTAGCAATATTTTTCTTCAACATATCATTTCGGACTTTATAGAGAAATATCCGAGCATCAAAATTGATTTATTCATGACTGATCAACTATTAGACACGAATAATAATAAATTTGATTTAACCATTCGTGTAGATGGCTCTCCTCCAAACTTAGCAAATAGTAAAATATTAAATACCTATCAACGATATTTATATGCAACCCCTGAGTATTTTAATCAGCATGGATTACCAAATTCATTAGAAGAACTTAAAGAACACAAGTTTCTAATTTACTATCAGGATAGCCGACATAAGAAATTGATCTTTCAAAAAGATCAAAAAGAAGTGTCCTTTAATTGCTTCCCTGTGATGACCTGTAATAATGGTGAATTATTATTAGATATGTGTTTGAAAGACCACGGCATTGTTTTTCTTCCAGAGTTTATTGCGGAGCCTTACTACAAAGAAGGTAAATTACAGAAATGTTTGGAAGACTACACCAGTCAGCCGCTTCACCTATATGTCACATGGCCAAACCGTAAGATTTTATCGAAGAAAGTAAAACTATTTATTGATTTTTTAACACGTCAAATCGTTCCTATAAAATAACCAATCCGGGCCTTTTCCATAGGAAATTGGCCCTTGATTTTCAGTTAGTTTAAATGGTTTCAATCTTCTTATTTTTAAATAAATTTAATAAATTTTGTTCTGCTGACGCTGTGCTGTCTTCTTCAATAAAGGTCGTCGCGTAATGTTCTAAATGTTCTTCCATCAATTGAGTTGCTCGTTTTTCATCGCCTTGCTCAATCGCATCTAAAATCGCGCGATGTTCATCTGCAGAACAATTATTATGTTTTGGGATTTCATATAACCCAATCAATAATGAAGTCCTTGCAATAAGCGTCTGCAAATAACTGGTCATAATCGTATTTTGATTTGCTTCAATCAACTTTAAATGAAATTGACCTGATAGCTTAATCCACTCAGCCCAATTTCCAGCTAAACGCTCATGAGACTCTTGATCTACTAAACCTCGAAGCTTACTAAAATCTAGGTTATGTGACTTTTGAGCTAGCTTTTTTACAGTAGCGATTTCAAGCATGCTACGTGCTTCAAAGACCTCTTTTGTTTCATGAACACTATGTTTTGCAATGAGTGCTCCACGATTGGGCTGAATTTCGATGACCTTATCATGAGCAAGTTTGACGAAAACACGTCTTAACACTCCTCGCGTTACACCGAATGCTTCACACAAAGGTGCTTCTACCAAACGTGCGCCAGGAACGAGTTGTCGATTTAAAATAGCATCTACAATAGCGTTATATATATGGTCATCAATTTCATCATTGCTCATTTCTACGGCTTTTTTTGGTGCATTTGATGGCATTGATTTCTCCATTTTTATTAACGCCTCCTCTTTTTAAAACTTTATCTAATAACTGTAGTGTAAGTTTAACTTAAGCATTTTGGAATATTGCTCTCATTCCCAAAACACTAATGTTGAGCTAAACAATTCAATATTAGACTTCTAAATATCCACTTATACACCTAACTTTACTTACTTTTTATAAAAAAATTAAGCACTTATCATTTTACAAATCTGTCTCTTCATATTCCAAAATCGTATCAAGCGAAATCACTCATCAATACCACATCTCAAGTTTGGCATAACTTTTGCTCAATATAATTGTGCACAATCCAAATACATATTGTGCACAATTTTAACTTCATTCTTTTAGCCAGAGTTTCAAGCTGCTGAAGAACGTGCCCGCCCAACATACGGGAAGTGAGTATTCAAGATGAATAATACCGAAGCAATAATTAATCCTTCTTATGATGCAAAGCTAACAAATCAAGACCTAGCTCCTTTAAAAAAACAAACTTGGGGCGCTTATAATATTTTTGCCTTTTGGATGTCTGATGTTCATAGTGTCGGTGGCTATGTCATGGCTGGGAGCCTTTTTGCACTTGGGCTAAATAGCTGGCAGGTACTTTTATCTTTACTCATCGGCATTGCCATAGTTCAGTTTTTTACAAATCTGATTGCCAAGTCTAGCCAACAAACAGGTACGCCCTATCCTGTTATTTGTCGTGCCACTTTCGGTGTGCTTGGTGCAAATATTCCTGCTGTTATTCGGGGTCTTATCGCTGTTGCATGGTATGGCATTCAAACCTATTTGGCCTCAAGTGCCTTTTTATTGGTCATTTTAAAGTTCTTTCCAGAATGGTCAGCCTATGCTGATGTTTCAACTTACGGCTTTCTTGGGCTTTCCTATTTAGGATGGGTTGGCTTCATGCTGCTTTGGCTACTGCAAGCGATTGTTTTTTGGTCTGGCATGGATAGTATTCGTAAGTTTATTGACTGGGCAGGCCCAGCTGTCTACGTTGTGATGTTTGCGATGGCAGTATGGCTGATCTGGGAAGCTGGCTGGCAAAATATTGATTTAAACTTGAGTGGTGTTCAATACGACGGCTTTGCGGTTGTACCTGTCATGATTGGTGCTATTGCGCTTGTAGTTTCATATTTTTCAGGGCCGATGCTGAACTTTGGTGACTTCTCTCGTTATGGTAAAAGCTTTAACGCGATTAAAATGGGCAACTTTCTTGGCCTACCGATCAATTTCTTAGGCTTTTCTTTACTTACTGTGGTTTGTATTGCTGCAACGCTTCCAGTGTACGGCAAGCTCATTACAGACCCTGTCGAGATGGTTGGAAAACTTGATAATACTTTTGTGGTGATTTTAGGCAGCTTGACCTTAATGATTGCTACCATCGGAATTAATATTGTCGCTAACTTTGTATCACCTGCCTTTGATTTTTCTAATGTTTCACCGAGCAAAATTAGCTGGCGCATGGGTGGAATGATTGCAGCAGTTGGTTCAATTTTCATTACCCCATGGAATTTGTTTAATAATCCTCAAGTGATCCATTACACCATTGATATTTTAGGCGCATTTATCGGTCCACTTTTTGGTGTATTGCTCGCCGATTTTTACCTCGTTAAAAAACAAAAAATTGTGGTAGATGATTTATACACCTTAGATACCAAAGGTTCGTATTGGTACAAAAATGGTTATAACCACTCTGCCTTTTATGCCTTAATTCCAGCTTCATTAATTCCTATTCTCTGCGTACTTTTACCACAACTGTCTGGGCTGGCTAATTTCACATGGTTTATCGGTATGGGATTCGGTTTTGTCATTTACCGATTCCTTAACCAACCGCTTGCCCATGCTAAATCAGCAATGACTAAGGTAAAAGTACAATGAAAATTAAAATTATTAATCCCAATACTACTCAAAGCATGACTAATAAAATTGCTACATCAGCAAAGATAGTCGCGAATTCTGGTACTCAAATTATTGCAGTGAGTCCTCAAATGGGCCCTGCAACAATTGAAAGTTATTACGATGAAGTCCTAAGTGCCGTAGGTGTGCTAGAGGAAATCCGCCAAGGTGAATTTGTAGGTGTAGATGCCTATATCATTGCCTGTTTTGGTGATCCTGCGCTTTATGCCGCCCGTGAAATGACGTCAGCACCTGTAATTGGGATTGCCGAAGCAGCTATGCGAACTGCAAGTTATGTCAGTACGGGTTTTAGTGTGGTGACAACCTTACAACGCACAGTGAATATGAGCTGGCATCTGGCTCATCGCTATGGTGCTCAACCCTTTTGCAAAAATGTTCGGGCATGTGATATCGCAGTTGAAGAGTTGGAGCTTCCTAACTCAGATGCTTATCGAACCATACGAGATGAGTGCAAAAAAGCACTCGCTGAAGATAAAAGCGATGCAATTGTTTTGGGCTGTGCAGGTATGAGTGATTTGTGTCTAAAGCTACAAAACGAGTTAGGCGTAATCGTTATTGACGGCGTTGCAGCAGCCGTTAAACAAGCTGAAATGCTAGTTCAGTTAAATTTAAAAACCAGCAAAGTTGGCGATTGGGCCTCACCTCCCGTGAAAAATTACACTGGCATATTGTCAGGGTTTGGAATGCACTAAAGAGTTACTGTTTCAATTCCAGCTCAAAACTCAGAGTTGGAATTGAAACAAAGAATAATTAAAGGAATTAAGCCTCTACTAACTCTGGCTGTTGTTCTTCTTTATAAAATGGCACATCGCCATTAATAGTTGCGCGGTGCATAATTCGATGGGCGTCGCCATAATCAAATAATGCTTTATGTTGTGTGCAACGGTTATCCCAAATCGCGACGTCACCGTCTTGCCATTTCCAGCGTAAATGAAATTGCTCTTGGGTCGCATGTTCAAACAAGAAATTAAGTAATTGCTCACTTTCTTGTTCGGGTAACTCATTAATGTGTGTGGTAAAGCCCTCGCTTACAAACAACAAAGGCTCGCCTGTGACCGGATGGGTACGCACCACTGGATGAACCACTGGCGGGTTACGCTTAAAGGTTTGCAAAAGCTTTTCACGTTCTTCTTCGTTATGAGCAAAACGTTCAAGCGGAAAAGACTTACGAATATCGTGTGTTGCGGTTAAGCCACGTAGTTTTTGCTGTAGTTCGAGCGGAAGCCCTTTAAAAGCTGCTGTGTTGCTCGACCATAATGTATCTCCACCTACAGGTGGAATTTTAATGGCTTGCAACACACAACCTAAAGGCGGGGGTTTACTAAAAGTCACATCTGTGTGCCAAAGTTCATTGTCACGCAAATCTTGTTTCCAGCTATCGAGTACCATCACTTCAGGTACATCTTCAATTGAAGGATAAATCGGGTGCACATGTAAGCTGCCAAAACTACGTGCCAAGTCTGCTTGTGCTTGCGGTGCCAATTGCTGCTTTCGAAAAAAAATAACCTGATGATCAAGCAAAGCCTGCTGGATTTGTTGCGTTGTCTTTTCATTTAACGCATTCAAATCAATATCGTGAATAATTGCGCCAATGGTAGGCTTGATCACTTCTATATTTAAGTTTGCTACTACTGTATTCATCTTCTTTACTACAACTGCTGACCATACCAAGGAGAAAACTGTTTTTGTAACCAACGTAAAAACAGCTCAAAACTAACTGCGACAATCGCAATCACAATAATGCCCAGAATCACCGTATCGGTAATTAAGAACTGTGCTGCCGATTGCACCATAAAACCAATACCACGGTCCGCTGCAACCAACTCTGCTGCAACTAATGTTGACCAACCCACCCCAAGACCAATACGAATACCGGTAATAATATGAGGTAAAGCTGTTGGTAAAATGACATGCCAAAATACTTGTGTCTGACTTGCTCCTAGCGACAATGCCGCACGTTCACGATTCAGCTGATGGCTTAACACACCATGCGCACTACTAATAATGACAGGCGCCAAAATCGAGAAGAAAATCAAAAGTACTTTTGTGGTTTCGCCAATACCGAACCAAATTACGAGTAAAGGTAAATAAGCTAACGGTGGAATTGGACGTAATAATTCAACTAAAGGATCTAGAACAGCGCGAACCCATTTGTTCAGGCCCATCCATAAACCCAGTGGTACACCAATCACCACGGCAGCAATCAAAGCTAAAAATACACGTGAGATACTGGCTGCCAAATGTTGCCACAAAGTCGCCTTCATAAAGCCTTCTTGGCTGACCGATATAAATTTTTGCCAGACTGCCTGTGGGCTTGGTAAAAACAGTTCAGGTACGACATGCAAAGCAGTAATGAGGAACCAGAGTGCAACCACACTTCCCACACTAATTATGCTAACTGCCAAAGTACGATGCTTTTCAAAAAATGACGATAGGAATGAAGCATTTTCTGTTTGCACATCTGGCTTAAGTTTTAGCCCTGCTTTGTCATATTCATAGACGTTATCTTTAGTACTCATATGGTTAACGCCTCCTTACCGCTTTGTTTTTGCGCCCTTAAACTTTCAAATAACTGCTCTCTGAGCTGAATAAATTGAGGATCCGATTTAATCGAGCGAATAGACTCGCCCTGACGATATCGATTAGCAAAATCGAGATGTAGAGTTTCTACAATTTTGCCCGGATGCGCTGTCATCAGTACTAACTGATTACTGAGCAATAATGCTTCTTCAATGTCATGAGTAATCAAAAAGAAGCTTTTATTTTGTTGAATCCATAAATCGAGCACTAACTGCTGCATGTTTTCACGCGTAAAAGCATCTAATGCGGCAAAAGGTTCATCTAATAAAATAAACGGCGCGTGACTGATCAAAGCTCTGGCAATACCAACACGTTGTTTCATACCGCCAGAAAGTTCCCAAATATTGGCTTTTTCAACGTGACTTAATCCCACAATTTTTAAAATTGCGTTCACTTGTGCTTCAATATCTGCGCGTTTTAAACCTTTTAACTGCAAAGCGAAGCCAACATTATCTGCAACATTTAACCAAGGAAGGAGTGCATGATCCTGAAACACGACAGCGCGGGTTACATCTGGTCCATTTACCACTTCATGATTTACAAGCACATCACCTGAACTCGGCTTTTGAAACCCCGCCAAGATATTAAGCAAAGTTGTTTTGCCACAACCTGACTCGCCCAAAATGACGGTTAAAGAACCTTCTTCAATCGTTAGGTTAATGTCTTGTAAAACTGGCTTTTGCTGTTTAGGAAAAGTCAGATGAATATGTTTGGCTTCTAGTACACTCATGACAACTCCTTAAGGCTGCAAAAATGAAGAATTCACATTGCCTTTATAATCGGCTTTAAGTTGATCAACCTTGCCCTGACCTTTTAGGAACTTCGCTGTATCAAAAATATTTTGCGCAAATTCACCATCTAACGTTTGTTTTTGCTGAGTGTGGTCAAGGTAAATATTTCCACTTAATAAAAGCGGGATATCTTTTGCATCAGAACCTGTGAGCTGCGCAATTTTTTGCACGTTATCGCTATCTTTAACGTAAGCAGCTGGGTCTTGGTTATATTTTTCGAGTTGCTCAAGTGTGGTTTTCACAAAAGCTTTTAAAAAGTCAGGATTTTTCTCTGCAAAATCTTTACGTACAACCCATAAGTCATAAGTTGGAGCGCCCCATTCACCCACTTGTTTTGAGTCGGTTAAAACCGTACCAGATGCTTTAGCTTTACTTAAAGTAGGTTCCCAAACATAGGCAGCATCAATATCACCACGTTCCCAAGCAGCTGAAATTTCAGGTGGACGCAAGTTAATAATTTTTACTTTGTCTTCTGGAATGTTCCAATGTTTAAGTGCCGACAAAAGGCTGTAATGCGTAGTTGAAACAAACGGTACAGCAATGGTTTTGCCAATTAAATCTTGAGGGCTTTTTATGCCTGATTTATTACTTACCACTAATGCTTCAGACCCACCAAGTTTTGAAGTAATTAAGAATACTTCAATCGGTAAATCACGGCTTGCCGCAGCAGCAAGTGGGCTTGAACCAATATTACCAAGTACGACATCACCTGAAGCCAGAGCATTGACAACATCTGAACCCGCATCAAATTTTTTCCATTGAATGTTACGTTGACTATGTTTTTCATAATCTCCGTTAGCCTGTGCAACTTTGCTTGGGTCAACCCCAGTTTGATAAGCAATCACGACAGGTTTGTTGTCACGAACTGAAACACTTGTATTATTGTCTTTTTTATTTTGCCATACGATAAATGCAACAATTGCTACAACCACAATTGCCGTGATAATCAACGGTTTGGTCTTTGTGCTCATAATTTCATGATCTTTCAATAATATAAGCTCATGGTATGCAGCTGGCTTTATAATGAAAAATAAAAAAATATGAGTTGCTTATCTAATTTTTATAAATAACTTTTCCTTATAAGTTTTTATCTTTTGGTAAAAAGCAATTTCCAAGTAAACTTACAGATTAAAATAAAAATTAAAATACTTATATATCAATAATTAAAAACCATATTCACAAATCATATGATTAGGCAAGCCTGACAGACGGCCTCTAAGTATTTTATCCTCTCATATTTGATCATTTTTATTTTTGCTTATTGCATCCAGAGTTTTGCATCTAATTAATTTTCATTCTTTTATATAAAGTTCAGATTTTATTATCTTTTTATCTTAAAACCTCTGCAAATATTGAGATTTGGGCAAATCTTTTTCTGGTTTATACATGACGCAAATTTAATTTTTATTTTTAAGAGGAGAAAAATTCTTTTGTTTAAACATTCTCAAATTTTGAAAAAAACATTAATTACAACGTCTTTAATTACATTTAGCCTTTCAAGTCATGCGGCTCTCACCTTTGGTAATGCTGAAGAAGGTCAACTTAAAGTAAGTGGTACTGTTCGAGCTAAATATGTTTATGATTTTGACTCTGAACCCTCTACCAGTAAATTTTCTTTTAATGACGCCGTATTATGGCTAGATTACAACTCCTCGAAATGGATTGGCCGCTTAGATTATCGGATTTATGAATATTACGGGCATTTAGGCGATGCCAATTGGCTCACCGATGCATGGATGGGTTATAAAATTAATGACAACAGTAAAATTATTGCTGGCTTAAACCCCGTTCCTTTTGGCTTGGGTCGCTTTTGGGGAAATACTTATTATTTAGGCATTGCCAATAGTGCTGGTTGGGAAGATGTACACAACCTTGGGGTGAAATATGATTTCAATGATGGCATCAATGAAGCACAACTCGCCTTTTATCCTACCGATGGTGGCACCTATAGAGGTAAAAGCAAAGACTCGAGTCGATTTAGTATCAACCCTGTCAATGCAGATGACTCAGTACCAGAAGGCACCAATACCAAAGAAAAGAACTCCATTGTTGTTCGTGGTGCTCATACCTTTAAGAATGTATTAGGCCAAGAAAATTTCTCTACCCAACTGGGCGCCTCTGCATGGTATTCCACCATTGAAAATAAACGTTCAGGGCAAGATGGCGATCGCCAAGTCTATTCAGTTTTTAGCAATACCAATTATAACCAATGGAATTTACAGCTTTTGGCTGGTTATCAAGACATTGATAATGCCGACAATGAATATAAAGATCATCTGACTTTGGGCGGTTTCGATTATTCATTCAACTCTGCAACCAAAGGTCAGATTTACTCAGCCGAACTCAGCTATTTATTTCCTCAGCAGTTTGGCCCAATTACCTCTGTTCGCCCGTACTTAAACTATAGTTCTTATCGAAAAGAGCAAGATGGCTTTAAAGACTCCACCCGTTTTATTCCCGGCATTGCCTTTAACTATCAAAAATTGACAGTACAAGCCGAGTTACTCATTGGTAAACACGATCCATATCTAGGAGACAGTGAAGGCCTTGCGGCTGGTGGAACCAATGATAAATGGAATAAAAAAGCATTTGTAATTTTTGCTTATTACTTCTAATTCTTAAAACAAAGGCCAACAGATGTTGGCCTTTGTTTTTATTTAGATATCTATTTTTACTCTAGTCGATTACTGGTGAATTATTGAGAGGAAGTTCTGCTTTATCTTCATCAATCACATCGACATCTTGAGCGGTAGGCTCAAACTTAATCAGTAGCCCAATCACAATTAAAGGAATAAACGCAAAGATAGAAATAATCAGGTAAACATCGGTTTTATATCCCGCCATCCAGATCGGTAAAACAAACAAAGCAATTGCTTGAGCAACACCCGTTACTGCACGGTTAAAGCCAACTCCAACGCCACGAATCGAAGCTGGATAAGCCATGGTTGGATAAACCATCATTTGTGCCCCAGGCCCAAAGCCTTCGGCAAAAAGCCACAAACCTAGCATGCCAATTGCAGTATAGAGTAAAAAGCTATTACCGGGTTCACCAATTAATGCTAAGGCAATGAGGGCTATAAACTGGAGTAAAAAGCCTGTAAGCAACACATGCCGAGATTTAAATCTACTAGCAACAAATACGCCTAACAACCCGCCCGTAAATGCAAATAGTAAATTAAGTCCAAGCGTGGTGGTAATGGTCGTCAAGACATCGGTATGAAAGAAACGCGTTAAAATAGAAGGTAAAAAGAAGGCAATGGTCGTGTACTGAAATGCCACCGAAATGTGAATCACAATGGCCACAATAGTTCTTGGCAAATAGGTTTTATTAAATAAAACTGCAAAACCCTCGCGCTTTTTCTTTTCAGCAGTTGTTTCTACTTTTTCAACTGTAGCAACTGCATTAATTGCATAGGATTCTTGTAGAACTTTAGCTGCCCCCTTTAAATCGCCTTGGTTTGCAAGCCAGATTGGTGATTCAGTTAAATATTTACCGCGAATAAAAATAATGAGTAACGCTGGCACTGCTCCGAAAATTAAAGATGCTCGCCATAACCAATTGCTATGCTCAGGGGGTAAAAGAAAATAAAGCGCCAGAACTAGACCAAAACAGACCGAAGAAGCGGCATACCACATTGGGCACCATGCAGCTAAACGCGCTGCCTTGTTGCTACTTCCATTAAACTTGGAAAACTCAGATAAGTATGACATTGCCACAGGCAAATCAATACCAACACTAATTCCCATAATAAATCTGGCTAAAATCAAAACCCATACATTCGGTGCAAAGCCTGCGACAATTGCCGCAATGACAAAGAGCACCATGTCCGCCATAAAGACCCGATAACGGCCAATTTTATCTGTCAGCCAACCACCAATCAGGTTACCAACAATGGTTCCGCAGACAATTGCTGAAGCCACCACACCAGTCATCACAGGGCTTAAAGAAAACTCTGAGATAACTTGCTCAATACCAAAGGACAGCGTTGTTAAATCGTAGGCATCAATAAACACCCCAATCAGTGCCAACCAAATAACTTTATTCGATTTACCCTTCCCTGCAAATTTGGAAATTAATTGTGAAACATCATCGGGAGATTTAATTTCATAACGATGGTTATGATCGAGTTCTTGTGTGCTCACTTAATAATTCCTGAATTTTAATAACAGGAACAAAATAATGATTATTCACATAATACAAAAACAAATTAATCTGATGTTTTAATCTAAATTATAGAATTATCTTTTCATTATTAACTCAGCAGTAAAATGGATATAAAAAGACAAAATAAAAGCTGGCATTTAACCAGCTATTTATTTAAAGGTTTTCCAAAATATTAACTTGCCTCAGCAAGTTTTAACTCTTTTAGATTACGATATTTTGCACCTCGGTGATTTTCAGGCAAATATGGCCCAGCACCAAATAGTTTTTCTCTTAATGTTCCTTGTGCATATGAGGTTTGATATACCCCACGTTTTTGCAACTCTGGCACAATAAACTCAACTACATCGGCAAAGGTTTGATGCGCCAAAATATAGGCAAGGTTAAAGCCATCAATATCCGTATCTTCGACCCATTGCTGTAAAGCATCCGAAACGGTTTCTGCCGAACCCACTAACACAGGTCCATTCCCACCTAAGCTGTTCCAGTTTGCAATTTCTTCAATGGTCCAAACACGTTCTGGGTCCGCATTTACATAAGAATCTAATAAAGATTGAATGGCATTGGTTTGAATATATTCAACTTTATCCGTTGGCTGGTATTGTGAAAAATCTACACCTGACCAGCCAGACAGCAAGGTTAAAGCACCATCATAGCTTCCATAGCTTTGATATTCTTTAAACTTAGCCTGAGCTTTTGCATCGGTTTCATCAGTGACAATCGATAAAAGTGCATAAATTTTAACAGAGTACGGGTCACGGCCTTCTTGAGCCAATTTCTGGCGAATGCCCTGTACCACTTTTTTAGTGGCAATTTTAGACGGCGCTGCAATGAATACGCACTCGGCATTTTGACTCGCAAACTTCTGGCCACGTGAAGATGCCCCCGCTTGATAAAGTACAGGTGTTCGTTGCGGTGATGGTTCACAAATGTGGATGCCGGGTACAGTAAAGTATTTACCCTCGTGCTGAATTGGATGCACTTTTTTATGGTCAGCAAAGATACCGTTTTCACGGTCACGAAGTACCGAACCCTCTTCCCAAGAACCTTCCCAAAGTTTGTACAGGACTTCTAAATATTCATCGGCAATATCATAACGATTGTCATGGTTGACCTGAGTTTTTAGGCCCAAGTTTTTCGAACCGCTTTCCAAATAAGACGTCACGATATTCCATCCAACTCGCCCTTTGGTTAAATGGTCTAGCGTACTAATACGTCTAGCAAAAGGATACGGATGTTCAAAGGAAATAGAAGTTGTGACACCAAAACCCAAGTGCTTTGTGACTGCTGCCATAGCAGGCACAATCTGTAGCGGATCATTGACTGGAACTTGTACTGCACCTGTTAAGGCATATTCAGCACTTTGATGATAAACGTCATAAATACCGAGCACATCTGCAATAAAAATACCGTCAAAAAAACCACGCTCAAGAATTTGTGCTAAATCTGTCCAATATTCTAAATCTTTATATTCAACAGATCGATCTTGAGGATGTCGCCATAATCCAGGAGATTGGTGGGCAATACAATTCATTTCAAAAGCATTAAAACTAATTTTCTTAGTCATAAAATATTCGCCAGCATTTTATTTAATTTTTATACTAAAGCAATTTTTATGTTTTCTTTATAATATATACCCCAAACAAAATATGATTTTATTCTAATAGGTTTTTATAATTTAATTTAAACAATCAAAATAATATTAAGCCACTAAAAATAGCAGCTTAATATCTATGATTATCAATTATTGTTTAGCTACTTCACCAATACGCCATTGATAAGGTGGTAATGTGCCGTTTACACTAAAATCACCGACAATTCGATTTTTAAATACTCTGGGATTATGTGAAGATAAAGTTCGTACGTTACGCCAGTATCGATCTAGGCCTAAATCTTTGTCCGTTGCAGAAGCACCTAAAGCGTCAAATAAAATCGTAGAAGCATTTAAAATTAGATCGGTAATTACCGTTTGAGACTGCGCACTTTCAAGTTCGGCAAGTGCATTTTGCTCTTCTTCAAGCTGCTCATTATTTTGAAATGCAGCTAAGTAAGCACGCTGTAAGCTTTGTGCAACTTTTTCAACAATCGCTCCTGCACTGTAAGCTGCACCACGAATTTGTCCCACTACTTGTAAAATTTGCGGATCCTGTTTTACAAATTGAGCATTTGCATGCGTGTAGTTTCGGGTACGTTTCGCCACAGCTTGAGAAACATCATAGGTTGCAGCACGTCCTAGCCCTGTAATGATTGCCAATTGGACCAGTTGATAGTAAGCAGCCGAATATTTAAAACGGTCATCGTCAGGTAAAATTTCGGTTTCATCGACCAATACGTCATGGAAATATGCTGTACCGCTTGCGGTGAGTTGCTGACCAAAACCATTCCAGTCATCAACAATTTCGACACCTTCATCTTCACGGCGAACAACGACCGAGCCAGACTCACCCTTTAAATCTGTTACACCAACGTCCACCCAGTCTGCATATAGACTCCCTGTGGTGTAATATTTTTTCCCTTTAACGCGAATTTTTCCTTCACTGTCTCGATACAAATGAGTTTCGAACTGATCAATTGACTCTTTCCCGCCTTCAGACCATGCACTACCGACTGTTTCCCCATTAGCAATTCGGCTAAGCCAACGCTGTTGAAACGCTTTGTCTTTACTTACCAAGACATCTTCAGTGAAACCAAAATGCACACGCAAAGCTTGCGGTAAGTTTGAATCGGCCTCGGCAAGTTCAATGAGCAATGCAAATAGTTCAGGGATGGTTGCATCAAAGCCACCATGAGCTTTAGGAAGTCTTAACCTTGTAAAACCAACATCTTTGAGCCATTGAAGTTGTTCATAGGGCAAAATATGCTGTTGCTCACGGATTAAAGCCCCTTCTTTAATGCGGGCAAAAGTTGGTCTGAAATTTTTTGCCAATTCATCATAACGTGATGACGGCCCTTCCCCCCACACCCGAGAAATAATTGTGGCCTGACTAAGTGCTGCATGCGTTAGTGAACCGAGATGATGCTCAAAATTTAAATTTGTCATGTAAGTAAAACCAATATTGCTTTGCTTTTACCATAAAATATTTATTTCACATGAAAACGATTATTTTTTTATAACTGTATTCATTCTTTATATAAGAACCCAAACACAAAGATAAAAAGCTCGTATCTCAAAGACTAAGACGCCTCTTTTTGCCGAACGCTCTGCTGGCTTTGCAATAAGGTTTGTATATATTCTGAATAGACAGATAATTTTTCAAAAATATGCTCTGAATAAAACATATCATCAATTAGATGCGTCATTTGACCAGCAGTAAAGGTGTCGCATAAACCAACCAGCGCTGCGTTCATTTGAGCGAATTTCGCGCATAATTTGATATAAGTCTCATCTTTATTTTTGAATAATAATTTCCGCATTTCTAAGCCATTTAGGTTTTTTAAGTCATCATCTTTTGTGGTTTTAATCCAATAAATTTTGACCTTTAAAAATTGCTCCAGTGCTTCTAAATGCTCGACATCTACATCTAAACTCGTAATTAAAAAAACGGTAGAGAGATCACTTCGGCACAGTGCCTTGATTAGGCTTAAATAAATAAACTCAACTTCATTAAGCTCTGTAAGTTCCAAATCTATATAAATTTTTAAGCTGTCTAAAACATCATCTACTTTGAATAGTGCTTTTTTTTCAGCTTGGTAATATTTATTCAGAATAGAAAGCACAGGCGTTGTCGCAGGTGTTGTATAAATAGCAGCCTTGTTTAAGTTGGCAAAAATAAATGGTGAAAATAGATAAGCCACACTACTTTGCTGTGGCTCAATATGAGATTGGATTAAATATACAGTTTCAGATTTAGAAAAGTCTCTGAGTACTTTCGCTCTTAATAAGGTAGCTTCAAAATTAACATAGGTCTGCTCTAACTGAGCCAATATAGATACAGGAATAGGCTGATTTTTAATAATTTTATGCAGGACATTGAGTTGAGAAGTAATAAACATTTTTTAACATCCAAGCTATTTTAGAAGAGCTACACTTAAATCAGGTCTTTAATAACCTACGTAACAACCAGACCTCACGCAAAACAACAAAGGAATAAAAGAGAAGAAACTATTCTGCGCTTATTACCCAAAGTCGCATTCGCTGTATTTTGGAGAGTGATTTTGGCCATTCGTAAATCTTGTTCATTTATTTTGGACTTTTGAAGAATGGATACATAGCTACAGATAATTGAAAAAAAACTATAGCACACCTCATGACTGCTCCAGACTGTTATAGTTTTATAAAAAATTTCTGTATCTACATATACAAAAATAGTAAGTGCATGATTAAGGAAACTTCTTAAGGTAGGTAGTTTTCATGAGACGATCTATTGCATATCGCCAGATATTTCATCAATGTTTCAATGCAACATGCTTTTTTACAAATGCAACATCAAGCATAAACTTTGTTAACAGATTGAGAACAATAAATCAGTCTATTCTCTTGGAATATCAAGCAATTATATTGTTTAACCCTGTTGGCATTTTACTTGCTAAGAAGATCTATCACAGAAGTAAGTTTAATCGCCAAAATACTTTGTTGCCTGAAAATAAGTATTTAACTCATTCAATCATCATCAGCTAGTTCACAGGGGGAAAGTTTATGAGTCTCGGTCTAACCGCTCTAGAATTAGCGCGAATACAATTTGCTTTTACAGTATCCTTCCATATTATTTTTCCGGCCACTTCCATCGGTCTTGCGTGCTTTTTAGCAGTGTTAGAATGGAAATGGTTAAGAACCCAAAACCCGATTTATAAAGATCTATTTAAATACTGGATTAAGATCTTTGCCGTTGCATTTGGTATGGGTGTGGTCTCGGGCGTGGTCATGAGTTACCAGTTCGGTACGAACTGGAGTGAATTTTCACGCGTTGCCGGAAGTATTACTGGTCCTTTACTTACCTATGAAGTCTTGAGTGCCTTCTTCTTAGAAGCAGGTTTCTTAGGCATTATGTTATTTGGTTGGGGACGTGTTGGTCCTCGAGCCCATTTCTTCGCAACACTTATGGTTGCCATCGGAACATGTATTTCCATGTTCTGGATTCTATCTTCGAATAGTTGGATGCAGACACCTCAAGGCTTTGCCATCGAAAATGGCATTATTGTGCCAAAAGACTGGTTTGCAATTGTCTTTAACCCATCCTTCCCTTACCGCTTTGCCCACATGGGTGCTGCCGCCTTCTTAGTTTCATCATTATTGGTCGTCGGAACATCTGCATGGCATTTAGTAAAAGGCCGTCGTGATGAATTGGTGAAAAAATCGTTCTCGATGGGTCTCTGGATGGTGCTTGTGACTTCATGTTTACAAGTAGTAATTGGTGATAACCATGGTTTAAACACCCGTGAACATCAACCAGCCAAACTTGCGGCAATGGAAGGACACTGGGAAACCAATCACAATGAGCCAATGCCATTATTGCTTTTTGCAATTCCAGATATGAAAGAAGAACGTAACCACTTCGAAGTGGGTGTTCCTTATTTGGGTAGTTTAATTTTAACGCATAGCTTAGATGGCCAAGTGACAGGATTAAAAGATTTCGCACCTGAAGACCGTCCAAATTCAACCATCGTTTTCTGGAGCTTCCGTGTGATGGTGGGTCTTGGTGTGCTCATGGTCACTCTGTCTTTAATTGCGCTTTGGTTACGTAAGCGTGGAAAACTCTATGAAACATCATGGTTTCATAAATTTGCTGTAGTGATGGGGCCTGCGGGTTATGTGGCAATGCTGGCTGGCTGGATTACTACCGAAGTAGGCCGTCAACCGTGGGTTGTATACGGGATTATGCGCACTAAAGACGGGCTTTCACATACCGTTTCGGCAGATCAGGTTGGACTTAGTCTCTTTATTTTTGTGGTGGTCTATACCATCGTTTTTGGTAGCGGTATTTACTACACCTTAAAACTCATTAATAAAGGCCCTGTATTTATCGATACACCAAATATTGAAACTGGTGGCGTTGGACACTTTAAAACACCAATGCGTCCACTCAGTGCTGTCGATGAAAACATTGACGATAATCAAAAATCTGGGGAGAAACATCATGATTGATCTTTCTTTAATATGGGTCGGTATTATTGGTTTAGGTGTTTTAATTTACGTGGTCATGGATGGTTTTGACTTAGGAATCGGAATTATGTTCCCTTTCATTAAGAACAGCCAAGAACGTGACGTCATGATGAATACCGTCGCTCCTGTTTGGGATGGTAACGAAACTTGGATGGTTCTCGGTGGTGCTGGTCTGTATGCAGCCTTCCCGCTGGTTTATTCAACAGTTTTATCAGCACTCTACCTGCCTATCATTTTCATGGTCATTGCCTTGATTTTCCGTGGAGTTGCTTTTGAATTCCGTTTTAAAGCTCATCGAACCAAACACCTTTGGGACTTGGCTTTCATTTGGGGTTCAGTTTTAACGAGCTTCCTTCAAGGGATTATTTTGGGTGCTTATATTCAAGGAATCAAAACCGAAAATGGTATTTTTGCTGGTGGGTCTTTTGATTGGCTTTCCCCGTTTACCATCTTTACAGGTATTGGCGTAGTTGCCATGTATGCCACTTTAGGCTGTGGATGGCTGATTTTAAAAACCGAAAAAGGTTTGCAGCAACGTATGTATGAGCTTATGCCAAAGCTGATCATTGCACTGCTCATTATTTTTGGTGGCGTGAGTTTATATACACCGTTGACTCATCCTGAAATTGCAGATCGCTGGTTCTCTTTACCAAACCTGTTCTATTTTAGCCCAGTACCGATTTTGGTCTTATTGTTTGTTGGTCTGATTTTATCGGCATGTAAAAAACAGGATCATGACCTTAAACCATTTGCATATACATTAGCGCTCGTTTTCCTTGCATTTACTGGTTTTGTGATTAGTTTATGGCCATATATTATTCCGCCATCAGTCACAATCTGGCAAGCCGCAGCACCGCATTCAAGCCAGATGTTTGCTTTGGTCGGTGCACTTATTCTGATTCCAATTATTATTGCTTACACCATTGTTTCTTATTGGGTATTTAGAGACAAAGTTCGTGTAGGTGACGAAGGCTATCATTAAGTATGGAGGGTTTTATGAAAAAGTCATCCGTTAAACTCAATCAAACCCAATGGTTTATTCTGCTATGGATCGGTGGTTTTTTAGCCTTAGCTGTGATTGCGGGATTGTTTAAAGTTATCTTGATTTATGCAGCCCCTTACTTAAAGTAAATCTATTGTTCTAAACAAATGCCGTTTGTAGATTCTGCAAACGGCATTTATTATTGATTAAGTGCTTCTTTCATTTTGTTATTTCGTGCAGCTCATACATGTATAAATCAGAACAACTCGCTCATAGCATTCGCCAACTCATTGAGAGCGGCACTTTAAATGCACATGAAAAATTACCGTCATTGAGAGATCAGGTACAACGTTCTGGTTTTAGTTTAATGACCGTCATGAATGCTTATCAGGAGCTTGAATCACAAGGTCTGATCTATTCAAAAGAAAAATCTGGCTACTTCGTTGCCGAGCAAATTGCACTAAAGCCACTCGAACAATATTCAGTTGTTTCACTGAACTCTAAAATTGAAATTAATTCATTAGTTTTTAAATATCTTAAGTCAATTCAACATGAGTCCGTCGTACCTTTTGGTTCAGCTTTTCCGGACAGTCAGCTTTTAACAGCACCCAAACTTATTCAAATTATGGGACAGCTTGCCCGTCAAAGACAAAGTTATGACCAGACCACAAGTTTGCCTCCCGGTAATTTAGCCTTAAGAAAACTAATTGCTCAACGCTACTGTATGCAAGGCATACAGACAGACCCAGATGACATTGTCATTACATCTGGAGGTTTAGACGCACTGAACCTTTCGCTACAAGCGGTCGCTCAAGCCGGCGATTATATTTTATTACAGCAAACCGTGTTTTATGGGGCGTGGCAAGCCGCTGAGCGTTTAGGACTTAAAGTGATTACTATTCCTGAACATCCGCAACATGGTTTTGACCTAGAGGCTTTTGAACAAGTCATTCAAACCTATCCTATCAAGGTCTGTTGGCTCATGCTGAATGCCCATAACCCGATTGGTTTTACCGTCAGTGATGACATTAAATATAAAATTGCCAAGTTGCTTCATGAGCATCAAATTTATTTGATTGAAGATGATGTCTATGAAGAGCTTTTTTATGGCGGCCAAAAACCACTTTCAATGAAGTATTTTGATCAACAAAATTTGGTGCTTCACTGCTCGTCTTTTTCTAAAACATTAGGTGCAGGTTTTCGGGTCGGTTGGGTTTATGCGGGTAAGTTTTCAGATCATATTCAACACTTGCAGCTTATGAGCACCATTTCAGTCAATGCACTTATTCAAAATGCGCTAGTTGAATTTCTGTCTCATCATCATTATGAAAAACACTTACGTACGCTTAGGCTTTCACTTGAGCGTTATAAAAAGCAGTTTTATCATTATTTAAAACAACATTTACCTAACTCTTGTGAAGTGTATTACTACCCAAGTGGTTATTTTCTATGGGTCAAACTTCCTAGTACGCTGGACAGTATGCAAGTTTATGAAGAGTTGATTCATCAAGACATTGGTGTTGCGCCAAGCCCACTGTTTAGTGTTTTACCCGCACAGCAGCATTATTTGCGAATCAATTGCTCTTTTGAATGGAACACTAAAATTCAAAGCGCATTAGATCAAGTGATTAAAACCATTCAACAAAGAGTTGAAGCAAGTCTCTAAAGAAATGCTTCGACCTAAGCACAATTTTATAGACTTTATTTTGTGGTAACTTTATAGCTCAAATCTATTGGTTTTAGGGAAGCAGGTTCAAAGGATTAATATGGAAATTGATGAGGAACTCACCCTTAAAAAAATACAGATTTTTTTAGCTTTTATGCGCTGCGGAAATTTGTCTAAAACAGCCACAGAAATGCAGCTGAGTAATGTCAGTGTTCATAAAGCCTTACACTCTTTAGAAAGTGCTTTACGTTGCCCTCTTTTTAAAAATGAAGGCCGTAATCTCATTCCTTTAAAAAGTGCTTATGTCTTTGAAGAACGGGCACAAAAAATCGTACAAGACATTTTTATTACCGTAAATAAAACCAGAGAAGCCGCTGGCTTTGCAGCTAAGGTTTTACATTTAGGTTCTCTTTATTCTTTGACTGTAAATACAATTCCAAATGTGATTAGCGGTCTTAAGCTCCGACGTAGTGAGCTTGATATTCAACTATTGCTGAGTTCAAATCAGGATTTGGTGAAAAAGCTGAAAGCCACGGAGCTTGATGCCATTATTGTGGCTTTAAATGAAACTACTCAAGATGATGACTTTGAAATTTTGCCAATGTTTTCAGACGATATCTTTCTGGCAGTCAATAAAGATTCAAAATATGCCGATTTTAAAGATATTGATTTAAGCCTTTTAAAAGAAGAAACTTTTTTAACTTTAACTAAGGGGTTTGCAACTCATAACGACAGCGATATCATTTTTAAAAAAGCTGGTTTTTCACCAAAAGTTGCTTTACAGGTCAATGATATTTTTACCTTAATTAGTATGGTCAGCTCAGGCGTAGGTTTTGCACTATTACCCGGCCGTATTTCTGCGGTTTATGAAAGTTCGGTAAAACTTATTCCCTTAAAACAGCAATACCACTTGCAACAAGAAATTGGTCTGGTCTTTTTAAAAAGTAAAGAACGCGACCCAAACTTACTTGCTCTGATTGCTGAATGTCGAATGTTTGCCTCTAATTTTAAAAGATAAATATCGGCAACTTATTAAAGAATAATGAGTTGCCGTTGTAGGATTTTCAAAAATTTATCCAAAAATCGCATTAACCGTTAAGAAAAAGACAGAAGGTCCAAGTAAACACCCTAGTCCTGTATAGAAGGTTGCAACTAAAGCGCCATAAGGTACCAATCGTACATCTGTCCCTGCCAATCCCGCAGCTGTACCACTGGTTGTTCCTGCCAAACCGCCAAAGACCATGGCAGAGCGTGGACTTTTTAGATACATAAATTTCGCAAGAAGTGGCGTACCGACCATAAAGAAAACTGACTTGATTAAACCAATTGCAATAGAAAGTGCGATGACATCAGAACTCGCGCCAATTGCAGTACCAGTAATTGGACCTACAATATAAGTCATTGCGCCTGCACCAATCGTTGTCATCGAAATTGGATCTCGATAGCCCATGCTCCATGCAACCAAAACTCCAATTGCAAAAGGCACAACACAACCAAGCATTAATGCAATTAGACCAATTTTGCCTGCTTTCTTCACTTCTTTCACATCAACTTCAAATGCAGTTGAAGCGATAGCTAAATCACGAATCATGGCTCCGCCCAACAGCGCAAAACCAGAAAAAATAGCGATGTCCGAAACACCTTTGGTTCCTTGCGTATAAACTCCTGCAAAGTAAGCAACAACCAAACCTAAAGTAATCGCAATTGCAGAACTTTGTAGTTTCCCTTTCGTCAAATATTTTGAGAGTAAATGGGAAACGAACATCATTAAACCCGTTACTGCAAGAGCAGTAACTAATGCATTTTTTGATAACACAGCAATTATAGCGTCCATCATTTAAATCCTTTTTGATTGAACTTTTTGTAGTTTATGTTTGCTTAGGCTATTTTTTCTTTGGATTCTATCGTCCATTCATAGGTTTCATAGTCGCCACTAATTCTATTTAAATAACGGATGACTAAAACCGTACCGATTAACGATGCAATAGAGACAATCAGTCCTAACATGCCCCCTGATAAAGCGGCAACCACATTTTGACCTGCTGACATCGCAACTACGATCGGAATATACATACCTGACCAATACAAGACGCCAAATTGTGTGACTTGAGGTAAGTAACCTTTTTTTGCCAATAACTCTTTAGATAAGATTAACAGAATCATCGAAATAGCCACTCCACCGACATTGGCTTTAACGCCTAATACCATGCCTAAGGTGTTGCCAAGATAGTCACCTAATAAATGGCAGATCGCTAATATTGCTGTTCCATAAATAATCATTGTAAATCCCTCATATCCTTGGGTTATTACTCAATTTTTAATTTGTATTGTAATTACAAAGAAGCATTATTTTCGTTTTGCATTGCCAATTGAATGCTGTCTAAACGTGTTCCCTGAAATGACAATACAGTTCCTTCTTTAAACGTTCGACGTGCAAGTGTAGTAAGTACCGTTCCCGGCAAAGCTTCTATCTGTAACCTTACACCTCGCTCCCATGCAGCTTGGATGGTGCTTTCCCAATCTACAGTTCGACTCATATTAAAAGCCAAGTCATCACCAATTTGTTCTGGCCTGCCAAGCGTACGAGCCGTTGTTCCACTTAAATAACGTATTTTAGGCTGCTTTAAAGTCACTCCCTCCATAGATGCTGCAAGTTGCTTTGCTTGCTGGCTTAATAATTCACAGTGCGATGGTACCGATACATCTAATTTTTTTGCCACCACGCCTTGTTGCTTTGCCAAAACAGCAACTTGGTTCATGGCTTCAAAGCTTCCTGAAATAACGATCTGGTTATGTGCATTAATATTTGCGACAAAAACCTTTGGCGTTATTTCATAAATCTGTTTGACCCATGCATCGACAGCTGAACGATCTGTACCAATCAGAGCTGTCATGCCATATCCAGCGGGGTAAGCGTTTTGCATAAGTTCACCTCGATAGGCAACCAAACGAACGGCATCCTCAAAGGCTAAAACTTCTGCTACAACCGCAGCCGACCATGCACCAATTGATAGACCAGCCACATAGTCAGGTGTTAAGTTTTCCGCTGTTAATAAAGCTGAACTCACCACACCTGAAATCAGTAAACAAAGCTGTACTGCACGTGTCGATTGCAATTCAGCCGGACTATCTAACATCAAGACATCTTCTTTGAGTGCATCCGATGCACGCTCAAGGTATTCTTTAACCAGAGCGTTTTGAGGTAAGTCGTGCAGCATATTGCTTCGTTGCACACCTTGTCCCGGATATACCCAAATTGAAGCCATGATATCTATTTCCCTAATTCCATGGGTTTTCTACTAAAACAGCACCCTCAGGACGTTTCAATAGAACTTTTCCACTATTCCTGACCCATTCTTTTAAAGCCAACCCACCTTGTGAAAGTTGTAGCTGTACATCCACATTAAGTCCTGCTTGCTGAAAATATTCGAGTAGCTCAACCGCCTGCTTTTTGGGAAAAGGTTGTTCAGTTCGAATCAATAAATCTATGTCACTTTGCTCGGTTACTGTTTTAATGCCCGTTGCCAGTTCAAACCCGAAACTTCCTGTATATCCCCAACATCCTGAAAAGTTTTTCATAATGCTAGAAATGCTCTTTAAACGTTCTGCCAAGTGCTCAAACTGTTGCGTATCTATGCGAGTCAGCGCTTCTGGCTTGAGCTGTCTGCTAATCGCTGATCGTGGCATTTGAGCTGCATATCGTTGATGACGAAATTGCCCTCTTATACCCACAGCCACCTGATCTACAGGAGTAATTGCCCGTCGAACCACAACAGGATCACCTCGTTGCAATACCTCTTTCACCCAATGCGGAGCATCATCGGCCAAGCAATCGACCGTCATACCCCACAGTAAATCATGGGCTTCAAGCTTAAGTTTCATGACCATTGCTCACGCAATAATTCACGGACTCTTTTAGACATCTGACGGTTTGGACCGTGAAGTCGTTGTTCCAATCCTCTCGATTGATCAGCATTAATTTCTTTAAACGCTTGAGCGATCACCTGCTTCGCTGATAAAAGATCATCGGTTGTTGGTTGTTCAGGGTTTTCAACAGATAACAGTTCAGATAACAAACCTAGAGTTGCATAACTTTCAATGTCATAAGCCATTGGCGGAATGCTTGAGGCCAATTGCTCTAACTCATCAACCGATCGCAAGGTAACGCGTGCAGCAGATTCCTTACCCATCGCATGCACCATAACACCTGAATCTTTTAAGGCAATAATACGATTGGCTTGGTATCCATGCGCCAAGAAAGCACCAGACATCGACTTACCAAGCAATAAACTCACAATAGGATGACCTGCTAATCTGGCTCTAGCATAGCTATCTACTGCACCCGCTAAAGCTTGATGAATCCCTAATAATTCTTCACGGCGCCCATAGGCCTGACTTGGGACGTCAACCAAACATAAAATGCCGCGTTTAGTTTCCGAATGAACATCGGCTTGAATCACGTCATCAACCGCTTTTGCCAAGCTCCAGCCTTCTAGCAGTCCAACTTCACCTTGTTTTGCCCGCGGGAACAGATTATTACTGTCTTGAACAACGGCAATCACACGTACCGCTTGCTGATCAATCTGACCATCAGCCACCCAAACCGAAGCTGGAAAACCTTCAACTGTCTTAAAGCCTTGTGTCAGTGCTTTAAACCAATGTGCACCACGTGTAGATGCTTTTAATGTATCAACGGCGATATTCATGCTTGCTCTCCTTGATACAAAGCTTGAACCTGTGCTGGGGTAATCTGCTCAGCAGTATCGACTTGTTGTAGCTTCGCTAAATAGAATGAGTAGTTTGAACTACGATGCTGCTGAGGCACGCCTTGAATTAAATAATCGATGACTTGCTCACGAATTTTCTGGCGATCATCGTCAACATAAGCATCTGCCAAACCACTAGCGAAACGCTGATTACCACCAGTAATACTCCATATAAATGGACGATCTTTGGCGTTATATTCTTGTACACCAGCTTCTTGTTCAATCACTTGCGGGCCATTTAAGCCTAAACGTCCTTCTTGTGTCATTACAATATAGCTACATAGGCCAGCCGCAATTGACATACCGCCGAAGCACCCAACACTGCCTGCGACTACTGCAATCACAGGTTGATACTGACGTAAGTTCACAATTGCAGCCTGAATTTCAGCAATGGCTGCCAAACCCAGATTTGCTTCTTGTAAGCGAACGCCTCCCGTTTCCAACAGTAAAATTGCCGCTGTTGGAATACCTTTTAGATTGTCTTCAACTGCAAGTTCCAAGGCACCCGCAATCTTGGCACCGCCCACCTCACCTAAACTTCCGCCTTGAAATAAGCCTTCAATAGAAATTAAAACTACTGGCTGTTCTTGAATAGATCCTTTTACAATCACTACACCATCATCGGCTTGCGGCACAATATTTTGCTGAGCCAACCAAGGCGACATAACACGTGCAAATGGGTCGAGTAGCTCTCGAAAAGTCCCTTCATCTAATAGCGCTTTGGCACGCTCTCTGGCGCTGAGTTCAATAAAATCTTGCTTATTTAACAAACTCTGAATATCAGTCATGAGCAATCTCCTCCAATGCTTGTTCTAGACGTAAACGAACGACACCGGGAGTTGCACCAAAGTCATGAATATCAATATTGACCGCTGGCGGTATTTGCGCAGTAAAAATTCGTTCAAAAAGATTGTGCCAACGTGCTGCACTGCCATCTACCGAAGTCACCACGTGAATAGAGGTCTTTCCCTTTTCACCGGGTTCCATCAAAATTTCTAAATCACCCGAGCCAACACATCCTACTAGTGCTTTTTTTACAGGTGGCTCTGTGGCCACAAATTCAAAATGAAGTGTTTCCATCATCAAAATCCCTTTTTGTTTTTCACAGATGACTGCTCAGCACGATCTATAAACAAGGTTGCTGCCAACAAATCTGCGGCACCACCTGCAGAAGCTTTCATCCGAAGCAGGTCAATCTCTAAAAGATGCAAAGCACGTCGACCTTCCAAGCTTGAGCTACCGCCCAAATCCAGTACTTGCTGTGCGCCTTGTTGCATACGCTTTAAGCCATTTGTTCCAGAGCGATAAAGCACACAGGTATCGGTCAGGTTGGTCATCATGGCAAGTAAGGCATCTAAGCGAGCGAACTCTTCTTTCATTGGTTTACTACGACTTTGGTAAAGCTGCTTTAAACCAAAATTCACAATAGTTGGAAAACCTTGTTGAGCCTGTTCTTTGGCACCTAAGATGCCTAATTTCTTTTGGACTTGCTGACCATGACTCAAGGTCTGCTTTGGAATAAAACGATCTTCAAGCTGAGCAATCTGACCTGCTAACTGGCATAGTTCAACAGCCAATAAATATTGTTGATTGGTGCGCGCCAATGCTGCTGCCGTAACCATTAAACCCAAGGCCCAAATTGCACCGCGGTGTGTGTTAACACCATCTGTTGCCAACATCATGGTCTTTTCACCTTGGCGACCAATTTCGCCAATGTCTTCACGCAAGGCCAAACAGACTTTTCCATGATGCTTTGCAGCTTGAGCCATCGCTTCAAACATGGGCCCTAAACTTTTCGCAGAGCGCTCCATTAATTCCAAAGTCAGGTCATTGTGTGCACCACTGCCGCGACGATCAACCAAAGCTGGTTTCGGTGTCAGATTAACTTCATCAATTAACGCTTCGACTGCTAAACTTGCCAAAATCTGACTATCGCTAAGTGCTTGATATTGAACTTGTGCCATCATTACCAACTCCTAAATTTTGCAGGTGGTTGATATAAACCATCTGACCATGTCACCAAGTCGGCAATATTTTTTGCAGCTAAAAGCTCACGTGTTGCATCGGTGCGGCGAATACCTAAATCTTCAGGGAATACCACCAAGCCTTCGCTTCTTAAACGTGCTGTTGTTTTAGGGTCTTGAGTTAAACCAATACTGGTCACACCTGCCACCGCAGCGATCATGGCTTGACGCTCTTCTTGGCTGCTTGCTTTATATAGATAAGCAATGCCTTCTTCGGTCAGTAAGTGAGTGACATCATCGCCATAAATCATGATCGGTGCTAAAGGTAGGCCTGCTGTTTTAGCAACATCAATTGCATCGAGACGATCCACAAAAGTTGGCTTGCCACCCTCTTGGAAAGTTTCAACCATTTGTACAACTAGTTTTTTACCACGTGCCAAATAGGTTTCAGTTTCATTGGCACCTTGCAAACGCATATCTAACCATGCTGGCGTATCGTGACGACGACCACGCGGATCATGTCCCATGTTCGGTGCACCGCCGAAACCAGCTAAACGACCTTTGGTGACAGTCGAAGAATGGCCCATGCCATCAACTTGCAAAGTTGCGCCAATAAACAAATCAACGGCGTATTGACCTGCAAGCTGACACATCATGCGGTTAGAACGTAAAGCGCCATCACGACCTGTAAAGAAAACATCAGGACGAGCTGCAACATATTTTTCCATACCGAGTTCGGTACCAAAGCAATGCACGCTTTCAACCCAACCTGTTTCAATCGCTGGAATTAAGGTTGGATGCGGATTTAGTGTCCAATTTCGGCAAATTTTTCCTTTTAAACCCAAAGACTCACCATAGGTCGGTAAAATGAGTTCAATTGCCGCAGTGTTAAAACCAATACCATGGTTTAACGATTGCACATTATGCTTTTCATAAATTCCGCGAATTGCCATCATCGCCATGAGCACATGCACAGGCTTGATATGTTTCGGGTCACGGGTAAACAAGGGTTCGATATAAAATGGCTGGTCTGCAACCACTACATAATCCACCCAAGAAGCAGGAATATCGACACGTGGTAACTCTGAGACGTCATCGACCAGTTCATTGACCTGAACAATCACAATACCGTCACTAAAAGCGGCAGGTTCAATAAGTGCTGGAGAATCTTCGGTACTTGGGCCTGTATAGATATTGCCTTGACGGTCTGCCATGAAGCCCGCTGAGAGCACCACATTTGGAATGAGGTCGACTACCAAACGTGAATATAGTTCGATATAGGTATGAATGGCTCCAATCTCTAGTAAACCATCTTCAATTAACTGACTAATACGTAAACTTTGCGGGCCAGCAAAAGAAAAATCGAGCTTACGCGCAATGCCTTTTTCAAATAGATCGAGATGTTCCGAACGCCCAACGCTTGGCATAATCATATGTAAATCATGCAAAACATCTGGATTGGTTTGTGCCAAAGAACGCGAAAGGAAATCTGCCTGTTTTTGGTTATTCCCTTCGAGTACAACTTTGTCGCCCGGTGTAATCAGCGTTTCTAAAACTTTAATAATGTCCTGAGTTGGAATCACCACACCGTCGGTATATTGGTTTGCCATCTCTAGTTTTAGTTGTTTGGCATGACGCCGCTTTGTCCATAACCGTTCTTTATTCTGAACTGATCCTTCCATGTGCTTACCTATATAGATCGCAGTTTTGTTCTGTATCTATAAAAACGCTTTATGGAATTTTGATCAATCAACCTACATCAATGGTTATTAACCTCAGGTTAATGATTTATTTTAAGGTGGCTGAAAAAGAATTTGAGAAAATAGACTTATTTAGAAAAATTGGGGGGCTTCGATTGTTTTGTATTAAACTATCAGATGATAGAATATTAAGTCCGATTATTCAGCTGCAATTACTTGATAAAAAATAGTTTATGCCAAAGAAATATTGTTATAACTACCGCCAAGAACATCTCAACATTTTCAAGCTGAGCTGTTGATACTTTCTTCCTATATAAAAACTCAGCACCCAGACTCATCGATTAACACATATAATTAAAGGCTCTCATGCTTCAAAATACGATGCATCGCCAAGTTCTTATTTTGGCGAGTTCTCTGTCACTTTACCAAACCGTATCGATCATGGTCATGACGATTGGTGGTTTGGCTGGGGCAAATATTTCTAACACACCGATACTAGCAACTTTACCCATCGCATCTATGTTTTTGGGTACAGCTTTAATGATGTTCCCTGCATCAATGTTGATGGCACATGTGGGACGGCGTAAGGGTTTTCTTTTCGGCGCTTTTTTAGGTGTAATTGGCGGTATTATTGCCGCCATTGGTATCTTTTATAGTTCACCTACTTTCTTAGCCTTAGGCACGTTATGTGTCGGAGCCTACCAATCCTTTGCTCAGTTTTATCGTTTTGCTGCCAGTGAAGTAGCAGATGATGCGTTCCGTTCACGTGCTATTTCTTGGGTTATGGCAGGTGGAATTGTTGCCGCACTGATTGGTCCGACTTTGGCGCGCTTTGGTGGCCCATTATTTCAACATTTAGAATATATCGGTTCATTTTTAATTATTAGTATCATTTCACTTGTGGCAATGGGCATTTTATCTAGCCTACATATTGCCAATACAGTTGAGCAAAAGTCTGACTTTACTGCTGGTCGCCCATGGCAACAGATTGTCTTTCAGCCTACCTATCTAGTTGCTCTGTTTGGTGCAGTCACAGGCTACGGCATCATGATTTTAGGTATGACCGCAACACCCATTGCCATGCGACATTCACACCATGAACTAGGCACGATTACAACTGTCATTCAGCTTCATGTGCTTGGTATGTTCCTACCTTCATTCTTTACTGGACATTTAATCGCTCGATTTGGTGTGCTTAAAATCATGTTTGTAGGTCTTATATTATTTGCTAGTTATATTGGTTTTTCCCTCTCGGGTATTCAGTTCGCATCGTTTGCAATCTCACTCATTTTATTAGGTGTGGGATGGAACTTTTTATTTATTGGTAGCACGTCTTTGCTTACCGGAACGTATACAGCGGCTGAAAAAGCCAAGGCGCAAGCCATTAACGACATGACGGTTTTTGTTGTCGGCTTAATTTGTTCTTTTAGCGCAGGTGCTTTACTCGATTTATTTGGCTGGGAAGCAATGAATATTGCTTTAATCCCGTGGCTAGTAATTGCAGCATGCTCATTACTATGGTTAAGCAAAAGACGACCAGAAGCTTTAATTTAACTTTGTGTATCTGCTCTTATTTCGAGGAAATAATATTTTAAAAATTTGGCGCACTTTGATTAAACATTGTCGCCATTCGATTTGGATAAATATCGTTCAAATTCCTATGATGTCTCTATCGAAAAGTAAGTTCCTTAAAACTTTAGTTGAGAGACAGAATATGAACACAGTTAAAGAAAAAATCGTTCTCATCACAGGCGCATCATCTGGTATGGGAAAAGCATTTACCAAAGCATTACTCAAAGAAGGTGCAACGGTTTATGCCGTTGCCCGTCGCGTTGATGCTATGCAAGAACTAAAAACACTTGGTGCTCATACATTAAAAATGGATATTACCAATCAGGATGATATCGACCAAGTTGTGAAAACCATTGAAAAAGAAACCCATGGTGTTGATATTTTAGTTAACTGCGCAGGCTTTGGTATGTATGGTGCTATGGAGGATACCACCCTTGCCGATGCACGCTATCAATTTGAAGTGAATCTGTTTGGTATGGCCTATTTAACCCAAAAGGTTCTGCCTAGTATGCGTAAAAAAATGCAGGGTCGAATTATCAATATTTCATCAATGGGTGGGAAAATTTATACACCACTTGGTAGTTGGTATCATGCGAGTAAACATGCAGTTGAAGGTTGGTCTGACTGTCTACGTTTAGAGTTAAAATCATTTAATATTGATGTTGTTGTCATTGAACCCGGTGCTATCGCAACTGAATTTGCAGATGTAATGATCCAACCTATGCTGGAACGTTCAGGGCAAAGTGCGTATAGCCATATGGCAGCCGCAGTTGCTAACTCAACAAAAACTACAGTAGAAAAAGGTGAACTTTCAGACGTGCAAGTTGTCGTCGATATGCTGATGAAAGCTGTTCATGCATCCTCACCTAAAACACGTTATGTGGGTGGCAAATATGCCAAACTGATGATATTTGTACGTAAATGGTTTGGCGACCGTGTGTTTGATCGTATGGTGATGTCAGTTATTAAATAAATGAAGTGCCCCATATAAGTTTAATGTTGAGATGCTCAAATGAAATATGCTTCAAATTTTGCCCTAAATACCCACTGGAAGTTATTACTGAACGACCTAGGCATAAATCTTGAAGATGCATTACGTTTGGCATCTCTACCGCTTGATTTGTTTAATCGTAAAGATGCAAGCCTTACCCCCGTTCAATATTTCAATTTTTGGCACGCAATTGAACAACTTGCTGGAATAAATGACTTACCTTTAAAAATCGGTCAAATGATTACAGTTGAGCTTTTTGACCCAGCGATTTTTGCCTGTATTTGTAGTCCCAACTTCAATATTGCGATACAGCGTCTATCTGAATTTAAAAGACTCATTGGGCCAATGCAGTTACAAGTAGCAATTGATAACGACACAACAACGCTAGAACTCAAATTTTATAATGTATCTACGCCAACGCCGCAAAGCCTTGCTATGTCAGAACTTGTCTTTTTTGCTCAATTAGCAAGAATATGTACAAGGCATCAGGTTATACCTTTGAAAGTTACACTGCCCGATTTACCTAATAATCTGGCAGAGTACAAAACATTTTTTGGTGTACTTCCACAAAAAAGTGAACACATTTCAATTGTCTTTTCACGCCAAGATGCTGAACGTCCTTTTTTAACAGCCAACCCGACCATGTGGTCTTTTTTCGAGCCAAACTTGCAACGTAGTCTTATACAGCTTGATGAAGATGCAACAGTTAGTGAAAAAGTTAAAGCAATACTTTTAGAAAACCTACCTGCTGGACTATGTACGATAGAAGATGTTGCTCAACGACTCGCGATGAGCAAACGTACGCTACAACGGTTACTTTTAGAAGAGCAAACTAATTTTAAAACGCTTTTGGATGCGACTCGTCAATCTCTTGCCCAACATTATTTAGAAAAATCATCAATGAGCACGGGTGAAATTTCATTTCTATTGGGCTTTCAAGAGCACAACTCATTCAGCCGAGCATTTAAAAACTGGACGGGTAATACTCCGCAAGAATATAGACTTATGCATTAATTCCTAACGCGGTTTGTTCAACATCCATTCCAGATTTTGGCGAACCGCAGGCCACTCATGTTTTAAAATGCTGTAAACGTGAGTGTCCCGCAAAATATCATCTTTTACAATTTGATGGCTTCTCAGCACACCATCTAACTTTGCACCTAAACGTACGATCGCGGCTTGACTTTGAACATTTAAAGAAGATGTGCGTAACTCAACCGCAATACAGTTTAAAGTCTCAAATGCATGAGCCAACAGTAGCTTTTTACACTCGGTATTTACAGGTGAACGCTGTGCAGACTTGCGGTACCACGTCGAACCAATTTCTACACGGCGATGTGCTTCCTCAATATGCATTAAAGTCGTCATGCCTAACGCTCGTCCTGTTTTTCTGTCTTCAATATAAAAAGGCAACATAGAACCAGAACTTTGTAAACCGAGACGTCTTTCAATTTCAGCAGCCATTTGTTCAGGTCTTGGCACACGGGTATACCAAAGATTATAGAGTTCCCCATCGCAAACGGCCTCTTTGAGCGCTTCAGCTTGAGTTACATCTAACAGCTTTAAAATAACGTGCTCACCCACTAATTCAACAGGTGTAGTCAAAGACATCTTTATCTCCTCAATTGATATTAAGCTTTTATATTTTCGAAATTATTTATTTAACTCAGCCACACTGTACATGGCATTCGCTATAGTTTGATGACCAGATTTCGATAGGCCATCTGCCGCGCCTAAAATGTCTCGGCGTTCTTTGTTTTGCCCAAGTTTTGATTTTCCTTGCAGCTTAGTAATTTCAATTTCTATTCCCACAATCGCCTTTAACATTGGTTCAAGATAGTCCTTTGGTGCATCGGACATTTTCCATGGTTCAGGTTGAGATGCTTCATGAGTACGGGTTAAACGAGCCACAACACCGCGAACATAACGTTCGTCATCTCGAATCGTCACTTTGCCATAAGCATGCACAACCCTATAGTTCCATGTCGGTACTTGTCTGTGCTGTTCATGTTTGGATGGGTACCAGTTTGGTGAAATATAAGCATCGCCCGCTTGAAACACGACCAACACCTCATCTCCATTTTTAATGTCTTGCCAGACTGGATTAACTCTAGACACATGCGCACGTAGTACACACAATTCCCCTTCGCTTGCCTGTAATTCGAATGGCAGATGATTTGCATCTAAGCCATTACTTCCATGCGTAAAAAGCACACCAAACGGATATTCGGTAATAAGAGAATGCAATACATCCAAACGGTTTTCTGCAAAATCATCAGGGATATACATGGCTAAAACCTCACTATAAATATCAGGGTTATTTATATTTTGTGTTGTAAATTTTCTGGTTTGTGTGGTTTATTAAAAAGAACCACTTTGTATTTTTTTAAGTAGACCAGAATTATGGCAAGAATGGCAAAAGTTGTTGAACTTCCGTCTATTGCAAAGATTGATAAAAGCCAAGGAAAGATAAGTGCTCAACTAACCCAAGCTTTACGCGAAGCTGTACAAAGTGGTGATTTACAGCCTGGCGATCCATTGCCTTCTTCACGTGAATTGGCTTTAACCCTAGGTGTCGCTCGCGGAACCATTATTGAAGCTTACGATCAGCTTTTAGCTGAAGGTGTGTTTGACTCTCAACCACGAACTGGCACTTATGTGTCTCATTCTTTGGTTAAAACATCTGTAATACAACATTCATCAAAAGAAAATAAACCTAACTCGATATCTTTGACCAAATCGGCACGTTCTTATGCCAAAGTGCTTGATGAATTTAAGCCACTTCCTCATGTTCCTTTTGCGGTATCTGTCCCCGTCGGTCGTACTCAACCAAGTGATATCTGGCGTAAATTTGGTAATAAATATAGATCACGAGGTACAGGTGCCCCTTCGGGTTATGGCGAACCTCAAGGCGTGTTATCACTAAGAGTCGCTATAGCCGACTATGTACGTCGATCACGCTCTGTCCACTGCGAACCTGACCAAATTGTGATTACACCTGGCATCCAGCAATCACTTTATATTTGTAGCCAGATTTTATTTGAAGCAAAAGATGAAGTCTGGATAGAAGATCCAGCTTATCGGGGTACAACGGCTATTTTTGAGCATGCTGTACAAAACATTCGGATGGTGCGTGTTCCTGTCGATGAAGAAGGTATTCAAGTTGAAACCGGAATTAGACTTTCGAAAAATGCACGTGCCGCCTTCGTGACACCCTCTCACCAATATCCACTTGGCATGCCGATGAGTCTAGCAAGACGCACTGCTTTATTGGCTTGGGCAAAACAGCAAAATGCATGGATCATTGAAGATGACTATGACAGCGAACTCCGTTATAACGGTCAGCCCTTCCCATCTTTACAAGGCATGGCACCCGACCAAGTCATTTATCTTGGCACTTTCAGTAAGGTCCTATTTCCATCACTTAGACTTGGCTATGCAGTATTGCCTAAAGAATTGGTGGCACCTTTCTGTGGACTTAGAGTATTAATTGATAGACACCCGTCAGCTGCCGACCAACATGTTTTAGCTGCTTTTATTCAAGAAGGCTATTTAGAGCGGCATATTCGACGGACTCGAAATGTCTATGCAGAAGTTCGAGAATACATTATTGGCTTGATTGAAAAATATATATCTCAAGAACTGGCTTGGTTACAGCCAGGCGATCAAGGCATGCATATGGTGTTATGGCTTGCTCATCATATTAATGACATTGACGTTGCAATCTCAGCAGTCGATGCAGGCATTGCGATTAAAGCTATTTCACCGACATTTTCAAAAGAGCAACAACGTCCGGGTTTAATTGTGGGCTTAGGCGATTTTGAACCCGAACTGATGAGGCAAGCAATAAAAAAACTATCAAAGATTATTCAACAACATGACAAGCCAACTTAAACCAAGTTTATAGTAGCAACCATAGATGAATTGCAAATGGCCCAATCAGTACCATTAAAATACCTGCAATGACCATGGTCAAACTGGCAATTACACCTTCTTCACTATTGCGCTGCTGTGCTCTAACAGTACCAAAACCGTGGGCTGCATTTCCGAAGGCTGCCCCATTTGCCACATTAGAACGGATTTTAGTAATCGCTAAAATCGCATCGCCGCAAATCATACCGACCAAACCGGTAATGACGGTAAATAGTGAAACCAATGCTGCCGAACCGTGAATATCTTCCGCTAAAATCATGGCAAAAGGTGTTGAAATAGAACGTGCCATTAAACTGTTGGTCACTTCTGGGCTAAAGTGGAACCACTGAGCCATCTCATAGGCTGACATCACACCTACACTCATGCCTACAATAATCGCAATTGAAAGGACTCCAAGGTTTTTACGAATCGTTTCCCGATAACGATAAATCGGTACAGCAAACGCAACCGTTGCAGGCCCTAATAAATTAACAATCCACTGCGTATCTTCTGAATAAGTTTGGTATGAAATTCCAAAAATCGTCATCAAAATGATGGTGAGTACAGGCACACTAATCGCGGGTGACAACCAAAGTTTTGGATTTTTCTGATAGATCCGCTTTGCTACAACATAGGCTGCCAAAGTCCAGATCAGACAAAGAATTGACCAGATATTCATCTCGTTTGCTCTTTAGATATGCTTATGTTGAAGACGTTTTCTAGCCTGTAAATAAGCTTTCAAACAATTGTAATAGTGAATCGTGAGGCAGGTACTGAGCATGACTGAAATGGTCCCAACCGCAATGCTCAAGACAATTTGCCACCCTTCGGTCATAAACAAGGTTTTATATTGAACAACGGCAACTACAACAGGCACAAAAAACAGTAATAGCTCACCTAAAACCACAGTTGCTCCCATTGCCACCTGATCCATTTTGATAATTTTAAAGAACAGGCATAAAAGCAATAAAAACATACCTAAAATGCCTGCCGAGACAGGTACACCAAGTTTTTGATGTAATAGATATCCGACCCACCAAAATCCAGCCAAAATCAAAATTTGTTTAACTAAAACTAAAAGTGAAGGCTGTTTGGGTGTTCCAGAAGCAGATTCAGTACTCATTTTGCGAAATTAGATGGTTAACTACACTATTATGCTAGCTTGGTTAGACCTGCTAAATATGAATTATTTATGTTAATATTATTCTAAAATGGAATAATTTATTCTTTATTATGCTTTCTCTAAAATCATTACAGTGCTTTGTTACGCTGGTAAAAACTAAAAGTTTTACCCGTACTGCTGAAGAGTTGTATCTGACTCAGCCCACCATTAGTAAAATATTACAGCAGCTTGAAGAGCAGCTTCAGGTACAGCTTTTGGTTAAACCCGATCATGGACGAAAAAGACAAATCGAGTTAACTGAAATTGGAGAGCGCATTTATCAACATGCAATCGAGCTTCTTCAGGCAGAACAGAACATCTTTCTTGAAATTGAAAACTACCAACAATTAAAAACAGGAACTTTAAAACTTGGCGTTCCGCCTTTAGGTTCGCAGCTTCTGACGACTGCCCTGTTTGATTATCATCAGCAATTACCAGATATTGAATTGGCTTTTATGGAGGTTGGTTCACGCGGTATTGAGCAAGCTTTGCTTAACAATGAGTTGGACGTTGGCGTTTTATTGCAGCCTTTTGATGAGCAAATCTTTAATAGCATTGAGCTATGTAACTACCCTTTAATGGTACTTTTACGCCGTGATGCCACTTGGGCAACCCGCAAAAAAATAAATCTAGAAGAGCTACAACACCAATCATTTTTAATGTTTCCTGAAAATTTTTCTTTGAACAGTATTATTCTCGATGCCTGTAAGCAGCATGGTTTTTACCCAACCATTGCTTGCCGTACCAGCCAATGGCACCTTTTGGCAGACATGGTGCTACAACGTATGGGAATCGCGCTTCTTCCTCAATATTATACGGACATGCTTGACCCGACTTTATTTGCAGCAGTGCCACTTGAGAAACCAAATATTCAATGGCACTTAGTGATGGCTTGGAAAAAGAATCTTCCTGTCTCACCAGCGGTACAGGCGTGGCTTAGTATTGTTCGTCAACATTTTCAGCACATTAAGCCCTAACGTTGAACACTGAAATGGCTTAATTCAAAAACCGATAAAGCTTTTCCACAAAAAAGCTACCCAATCTTGGATCAGCTCACTTAGACTAGATCCGATTGTTTTATGACATGGACAATAACAATGAATAATGAACATTTTAAGCTGTACACAGATTCACAATTTCTAAGTCCCTATGCGTTTACAGTTTTTGTAGGGCTACATGAAAAACAAATTCCATTTGAAATAGTGACCATCAACTTAGGCCAGCAAGGCCAGTTTGAAAAATCTTATGTAACAAAGTCATTAACTGCCAAAGTACCTGTACTTGAGCATAATGATTTTGCCTTATCAGAATCTTCTGCCATTTTGGAATATCTTGAAGAACTTTATCCAAACACATCTATTTATCCAAAAGATATTCAAGCACGCGCAAGAGCAAGACAAATTCAGGCATGGCTCCGATCGGACTTAGTTGCACTAAGAACTGAACGACCAACCGATGTTATTTTTATTCAGCCCAAGTCCACTCCACTTTCAGAAGAAGGTCTAAAAGCTGCGGAGAAACTTTTCTTTGTTGCAGAAAAACTTCTTGCGTCTGATGCCGAATTTCTTTTTGGTTCATGGAGCATTGTGGATGCTGAACTTGCATTAATGCTGCAACGCCTTATTCAAAATAGTGATGCTGTACCAGAACGTTTAAAAAACTATGCATTACAGCAATGGCAAAGACCGACCATACAGAAATGGCTTGCCTTGCGACATAAATAAATCCTTATATTTACACCAAACATGAGATAAAAAATGAGTGATTCAAACTATATTCCTCCACAAGTTTGGTAATGGACTGGAGAGAAAACCGATTTAAACCAACCTACTTCAGGTGCGCGTTACGAGCATACACTTCCGATAGGGAAACATCCGCTCCAGCTCTATTCTTTAGCAACGCCTAATGGTCAAAAAGTCACTATTTTGCTAGAAGAGCTTTTAGCGCTAGGACATCAAGATGCTGAATATGATGCTTGGTTGATTAAAATTGGTGAAGGACAGCAATTTGGCAGTGGCTTTGTAGAAATTAATCCCAACTCTAAAATTCCAGCATTGGTTGACCATAGCCAAACCCCGCCATTAAGAGTGTTTGAGTCTGGTTCAATTTTGCTTTATTTGGCTGAAAAATTTAAAGCGTTTATTCCGACTGATATTACTGCACGTACTGAATGCCTTAATTGGTTATTCTGGCAAATGGGTAGCGCGCCTTACCTAGGTGGTGGTTTTGGGCATTTTTATGCCTACGCCCCTGTCAAAATTGAATATGCAATTAACCGCTTTGCCTTGGAAACAAAACGCTTACTTGATGTATTAGATCAGCATCTAGCAAAGCATGAATATTTGGCTGGTTCTGAATATAGCATCGCTGATATTGCAGCGTTCCCTTGGTATGGCGGTCTTGTTAAAAACTGGGTGTATAACGGCGCGGAGTTTTTAGGTGTCGATCAATATAAAAATGTTCAACGTTGGGCAGATACAATTTTAGCGCGCCCTGCGGTACAACGTGGTCGTATGGTCAACCGTACCTTTGGTGATTTAGCTACACAGTTGCATGAACGCCATGATGCCAGCGATTTTGAGACCAAGACGCAAGATAAATTACAGAATCAGTCTTAAAAATATCATTCAGTTTTTGACTTACCCGCAAGATATTTCATTTTTGCGGGTATTCAAAGTTGGCAAAATAACTCGTATATAACTCACTCAGCCAAGCGACAAAAACTCGTACGCGTGGCGAGAGCTGCCGATGCTGCGGATATAAAGCAGAAACTGACATCTTCGGGATTTCCCACTCAGATAAGACCTCAACCAGTTGCCCGTCTTTTAATTCATTCGCCACATGATAGCGCGGTACTTGAATTAAGCCTGCCCCACGTAAAGCAGATAATACATAGTTTTCAGCGTCATTTACCGCTATCCAGCTTTTTAAAAAATAATCTTGTTTTTTGCCATTCACCATCAATTCAAATGGATAATTTCGCCCGCCTGATGTCGAAAAGAAATTAACACAATAATGTGATAATAAATCTTCTGGTTGCTGTGGTGTTCCATGTTTATTTAAATAGTCAGGACTTGCACAAATCACTTGCGGCATATCGACCAAATGTCTAGCAATTAAAGTGGAATCATCCAAACGCCCCGCTCTCACCACACAGTCTATCCCTTCCCGAATCAGATCAACTAAACGATCGCCTGTACTAATTACGAGTTCAATGTCGGGGTACAACGCGTGAAATTGATCGATATTGGGTAAAACAATTTTAGTTGCATGTGCGCCTGATAAATCGACACGTAATAAACCACGGGGCTGAGCAATTACATTGCGTAAAGATGATTCGGCATCATCGAGTTCCGATAATATTTGTGTACAACGCTCATAAAATGCCTGCCCATCTAGTGATGGTCTTACATGCCGAGTCGTCCGCTCTAGCAAACGGCAATGTAAATTATTTTCTAACTCCTTAATGGCATTACTTGCTGTAGCACGTGGGATATTCAGCTGATCGGCTGCCTGACTAAAACTACCCAGCTCTACGATGCGGGTAAAAAGTTGCAAGGTATCAAATTTATCCATGGTGCTATCTTTTAACCCTACCCATTATTAATTTATATGGAATTATCTTATCCAATTCTGATGATTTATCCCATATTTCTATATTATTAAAATAAGCCATACTTACTCAAACAGGCAATCTAAAAATGAATATTTCAAGAAAAACAGCTCTGGTTACTGGTGCTTCACGCGGTATTGGTCGCGCTATTGCTGAGCGTTTAGCTCAAGATGGCTTTTATGTCATTGTTAACTATGCTGGCAATAAGGTTCATGCCCAAGCAACTGTAGATCATATTATTGAGCAAGGTGGTCAAGCCTCTGCTATTCAAGCAGACGTTGCAAATGAACATGAGGTGAGTCGTTTGTTTCAAGAAGCTAAAGCCATTAACGGTCAATTAGACGTGGTAGTTCATAGTGCCGGTATTATGCCTATGGCAAAAATTACACCTGAAGGTCTGCCAGATTTCGATAAAGTAATTCATACCAATTTACGTGGTGCGTTTTTAATATTGGCGCATGCGGCCGAAACAGTTCCAGATGGTGGCCGGATTATTGCGCTTTCAACCAGTGTAATTGCTAAATCTTTTCCAGCGTATGGTCCCTATATTGCTTCAAAAGCAGGTGTAGAAGGTTTGGTACATGTGTTAGCAAATGAGTTACGCGGCCGAAATATTACAGTAAATGCTGTTGCACCCGGCCCGACAGGTACTGACCTTTTTTACAATGGAAAAACTGATGAGCAAGTGGCAGCAATTGCAAAACTCGCTCCCTTGGAAAGAATCGGAACACCTGAAGAAATTGCCAGTGTAGTTGCCATGCTAGCTGGCCCAGATGGACGTTGGGTAAATTCACAAGTCATTCGAGTAAATGGTGGATTTGCTTAATTTTAAAAACCGTGCGGATTATTTTAATCTGTACGTTTTTTTACTAAATAATAAAATTTCTTAAATCTATTTTATTTTAATAACTTTATAAGATTAACTAATAATATTTTATATAAAACATTCATCGCTCTTATTTATCAAAAAAATATATATAAATAGATATTCCTTATTTTTGCTTATATTTAAAAACGCGTAAATTGATCCTTAACAATCTAAATCAAAGATAAGGATATATTCAATGAACGCTAAATTAAATACTGAAACTCCGCAAAGTTTTATTTCAAATGGTTCAAATACATCCTTTTCAGCCGAAGAAATTCTTTATAAAGCACAGCAATATGCACAAGAACACGAACTAAATTTTAGTGGCAGTTTATCACCTGTTGATGCATGGCAACTCGTACAACAAGGAGAAGCCGTTTTAGTTGATGTACGTACTAATGAAGAACGTAAATTTGTAGGTTATGTCCCTGAAAGTGTTCATGTCGCTTGGGCAACAGGCACATCGTTTAACCGTAATCCACGCTTTTTAAAAGAACTCGAATCAAAAGTTGGTAAAGACAAAACCATTCTTTTGTTATGCCGTAGTGGCAACCGTTCAGCACAGGCAGCAGAAGCCGCATTTAATGCAGGTTTTGAGCACATTTATAACGTTCTTGAAGGCTTTGAAGGTGATCTAAATGAACAGCAACAGCGTAATCAGAAAAATGGCTGGCGCATCCACCAACTTCCTTGGCAACAAGACTAATACTTCAATCAATTTTCAGTGAATCAAGGAAAGCTTGTGACTCAATGGAACATTAATGCGGTTGTACAAGGTTTACAACAAGCAAGGCATGACTGGCGTCAGCAGCAGCATAGAACCAAAGAATTTGGGGGTCGTGAACTTCCATCTAAAGAAGCTTTAAAGGCCATTTTAGATGACCTGTGCGGGATTTTATTTCCAATGCGTTTAGGCCCTGCCGACTTACGTCAGGAAACTGAAGATTCTTATATTGCCTATACTTTAAATCGGGTACTAACAGCTTTACATGCTCAAGTACAACTGGCTTTAAATTATGAAGCAAAACGTCATTTGGGTCATTCAAGCCCAGTGCAGCAGCCACAAGAATTTGCTCAAACAATTGTGCAGGATTTTGCCAACACCTTGCCCTCTATACGACGTCTTTTAGACGGCGATGTGCGTGCTGCTTATGAAGGTGATCCAGCAGCACATAGTGTAGATGAAGTATTACTCTGCTATCCGGGCATATTTGCGATCATTTATCACCGAATTGCGCATCAACTCTATGCCCAAGTGCCTTTATTGTCTCGCATTATTTCCGAGTTGGCTCACTCTGCAACGGGTATTGATATTCATCCGGGTGCGCAAATTGGCAAAGGATTCTTCATCGATCATGGTACGGGTGTAGTGATTGGTGAAACTAGTGTCATTGGGGAACGTGTTCGTATTTATCAAGCAGTGACTCTTGGAGCAAAACGCTTTGAAACCAATGATGATGGCGCTTTGAAAAAAGACTATACACGCCATCCAATTGTTGAAGATGACGTCGTGATCTATGCAGGTGCAACCATTTTAGGCCGTATTACCATTGGTCGAGGGTCAATTATTGGGGGAAATGTTTGGCTAACCCATAGTGTGGCAGCAGGTAGTCAGATTTTACAGTCTCCTAATGAGTCTTATCAAAAAAATCATATAGCCGGTTAAAAACTATAGATGTGAAATAAATAGATAAGGAGATAAATAAACAAAGAACGTGCAGATTAATAAAATGCTTATTTCTAGTTTAAATATATTTTTATTTAGAAAATAGATAACTCATTAATAAGCTCAGTATTTAAAAAATTTATAACGCGATTTTAATTTTAAAACCAGAACTAATTCTAGTTTATATGCATCCTAGAATTTTTATTTTCAAAAAGCCAATGTAATAAGGAAAAATGATTCATGGCGAAAAATACAGACAAAGCCCAACTTGCACTTGGGGACCATGCGGCCCGTCAATTGGCCAATGCAACCAAGACAGCTCCCCAGCTTTCTACAATTACTCCCCGCTGGTTGACTCACTTACTTCAGTGGATTCCTGTTGAAGCAGGTATTTATCGCCTAAACCGTGTAAATAATACCGATGATATTCAAGTGGCTTGCACACAACGTGATGAAGCCACTTTGCCACAAACTTTTGTTGATTATGACCCTGAGCCACGCGAATACTTTTTAAATGGTGTATCTACAGTTTTAGATGTGCATACACGTGTAGCCGACCTTTATAGTAGCCCACATGACCAAATTAAAGAACAACTTCGCTTAACCATTGAAACCATTAAAGAACGTCAAGAAAGTGAGCTCATCAATAATCCTGAATACGGTTTACTGGCAAGTGTGACAGATGACCAACGTATTTCGACTTTAAATGGCCCACCTACTCCAGATGATCTTGATGACTTATTACGTAAAGTCTGGAAAGAACCGGGGTTTTTCTTAGCGCATCCTGATGCGATTGCAGCATTTGGACGTGAATGTACACGCCGTGGTGTACCACCTCCAACGGTTAGCTTATTTGGTTCGCAATTCATTACATGGCGCGGAATTCCACTCATTCCATCTAATAAAATTCCTGTAGAAGATGGCAAAACTAAAATCTTGCTGCTTCGTGTTGGTGAAAAGCGTCAAGGGATTGTTGGTTTGTTCCAGCCGGGTCTTGCTGGTGAACAGTCACCAGGGCTTTCAGTACGTTTTATGGGGATTAACCGTAACGCGATTGCGTCGTATCTAATCTCGTTATATTGCTCACTTGCAGTATTAACAGACGATGCTTTGGCAGTGTTAGATGATGTGGAGGTGGACAAATATCATGACTACCCAGTTAACTACAAGTAATCTGCAAGGTAGTCCAACGGGGCCTGAAGTGACTGGTGTTAACCCACCAGCCAACTTCCCTGATGAGTCCACCATTGCTCGACTTGCTAATGAGTTTTTTTCAGCATTACCAAGTTCAAGCAGTTCAGCTTCTCCATCGGGCCTTAACTTGGACTTACCTATCGGAGCGCCACCGCACCCACCACAACCGGGTGAACCATTTTCTGCACTCAGTGGTCGTGCGCCCAATATCGCCTTTCAGAAAAGTCTCAATCCGGAATATCCTGAGCATATTCCAAATTTGCCAGACTACCCTGAACGTCGAATTGTAGCGTCTGCGCCTGTGATTGGTGGAGCTAATTTGCCGCGCCCACCATTTGAGCCACATTTGCCACAAGCTGCTCATAGTGAACCCAATGTGCCACGCATTGAACCAAACTTACCCACTGGTGCAGGTGAATCACCTTATTATTTTTTAAATGATTTTTCTGCTCCCAATACAGCAGAACCGTCTGTTAAAGGTGTTGAAGATAATTATTCAGTTGCACAGTCTTTTCAGTTGCCACATGGTGACCAGCTGAAATCATTGCTGACGGAAGATCGTTTTGCAACAAACACGCCCACCCAAAGTTCGGCAAGCTCTGCATTTTATTTTTTAGACTTGCCTCAAAGTGGACAAAGTTATAGTCACTATCAACCATCGCAACCCACTTTTGTAGCAAGCAGTGCTCAACCACTCGATGTGCATGCCATACGTCGCGATTTCCCAATTTTACAGGAACGCGTCAATGGTCGACCTTTGGTCTGGTTTGATAATGCAGCTACTACACAAAAACCGCAGCGCGTGATTGATCGGATTGCTTATTTTTATCAGCATGAAAACTCAAATATTCACCGTGCTGCCCATGAATTAGCGGCTCGTGCAACCGATGCCTATGAGCATGCAAGAAATGTAGTGGCCCGATTTATTGGTGCACCCTCTTCTAAAGAAATTATCTTTGTTCGAGGAACAACCGAAGGCATTAATCTGATTGCAAAAACATGGGGTGAGCAAAATATTGGTGAAGGTGATGAAATTATCGTTTCTCACTTAGAACACCATGCCAATATTGTGCCTTGGTATCAACTCACTAAAAAAACTGGAGCGAAATTACGAGTCATTCCTGTGGATGACACTGGGCAAATTATTTTAGAAGAATTGCCAAAACTGATTAATGAGCGCACCAAACTGCTGTCGATTACTCAAGTTTCAAATGCTTTGGGTACAGTCACACCTGTTGCTGAAGTCATTAAAATTGCCCATGCCAAAGGTGTACGCGTTTTAGTTGACGGTGCTCAATCTGTTTCTCATATACCCACTGATGTACAAGCTCTTGATGCAGACTTTTTTGTGTTTTCTGGACATAAAGTGTTTGGGCCAACGGGAATTGGGGCGGTCTATGCAAAACCAGAGTTGCTAGAAAGTATGCCTGTTTGGGAAGGCGGCGGTAACATGATTCAGGATGTAACCTTCGAACAAGTGGTTTACCAACCTGCACCAAACAAGTTTGAAGCTGGTACTGGGAACATTGCCGATGCTGTTGGTTTAGGTGCTGCACTTGAATATGTCGAAAGTCTAGGCATTCATAACATTGCTCGCTATGAACATGATCTACTCGAATATGGTCAAAATGCACTGAGCAGTGTGTCTGGTTTACGTCTGATCGGAACCGCACATCATAAAGCCAGTGTTATGTCCTTTACCTTACAAGGCTATTCAACTGAACAAGTCGGTAAAGCTTTAAATCAACATGGCATTGCCGTACGTTCCGGGCACCATTGTGCACAGCCAATTTTACGCCGTTTTGGTGTGGAACAGACCGTGCGTCCGTCTTTGGCTTTTTATAATACGACTGAAGAAATTGATTTATTGGTGTCGGTGTTACATCAACTGACGCGTAATAGGCGTACTAGTTAAATTTATTTTTTTGAGAAAAGACTGCTTTTGGGCGGTCTTTTTTATGGATTATTTATTAAAACTACTTGAGCTCAAAAGTTATATATGAAGTAACAAGTCAAAGTAGCTATTACAGTGGAGTCTTATTATTTTAAATTCGATTTCTGAATTAGCCTTCGGCTAGACTTACTTTGGTTTCGCCCAAAGTAAGCAAAAGCATTTTCATCTGCAAAACCTGTCCTCTTCTTATATCTAATCGATATATCGCAGAAACATAAACTATTTAATACCACGCAGGTTGCAGATGATTTTAGCTCGAATTAAGAGTCATCAATAGTTCGGACAACTCAAAGTAGTTATCACTGCGGAGTCTTGTTATTTTAAATTCGATTTCTGAATTAGCCTTCGGCTCGTGCTAAGAGTCATCTACAGCCTGCCCATAATTTATAAAAATAATGTTTTTGCAACATTTCCTGATAGATGAAAACAGTAAACAGGTTCTGTAGATGACAAAGTTTTTTGGTTACTTTTTCCAAAAAAAGTAACAGAATTAGCTACTTTATTATGACGTATAAACGGTAAGACTCCGTCGCGCCACCCCATCCACTTATAAATAAAACCAACTTAATTAAACAATCCCCAAATCAATCTCAATGCAATTCCAATCAACAACAATCCCATTACCCTCTCAAAATAAACCCCAAACTCCAAAAATCTTTTACGTACGATAGGCTGTGCAAACAGTACACTCACCACCATAAACCAAATGGCATTGACCATACACATCCACACACCATAAAAAACCTGAACTTTCATTGGTGTGGCCGTACTTACAATCGTCGTAAAGATTGCCAGAAAAAAGATAGTGGCTTTTGGGTTTAATGCATTGGTGAGAAAACCCATGGTAAACGCTTTAAATAAACTCGGCGTATCACCGTCTGCTTGGCCATTTATCTCAATATTAGTATTTGGCTGGCTACGTAAACACTGCCATCCTAAATACACTAAGTAAGCTGCCCCTGCTGTTCTGATCAGTGACATGAGCCATTCACTTTGCTGAATCAAAAAGCCAATACCAACGAGTGTATAAAACACATGTACTGAAATCCCGACACCAATACCAATTGCAGTCAGACATCCAATTAAATAGCCATAACGTACACTTTGCCTTACCGTAATCACAAAATCTGGTCCTGGTAAAATCACCGCCATAAAGTGAATAAGAGCTAGCGTTAAAAACTCATGTCCATACAACTGCCACATAACAATTTAGTTTCCTGAAAATCACTTAAAAGATTGTATTGCGATTTTTTAGACGCGATAATCCAATCAAAATCCAAATAACTTTTGCCTCATGAGCACAAATCAAAGTCTGGTTCTGTTAAATGAAATGGCGACTTTCGTTAAGGTTGTCGAGTCGGAAAGCTTTTCTGAAACTGCACGCCAGCTTGGTACAACACCTTCTGCTGTGAGCCGCGCGATTGATCGATTAGAACGTGCTTTAGGCACCCGCTTACTGTATCGAACTACGCGGAAACTTCGCTTAAGTGAAAGCGGACAACAGGTTTATCAACGTTGTTTAGATATGGTGAATGCTGCACAAGCAGTCATGGAAAGTTCGGGCCAATTTCATGTCGAACCCGAAGGTATTATTCGTATGAGTGTTCCGAAAGCTGTGGGACATTTTATGATTCATCCGCATTTACCCGAGTTTTTAGAACGCTACCCGAAAATTGATATACAAATGCTTTTAGAAGATCGCTATGTAGACCTGATTGATGATGGAGTAGATTTAGCACTTCGAATTACAGAGCAACCACCAGGTGGCCTTATGGGTCGAAAGCTGATTGATATTGATCACTTGGTTTGTGCTACACCTGAATATTTGTCCAAGCACGGTACACCGAACCATCCTCATGATTTAAAGCAGCATGAATGTATTTACTTGGGCGAACAAGCCAGTGACTCAAAGTGGAAATTTCAACAAGGAAATAAATCGATCAGTGTGGCTGTGCGTGGCCGTTATGCAGCAAACCATACGGGTGTGCGTTTGAGTGCTGCATTACAGCATTTAGGTATTGCGAGCTTGCCGTACTTCGTTGCACGCCATGCTCTACAACAAGGTACCTTAGTTCAGGTTTTACCAGATTGGTATTTTAAGACCTATTATAGCGGTGGGCTGTGGTTACTCTACCCACCGACACGGCATGTCCCACCTAAATTGAGTGTATTGATTCAATATTTGGCAGATAAATTAGCAGCAGAGCCGACTTTAAAAATCTAGTCGACTCCTAGCTCGAGCAAATCCTATCTAGAGTCCTCTTTGTTAGAATTACTCAACCAATAGATCTTTTGGATTAATCGTATCGCCATAAACTGGTTTTAACGTTTTTTCATAAGCCTGATGAATCACACCTTCTTTTGCCAGTTTCTCTAAGTCTTGGTTCAACCAGCCCAGTAACTCTTTATCGCCTTTTTTCACTGCTGGTGCAATTAAGTCCTGCTCACCTAAATTAGTAATGCCAACAGTGTAATTTGGATTTTCTTTGGCCCAAGCTAAAACCAGCAAGTTATCATGTGCAAGCGCAGCACCACGACCATCTTTTAAAGCATCAAAAGTTTCAGTGTTTTGCTCATACTTTTGTAGTTTAATCTCAGGATGAGTCTTGGTGAAGAATGAATCAGCCGTTGTACCTTTGTTTACCAGCAAGGTTTTATCTTTAAGTTGAGCCACATCGGTAATTGGTTGGCTTTTAGGAGAAACCACACCGAGCGCCACTTTTAGGTAAGGCTTAGCAAAATCGACCACCTCTTTACGTTCTGGGGTAACAGTAAAGTTTGCAAAAATAATATCTACTTTATTGGCTTTTAAATATTCGACACGGTTAGCTGCTTCAGTTAAAACGAACTCAACTTTGTTTTCATCACCGAGTAGATCTTTAGCGACATGCTTGGCAATCTCTACATCAAAGCCTTGGTTTTTACCTTGAGCATCTAAATATCCAAACGGCGGTTTATCACTAAATACGCCAATTCGTACCACACCATTCTTTTTGATCTGTTCAATACTTGACGTAGTTTGTGTGGTATCGGCCGATTTTTCAGTAGACTGAGTTCCTTTATCACATGCAACCAAACCCAAACTCAGTAAAGATGCAGCCAAAATATGCTTCACGTTTTGAAATGTTAATGTTGTCATTATTTCACCCTATCGTTCTTGTAAAAGTCTTATTTAGAATCACAGCGCCTACTTTTAGGCACTGCTCTAGCGATATCGAAAATTATTGGCCTACGTCTAAAAACACATTCGGATTAACCGAGTCACCGTAAATTGGTTTCAAGGTTTCATCATAAATTTTCTTAATTTCACCGCTTGTTCTGAGCTGCTTGATTTCAGTATTGAGCCAATTCAATAGTTGGGTATTGCCCTTTTTAACTGCCGGTGCAATAAACTCTTGATCACCAATAGACTGAATACCCGCAACATAACTTGGGTTCTTCGCGGCCCATGCCAAAGCATACGTACTATCTTGTGAAATTGCGTCACCACGACCGTCGGTTAAAGCTTTGAAGGCATCCGAGTTTCTTTCAAACTTGAGTAAATTCACTTTCGGATAATGCTTGGTAAAGTAAGTATCCGAACTTGTGCCTTTATTTACGATTAAGGTTTTACCTTCTAATTGAGCAATGTTAGTAATCGGCTTGGCTTTAGGCGAGACAATCCCAAAAGCCCCTTTTAAATAAGGCTCAGCAAAATCTACAACTTCCTTACGTTCAGGGGTTACTGTAAATGTCGCGAATACCACATCGGCACGATTTGATTTTAAAAACTCCACCCGATTTGAAGCTTCAGTCACAATAAACTCAACTTTCTTTTCATCACCAAGCAAATCTTTAGTCACCCGTTTTGCTAGAGCTACATCGAAGCCCTGATTATTCCCCGCACTATCTACATAACCAAACGGCGGATCATCGGCAAAAACAGCAACGCGTAGAACCCCATTTTTTTTGACTTGTTCTAAAGAATGGTCTTCTTGAGCATTACTTGCCTGTTCAGTTGATGGCGTTTTACTACATGCAGTTAACAACACCCCAGCAACGGCAAGACTGCTTAATATTTTTATTGAATTACGTTTAAACATTCACTTCCTCATGATTCAAATAATAAAAATTTAGTACGACAAAATATTTAGAAAGGCTTTCGCTCGTTCTGTTTTCGGCTGTTCAAAAAATTCTTCTGGTGAAGCCTGTTCAATAATCTTGCCCTTATCCATAAAAATAATGCGGTCAGCAACCTTGCGGGCAAAGGACATCTCATGTGTCACAATCAACATGGTCATTCCTTCATTCGCCAATTTAAGGACTACATCAAGCACTTCCCTAACCATTTCTGGGTCAAGCGCAGCAGTGATTTCATCAAGCAAGATGACTTTAGGTTGCATGACCAGTGAACGAACAATAGCGATACGTTGTTTTTGTCCACCTGAAAGTTGGCGTGGATAATCGAGCTTTCGCTCATATAGCCCGACTCGCTTTAGCAATTCATCTGCTACTTGTTCAGCTTCATCACGGTGACGTTTTTGTACTTTGAGTGGTCCGAGCAAGATGTTGTCAATGACGTTCATATGCCCAAACAGCTCATAGTTCTGAAAAACCATGCCAATTTTTTGACGAGCGTTAGTCCAGTCCACATCTTTACCGAGTATACCTGAGCCAGTTAAACGAATTTCACCACCCTGAATCGGTTCTAAGCCGTTAATACAGCGCAATAAGGTACTTTTCCCACAGCCCGATGGACCTAAAATAACAACCACTTCTCCTTGTTCTACATCCAGATCAATGCCCTGTAAAATATGACTTTGTGCAAATGATTTCTGTAATTGTTGTATCGATAACAAAGGCATAATTACTCCCAGACCTTTTCTAAATGTGCCGCCAAACGAGATAAGGGATAGCAAATCAGAAAATACAAAATAAAAATAAAGCCATAAATCCAAAGAGAAGCGCTCGGCACGGTCAACAGCGAATTTTCAATAATTTGCTGGCCAACTTTAATGACCTCAACCACACCAATCAGGACTGCCAAAGAGCTGGTTTTCACCATTCGGGTAAATAAGTTAATCGCGCCTGGTGTTACTCGTTTTAGACTTTGCGGAAAAATGACATAGATCAAAGCTTGAACATGAGTTAGTCCGAGCGCATAGGCCGAATCGCGTTGATGTTGGTCAATTGAAGTAATGGCTGCACGAACCAAATCGCCCATTTCTGCTGTACCCCATAAAACAAACACAACAATGCAGACCCACATTGCGGAAAACTGCCAGTTAAACCATGTCGCAAAGCCGAAATAAAACACAAACAGCAAAACTAAAATTGGAATGATTCGGATCGCTTCTAGATACAGGCGGCACAGCGATTTAACGACTATGTTTTTAGAAGTCATAATGACGCCGAAAACTGTGCCAAAAATTGCAGAGAAAAACACTGAAATAAATGCAATTTTTGCAGTTGCCCAAAGTCCCCACATTAAACGTTCGAGGTGACTCGCTTGAAATAGATAATCAAGTTCCATGGCTCACCTTCCGACTTCTGTGCTCCAGATAGCTGGTTAAAATAGACACGGGCAATAAAATAATGAGATAAGCCATGATGAGTAAAAACAAAGCTTCTGTGGTTTTATAGTCCATGCCAATTAAGTCTTTGGTGACAAAAAGCAGTTCAACAACAGCAATGGCACTAACTACAGAACTTTCTTTAATCAGAAATAGACAATTTGCCCCTATTGCCGGAATTGAAATGGCAAGTGCTTGAGGAAAAATGACATATCTAAAAATTTGAGTCGGTTGCAAACCAATACTTTTTGCAGAATCAATCTGCCCTTTTGCAACAGATTGCAAACCTGCTCGGAAAGCTTCGGCCATATAGCTCCCACCTAAGAAGGTCAGTCCGATCACACCACAGGCGAAACCATCGATTTTGATGCCAAGCTTTGGCAAACCGTAATACAAAAAGAACAGTTGAATTAATAAAGGGGTATTTCGAGATAACTCAATATAGAACTGGGCAATTCTATTTAGCACCCGCACGCGATATGTGATTAAAATGCTGCAAATTAGCCCTACAATAATTGCCAAAATAATGCTGATAATTGAAATTTTCAGCGTGGTCAAAATTGCAGAGAAAAATTGCGGCAACACACTATGGATATACTGCCAGTTCAAGGAAAATTCCAAAAAATAATATTAAAACGTTATAAATATTTAGCTTTCGTCAGCCATTAAATATTTGTGTAACGAGTTTATTTTTTTCCCAATTGGTCTAAAACTATTTTTATTAGATAAGCTTTTCTATAAGTTTGATAAATTCGATCTGGCAATCGAAAATCTTCAAATCAGTTGGATACAACTGCTTAAAACATATTCACTAAAACAAAGATGAGTAATAAAACCAATAAAAAATCGGACACCAACGCCCGATTTTTATTAAATGATTTTCAATTTATTGCTTATTTTCTAAGTACATCACCAATGCTTGGGTCTTTATCAAAAACCGATTTTGCATATGGGCAAAGCGGAATTACTTTTACGTCTTTTTCACGAACAAAAGCTACCAAAGCATCAAGTAATTGGCGACCTACGCCTTGTCCCCGATAATTTTCATTTACATCTGTAGCGTCAATAATCAGCATGCCTTCGCCTGCCCATGTATAAGTCATTTCACCCGCAACGGTTTCACCATCAAGTAAGCTAAAGCTGCCGTGTTTTGCATCATCTTTTTGTTGAATATTCACAATGAATTCCTCGTATTATGGCTCAAATTTATTTAAAAATGACTTTATATATCTTTATCTATAAGAACAAATTTAAGTGTAAAAAAATAGACTATTTTTAGCAGTGAGTCTGTATGCTTTTTAAATACAATCGTCAATTAAATTAGTGAAACTCTTGCACCAGACTATTAATGTGCGCCACAGCAGCAGTTCGGTTTTCAACGCAAAGTTTTTCAAAAATATGCTCTAAATGTTTGTTTACGGTCCGTGGACTAAGCTCCAAAATTTCTGCAATATCTTTATTGGTTTTTCCTAACAACAACCAATGCATGACTTCTGCCTCACGTTGAGTCAACTGTGGGCAATATTTCAAAATATCAGCCATTTCTAAAGCTGGCGTAGAAGTCTTGATTTGTATCAGATAATTTTTTGCCACACTTGGCTCACTTTCCCACGGCGTGAGCAATAAAAGCTGTAATTGCTGAGATGGTGTCGAATAAGAACAGCTGGTTAATTTTTTTGGGTCTTTTTCATGTTCCAAATCTGAAAACCAAGCTTTTAAGCCTGCTTCAAAACCTTCTAATTCAGGTAAATATTGATTCAGTAAATCATTGGCTTTTTGAGTTTTCCAAACAATTTTACCGTGAACATCTAGTGCAAGAATTGCTGTTTCCGTTGCATCAATCACCTGTTTTTGTTGCTGCAATAGTTTGGCATGTGCCAAATGTGTTTTTACTCTTGCTAATACTTCTTCAATATTCAAAGGTTTGGTTACATAGTCCACCCCACCGACCTGAAAACCACGCACAATATGCTCTGTCTCAGACAAACCTGTCATAAAAATGACGGGAATAAACTGTGTAATTGGGCTCGCTTTAAGCTGTATACAACTTTCAAAACCGTCCATATGTGGCATATTGCCATCAAGCAAAATCATATCCGGTAAGCAGCGGTGGGCAATTTCAATTGCACTTAACCCATCAGTTGTGACAAGCACGCGATAACCTGCCTGATCCAGACTTTCATGTAACAAGCCTAGATTTTCTGGCACATCATCCACAATCAGAATAACAGCTTGCTCATTTGGCGAAGCTTGCTGAAAAGAAACATGTTGCGTACTCATTACTTATCCTGAATTAATCGTTGCGCGTGTTTTAAATCAAACTTTTGAATAGCCTGTTCAAGCTGTTCCCATAACTCATTATGCTCCGGAAAATTTTGACGGCATTGCATTAAAGTCTGTTGAATTCCTCGAATATAACCCTGTCCAATTAAATCATTTAACTGTTGCAAGCTTTGCGGTAAATCAAGCAGATCATTATTTTCTGGTTGTTGAATTGGTGTATGAACAGCAGCTTGCTCTTGCTTATATATATTTAAATCGAGTGCTTGAACTTCTTTATTTTCAAGGAGTGTCTCTGATTTGGAATCAATCCACACCAAGCCCAATTTATCTCCAATTTTACTCAGCAACAAATTGAGATCGATTGGTTTTAGCATAAAGTCTTCACTTAAGACCGCATCTTGTGGATTGACTTCGCGCTCGCCTGCATTGGCTGAAATAATTAAGATCGGCACATTGGTAATATTATTCTGACGCAATAATCGTGCTGTTTCCCACCCGCCCATCAAAGGCATATTTAAATCCATCAAAATCAGGTTAGGTTGAAAAATAGGTACTCGTCTTAAACAGTCAATGCCCGATTCGGCTTCTTCAATCATAAATCCCAAAGGTTTGAGAAAATTAGCGACTAGACCTCGGTCCACCGCTTCATTATCAACAACCAAAATTCGTTTTCGTTCGCCTTGATAGCCTGTAATTTGGTTGGAGTAAACATTTGAAATTGGATGAACTACTTCTTTTGAAGGTAAGTAAAACTTAATCTTAAATTGTGAACCCAGATTGAGCTGACTACTCACAGATAGCTGTCCACCGAGTAAATCGACCAATAATTTTACAATGGGTAGCCCGAGTCCTGTTCCGGTAAATCCGCCTTGCACTACATTGCTACCCCGTTCAAACGGGTTAAAGATTCGCTCTAAATCTGCCTCGACAATACCACAGCCCGTATCTCTAATTTCAAAATAAGCCGTTTGAAAACGGTACTCAACTTTTAAAGTAATTGTACCGCTTGACGTAAACTTTAAAGCATTGCCCAGCAAATTGATGAGCACTTGCTCTAAGCGTTTTTTGTCGGTACGGACATAGTGCGGCAGGTTATCTCCAATTTCATAAACAAACTGTAAATTCTTCTGTTTAAACTGCGGCTGGAACATTTGAATAATCTGTTCAATAAAATTTGGGAAATGAACGTCCACTACATTTAAAGAAATCTTGCCTGTTTCAATGCGTGCTAAATCTAGTAAACCATCAATCAATGAAGTCAAATGCTGCCCACTACGGCTAATCACCCCAAGCGCCATTTTGCCTTGTTCTGAAAGCTGCTCTTGTTTTTGAAGTAATTGACTATAACCTAAAATACTATTTAGAGGTGTTCTTAGTTCGTGACTAATGCCAATGACATAACGGCTTTTTGCATCATTTGCTCGCTCTGCTGAAATTCTGGCATCTTGCAGATCTTTTGAAGTGACTTCATGGGCAGCAATTTCATCAATCAATAATGCTGTTTGCTGATGCGTTTCGATTTCGGCATTACGACGGCTTTCATCGTTTAACACTAACCACCATGCAGCAACGCTCATTAATAAAAATAAAATGGTGTAAATTTTGACAAACAGTGTAAATAACTGAGGAACGGCTGCGGCATTAATGGTTTCTAAATAGGTTTTTTCTTGGATATAAACCAGACTTAAACTCACTGCCAAAACAATAGACAGCCCTAGAGTCAACAATAAATACAAACTGACCCTGCTATTTAAACGGCTCGCCCAACGTTCTGGTAAATAGTGCCAAATAGCTTTTTTGAGTTGTACTGACCAACGTGCATCGGGTTTACATAAATCGTGACAGCGTGCTTCAAGTGAACAGCATAGAGAGCAAATCGTACCGTTATAGGCTGGGCAACCCGCCATATCGGCAAGTTCATAGTCCCGTTCACACACAACACAGTTAGCAACCGAAGTCGCCTGAATTTTTTCAGGTTGGCGTGCAATGTAATATTTGCCTTTAGTTAGGTAAGCAATAACAGGAACACATAACACCGCGCTCCCTAGAGCAATGAAACTCGCCAATCCTTTTGCCATCAATCCGAAAAAACCCAAATAGCTCAGCATCGATAACACTGAAGCAATCAGTAAGGCGCCCACGCCTACGGGATTAATGTCATATAAATAAGCACGGCGAAATTCAATTCCTTTCGGGCTTAGACCTAAAGGCTTACAGATAATTAAATCGGCAACAACGGCGCCAATCCATGCCAAAGCAATATTGCTATATAGTCCCAAAATGCGTTCAACCGCATGGCTAATTCCCATTTCCATCAAAACAATGGCAATAAACACGTTAAAAAGAAGCCAGACAATTCGTCCCGGATGGCTATGAGTTAAACGAGCAAAAAAGTTTGACCAAGCTAAAGAGCCAGCGTAGGCATTGGTCATATTAATTTTAATTTGTGCCAAGCAAACCAGTGCTAGAGTCAATATTAAAGCAAGCTGAGGGTTTGGAATAAACTGTTGATAGGCGACCCAATACAGATAAGTCGGATTGTCTAGTTCAGAGACAGGAATAAACAGCTGAAAAGCCAACACCATCAGCAGCATGCCCATCAAAACTTTTAGAAAACCAAAAATAATCCAAGATGGACCACCTAAAAAAACGGCAAAACGCCATGCAGTTCTGTTCTTTTCTTTTTGCGGTAAGAAACGTAAATAATCGGCCTGCTCACCAATTTGGATCACAAATGAAAAAATAAGAGTGCACGCCGCACCAAAGTAATACAGATTAAAATCGGTCGAGTTTGAAACCGCACCAACAAAATGCAGGCTACTACTTAAAATTTGTGGCTGCTTCCAAAGTACAAAAAACCATGGTAATAACAGCAATAAAAGCCAGATTGGTTGTGTGATTGCCTGAACTTTATTAATAAAACCAATGCCTTTGACCACTAAAGGCAAAATCACTAAGGCAGAAATTAAATAACCAATAACTTGCGGAATGCCTAAAGCAAGCTCAAGTGCCATTGCCATAATTGCGGCTTCAAAGGCAAGCAAAATAAAGGTAAAGCTGGCATAAATTAGAGATGTAATGGTCGAGCCAATGTAGCCAAAACCTGCACCACGAGTAAGCAGATCAACATCTACATTATATTTTGCGGCGTAGTAACTAATCGGCCAACTGGTTAAAAATATAATGGTACATACGACAATTGCTGCCCAGACTGCATTGCTAAAGCCATACTGCCAAAGCATGGTCGCCCCAATGGCTTCCATCGCCAAAAAGCTGACTGTTGAAATTGCGGTATTGGTAACAGTCCAAGGTGACCATTTTCTTACTGAGGTAGGTGCATAGCGGAGCGCATAATCTTCGATACTTTCATCTGCCACCCAAATATTATATTCACGGCGTGTTTTGATCACACGTTGTGGCGCTTGTTGGGGGCGTGAAGAATCTGGCATAACACTCATGTTTCGGATGTGGCTGCATTAAACCCAGCAATCCTTATGCCAAAAGTCATTTATCATGGCGATTTTCTCAAATACGCACATATACGCAAAATAACGTATTTTCAATTTTTCCCAAAAATCACACACTCAAAACCATCAAAAAACAATGATCAATATTTGTGTTGATTGACCGAAAATGATTGGGAGATTGATGTTATGAGTGTATCTGAACATCCAAATCTGGACACTGTGCAAGGTACAGATTCACAAAAAGCAGTGAATGAAACCTTAGAAGATTATACTTTACGTTATGCTCCACACAGCTTTCGGCGCTGGAGTCCCAAAGTTGTCGCTATTACTGCTCTTGGTGGTATTGCCTATCTTGCTGACTTTTCTATTGGCGCCAGTATTGGTATGTCTTACGGAACAACCAATGCTGTTTTCTCCATTTTATTTGCAGCGATTATTATCTTCTTAACCGGCATTCCTTTAGCCTACTACGCAGCGCGCTATAACATCGATCTTGACTTGATTACCCGCGGTGCAGGTTTTGGTTATATCGGTTCGGTCCTGACCAGTATCATTTTCGCCAGTTTTACCTTTATTTTCTTTGCCCTTGAAGGTTCAATCATGGCGCAAGGGTTATTGCTCGGTTTAGGCATTCCGCTTTGGGCAGGTTACCTCATCTCAACAGTTATGGTCATACCGCTGGTGATTTACGGCATGAAAGCCTTAAGTAAATTACAAGTCTGGACTACCCCGCTTTGGCTCGTGCTGATGATTGGTCCTGTGGCCTATCTGATTTATCAAGAACCTACCTTAGTCAGCCAGTTTGCAACTTTCACAGGTAACGAAGGTTTTGCAACTGTAGACATGGCTGCAATCATGCTGGGTGCGGGTATATGCTTATCCCTAATTATGCAAATTGGTGAGCAAATTGATTACTTACGTTTCATGCCTGCTAAAACAAAAGAAAATAGCAAAGCATGGTGGGCTGCGGTTATTTCAGCAGGTCCAGGTTGGGTGATTTTAGGGGCAATTAAACAAATTATTGGGGCATTTTTAGGTTTCTATTTACTTACTAAAATACCGGGCGTAAACAGTACTGAACCTGTTCAACAGTTTAATGCGGCGTTTCATGACATGCTTCCGGGTTGGGCTGCTTTAACACTTGCAGTGATTTTGGTGGTTATTTCTCAAATTAAAATTAATGTGACCAATGCTTACTCTGGTTCCCTTGCATGGACAAGTGCCTACACACGTATAAGCAAACATTATCCTGGTCGTATTGTGTTTGTGATGGTGAACTTGGCAATTGCACTTGCTTTGATGGAAGGCAATATGTTTGCGGTACTGGGTAAAATCTTAGGATTCTATTCAAACTTTGCAATTGCATGGGTTGTAGTTGTTGCAACAGACATTTCAATCAACAAATATGTTTTAAAACTTTCACCTAAAGAGCCGGAATATCGTCGTGACATGCTATACAACGTAAACCCTGTCGGTATGGTTGCATTCCTTGTATCAGCAGGCTTATCGATTGCAGCATTCTTCGGCTTACTCGGTAGTTTCTTGGCACCTTACTCACCGCTTATCGCACTTGTGCTTGCTTTTGTATTAACACCAATCATGGGCTTATTAACCAAAGGAAAATACTACATCAAGTCACACGATGACGGTATTAAAGAACCACGTTATGATGCTGAAGGTACTCCTGTAGCAACCGTTTATCACTGCCGCGTATGTGAGCAAGGTTATGAACGTCCAGATATTATGTTCTCTCATAAACATAACGGTACGATCTGTTCTTTGTGTAAAACACTCGATGCTTAAGTATTCTTAAAACTAAAAAAGAAGCTTTAAAGCTTCTTTTTTATATCTGAGGATTCTTAGCCAATCGGAAATAAACGTTCAGGCACCACATCTTTCATCACAATGGTTGAGATGAGTCGTTGCACACTGGGAATAGCAGATAATTTTTCATCGTACAAACGCTGGAAAGCAGGTAAATCTTTAGCCACCACATGCAGCAAATAGTCTGGCTCACCAAATAAGCGCTGCGCCTGAATAATTTGTGGAATATCAATCACAGCATTTTCAAACTTCTCAACCGCCTGTTTATCACCTTCTTTAAGCGTAATAAAAACAATCGCTGAAAATTCAAATCCAACTAAGTTTGGGTCGAGCTCTGCCCGATAACCTTTGATAGCTCCTGACTCTTCTAAAGCCTTCACTCGTCTGTGACAAGGTGAAATGCTCAAACCGACTTTTTCTGCCAATTCAGTAATAGATAATCGGCCATTCAATTGCAATTCAGCAAGAATCTTTTTATCTGTGCGATCCATTTAGAAAAATTTACCCCAAATGAGTGTGATATGAGCAAACATTTAAAAGCACATTCTAAATACATGAGCATATTATTTTCAACAAGCTCGAATAAATAGGGATTTTTTCTAAACCACGAGCGAAACCTTTGGAAAATAATTTGCTGAGATAAGCATATGGCTTTTAACATTTTTATTGCATTTTGGAGTGTCTCCATTCTTTTTATTATTACGCCAGGGGCAGACTGGGCCTATGCCATTTCAGCAGGGATTAAAGGCAAAGTCGTCGTACCCGCCGTCGCAGGTATGCTATTTGGACACTTTATTACGATTTTATTGGTAGCAGCTGGTGTTGGTCTGCTTGTAGCAAATAATCCAACTGCTCTAATGATTCTTACTGTTGCGGGTTCTGCTTATTTGTTATGGATGGGAATAAACTTATTACTTACCCCTCCTACTCCGAACGAATCTGGTTCTGAAAAAGCTCAGTCATGGTTGAGCTGGGCAACCAAAGGCGTTTACGTGAGTGGATTAAACCCGAAAGTTTTTTTACTCTTTTTAGCCCTGCTTCCTCAGTTTATTGATACTACTGCTTCATGGTCAGTAACAACACAAATTCTTGCCTTTGGTGTTGTCCACATGATTAGCTGCGCGATAATTTACTTAATGGTGGGTTATGGTTCAGAGGCTATTTTGAAAACCAGACCACAAGCAGCACAATTAGTCGGCCGTTTTTCAGGTGGTTTGATGGTTGTTATCGCAACATGTTTATTGATTGGACAAATTTAAAAGTCATTCAGCAAAAAGTTACTGACTCACTTTTCGGGTCAGTAACTTGAATAATAAAATATAAGAAAAATTATCTCATTCGTTTGAGGTTATAAGTCACGACTCCCCAAATAACCAGTTCTTGCCCCTCTTCAATATAAATATTCTGATAATCAGGATTTTCTGCTTTTAGCCAAACTTTAGGTGGATGAAATTGACTATCAATCATTAAGCGCTTCACAGTGAAATCATTATCGATGAGTGCAATCACAATATCACCCGATTTAGCGGAAATGCTACGATCCACAATAAGCGGATCATTAATATCAATTCCAGCATCTAACATTGACAAAGAGTTGGCTTTGACAATAAACGTGGCATTTTCATTTCTAATTAAATATTCATTTAAATCGAGTGCTTGCTCAATATCATCTTGTGCAGGTGAAGGAAAACCTGCCGCAACACGTTCAGTTGCCAAAGGAATGTGGTAAATTTTATCGTTATTCGGGTGGACCTGTTGGACATTAAGTTTTGAGTTAAAGTCAGTCAAGTTATTGGTTTTGACATTATTCAGTAACCAATTTTTGATAAAGTTAACTTGAGACTCGGGAACACGAATGACTTTGGTGGGTTCATTGAACTGTGCTTTACGTCCGGCATTTTCTCGTACACCGCCATGCTCGAACTCTTTTTTCTTTGGCATATTGCCTCCATTCCACTGTTCAAATCCTACACAAACAATGTAACTTGAAAAAGTTACATTTTCAAGTTGACGAAATATTTTTTTTGCATAACAATAAATCTCATGATCAGATTTTAATCCATTTTGCTTTTAACAGGGATGTTTTAACCAAAATGGCAATTTGAAGAAAATCAAAACCTATTTCGAAATAGTCGTTATCGCTGACTGTTTTTTTGATTTTTATCAAATGAGATTCTGAACACTTAACATTCTGGTTAAATTCAGTTTTTGGTATGGAGACATGCGAAATGAAAAATCAACGTGATGCGGTTTTAGGTTATGCAAATGAGCAACATGCTTACTATATTCGCCTAATTGAAAATGATGCGGTTTTAGGTGAAAGCTACGGATTATTTTGTGAAAATCCAGATAGCGAAGCAGCCGAAAGTATTATGACGACACTTTTTTTGAAAAAATCTTTTTGGTTAAACGGTTCTGAATACCTTGATATTGTAAAAGGCCTACAACCTCTCCCTCAGTAAATACAGTAAGTAAGCTAAAAACAAAGGAGGCAAAAGCCTCCTTTGTTTTTAAAACATTCTGCTTAAGACGTAAAACGTCCGTAGGCATCACGTTTTTGATTACGAGAGTTTTGACCACGGCCATCATAATCATCATCGTCATCACGGCTGCGACCACGACCTCGGCCGCCTGAACGGCCTCCGCGATCATCATCGTCATCGTCATCACGGCTGCGACCTCGGCCTCGACCACCTGAGCGGCCACCGCGATCATCATCATCGTCGTCATCACGACTGCGGCCACGACCTCGTCCACCTGAACGGCCACCGCGATCGTCATCATCATCGTCATCACGGCTGCGGCCACGGCCTCGTCCACCTGAACGGCCACCGCGATCATCATCGTCGTCATCATCACGGCTGCGACCTCGGCCTCGACCACCTGAGCGGCCACCGCGATCATCATCATCATCGTCATCACGGCTGCGGCCACGGCCTCGTCCACCTGAACGGCCACCGCGATCATCATCGTCGTCATCATCACGGCTGCGACCTCGGCCTCGACCACCTGAGCGGCCACCGCGATCATCATCATCATCGTCATCACGGCTGCGGCCACGGCCTCGTCCACCTGAACGGCCTCCGCGATCGTCATCATCATCGTCATCACGACTGCGGCCACGACCTCGTCCGCCTGAACGGCCTCCGCGATCGTCATCATCGTCGTCATCACGGCTGCGGCCACGACCTCGTCCGCCTGAGCGACCACCACGATCATCATCATCGTCATCATCACGGCTGCGACCTCGGCCTCGACCACCTGAGCGGCCACCGCGATCATCATCGTCATCATCACGGCTGCGGCCACGGCCTCGTCCGCCTGAACGGCCACCGCGATCGTCGTCATCATCGTCGTCATCACGGCTGCGACCTCGGCCTCGACCACCTGAGCGGCCACCGCGATCGTCATCATCGTCGTCATCATCACGGCTGCGGCCACGGCCTCGTCCACCTGAACGGCCACCGCGATCGTCATCATCATCGTCATCATCACGGCTGCGACCTCGGCCTCGTCCGCTTGAACGGCCACCGCGATCGTCGTCATCATCGTCATCATCACGGCTGCGACCTCGGCCTCGTCCGCTTGAACGGCCACCGCGATCATCGTCATCATCGTCGTCGTAACGGCTTCGGCCTCGACCACCTGAGCGGCTACCGCGATCGTCATCATCGTCGTCATCATCACGACCGCGGCCACGACCATTACGGCCATCATTTTTATGGCTTAATGCACCCGCTTCACGCGCTTCTTCAGACGTAAATTCATGAGCGTTACCACTTGCATGGGCTGCTCGGCCAGCTTCACGAGCTTCTTCAGAGGTAAACTCATGAGCATTACCACTCGCGTGAGCAGCTCGCCCACCTTTGCTGGCTATTTCTCGTACTCTTTCAGGATCCATACTTGCAAATCCACGATTTGAAGTACCTGTTCTATTGTTATCATCATCTTCATATCTAGTATTAGCCATAGTTATATCTTCCTATATTTAATTATAGTCACTACCGCTTTTAGTTAACGGATTTAATAACAATAGAATATCTATAATATTTTCCCACCCAAGTGATGTATCAATCCTTTTAAATGTATATCAATCAAAAAATGAAATTTATTATAAACGTATTATTTTTAAAATATTTTAAAAATTTTAATTATTAATAATTTTACTCTTTAAATAATGAACATACTCATTATTACCTAATAGTACACTATAATATAGTTTTACAAACACAGTTAAAATAATTTAACTGATAACAAAAAATTTCAAAATGTACAAAACAGTAAAATAACACAACATCAGGTCTATTGAGAAAATAACAAACAAACAATTATTTTAATTAAAAAACAATAACATATATCATTACATTTTCAGAATTAATTTACTTGAGAGATTAATATGAATATTTAAAACTAATTTTAATAAGATGGTTTGAGTAACTTAACTATGCAATTAAAAAATCAACAGTCAGCTCTACAATATATTCATATTTCTATCCCTGAAATTTTATTAGGACATATTAAGTCCAAAAACTCATGGCAGGACTATGACAAAGAATGGAGCTATAGATTAGACCCACCTCATGCAAGTCATCCCTTCCAAAGAGACTTATATATTATTAAGTCAAAAAATATAGAACATGAAGATATAAAACTGTTGCTAGATAATATAGCTATTAAAAATAATAAAAATTCAGGAAATATAGATGGAGCAAAAGAAATTATTAAAAAAATATTAGACTTATCTAATAATATACCGATAGAAAACTGGTTAGAGGATACAGGAAATAGATCTATTATTGAAAGCATGATTGATAAAAACAAAATCAAGTTAATCGATATTATTTAGCCCTCAAATATAAAATATTTTTTTACATCCTTACAAATAAAATAACAAAGACAACTTATTAAAAAATTCATTTTACTCACATTTACGCGGTAACAGCTCACTATATGAAAATTAGATATTACAACCGAGGTATTTAAAAATGGAAAACTCAACAAACCAGTATCCAACATCTGCCCCCGCACAAGTTCAATCTCATCAACCAGGTGATCAGGAAAAAATGCATCCTGAACCTGAGATAATAAAAAGTACCCATAAAGGTAGCGATAAGCTAAAAGATAAAGTTGCCGTTATTAGTGGTGGCGATAGCGGTATAGGTCGTTCTGTCGCAGTATTGTTTGCTCGTGAGGGCGCTGATATTGCGATACTTTATCTCGAAGAAGATCAAGATGCCGAAATCACTAAACAACTCGTTGAAAGAGAAGGACAACATTGCCTTTTATTAAAAGGTGATATTTCTGACCCAGATGTTGCAAAACTCGATATTGATAAAGTTCTACAACATTACGGCAAAATTAATATTTTAGTGAATAACGCTGGTGTGCAATATCAACAAAAAGAAATTGAAAGTATTAGTAATGAGCAATTAGAAAAGACATTTAAAACTAATATTTTCCCAATGTTTTATCTTACTAAAGAAGCCATTCCTTATATGGAAGAAGGTGACAGTATTATTAACACCACCAGTATTACCAGCTATCAAGGCCATGATGAGCTCATTGATTATGCAAGTACCAAAGGTGCGATTACGACTTTTACGCGTAGCTTATCGAACAATTTAATGAAACAGAAAAAAGGAATTCGGGTAAATGGTGTTGCACCAGGACCCATCTGGACACCATTAATTCCAAGCAGTTTCGATGCAGAAACCGTTAAAGAATTTGGTAAAGATACCCCAATGGGAAGAATGGGACAACCAAGTGAAGTTGCTCCCGCCTATCTTTTTCTTGCCTCAGATGATGCAAGTTATATTACAGGTCAGGTCATTCATGTAAATGGTGGTCAAATCGTAAATGGTTAATTCCTAAAATATAAAAAAGCCCTGAAAGTTAAAACTTTCAGGGCTTTTTGTTTTTTAAGCTGGTATGTGGGCAGCTATTGGTTCTCGTGACCAAACACGATGAGCCATAATCAGGTTTTTGAACTTTTCAGCAATCGGCTGGAATTCATCTCCAACTAGAGTGCCTTCATCGGGAACTAAACCTAGCGGTTCAAGTAAATCAGATTTATTACCTAAAAACGCAATTGGTTTTAAATGCTTGTAAGCCTCTAATAGATAATGGCGAGTCACTCCGTCTTGCATGACAGCGTTTAAGTTATCGCCATCAGGAATAATCACTGCATCGTAAGCAATTGAAGGTTCAGCCATTTGCATGCCATCAGCAGTAATAATACTGTCTTGATGATCTTTTACAGGAGCTAAGCTTGGCGCTAATAAATGAAGAGTCACCCCTTCTTTAATTGCCCAGTTTTTCATAGCTTCTAATGCATCAGATTTCACTAAATTATGAATAAGTACTGCAACTTTTCGACCTTGAATATCTTGGGGCGGGAAAGCCAAGAAAGATAATTTAGCCGATTTTTCAACTGCAGTTTTTTTATAATCTAGTGTCAAATCAGGCACTTCAATTCCTAAATTAGCGCCTACTTGTCGTGCTAAGTCAAGATCAATATTTGCCAAAATTTGTTGAACTTGACGCTCACGAATGTGTTTTCGTTGCACTTTACTTAATTCAAAAGTATAGGCATCGACCACATGCTTTTGCTCATGAGGGGCAAGGCTCTTGTAGTAAAGGCGCGGTTGAGAAAAATGATCAGAAAAAGTTTCGCTTCTTTGACGAAGTTTGTGTCCGCTAATCTGTTCAGGATAGCTTTCAAAACCGCCGTTTGAAGCAGCAGGTGGGGTTTCGGCTGGCCAATCATTATCAATTGAGTTTGGTTGATATGAAGCCTGCCCTTTATGAATCGTATGCTGGTGAATACCATCACGTTGATTATTGTGGAATGGGCATACAGGTTTATTGATCGGAATTTGATGGAAGTTTGGTCCACCTAAACGGCTTAACTGGGTATCGGTGTATGAAAATAGACGTGCTTGTAGAAGCGGGTCATTTGTAAAATCAATCCCCGGCACAATATGTCCCGGACAGAAAGCCACCTGCTCTGTTTCTGCAAAGAAATTATCTACATTTCTATTTAAAACAAATCGGCCAATTGGTGTCACTGGAACCAACTCTTCAGGAATAATTTTTGTTGGGTCCAATAAGTCGAAGTCAAAGCTCATCTCGTCTTCTTCTTCAACAATTTGTACACCGAGTTCCCATTCAGGATAAACCCCATTTTCAATCGCTTCATAGAGATCACGTCGGTGGAAATCCGGGTCTTTACCTGCAAGCTTTTGAGCTTCATCCCAAACTAAAGCGCTTAAACCTTGTTTAGGGGTCCAGTGGAATTTCACAAAATGTGATTTTCCTTCGGCATTAATGAGACGGAATGTATGAACCCCAAACCCTTGGATTGAGCGTAAATTACGTGGAATTGCACGGTCTGACATAGCCCAAATCACCGCGTGTGCTGACTCAGGCACTAAAGACACAAAATCCCAAAAAGTATCGTGTGCAGTTGCTCCTGTTGGTATTTCTGTATCTGGCTCAGGTTTTACTGCATGAACAAAGTCTGGAAACTTAATCCCATCTTGCACAAAAAACACAGGCGCATTGTTGCCGACTAAATCAAAATTACCCTCTTGGGTATAAAATTTAATGGCAAAACCACGAATATCACGAACGGTGTCAGCAGAACCACGTGGTCCCTGCACTGTTGAGAAGCGTACAAAAATTGGAGTTTGAATGGTTGGGTCAGTCAAAAAACCAGCTTTTGTTAAGCGCTCATTTCCTTCATAAGCCTGAAAGTAACCATGAGCACCCACGCCACGTGCATGCACAATACGCTCAGGAATACGTTCATGGTCAAAATGAGTAATCTTTTCTCGTAAAATAAAATCTTCTAATAGTGTCGAACCGCGAATATCTGCTCTTAAACTATTCTGGTTATCAGCAATTTTAACCCCTTGATTTGTGGTTAATGCTTCATTGGTTGCATCGTCTCTGACTGAGTCTAATTGTTCAGTTTTTTGGGTAGTATTGGCTTTATTTGCAGCGTCAGCACCAGCCATTTCACTTGTTTTATTTGTTGATTTAACATTATCAGTCATGTTCATTACCTATGTTTTAAAGTTAAACGTGGGGTGAATTAAAAACTTCAAGAGTTAGTTTTGTTAAAGGAACTTAAATATGGAAAAAGGAGCTCGACATATTTACGTGTGCTCCAGAGCCCAATGCTTTTATGGTGTGAATCTGGGGCCAAAAACGGAGTCAGCTTGCATATTTTTATGGCAAGATCAGGTGTCTGACGTATACGCTCTTGGAGGGCATCCAGTTCGCCATCAGAAATATAGCTAAACAGATAATCTTGAATGCGCTGGCTATTCTTAAGTTCCCTGCTGTAGGCCAAGTAGTTAGAAGAATGATCACTACCTGCAATCCAGTCATGAATAATTTGTCGTTCTACAGGGTTAAATACCCCAAACATTTTTCCATTTTCTTCATTAATCATTCGCCAGAATACGCTCTGTTCAGGATCGGTATTCAATTTAATCCACTTGTGATCAATGAGATGTGTAACTAAGCCTTTAACGTCTTCTGGATTTGATAACCATTGGTTAATGGTTTTGCATCCAAACTGTCTGGTTTCGTTATGTATTAGCTGCCCCACGAGCGCTTTTCTTTTTAAAATTTTAAGGACTAAATCTTCAAGATTTAAATTTTTAATAATTTTTGAAGAAGAAACACCATGGTTATTAAGAGCAAAACCACGTTTTAATTTATTAAAGAAAGCTTCTTTATCTCTGTATTTATCGTAAATATTTTCTATAACTTTAATTGCTTTATCTGCATGTCCATTATCAATATTGTCGATAGTGATGTGCAAATTAAAATATTTAGAATCAATACCCAGTTCTGCAAGCTCATAATTACTAATGAGTAAATGCAGTGGCAGTTGCTCATAACCTAAATTGAAGCCGACAATTTCGGGAATAAACTCAGGTGGAGCATAGCCAAGCGCCAGCTGAATCACGGCATTATGATAGTATTCATCCTCTAAAAGCAGATCAAAACTATCGAGTCCTAGACTACGCAGCAAGTCTTCATAGATACAGACGTGATTTGCTTTCGGCTCACCGAGTCCAAGCTCTTCTAGATAGGTAATAATAAGGTCATGAAAAACCGGATCGTTCCAGTAGTGAACTGAACTATATAACCATGCACCATCTACCTTTTTAGTTGGAGAGACCTTAATTAAAAATTCAAATGCCTGACCGACATTCTGGAAATACTCTCTCTCACCCCCACTTTGTCTACGATTTAAATAAGCCTGAAATAACTCACAATTTTGTTTATTGTCATTTACACACCATTCTTTAACCATATTTATAGTTGCAGGAAAATCTATTTCATTTTCATTTATTTTATCTATTTCTTTAACAAGGAAATCTCGTGCTTTCTTCTCTTTTTCAAAACTAGAAATATCAGGATCAAGGAAAAAAACGAATAATTCGTAATAGTTCTGTTGATTATCTTGTAATAGGTCTAATAATCTTTTTTTCACTACAACAGGCATTTCTATTCTCCTTTAGTGAGATATAAATTACCATACTTTAACCAAACTATAATCCCAGCCTATCTTTGTTATATTACGTTATTAAGAAATCTCATATATTTTTAAATCATTAAAATTCAATAACATAAATAATAACACAAACTTACATTCTCAACTTTAGAATAATTTAACTATCTGTTTTTATAAAAAATATATAAATAACAAACTAAATTTACATTTGAGTTACTTTTAAAATTATAAAGGCTAAAAACTTAACAAAAAGAAATTAAAATTAATTTTATAAATAAATTAAAACAGTTTTAGGGAGAAAACAAATGTTTAACTCATGTTGCAAATTACTAGCACAAGAAAAAATTAAAATCGCATTTTTTGAAAGTGCTTCGGCGGGTTATCTCGCTTACCGTTTTTCTTTAAGCCCCTATTCTGGTGACATTCTTATTGGAAGCTTAGTTAGTTACGACTTACGTGTAAAAGAAAATACACTTCACATTTCACCTGAACTCATTGAAAAATACACACCTGAGTCGATGCAAGTCACTGTAGAAATGATCAAAAAAGGTAAAGAACTTTTACATGCCGACCTTTATATCGCTTGTACTGGGTTATTAAAAAAAGGAGGCTCTGAAACTCAAGAAAAACCTGTAGGCACCTTTTTTTATTCTATTTATTATAAAGATAATTTTTATAATTTCAGACGTATATTTAAAGGACCTCCTAGCCTTAAACTTATACAATTACTCTATTACATTACACAAGATATTAAATGCATAATATTAGATAATAAAAAATAGAATTCTTTTATAAAAGATAACAAATACACATTTAGAAATAATCATAGTTTTTATTTAACCTCTATGTACCCAAATGTAATTTTAACTATATTCATATTAATTATGTTTAATCATTAAAATTACATTTTATAGAAATCAAGGTTTTATTTAATTTTTAAATTTACATTTAAATATAGGGTAACACCCCAACGCTACACATTAAAAATTTTCATGTTTTAATGAACCTATCTGAAGCTCTCAGATAAAACACACATCATAAATGATATGAGGTAATTAAAGATGAGCACTACTAATAATCAAAGCAATCAACGCAATAATCAGCAGCAACAACAACAGCAAAACGACAACCGTAACAACCAGCAGCAACAAGGCAACCAACAGCAAAACGATCAACAGCAACAAAACAATCAGCAACAACAGCAAAATGACAACCGCCGCCAACAACAAGGCTCTAATCAAAAAGATTCAGGCCAACAAAACTCAAATAACAATAATCAGCAACGCTAATCCGTTGTTGAATTAAATGTCATTTGATGCGGTCATTCATTTTATTTAGGAAGGTGCCCTCACCTTCCTAAATTTAACATAAGCATAAAATTAAATAAGAGAAGAGGAAAAACTGATGACAGATCAAAATACAGACCATGCTCAACTTGTAGCTGGCGACCATAATTATTCTGACTCTCGCTGGCGAGAAAGTTATCTTACTCGACCTTATTATCAAGAAGCTCAATTAACTACGCCAGATCTGGATTATGATCGTGATTTTTCTGCAGCTTATGAACTAGGTCATCGTGCCCGTTCAGAATCTAAAGAAGGAACTCAGTTTGAAGAGATGGAAGGTAGCTTGCAACAAAAATGGGAAGAGCTCAAAGCTGAGTCCCGATTAAAATGGGAACATGCAAAACAAGCCATTAAAGATGCATGGGATGACATGTAACATCCTTAATTGGTCCAAAGCATATAGCTTATTTCCTATTGGCCCTGGGAAATAAGCTTTTTTATTATTTGAAGTATTTATATTAGAAAAACGGCGGCATATTAAAATTATTACTAAGATATTGATTGGCTTGGTGCGGATCATCAAAAATTTCTTTTTTAAATTGTACATCCGGCATTGTAGAAAGAGTATGTGTTGGCTTGATCGTAACTTCTACTACATATCTGTTTTGTTCTTGCTTGGCTTTCACACCATAAATTTCAGAATCATTAATGCAAGTTCCATCAGTAAAATATACAAACATACCGCCACCTTATCTCTTAACTAAAGTTACTGGTTTTTCCCATTTATTTAACATAAAAGCCTAGCAATAGACTTGAGCCGTACGTAAACAAAATTTCAGTTTTGGTTTTTCTTAAAATATTCAATAATTTCTTCCCCGTTATTCACAGGAGTTTCTTTAGCAGGATATGTTTCTTCATAAGCATATGCAGGTAATGCAACTTTATCGCGAATTGGCGGTAACTTTTCTTGGCCACCTGTAGTAATACGCTCAATAAACCCTGCAAGCCATAATACAAATTCTTGTGTGTTTTTACTCTTCGGAATAATACTTAAATCTAATTTAATTTTAGATTCCTGAAGAGGTTTAATCAGCAATTCAGCAAAATCAATATAATTGTATAAAAGTTTAAGTTTTGTCCCCTTAATCTCATGTCTAAGCTCAATCATTAAATTGTTAAGATCTTCCATAGGATCATCTACAAACCCTTTTTTTTCCTTAACATTTTGATAGATTTTCTCAGCTAATTTTAAGTACTGGGGCATATCCTTACCTTTAAAAATTGTTTTCTCTAAAATGAATTTTGGATAAATATAAGTAATTTATTGTGTTTATTTTATTAATTTTTTGAAACTATAATTTACTGAGGAAACAATTCAATAACAACAAATTAATATAAAGGCTATAAGACACTAATTTATTGATTAATTTTATATTTTTATATGATTGCCTTTTTTATTATGTTACATATTTTATAGAAAATAACGATAAGAAAACCCACATAAATGTGAGTTTCCTTAAGCGAAATAATTATGAGTTTTTTTCCATTTGTTGAGTAGTTGCTGGGTCATTCGAGCCATGTGTTCCATCATCATCTGTTGAATTTCGATCTTGGCATGCACTCATACCCATTGCGATTGCAACTACCATACTCACTGCACAAAAAATTCTTAACATTGAGGTCACCCTTATAAATCTTAAGATGTAGGCTTATGAATAACATTATCTTATGTTGGCCTACCGCTGTGGTTCTCTTAAGTTTTGTAGGTTGTGCAAGCTTTTGTAAAAATCTAAATAATATAAATGTTAAAAAATTACTTTTCTTGCAATTGATATTTTAATTAAAATTTGGCAACGGCTATTTATTTAATTACATGATATTCATAAAATCAAAATTTCCCGCTCTTTTTTGACTTATGTTGAAATAAGTCATTACTTGCAAACACTATATAAATAAACAATTAATAAATATTTGATATATAAACATTAAAAATTATTTTTTAACCTCTATTGAACCATTATTCAATATTTTCAATTCTAAATAACTCATTATTTTATTAATGAAAATTTAAAAATATTAATATTTGTTTATATAAACCAATCTTTTATTTTTGCAATTGACCCGCTTTAAGGCTCAGCTTATGATGCTCCGGCTGACCTATTTTGTCAGTCGGTTTTAGCAGACCGTCTACCTAAGCGCACTAAAAACAAGTTTTTTGGTGTGTAGCCCTCGTGCCTTTGACGGAGGAACGGGAGTGGGACACCTTCGGGTGTGCTGGTTTCTTAGGTATCAGTCTGCTAACCCTCTTTCGTTTCACCACCATAATTAATAGCAGTGATTGGGCGCAACTTCTTTCATCAAGGAGTCTCTAATGACTATTATTTTATATCGTGTTTTTTCTTCTACTCTTCATCACGTTATCGACTTAACTGAAAATATTTTCAAGAAAATATCCTACAGTTTTATGTTTCTGCTTTGCTATCTTTTCAGAGTAAATATTTCCATATTTAACGCTCGATAAAGACTAGAAAATTTCTATAAACATGACTTAACGATAACAACAACCAATGAAGAGCAATAATGATGTTTTTTTTATATCGTATTGTTTTAATCTGCACCCTATTAATAAGTTCTATAAGTTTATTAGGTTGCAGGTCTATCAGTAAAAATGAATTTAATACACATTGTGTTTGGGCAGGTCGTGCACTTTCACAATGCAACTGTATTTATAACTCTTTAGAAAAACATTATTCGCCGCAGTTTGTAGAGAACTTACCCAAAGTAAGCTTACAAAATATTAATGCGAATATGCACTTTGTGGAAACTATGAATGAAACTATGCACCAATGTCAGTTAAGCGCAAGAAAAGACTCAATTAACTAACTTTTGCATGCTCTACCAAGAAATCTAAAAAAGCCCTTACGCGCTTAGGGACATATTTATCATGTCCTATCCAAACAGCATGAAATTCTTCTGAAGCCTTGATATTCCAGTCTTCAAGGATTTTGACCAACTGTTTTTGTTCTAAAGCTTTTTTGACTTGGAACTGGTTAAGCTGTGCAATACCAGCACCTGCAAGCGCTAACTGTAAGATGGCTTCTCCATGATTTACTCTTAAAACCTTAGTGGGAGCAAGTGTGATTTCTTGATCGTCTTTTTTAAAAAGCCACGTTTTATTTTGACGTTGGTAACTTACGTCTAAAAGCTGATGTTCGTATAACTCTTCTGGATGCTGCGGATAACCATTCTTTTCAATATAGGTAGGTGAACATACATAATGTTTCTGAGTGCTTCCGAGTGAGCGAGCAACCAAATTTGAGCTTTTCAAAGGTCCCGTGCGAATTGCAACATCAATTCTTTGCTCAACTAAATTAATGACTTCATCACTCAAATGAGCTTCTAATTCTATTTGTGGGTAGCGCTCGTTAAATAGAGAAATACAAGGCAATAAAAAATGCGTCCAATATGAAAGACTGGTATGAATTCTAATTCGCCCTTGCGGTATATGGTTTGCAGTAACAGATTGTTCAAGCTCGTCTAGATCGTTCAGGATTTGAATGCCTTGCTCATAAAATTGGCATCCTTCACTGGTAAGCTGAAACTGGCGTGTTGAACGGTTCAGTAGTCTGACGCCAAGTCTTTTTTCTAAGCGTGAAATTAACTTACTCACAGCAGACGGCGTCATGTCACAAGCTCTTGCGACTGCTGAAAAGCTTCCTAACTCGACCACTCGAATAAAAATTGCCAACTCCCCAGACCGATTAATATCAAAATATGACATAACAAAATCTATTTATGAATTTCATTCACAAATCTTATTCCGCTTATGTTGCTATAACAAGCCAGTAATTTGTTTCAAGATAACTTTAATTTATTTTAAAGAGTTCACGAGATGAAACTTTATCAACCCGCCCTATTCTCTCTTGTTTTATTTACGAGCTTTGCACAAGCAGAAGTACAAAAGAGCCAGTGGGTTACCACTTGGGCAGCTAGTCCCCAAAAAGTCTGGAATAAAGATTTCGTTTTCCCGACCAATATTCCCAATCAAATATCGAATCAGACCATTAAACAAATTAGTCAAATTAGTTTAGGTGGTGAAGCTATTAGACTCGTTTTTACCAATCAATATGGCGATCAACCGCTCTATATTGATAAAACTACCGTGGGGCTAGTCAAAGGACAAAGTCTTAAATCAAAGAATGCTTATCCAGTTTATTTCTCTGGAAAGCTTAAAGCACAAATTTTACCAGGCAAACAACTGATGAGTGATCCAATTCAGCTCCCTGTTCCAGATCATGCACAGTTAATGGTAAATACCTTTATTCAAAGGCCAACTACATTTAAAACTTTTCATTGGGATGCGAAACAAACCAGTTGGCTCATTACGGGTAACCAGACCGCGAACTTAAATACGCCTAGCAGTGCCAAAAAAACAACCGCACGATTATTATTATCAGCTGTAGAAGTAAAACCAAAGCGTAAAGCACATGTTGTTGCAGTCATTGGAGATTCAATTACCGACGGTGCAACTGCAACTTTAGATGCAAATACGAGATGGACCGACTTTTTAGCTAAACGGTTATCGCCACATCAAATAGCAGTCATTAACAGTGGAATTTCAGGGAATCGATTACTTACAGACGGTATGGGTGACAGTGCTTTAGAACGCTTACAAAAAGAAGTATTTCAATATTCAGGTGTGAAAACATTAATTGTTCTGGTGGGTATTAATGATATTTCATGGCCCGGTACTGCTTTTGCACCTAAACAACAAATACCGAGTTTTGAAGCACTCACTCAAGGTTATAAACGTGTTGTAGATGAAGCACATCGCCAAGGTATTCAAGTGATTGGAGCAACCTTATTACCATTTTCGGGAGCTTTACCAAATACTCCTCTTGATAACTATTATCAGCCTAACAAAGATGAATTACGCCAGCGCATTAATCACTGGATCAGAACCAGCCATACATTTGATGGAGTACTTGATCTTGAGCAAGGTTTAAAAGACCCTAAACATCCTGATCGATTAAATCCAATTTATGATTCAGGAGATCATTTACATCCGAATGACCGTGGTAATCAACAAATGGCAAATCTAGTTGATTTAAACCAATTAATTAATCAATAAAACATCCAGATACGGATAGGAATTTGTTTCCTACCCGTATCCATATTGATTAATTCCCCTCTAACTCGACATTAAGTTTTGGTGTAATAGGCTGTTTTTCAGCTGCATATCGTCTTAAAACCATGACGGCGAAAAGCGCTAAAATTGCAGGAATTGCGATCATCACAAAATTCATCTTATGTGGTAACTCTAAACCTAATAACAGGCCCGTTAAGATAGGTCCAACAATTGCCCCAATACGACCAACGCCAGAGGCACAACCAATTCCAGTAGAGCGCACACTTAATGGATAATATTGTGCAACGTAACTATAAAGAAGAATTGAAGTACCAATCGTTGCTGCTCCTGCAACAGTCACCAAACCATATAAAACATAGGCTGGTGACTTAAAGCCTAAACCGACCAGTGCCAAAACACCAGCTAGCAGCATTCCCATAATTACAGGTTTTAAATGGAATTTATCAGACAAAATACCACCACCGATTGAACCGATCATTGCGCCAACATTTAGAGCAAGCAAGAATAAAATACTCTTTCCGAGTGAATACCCTGCTGCCAGCATGAGTTTTGGTAACCAGCTACTTAAGGCATACACCATGAGTAAGCACATAAAGAACACGAGCCAAAACATGAGTGTATTGAAAGCACGGCCTTGTTGAAATAATCCCTTTACAGAACTACCTGTTGGAACATTATCTTCATTAAGCACTAATTGCGTATTGATCGTTAGGTTTTGTTCAGGTGAAATTTTTTGAATAATGCGCTGTGCTTGCTCAGTCTTACCTGTCTTAACTAAAAAGGTTAAAGACTCAGGTAAAAACTTCCAAATGACAGGTAATAAAAATAATGGAATACCGGCAATTAAAAACATAATTTGCCACCCCTGACTTTCAACCAAATAACTACCGATTAATGCTGAAAGAATTCCCCCAATTGCATAACCACTAAACATACTCCCCACCAAAGTACTTCTTATACGTTTAGGCGCATATTCTGATGTAAGTGCAACTAAATTTGGCATGACCCCACCAATGCCTAGTCCTGCCAAGAACCGAAGTATCCCGAACTCAAGTGGGCTTGATGCAAAAGCACCTAAAAAGGTGAAACCACTAAAAAAAGTCACACAGATTAAAATTACCTTTTTACGACCTATTTTGTCTGCCAATGTTCCAAAGAACATCGCCCCAAACATCATTCCGCATAGTGCTGTACTTGCTAACATTCCCGCCTGTACAGCTGTTAACGACCACTCTTGCATTAGCAAAGGCAATACCACGCCATAAATCACCAGATCGTAACCATCAAAAATAATAATCAATAAACACCAAAGTAAAATACTCCAGTGAAAAGGGGTAAATCTGGCCTGATCAATAACTTCATTTACATTTAATTTAGATGTTGTCATTTACTCACCTCCTTTGTGAGATAAATTCATATTCAATTTTTTAAAACGACATACTGCACCCTAAAGAAAAAACAAATTATTCAAGGTTTTATTGAATAAATTAAAAGTCATAACTCGCCATCATATTGAAGCGGTTATCAATCCCGTTACGTCCATCAAAAGTTTCTCGTTCGCCATACACATATTCGACGCCCAAGGTAATTGGTTTGTATGGGTTATAAAGTGCATTCACCCAGCCCTGCCAAAGTTCTTTATTTTGGGTGGTGCTATTACGTTGTAATTCAGCAAAACGGTTATCATCTTTGGCTTTCATATAGCCATAAGCTAAGGTTGAACGAATTTGTGGTGTAAATTGATGAGTAATACCAAAAGAAACGGTATCAAATTCATTGCTATGCATATTGTTTTGATCATCTATTGCATAGCCACTGTTACTCCATAGCAGGAAACGCCCATCTCCTTTGACATGGTAATAATCGGCTTTGAGTAATGTATCGGGCGTAATTTGGTATTTACCGCCCAAGCCTACGCCCCAAGACATTTCTTCATCATTATTCGTTCTCTTTTCGGCAACAAAACTACGTCCCGATAACATCGAGCCATTGGCAAATTTATGATTCAAGCGCCCTACCAACGCTGGTAAACGCATTTTATTATCTGGGTCTGAGGTCGCAGTATATTTCGGATCTTCAAACGATATTGCAAAGCTTGTATTTGCCGTTAAGTTATCGCTATAGCGAACTAGCGGTGATCTTAATAATGCACTGCCTACAAATGTGCCTGCATCAATCGTTTCCGGATAATATTCGGGTGCGATAAATGTTGACCACGTTTGACCAATAAGCCATTTATCAAAAGTTAAATAAGCATGGCGTATGCGAAACTGATCACGAGTGGCTGCGCCAAAGAAGTCCATTTCCAACTTTCCGCCCACATCACCCGCGGCTGTTGGGGTTTTAAAATTCAACCCGAAACGTGTCACATTAACCGTACTGTGCAACTGGTCTTTTTGTGCAGATTCTTCTGGCGTGTTTTCAAGTGGAACACCGCTAATATTGTTATACATGGTAGATGCCCCCTTCATTTGATAAGAAGCATCTGCCCGTATATAACCATATAAGTTAAATTCTGCACCAGACTTGGTTAAACCTTGTTTTGTAGGCTGAATAGCTTGGGGCGTTGCAGTAGTTGCTAGCTCCACTCGTCCTTGCGATAAAGATTTTTGCGCCTGCATATTGGCTTGTAACATAGCCCGAAGTTCTTTCACTTCTTGGCGAAGTTGTGCTATTTCAGGATCTGTTTGACCTGCCAAAGCGGAAGACATAAACAGGGTCACAGAAACAGCCAACAGGCTTTTTTGAACCGTTGTATTTAAAACTTTCATCATGAAATTTTCCTTTTGATCTTTAATTAGACTTAAAGATCTCGACATCCTTTTTGTTATGTACCCATCTAAAATAGGTGCTTAAAATTTGTCTTTCTTTCACAAGAAAAACCTTCGATCATATTTTTTAGACAAAACCTCCCTAAAGCGGCCTAAAAACCACTTTTAATTTGTTTTAAGTAAAGCTAAATCTTCTAATTCTTTTCAGTTTTTATATTCTCTTCCTCATTGAGAATATGCAGGTTTTATATCCGTATTAACGCTTTCCCAAATCCATTATTTTTTTGCAATAAATCCTTGATACGTCAAAATTTGCGTATAAGGATGCACACTTTCAAAACCAGTTTTTTCTAAAAGTTTTATATATCCTTCAGTGGTTAGGCTAAAAAAGTCTTGCGCCATACGCTCTAACATTTTTTGACATTGTTCTTCTGTTAAGCCTTGTGCCAAACATAAATAACGTAAAGCTTGAAGATGCTGTGGATTTACACACGTCATTAAATCGTAAGTCAACAAAACAGCTTTTTCTTTTAAACGATCATAAATATCTTTAAAAAAAACAGGTTTTATGTCATCTGCAATAAAATGAGCCACGAGAATAGAAAGTGCAGCATCAAAGCAATTCTCAAGAGGTAAAGCTGACGTTTCACCGTGAACAAAGGTGACTTGAGAAGATTTATCTAAAAGTTCAACCTGTTCCTGAGCTTTTTGCAGCATAGTCAAAGATGGATCAACTGCTGTAAATTTCCAGTTTGGATGACGTTTAAGTAAATATTCGAGTTCATACCCCGTCCCACATCCCACAATTAGGATATGAGCATTAGGCGGCAACACTGATTGCAAAATGGCATCCACCTGTTGATGGATCACTTCATAACCGGGAATTAATTTACGAATATGTTCGTCATATCCTTCGACTACCTTTGGACTATTAAAGTCTTTTGCCATTTTGCCTATCCTCTATTTAAGCTGCCTTTCAACTTATAGTTTGCTGCACTTTGACCAAACTTTTAACCTCTTTAGTCAAAGACATTTCCAGTTAAGTTAAGTTCAGCTCGCATAATTTCCTGCAATTTAAACTTCTGCGCTTTGCCTGAAGCTGTCATTGGAAACTCATTAAAGAATCGGACATAGCGCGGCACTTTATTATGAGAAATATGCTCTTTGCAGAATTGGCGAATGCTGTCTTCATCAATTTGATGATGCTCATGCAAAATAATACAAGCACAGAGTTCTTCGCCATATCTGGCATCTGGTAAGCCAATGACTTGGACATCACTTACATCGGGATGAGTGTATAAGAAGTCTTCAATTTCTTTTGGAAAGAGATTTTCCCCACCACGAATCACCACATCTTTAATACGGCCTTTGATTTTAATAAAACCGTCTTGATCCATTTCGGCAATATCACCTGTATGCATCCAGCCAGCTGAATCAATGACTTCTTTGGTCTTTTCTTCTTCACCCCAATAACCAGCCATCACTGAATAACCACGAACGCATAGCTCACCCAAAGTTCCTTGCGGAACAATCTGCCCCTCTAAATCGACAATTTTAATTTCAACATGCGGATGAACATGCCCAACTGTGCTTACTCGTTTATCAATCGAATCATTTACCGAACTTTGTACACTCACTGGCGAGGTTTCAGTCATACCATAACAAATCGTGATTTCAGACATGTGCATGCGGTCTATAACCCGCTGCATAATTTCTCTTGGACAAGGACTACCTGCCATAATGCCCGTTCTTAAGCTCGACAGGTCAAACTCATTAAACTGTTCATGTTCTAAGGTTGCAATGAACATGGTAGGCACGCCATAAGCTGCCGTACAACGCTCTTGATGAATCGCTTTTAAAGTTTCTAAAGGATTAAATACCGCCGATGGATAGACCATGGTTGAACCATGCGTAACACATGCTAGATTTCCCATCACCATGCCAAAACAATGAAACAACGGTACAGAAATACAGACTTTATCTTGAGGAGTTAAACGAATGCCTTCACCGACAAAATAGCCATTATTTAAAATATTATGGTGGGTCAACATGGTCCCTTTAGGATTACCTGTTGTACCTGAAGTAAATTGAATATTAATGGTTTCATCAAACTGAAGTTGCTTGGTTAATAGTTTTAATTGTTCTAGCTGTTCAGAAGTTGGCGTAGTGACCAAATCACTAAAGCGATGAATACCCGTATGTTGCTGATCATCGATTTTAATGACAAATTTTAAATGTGGTAGTCGCGCTGAACTGAGCACTTTGTCAGTACAAGTGGTTAACTCAGGGGCAATTTTTGTGAGTAGTTCTTGGTAATCAGTCGTTTTGAATTGAGAAGCAATAATCAATCCTTTGCATGAGACTTTATTCAACACATATTCAAGTTCATGGCTTTTATAAGCTGTATTTAGATTGACTAAAATAATCCCTGCTTTAAAAGCTGCAAATTGGGTTACCGTCCATTCCACACAGTTAGGTGACCAGATGGCTAATCGATCACCTTTTTTTAATCCCAATTTTAAAAGGCTACAAGCAAAAGCATTTACTTCATCCTGTAAAGCTTTATAGGTTAATCGTCTGTTTTGATGAAAACTAACGATTGCTTCTTTTTCAGCATATTGCCGACAAGCCTGATCAAATTGTTCACCAATGGTCATACCCAATAAGGGCTGCGTGCTTGGTCCCGAGGCGTAGCTTAACCGTTCTTGTTGCATTGAATCATTCTCCTTGATTCTTTTATTCTCTTCTTACCTGATCTAATTGTTGTTACTGCAACTACTTTTCCAAACTACTTATTTTGTGTTGTTTATCGTTTATATGCTCTATTTCCTCTGCACAGCATCTACACAAAAGTCAGCAATCTGTTTTGAAAAATAGTCTTTATGCGCATGATCAAACTTTGTATTTTGAGCTGGGTCTAGGGGTTCAACCACCACATAGGTCATGGCACCGACAACACAAAGTGCTGCTGTATTTAAATCATCCAAGACAAACTCACCACTTGCATTTCCATCCGCAAGTATTTTTTTAATACTTTGTTTGATCAATTGCTTCACACGAAAACGCTCATGTTCAACCGTTGAATCGACAGGTTCAAACATGAGTGAATATGCAAGCTGAGGACTATTGAGTGCCCGTTTTACAAAGGTTGCCACAGCCTTATGTAATTTCTGCTTTGCCGATAAGTCACTTTCAGTAATCGAATCAATCACTAATAGTTCTGTATTAATGGCTTCGGACAAAACCTCAATCAGCACTTGGCTTTTATTATCAAAGTAGCGATAAACCAGACCACTTGATACGCCCGCTTGCTCTGCAATTGTTTGTATTTGTGCGTCTTTAAACCCTCCCTCTGAAATTAACTTTCTGGCTGAACTCAAAATCGACTTACGATTTTGCTCCATCCGCTCTTGCATTAAAGATGATCGTTTATAGCTCATAATTTATTCTCTAACAAATAAAATGAATTGTAAATCATTTTATGAATCAGTATTCACTTTTTTAAAAAATCATTGTATGGTAATTATCAAATACCCACAAAATATTTTATGGACAACAAATATAACCAATAGGATGAAGATATCATGAACCTACGCAGCTTGAATTTCGGTCTAGATGAAACTTTAATTGCGCTTCAAGATTCAGTGGCAGCATTTTGTGCAAAGGAAATTGCACCAATTGCCCAACAAGTTGATCAAGACAACAAATTCCCTGCACGTCTCTGGAAAAAATTTGGAGATATGGGCCTTTTAGGCATGACGGTTTCTGAAGAATATGGCGGTGCCAATATGGGTTATTTAGCTCATATTATTGCTATGCAAGAAATTTCCCGTGCTTCGGCAGCCATTGGTTTGTCATACGGTGCTCATTCTAATTTATGTGTAAACCAGATTAACCGTAACGGTAACGAACAGCAAAAACAAAAGTATTTACCAAAACTGATTTCCGGTGAATATGTGGGTGCCCTTGCGATGTCTGAACCGAATGCGGGTTCTGATGTCGTCAGCATGAAATTACGCGCCGAGCAAAAAGGTGATCACTTTGTTTTAAACGGTTCAAAAATGTGGATCACTAACGGCGGTGATGCAGATGTATTGGTGGTTTACGCCAAAACTGACCCACAAGCTGGCGCAAAAGGCATGACTGCTTTTTTAATTGAAAAAGGCATGAAAGGCTTTAGTCACGGCAACCATTTAGACAAACTCGGTATGCGTGGCTCTAACACTTACCCGCTGTTCTTTGACAATGTAGAAGTACCTGCTGAAAACGTACTCGGCGGTGTCGGTAACGGTACAAAAGTACTCATGAGTGGTTTGGACTATGAACGTGCAGTTTTAAGTGCTGGCCCTTTAGGCATTATGGATGCCTGTCTGGATGTAGTAATTCCATACTTGCATCAACGTGAACAGTTTGGCCAAGCTTTAGGTGAATTCCAGCTTATGCAAGGCAAACTTGCCGATATGTATTCAACTTGGTTGGCATGTAAAGCTCTCGTTTATGCTGTTGGTGCTGCCTGCGATAAAGCTGACCATGACCGCAGTCTACGTAAAGATGCTGCAAGTGCCATTTTATATTCGGCCGAAAAAGCAACATGGATGGCTGGAGAAGCAATTCAAAGTTTAGGTGGCAACGGTTATATCAATGAATTCCCTGCTGGTCGTTTATGGCGCGATGCAAAACTTTATGAAATTGGTGCAGGAACTTCTGAAATTCGCCGCATGCTGATTGGCCGCGAACTCTTTAATGAAACCAAATAATAATTATAAATAAGGACGCATCTTATGAACCAATTACAAAGCAAGATTAATGTTCGAAGTGAAGACTTCAAAACAAACCAGCAAGCCATGCAAACATTGGTCACAGATCTAAAACAAGTTGCCCAGCGTATTGCTTTAGGCGGCGGTGAAAATGCCCGTCAAAAACATTTGGCTCGAGGCAAACTTTTACCCCGTGAACGTATTGACCAACTGATTGATGTCGGCACGGCATTTTTAGAAATTGGTCAATTGGCAGCGTACAACGTTTATGAAGATGATGTTCCTGCCGCAGGTGTGATTGCAGGTGTTGGTCAAGTCAACGGCATCACTTGCATGATCGTTGCCAACGATGCAACAGTAAAAGGTGGAACATACTATCCCCTTACGGTTAAAAAGCATTTACGCGCACAAGAAATTGCTGAACAAAATCACTTGCCTTGTATTTATTTGGTGGATTCAGGCGGTGCTTATTTGCCAATGCAAGATGAAGTTTTCCCAGACCGTGATCACTTCGGGCGTATTTTCTATAATCAGGCACGTATGTCGAGCCTAGGGATTGCCCAAATTGCTGTAGTAATGGGTAGCTGTACCGCTGGCGGTGCCTATGTACCTGCCATGTCTGATGAAACCATTATTGTCCGTAATCAAGGTACGATTTTCTTAGGTGGCCCCCCTCTTGTAAAAGCTGCGACTGGCGAAGTCGTGAGTAGTGAAGACTTAGGTGGTGGTGATGTGCATACACGGCTTTCGGGTGTAGCTGACCATTTAGCTGAAAATGATGAACATGCGATTGCGATTGCACGAAACATTGTTGCTAACTTAAATAAAAAGCCAAACGACTTAAATAAACAAGTTGATGAACCATTGTTTGATGCATCAGAACTCTATGGCGTAGTTCCAAGTGATGCACGTAAACCTTTTGATGTACGTGAAGTGATTGCCCGTATTGTAGACGGTTCTCGTTTTGATGAGTTTAAAGCACGTTTTGGTTCAACACTGATTACTGGTTTTGCTTCACTCTATGGTATGCCAGTCGGCATTATTGCCAATAACGGAATTTTATTTTCCGAGTCAGCACAAAAAGGCGCGCACTTCATTGAGCTATGCACACAGCGCAATATTCCATTGTTATTCCTACAAAACATTACTGGGTTTATGGTTGGTCGCCAGTATGAAAATGAAGGGATTGCAAAAAACGGCGCTAAATTGGTGATGGCAGTTGCAACCGCAAATGTACCAAAACTCACCCTAATTATTGGTGGTTCATTTGGTGCAGGTAACTACGGTATGTGTGGCCGTGCTTATTCACCACGCTTTTTATGGACTTGGCCGAACTCTCGTATTTCTGTGATGGGGGGTGAACAAGCAGCGAGCGTACTTTCGACTTTAAAACGAGATCAAATTGAGCAAAAAGGTGCCGAGTGGTCAGCGCAAGAAGAAGACGAATTTAAACAACCAATTCGTGAACAATATGAGCGTCAAGGCCATCCTTACTATGCTTCTGCCCGCCTTTGGGACGACGGTGTAATTGATCCAGCTCAAACTCGTCAGGTACTTGGTTTAAGCCTTGCTGCGGCCATGAACGCCCCAATCCAGCCAACCAAATTTGGCGTGTTCCGCATGTAAGAGGTGTATATGAGCTATCAATTTTTACAACTCGAACAACAAGGTCAGGTTGCCTATGTTTGGCTGAACCGCCCTGAATTGCACAATGCTTTTAATACGACAGTCATTGAAGAATTGCATACTTGCCTTAAGCAAATTAATACACGTGATGACATTCGTGTTGTAGTTTTAGCGGGTCGCGGCAAAAGCTTTTCGGCAGGTGCCGACCTCAACTGGATGAAACAGGCGGGTCAGGCATCCTCAGCTGAAAATGAAGCAGATGCATTAAAACTTGCGCAAATGTTGGATGCACTTGCAACGTTAAAACAACCGACTATTGCTCGTGTGCATGGCATTGCTTTTGGCGGGGGCATGGGTTTAGCGTCGGCATGTGATATTTGTATTGCCAGCACTGATGCCAAGTTTGCAACCTCCGAGGTTCGTTTAGGACTTGCTCCATCCACCATTAGTCCCTATGTAATTCGTGCAATTGGCGCAAGACAAGCCTCTCGCTATTTCTTAACTGCCGAGCGAATTTCAGCACGTGATGCCAAACATATTGGTTTGGCACATGAGGTTGCAGATGCCGAAGACTTAGATAAAAAAGTTCAAGAAATTATTGATGTGCTATTACTCGGTGGCCCGCATGCTCAAGCGGCCTCAAAACAACTCATTCAAATGGTGAGCAACCAGACCATGAGCAATGACTTGCTGCAACAGACAGCCCATCATATTGCTCAAGTTCGTCAAGGCTGTGAGGCAAAAGAAGGTCTGAGTGCCTTTTTAAATAAGCAACAGCCTGCTTGGGTTTCTAACTCGAATAACAACAATTAAGGACGATCATCATGTTTGAAAAGATTTTAATTGCGAACCGTGGCGAAATTGCCTGCCGCGTAATTCGTACAGCTAAAAAATTAGGTATTGCAACAGTTGCCGTTTACTCAGATGCAGACGCAAATGCACAACATGTTAAACTTGCAGATGAAGCGGTTTATATTGGTCAGTCCCCTGCAACACAAAGTTATTTACAAGCCGACCGCATTATTCAAGCAGCGATTGATACAGGTAGCCAAGCGGTTCACCCAGGCTACGGCTTCCTTTCTGAAAATGACCAGTTTGCACTCGCTTGCCAACAACACAACATCTGCTTTATTGGACCGCCAGTGGATGCCATTTTAGCGATGGGTTTAAAAGCAACCTCTAAAGCTTTAATGGAAAAAGCTGGCGTTCCTTTAACACCGGGTTATCATGGAACCAACCAAGATGCTGACTTTTTAAAGCAACGAGCAGACCAAATTGGCTATCCTGTTTTAATTAAAGCCAGTGCTGGCGGCGGTGGTAAAGGCATGAGTCTGGTTGAACGCAGTGAAGACTTTCTGCATGCCTTAGCCTCTTGTAAACGTGAAGCCAAATCGAGCTTTGGTAATGATGATGTCTTGATTGAGCGTTATGTGATTCAACCGCGCCATATTGAAGTCCAAGTGTTTGGTGATACACATGGCAATTATGTACATTTGTTTGAACGGGACTGTTCGGTACAGCGTCGCCATCAAAAAGTGTTAGAAGAAGCCCCTGCTCCACAAATGCCAAGCGAGAAGCTCGATGCAATGCTCCAAGCTGCAATTGATGCTGCGCGTGCGGTAAATTATGTCGGTGCTGGTACAGTTGAGTTTATTGTGGAACAAGATGGAACGGCGTATTTCATGGAAATGAATACCCGTTTACAAGTCGAACACCCTGTCACCGAAATGATTACAGGTGAAGACTTGGTTGAGTGGCAACTTCGTGTGGCTTATGGTGAACCTTTACCTAAACTACAAAACGAATTGCAGATTCACGGACATGCGCTCGAAGCACGGATTTATGCTGAGGAACCTGAAAAAGGCTTTTTACCTGCCATTGGTAAAATTGACTATTTGCGTTACCCAACTCAAAACCAATATGTGCGTGTAGACAGCGGTATTGTTGAAGGTGATGAAATCACAACCTATTACGACCCAATGATTGCCAAACTCATCGTATGGGGCAAAAACCGCGAAGCTGCGCTCATTCAAATGCAAAATGCTTTAAGCCAATTCCATGTGGATGGCTTAGGCAACAACATTGCTTTTCTTGAAAAAATTGTTCGTAGCGAATCTTTTAAACAAGCCAAGCTTGATACCAACCTGATTCAACGTGAACAAAACTTCTTGTTTAGCCCAGAAGATATCAAACCTGAACTGGTGGTAGCAGCAGCATTTATTGAGTTTTTAAGCAAACTTAATAACAACAGCTCAAGTCAAAAACAGCTTTGGCAGGCTCAACCACTTTGGCGTTTAAATATTGCTTATCAGCACAGTATTAAACTGAATTATTTAAATCAGAATATCCAAATCAAATTTGCCTCAAATGAAGATGGCTTCACCGCAGAATATAACGGTCAAAGCTACCCGATTTCAGGTCAATTGATTGATGCGCATACGGCGTCTGTTCAAATTGGTGGGTCTAAGCAAAAGCTGTCTTTTAACCAAAGTCAGCAAGGCATTACCTTATTCCAAAATGGACAGAGCTATAAGTTTGCTTATATTCGCCAAGACTTTAATCAAGCAGATAGCCAAGCCGATGAAGGCCACCTAAAAGCACCAATGCCGGGTGTGGTCACGCAAGTACTGGTGAGTGCAAATCATAGCGTGAAGAAAGACGATATTTTAATGACGCTTGAAGCAATGAAAATGGAATATACCATCCGCGCCCCTAAAGACGGCGTGATTGTAGACTCCTATTTCCAAGTCGGTGATCAGGTCAAAGCTGGCGACGAGCTTGTGGAATTTCAGCCTGCTCAGGAGGAAGTTGCATGAGTGAGTTTGTCAAAATCGTGGAGGTCGGCCCCAGAGACGGCCTCCAAAATGAAAAGCAGGCTTTGACTGTCGAACAACGCTTAAACTTTATTAATGACCTTATTAATGCAGGTCTGAAATCGATTGAAGTCGGTTCATGCGTTTCGGCAAAATGGGTACCTCAAATGGCTCAAAGTGACGAGCTATTTAAGCTGTTACCCCAAACAACTGATGTGCAATTTAGCCTGCTCACCCCCAATATCAAAGGTTTTGAAACTGCTCAAGCGGTAGGATGCAAAGAGGTTGCGGTGTTTACCGCAGCTTCTGAAAGTTTTACCCGCAAAAATATCAACTGCTCTATTGATGAAAGCTTTGAAAAATTTAGCGATGTCATGAGCGCGGCAAAAGCGCATAACATCCGTGTGCGCGGTTATGTCTCTTGCGTTGTCGACTGTCCTTATGAAGGTGCAATTGCCCCTGAACAAGTGGTAAAAGTTGTTAAACGGCTCTATGACATGGGCTGCTATGAGGTGTCTTTAGGTGAAACTATTGGTACCGCAACACCAGATCGCGTTCAAAAGGTTTGGCAAGCATGCCTCGCTGAACTCGACAGCAAGGTTTTGGCAGGACATTTCCACAATACCTATGGCATGGCGATTGCCAATATTTATCAGTCTTTACAGCAAGGCATTCGTGTTTTTGACTCGTCCCTTGCAGGACTCGGTGGTTGCCCTTATGCCAAAGGTGCCTCTGGTAATGTATCGACCGAAGATTTGTTTTATTTGTTGTCGCACATGGGGTTTGAAACTGGCATTGACTTAGAAGAACTGATGCAAGCCAGTCAAAATATTAGCAATGTATTAAACCGAAAAAGCTTGTCGAATTATGCAAATGCTTATTGGCAAACCAAGTGTGCGTAGTCATTAATTAAAATAGCTCAGCATCTGGTATAAAGCTTAATATTAGGCTGAGTACCAGATCATCCTATCTCATCTTTATCTCATTTCGTTCAGGAATTGGGACTAATTCCCTCATGCAATTTTTTTAAAATCTATTATTTATCTCTGTATTAAATGCCTCTTTCAAAAGAAGCATTCTCTACCCTATTTTTATTCTAAATCCGTATTATTCTTCATCCTTTTTTATCTTAGTCCTTAAAAAATTTATCTCATTATTTATAAAAATAAGATGCATCCATTTCGATTCTTGGAGAAATATATTCTTCCACCCAATCTAACCATGCACGAGTTTTGGCATCAATAAAATGGCGTGAAGGCAACAAGGTATAAACCCCTATATCGGGCGAACGCCACTCTGGCAAGATATGACATAATCTTCCATTTTGAACCGCATCTAAAGCTGAAAACATCGGCAATAACGCGATGCCCATATCCTGTTGCACTACATCTAATAATAACTCAGGGTTATCTGCAATAAGTTGTCCGCCAATGTCGATTTGGTAAGACTCACCACTTGTATTTAATAAGTGCCAATCTGGCGTAATAGACGGGTTTACCAAGCGTAAACAGGCATGATTTTTTAAGTCTTCTGGGGACTTTGGCATACCATGTTTTTCGAGGTAAGCAGGTGAAGCACATAAAACAGAAAAAATAGTGCCAATTCTGCGTGCAACAAACCGAGAATCTGTTAGTGATTCAGTCAGATAAAGACTCACATCGACCCCTTTTGCCAACAAGTCTGGAACGTACTGTGATGTCGTATATTCCACAGTTAGTTCAGGGTAATGCTTACAAAACTCGGCCATCACTGGAAAAACATAATGATGTCCAAAGCTTCCCATGCTTAATACACGTAAACGCCCTTTCGGTTTAGATGCCGTTCCGGTTACTTCAGATTCTGCTTCATCCACCATTGAAATGACTTGGCGACAGCGCTCTGCGTAAGTCGCACCAATATCGGTCAGTGCCTGCTGGCGCGTTGAGCGTTGTATTAATTTTGTACCTAAGCGTGTTTCTAGCTCGCTGATAAGACGTGAAACCTGTGCTGTGGTCAGATCCATCTGCTCAGCTGCTGCTGTGAAACTCCCGCTATCAATCACTTTCAGGAATGCATGCATTGCATGCAATAGTCCACCATCGAGATTTTTGCGCATAACGTAAATATGTTTTCCTAAATTACGGATTGTTGCACCAGTTTAGATCAACCACAATGACTAAATGTACATACATTGGCACTAATTCTTTTTAAGAAGAGGAACCGATCTTTTTTTATTTCGTATGTCACTTGCTCCAAATATTCAACTGGATGTTGAAAAAAGAAAGTAGTTCGAGCTACTAAAAATTCTAAGGAGATATAAATGAATATAGCTACAAAAGTCACTCCAAATATTATTGCAACAAAGGATGTGTCACTTGAAGATAAATATGTAAGTGATAACGGTACAGCATATATGACCGGCATTCAGGCACTTGTTCGTTTGCCTCTTGCCCAAACTCGCCGTGACGCGATGAATGGTTATCATACTGCTGGTTTTATTTCTGGTTATCGCGGTTCTCCTGTTGGTAACTATGATAGTTTCCTTTGGCAAGTTCAAGGATTACTTAAATCCCATAATGTTGTATTTCAACCTGGTGTAAACGAAGACTTGGCTGCTACCGCAATTTGGGGTACCCAACAAGTTAACCTTTCAGGCCAAGGCAAATATGATGGAGTGTCTTCATGGTGGTATGGTAAAGGCCCGGGTGTTGACCGTTCAGGCGATGTACTCCGCCATGCTAACTTAGCTGGTACCTCTGAACGTGGTGGTGTGGTTGCTTTATTTGGTGATGACCACTCATGTAAATCTTCTACAATTCCTCACCAGTCTGAACATGTCATGATTGGTTGCGGTATTCCAATTTTCTACCCAACATCCGTTCAACAAATTTTAGACTTTGGTGTTCACGCCATTGCAGTTTCACGTTTTTCTGGCCTTTGGTCTTCAATGAAGCTAGTCAGTGAAATCGTAGAGACTTCTGCTTCTGTTCATGTCGACCTAGACCGTGTTACTCCAGTTATACCAGAAGATGTCAATTTCCCAGAAGGCGGCGTCAATATTCGCTGGCCAGATCACGGCATTCAGCAAGAAGAACGTCTTTATAAATATCGCTTACCTGCTGTTTTGGCTTATGCTCGCGCGAATAAAATCAACACCGTAACATGGCCTTGTGAAAATGCCCGTATTGGTATTGCCGCAAGTGGTAAAGGTTATTTAGATACCATTGAAGCTTTACGCATTTTAGGGATTGAAGATGAAACTGCTCAGCAGCTTGGGCTACGTGTTTATCAGGTCGGACTGATTTGGCCTTTAGAACCACAAGGCGTTCGTGAATTTGCCGAAGGTTTACAAGAACTGATTGTTATTGAAGAAAAACGACCAATTATTGAAACGCAAATTAAAGACGAGCTGTACTCACTGCCTGACGGCAAACGTCCTCGTGTCATTGGTAAAGCAACTGATGGCAAAGGTGAATGGAGTACCACTATTGAAGAAGCACCGCTCATTGGTCACTATGAGTATCAGCCTGAACCGATTGCAAAAATGCTGGCTGCTCGCTTCTTAAAACTTGATATTCCAGAAAACTTAAAAGCACAAATCCAAAGCAGAATCGACTTACTGCTAAAAGCAGAGCAAGAATCAAAACGTGTTATTGATCTCGCTGAACGTAAACCTTATTTCTGTAGTGGTTGTCCACATAACTCTTCAACAGTCGTCCCTGAAGGTAGCCGTGCATTAGGCGGTATCGGTTGTCACTATATTGCCGTTTCACTTGACCGCGGTACCGAAACGTTCTCTCAAATGGGCGGTGAAGGTGTAAGCTGGGTTGGTGCATCACCATTTACCAATGAAAAACACATTTTTGCTAACCTTGGTGATGGAACCTATTTCCACTCTGGTTACTTAGCAATCCGTCAGTCTATTGCTGCAAAAACCAATATTACCTACAAAATCCTCTACAACGATGCAGTCGCTATGACAGGTGGTCAGCATGTAGATGGACATTTGAGCGTTGCGCAGTTAACTCGTCAGCTTGCTGCCGAAGGCATTAAAAAACAAGTCATCGTGACGGATGAAGTTAAATTATTAAACGAAGAAGACGGCATTGCACCGGGTGTCGAAATTCGCCACCGTAATGAGCTCGACGCAGTTCAACGTGAGCTTCGTGAAATTACAGGTGTAACCGCTTTAATTTATGTACAAACTTGTGCCAGTGAAAAACGCCGTCGTCGTAAACGCGATGCCTACCCCGACCCAGCTGAACGTTTATACATTAACAGTGATATTTGCGAAGGCTGCGGTGACTGTTCGAAAAAATCAAACTGTTTATCTATTGAGCCAGTAGAAACAGCATTAGGTACTAAACGTCAAATTAACCAAAGTAGCTGTAATAAAGACTTCACTTGTGCCGAAGGCTTCTGCCCAAGTTTTGTGACTGTTCATACACGTGATATGAAACGTCCAGCTAAATTTGAAGGAATTGGTGCAGGCTGGCCAACATCACCAGTTATTCCTCAGCTATACGATGTTCCAAGTCGTATTATGGTTGGCGGTATTGGTGGTACAGGTGTTGTAACTATTGGGGCACTCCTTGGTATGGCAGCTCACCTAGAAGGTAAAGCCACACGTGTTATGGACATGGCAGGTCTTGCCCAAAAAGGCGGTACGGTTTATTCATACGTACAACTTGCAGCAAGTGATGAACAGATTTCTTCTACGAAAATTCCGGCGGGCCAATGTGAATTATTGATTGGTGCAGATGCCGTAGTGGCTGGTGGTAGCGCTGCTCTATCTCGCTTAAAAGATGATGCTTTGGTTATTGTGAATGAAGACAGTACTCCTACTTCTGAGTTTATTAAATCTCGTGACTGGTATGCGCCTATTAGCGATTTAATAGACCGTCTTCGTGGTCGTGTTCGCCAAGGTCAACTGGTTTCTCTGCCAGCGGCTCGCATTGCAACGCAACTGCTAGGTGATTCAATTTATACCAATCAGTTATTACTCGGTATGGCATGGCAGTCTGGACGCATTCCGCTATTACGTGAAAGCATTGAAAAAGCAATTCGCTTAAATGGTACTGCTGTTGAAAAGAACCTAGAAGCTTTCCGTGTGGGTTGTCATCTTGCAAGTGACCCGACTTTAGCTGCACGCTTAGTTGCGGCAATGCCAAAAACCAAAACTCCGCAAACTTTGGCTGAACTTGTTGAAGACCGTTGTGCTCGTCTAACAGACTACTGGAACGAAGCTTACGCAAGTAAATACCGTACGCTTGTAGAACTTGCAGCTAAAAAGTTACCAGAAGAGTTAACAGGTACGATTGCAACTCAGCTTTATAGAGTCATGGCGTATAAAGATGAATATGAAGTTGCACGTCTTTTAACAGGTAAAAGCTTCAAAGAATCAATTGAAACCCAGTTTGGTAAAGGCTTACGTTTAACGTATCACCTTGCTCCGCCAGCATTACTCGGTGGTCTAAAAAATGTCCGTAAACGTGCGTTTGGTTACTGGATGCGCTTCCCAATGATGATGCTTGCTCGCTTACAATGGCTTCGTGAAACTTTCCTTGACCCATTTGCACGTCAAGAAGAGCGTCAACACGAACAAGCATGGCGTGATCGTTACATCGCATTTGTTGAAGCACTTGTTGAAGCACCAGACAATCATAACTTGGCAGTTGCTGAACAAATTGCAAAATTACCGGCAGAAGTTCGTGGTTATGGTCATATCAAAATGAAAGCAATGGACGCTGCAAAACAACGTTGGGATGAACTTACACCAACACTGCTAAAAGTCCGTAACTAAAAATTAAATCTCAAAATAAAAAGTCATCCTTAGGGATGACTTTTTTATTGGCTCAAAAATTTACTTAGTCATTTTACGTAAAGTCAAAATCTGCTCGCTTCGTCCAAATGGGCCATATACATCATGTAAAACTGCACTGGTTAAACCAATACCATCCGAACCATATTGCTGAACGGTTTCCAAACCTAGCCATTTCCCTTGCGGATAACGGTGCATGTGGATTTGTAAATCAAGATTTGGAAAGCCCCAAGTAAATTCGCCTTCTTGTCTTGGGACAATGCCGTTTGCCGCATCTACCATGCCAATCAAATGGGCAAAATCTGTGGTCGGCTGCCCTTCCACGATTTCTTTATCATTATTGAGCCAAACAATGCCTTTACCCGCACGATGCTGATCATCCGTTTTAGTGACTAGCGTTTGAATAAAGCCACCCGGCCATCTTTTCATACCTGTCCATTCTGTAAAGGTATCTGGATGGTGAACTGGCTGATCTTCAAGCCCGGCAATATCGGAACTGTCTTGAGTACACATGCGCCATGCTCTAGCCACAATACAGGTTTTACCTTGTGCTTGCATTTCGGCTTCAATCAATTCAATGGTTTTACCGGCACGAATCACATGTGTCTTAATCGTAAATTCACCAAATGCAATCAATCCAAAAATATCAAAACTAATTCGACCAATTCGCATATCTTGTCGTGGTGAAAATTGCTCTAACTCTGCTGCGATTACACCACTTGCAGGCGCCATGTGCTGTTCATGAGGATTCCAAGCTCCTTGTGCATGAACAGTTGAGCAATAATGAGCAATAACTTCACCTTGAGGACCAATTGTTCTATTCAGTAATTGATAATAAGCATTCATGATTTTCTTTCCGTAGTCCTTGTCCAACATCAATATTTGATGAAAATTCACGTTTTAATGCTTATGTTAACCCTCTATTTCTTTGGCTCAACTGGTTTTTCCTACCAAAAACTGATGAGTCTAAAATTACAAATTTAATCACTAGGTAAAATTCCGCACATAAATTTCACCCAGTGATTCTAGATATTACGATTCATTAAAATGCAAAAGCATCTTGATCGAGCTCCATCACAGATTCAGCTCCACACTCAATAGAAGCAGCATGGCTCTGTGTACGATGTAAAAGTTTTTGATAGAAAAACTTAGCTGTCGTTAATTTTGCTTTATAAAAAGCTTCCTCTTGTGTACCCGATTCTAATTTTTCATGGGCAACTTGTGCCATTCGAGCCCACAAATACGCGAACACAACGTAACTGGAAAAATAAAGATAATCTACTGAAGCTGCCCCTATTTCTTCTGGGTTGTGCTTGGCTTTGTCAGCAATCGTTTTGGTCAGTGACAACCATTGCTGCTTAAGCTCAGCTAATTTTTCTAAATAAGGTTTCAAGACTTCATTGGATTGCTGTTGACCAATAAATTGATCAATTAAGTCGGTCATATTTTTTAGAAGTTTGCCTTCTGACTTGAGGACTTTGCGTGCAAGTAGATCTAAAGATTGAATTTCGGTCGTTCCTTCATACAATGTTGAGATACGCACATCACGTACAATTTGCTCCATTCCATGCTCAACAATAAAGCCATGACCGCCAAATACTTGAACGCCATGCTTGGCAGACTCATTACCTGACTCGGTTAAAAAAGCTTTGGCAATTGGCGTTAAAAAAGCCAGTAATTCATCGGAGTGTTTTTGCTGTTCCTGATCATTTGAGCTTTCCACAATATCGACATGCTGAGCTAAAAAATAAGCCAACGCACGGCCACCTTCAGAAAAAGCTTTTTGCGTCATTAGCATCGAGCGCACAGCGGGATGCACAATAATTGGGTCGGCATTTTTGTCAGGATATTGAGGGCCAGATAACGATCGCATGGCGAGTCGCTCTTTGGCATAACTTAATGCGCCTTGAAATGAAATTTCAGAAGCAGCAAGCCCTTGTACTGCTGTTCCAATACGTGCGGTATTCATGAAGGTAAACATACAATTGAGTCCGCGATTTTCCGGACCAATCAAATACCCTTTCGCGCCATCAAAATTCAGTACACAGGTGGCATTTCCATGAATCCCCATTTTATGTTCAATCGCACTACAAACGACTTTATTACGGTCCAGCACCTGACCGTCGTCACTCACATTAAATTTAGGCACAATAAATAAAGAAATACCTTTGGTCCCTGCGGGTGCCTGAGGCAACCGAGCTAAAACAATATGAATAATATTTTCAGAAAGATCATGCTCACCTGCCGAGATAAAAATCTTTTCACCCGTAATTGAGTAACTACCATCCGGATTTGGTTCGGCTTTCGTTCTAATTAACCCAAGGTCTGAACCCGCATGTGATTCGGTTAAACACATGGTTCCGGTCCAGACACCACTAATGAGCTTAGCCAAAAACTTCTGTTTTTGTTGCTCCGTGCCATGGTGCTCAATCGTTCTCATTGCCCCATGAGACAAGCCCGGATACATTGCCCACGCCCAATTAGAACCACATAACATTTCAGAAATCGCAATCCGCAGCAATGTCGGCAAGCCCTGCCCACCATATTCCGGATCGGCCGTTAACGAGGTAAAACCTAGCTCAGCATATTTTTGGTAGGCTTCTTTAAAACCTTTCGGGGTTGTGACTACGCCTTGATTTAAATAACAGCCTTCCTGATCACCATTTTGGTTAATCGGCGCTAACTCATTTTCACAAAAATCTGCTGCTGCTTCTAAATATTGATCAATTAATTCTCGATTTACGCTTTCCTGATATTTACTTAAACCTTGATAGTTCTGTTCTGTTTGAAGCATTTCATGCAGCACAAATTGCATATCACGTAATGGAGCTTTGTATAAAGGCATAGTTTTTCCCTTCCACGTTACTGCCTTTGTTATAGGGGGCAGATATCGTTTTTTCCTTAAAATGGACTTTTATTGTTTCAATCTCACCAAAATATCAAAAAATTTCTTATAGCAAAATATATTTTCACTAATTTAGTAAAATTATCATAACTTATTTATAGAGATTGAACATATATATGTGTTTTTAATATAGATATAAGATAAAAAGTTATTAGTCTCTTTTTAAATAGAATAAATATATATTTTGTATTGCAAAATTTTATTCCGTAAAAACTCAATTTATAGTATGGTTATTAGACTGCTTAATCATCCAAGGACGATTTATGGAAAGCCCGAAATATACAGGTCTTGAGTTTTTAACCGCTTTAAAAAATGGTGAAGTTTCACCATCACCTATAGCTCACACCATACCAATGGAACTCGTTGAAGTTTCCGAAGGTAAAGCAACTTATAAAGTTACTCCTCGCAAAGAACATAGAAATATACAAGGCGGTGTACACGGCGGCTTTTGCGCCACAGCTTTAGATACAGCAACAGGCAGCGCAGCTCATACATTACTTGAACATGGCGTTGGTTATGGAACCATTGATTTAAATGTAAAAATGATTCGTCCTATGCAAGTTGATACGTCTTACTATGCGACAGCCGAGTTGATTAATGCGGGCCGTAATATTATTAGTACCCAAGGTAAAATCGTAGATGAAAACGGCAAGGTGTATGCTTTTGCTTCGGCAACCTTAATGATTATTCGCAAATAATAAAATATCTAAGCTCCTGTTTATGGAGCTTTTTCTTGATTTACAATCTTACTCATTTCATAAAAATCTAAGCGATCAATCATAAAACTCACCAATGCCATCGCTAAGCCTAAAGCAGCACATGCTTCCCATCCCCAATGTTTCCAAGCATACACTGCAATAAAAGAACCTAAGGCGGCTCCACCAAAATATAAAGTCATATAAATTGAATTAATACGGGAACGCGCCTCAGCCGAAATTCGATAGACCAGATTTTGGTTCAAAACATGAAATGCCGACAAACCAAAGTACGCCATGATCACACCAACAGCATAGGCCACCAAAGACTGCTGCGCAAAAAATAGTGGTATCCATGCACTTATTAATAGGCCCATGCAAATTACCGCAATTTTATTTTCAAGTCCTGCTGCAATTTTCTTACCTGCCCATGGGGTCGCAAATACACCAGCCAACCCAACAATTCCAAATAAACCAATTTGAAAATCGTTAAAGTGATAAGGCTCATTCGCCAAAATAAAAGTCATGGTGGTGAAAATGAGGGCCAAAATTCCAAAGCCAATTCCACCAGCAAAACCACGGCGTAATAAATGCGGCTGGTGAACAGCTAATGAAAATAGTGAACCATAGATCTGTAGAATATTGAGTTGGTGGGATTTTCGCGCAACCGGTAACTTCACCCACATCACCCAAGCAAACACCAGAATGACAATTCCGCTAATTAAATAAACCGCATGCCAAGACCAAACTGTAGAGAGTAAGCCTGCAATAGAACGCGCTAATAATATTCCCAAGAACAAACCACTCATGAGAGTGCCTACAACTTGAGGACTTTTTTTCGGGCTAGCTAAACCTGCGGCGAAAGGAACCAAAACTTGAGTCGCAATCGAAAAGAATGTCGCTAAAAAGGTAAAGCCATATAAAACTGGCAAGGTTTGACTTAAGGATAACCCTACTTGTGCAAGTCCCGTACAACACATGAGCAAGCAAATATAACTGCGCTTTTCAAAAAAGTCGCCTAAGGGAACCAATATAAAAAGGCCAACTGCATATGACAGTTGGCTAATCACAATAGTTAAGGCGACTTGATCGGCATTAACTTTTAATGCTTCTGCAATTGAATAGATTAAGGGCTGGTTATAATAGTTTGAACCCGCACAAATGCCACATGTCATTGCCATGATAAAAATAAAGCTTTTTGACAGTATATTTTCTGCATTGGGCTCAACTATTGTTTTCATCTTTAACTACGTCCCATTTTAGAATTTATACATCGATACAAAGTTTACACGTGATACATCAGCGGTTCTGCCATCAAACACTTCTCGTTTGCCTTGATGATATTCCATCCCAATATCCATTTGCTCAATTGGTGAATAGAAAACGTTAGCTGCGTAATCCGTTAAACGCTTGTTGGCGTCTGGGTTGAGTTTGGCATAAGCCGTGTCGTCATCATAATCAAACATTGAAGCCGATAAGTTTGCACGCCATTGCTCATTAAATTTATATGAATAACCAATATTGATGCTATTCAACTTATTCATAACCAAATCTGTTTTGTCTTCGTTTAAAGAGAAATCACCCGCGGCATTTAAACTTGCTGAATTTGCCAATCCACTTTGAGTGGTGTACGGCATAAATTTTTGATCACCGACAATATATTGATAATTTGCTTGTACCGATTGCTGAGGCGTTAATTGATATTTTAAGCCGCCTCCAGCGCCCCAGCTTACTTTCTTAACTGTGGCGGTTGCGACATCTGTAGACTTTTCATTAATAAAGCCTTGCGCAAGTGCTGTTAAAGGACCTTGTTTAAAGGTATAGCGACCCGTTAAAGTTGGAAATGCCGAGACTCTCGAACCTGTATATTCCAAAGCTACTTTTAAATCATTATGGGCATCAATTTTCCAGTCATAGCGAATTTGAGGAGTCCGCGTATAGGAAGTTCCCACAAATTGGGTGTAATCAACAGCTTCTGTACGAGTTTCCATATTAGACATGAGTGACCATGTTTGACCAAAAGTCCAGTCTTTATAGGTAAAAAATGCATGACGGATGCGGAATTTACCATCTCCCGTTCCCATGTTAGAGCTATCAAAGAAATCGGCTTCAATATTTCCTGTAACCGCTTTATTTGGGCTATTAAAATAAACACCTAATCGGCTTGCATTAATCATGGCATCAGAGCGTGCATGGTTTGAACGCTTTTCACTTTCAAAAGGTGTTCGGTACAAACTGCTGGTCGTTCTACCCCCCGAGTCAGGTGATGATTTAAAATCGACCGCTGCATCAACACGGGCAATACCGTAAACCTTCACATTATCTGTCCAAGTGACCCACGAAGGAGCAACAGGCTTCTCTGTTACAGTGGCTTTAGTTCTTTCAATATTTTCTTCGATCTTTACCTGTTTGGCCTGTAAATTATTTTGAGTTTGTTTCTGAGCAGCAAGTTCTGCTTTTAATTTTTGCAGCTCGGTTTCTAGCAAATTAATTCTTTGTTCTGTGGTATCTGAAGAATTTGCAAAAATAGTCCCTGAAGCCGCAGCGCAAGCTGCAGCTAATATTAATTTTTTCATCTTTTAATCCTTAAAGAAGCGTTTTTCCGTGTGTATTTAGGCTACACGTGCATCGATTAGTTCACAGTCTGTGACTGCCTGTAGCTCATCAAAAGTTAAGCCTTCCACCATTTCTGTGACATAAGCTTTTTGGTCTTTGAGTTCAATAATGCATAAATCGGTATAAATACGATTTACACACTGCTCACCCGTCATTGGATAGCTCAGTTCTTTTACAATTTTGGACTCACCTTTTTTAGTGACGTGTTCCATATAGACATAAATCGTTTTCGCGCCGACTGCCAAATCCATAGCACCGCCGACTGCAGGTACATCATCTGCTTTACCAGTATGCCAATTTGCCAAGTCCCCATTTACCGCAACTTGGAATGCACCAATCACACAAATGTCCAAATGACCGCCTCGCATAATGTCAAACGAGTCGCCATGATGCATAAAGCATCCACCGTCTAACAAAGTGACAAGTTCTTTTCCGGCATTAACCAAATCTTGATCTTCCTCACCAGGCTGCGGCGGCGGCCCAAAAGCCAAAACACCATTTTCCGAATGTAAAAAGATTTCTTTGTCTTTTGGCAAAAATTTAGCAACGTTGGTCGGCAAGCCAATCCCTAAATTGACATAAGAACCTTCAGGAATGTCATTGGCAATGAGCTTGGCAATATCTTCACGAGAACGTTTTTGAACTGACATTAGATATCTCCTACTTTTACAACGTGCTGAACAAAAATTCCCGGTGTAATAATGCACTCTGGGTCAAGCGTTCCTAGCTCTACGGTGTTATTCACTTGAACAATCGTGGTCTTGGCGGCTTTTGCCATGATTGGGCCAAAATTACGGGCTGCTTTACGGTAAGTTAAATTGCCCCAGCGGTCGGCTTTATCGGCATAAATCAGTGCAAAATCAGCTTCAAGTGGATATTCAAGTACATAGTTTTTACCGTTAATGGTTCGGGTCTCTTTACCCTCGGCAACTTTGGTGCCATAACCAGTCGGCGTAAAAATAGCGCCTAAGCCTGCGCCAGCAGCCTGAATACGACATGCCAAATTACCTTGTGGAACCAGTTCCAACTCAATTTTTCCCGCACGATATAAGTCTTGAAAAACGGTTGATCCAGCAGATTTCGGAAATGAACAAATCATTTTTTTAACGCAACCCGCAATAATAAGCTTGGTTAGACCACGGTCACCAGAAGCCGCATTATTATTTACAATGGTGAGTTCTTTTTTTCCTAAATCGATTAAGGCTTCAATTAATTCAGCAGGTTGCCCCGTCACCCCGAACCCGCCTGTCATGATGGTTGCACCATCAGGAATAGCTTTTAAAATCGGTTCAATGTCACTGGTGATTTTATTTATCATCTCACTTGTCCCTTTTCATCCTTAATTTAAGGTGACAGATTGATCTGTCACTCTGCCTTTTGCGGGTTAAATAGTCGGTCTTTAATAAATAACAATGGAATTACCCCGCAGATAAAATAAGCTGCAGCCATCACCAAAAGCCCTAAGCCAATAGAACCATTTTGCGATAGATAACCAATTGTTAATGGAGAGAAAATAGAAAGTACTTTGCCAATGTTATAAGCACCACCCACTGCCGAGCCTCGAATCGAAGTCGGGAAGCTTTCTGTCATATATGTGGCATTAATTGCGTATGGAATACCGTAAAGGAAACCGAAAAACAGCATCATCCATAAAATATTGATTGGGGTATTTAAGTAGACAATGACAGGAATAAACAGTGCTGTACCAATGGTTCCAAAAGCAAATACAGCGCGTCGTCCTAATTTATCGGCAACGATTCCTGCGATCACTTTAGCAAACATCATAATCAGGAAAGTACCGACCATATACATGGCCATTTCTTTAAACTTGATGCCAAGATCAGACTCTAAATAAGCAGGTAACCAGTTACTCACGCCGTAATAGCCAAACTGCAATGCACCCGTACTAATAATCCAGAGAACAAACATGGTGCCATGTTTTTTATCTCTTAAAATCTCAAAATATGGATTTTGACGTTTTTTAGGTTGGTTACTTTGAGCAACTTCTAACGCTTTTAATTGACGCGCTTTTTTCCAAGACTCAGGTTCAGGTACACAAAAGTGCATCAAAACTGACAATACCACAGGCGCAATTGCAATCCAGTAAAGGAAACGCCAGCCATGTTCAGGAATAATATGTCCAGCTAATAAGGTCGCGAGTAAAGAACCTAAGGTGTACCCCGTCATGAGAGTAGCTAAAACAGTCGAGCGATGTTTGGTTGGTACCATCTCAGACATTAAGATATTACAGGCAATATAAAGTGCGCCTAAGCCCATCGCTCCAAATGTTCTTAAAACTGCAAATTGCATATAAGAATCAGTAAAACCCAGCGCACTGGTTAAAACTGAAGAATAAGCAATAAAGAACACAATAATGCGAACTCGCCCAAAACGGTCACACGCCCAGCCACCAATCAGACCACCCACAGCCGATCCAAAAAGCGTTAAACTGCCTAACGTTCCGGCTTGTACACCGGTTAAATGAAATTCTGTTTTAAGACTGGTCAGGCTCAATGCCAAAAAACCTAAGTCTGCCCCATCACACAACAATGTTAAAAAAGCGAATATAAATGCGGTAATCCAAATCTTTTTTGGTGTCTGGATAGCTTCACTGCTAGCCGTATTTTGGGTAACTGTTTCTGTTGTCATGTCCATATCCTCAGAAGGAACATGAGGCATCCAATGCCTCATGGCATTTGATTTTTTATTAGGCTGTAGCTTCCCTAATCATGTTTTTGGCAATAATAATTTGTTGAACTTGCGTGGTTCCTTCATATAAACGGAACAAGCGCACATCGCGATAAAAACGCTCGATGGCATATTCACTGATATAGCCTGCACCACCGTGAATCTGTACGCAGCGGTCAGCAACGCGTCCGCACATTTCAGTTGCAAACATTTTTGCGCATGATGCTTCTGTACTAATATTTTCGCCATTGTCACGGCGGCGAGCCGCATCTAGGACCATACATTTAGCTGCATAAATCTCGGCTTTTGAGTCAGCAAGCATGGCTTGAATCAACTGGAAGTTTGCAATAGGCTGACCGAACTGCTTACGCTCAATCGCATAGTGCAATGCGTCGTTTAACATACGTTCGGCAACACCCACGCTATAGGCACCAATATGCAAACGCCCTTTATCAAGCACTTTCATGGCCGTTTTAAAACCAACACCTTCTACGCCCCCAATCAATGCAGAAGCAGGCACACGGCAATTTTCAAAAATCACATCACAAGTATGCGAGCCCTTTTGCCCCATTTTTTGGTCAATTTTGCCCAACGTAATGCCTGGTGTATTCGCTTCGACTAAAAAAGCTGAAATGCCACCCGACCCTTTAATTTCAGGATTCGTTCGAGCCATTACAGTGAAAGTTGCAGCATGGGGTGCATTGGTAATAAAACGTTTGGTACCGTTTAACACATAAAAATCACCATCTTTTACTGCACTGGTTTTTAAAGAGGCAGCATCAGAACCAGATTCAGGCTCGGTTAAACAAAATGAACCAATAATTTCGCCACTTGCATAACGCGGTAAATATTTCTGCTTTTGCTCTTCTGTACCATCAATCAAAATTGCACTTGAGCCAATCCCGTTATTGGTACCAATTAAAGAACGAAAAGCCGGTGAAGTTTGTCCAAGTTCAAATGCAACTCTAACCTCTTCTTCCATGGTGATGCCTAGACCACCATATTCTTCGGGAATTGTGAGCCCGAACAAACCTAGCTCACGCATTTGCTGCACAATGTCATCTGGAATTTTGTCTTTCTCTACCACTTCGTTTTCACGAGGGATCAATTCATTTTTTACAAAATCTCGAATTGTTGAAAGTAACTGCTCCAACATCCCTTCATCACGGATCATCTGTGATCTCCCTTTTTATGTATTTCCATCGCACCCATCAGCCATCTCCAGCTTCTCTGGATACCATGTTTTAAATTTTGTTTACTGCGGATGTGTTTCATAGTACGAGAACGAAAATACAAATTTCAAGCTTTTTTGAAAATTAATTTCGTTAAACGAAATTTAAAAACACACCATTACGAAATATCAAACACTTAGCTTATTTAATAAATCATAATTGCTCTAATGGACTAAATAAGACTTGAAATAAATTCCAAAATAAGCATCATAAAAGGAATATAGTTTTGATGTGCGAAACAAGGAATTCAAAAATGAGTGTATCAATAGGGAATAATTTCGTAGAAGTCGACTTTTCTATTCAAAAAATAGCGATTGTAAAAATAAACCGACCTGAAGCAAAAAATGCATTGAATACAGAGGTTCGCAAACAACTAGCACAAGCTTTTACCGAATTAAGTTTTAACGATGAGATCAATGCGGTTGTGCTCACAGGTGGTGAAGAAGTCTTTGCCGCAGGTGCAGATCTAAAAGAAATGGCAACCGCAACTTCAACAGAAATGTTATTGCGCCATACCGAACGTTATTGGAATGCGATTGCTCAGTGTCCTAAACCCGTGATTGCTGCTGTAAATGGCTATGCATTAGGTGGTGGCTGTGAACTTGCAATGCATGCTGACATTATTATTGCTGGTAAAGGCGCAACCTTTGGCCAGCCGGAAATTAAAGTTGGTTTAATGCCTGGTGCTGGTGGTACACAACGTTTATTCCGTGCTGTGGGTAAATTCCATGCCATGCGCATGATTATGACGGGTGCCATGGTAAAAGCCGAAGAAGCTTATATCATCGGTCTTGTTTCACAAGTCACAGAAGATGACCAAACCATTCCAACTGCGATTCAAATGGCACAAAGCCTCGCAAAAATGCCTCCTATTGCCCTGCAACAAATTAAAGAAGTTGCGCTCATGAGCGAAGACGTTCCTTTAAATGCAGGCTTAACGTTAGAACGTAAAGCATTCCAGTTGTTGTTTTCTACCGAAGATAAAAATGAAGGCGTTCAAGCTTTTATCGAAAAGCGTAAACCGTTGTATCAAGGTAAATAATTTAAAACCATAATAACAAAGGAATGAAAATGGTTAGAAAAGTATTGATTAGTGCAGGTGGTTCAGGGATTGGACGATGCATTGCAGAAGCATTTTTAAACAATCAGGATGAAGTTTTTGTTTGTGATCTCAATGCTAAAAGCCTAGAAAAATTTCAACAAGATTATCCAAAGCTGCATATATATACATGTGATTTGGCTGATCATGAGCAAATTAAACTCATGTTTAGTCATGTAGTTCAGAAACTTGGTGGTATTGATATTTTAGTCAATAACACAGGCATTTCAGGTCCGACCGTTGCAGCAGATGAACTAAGTTTTGAAGATTGGAATACGGTCATTAATTTAAATCTGAATAGCACTTTTTTAATTACCCAGTTAGCCATTCCCTATTTAAAGAAAGCACAAGCAGGCGTGATTATTAATATGTCGTCTATTGCCGGCCGCTTAGGCTATCCATATCGATTGGCCTATTCCACTTCAAAATGGGGACTGATTGGTTTTACCAAAACGCTTTCTATGGAACTCGGTGCAGATAATATTCGAGTTAACGCTATTCTTCCGGGTGCGGTAGATGGTGATCGAGTTCAACGTGTATTACAGGCCCGTGCCGATGTAGCCCATACTTCACTTGAAGAAGTGACTCAAAACGCACTGAAAAATCAGTCGCTCAAATATTTTGTCAATCCAAAGCATATTGCAGATTTATGCCTATTTTTAGCGTCAGACAGTGGTCGCTCAATTTCAGGACAAATCTTACCCATTGATGGTGATAAACAATGCTTAAGCTAAATCACCCAACCCTATTTTTCCGTTTAATTTCAAATATAGATTAATCATCAGGATGATCGACATGACTTATGATATTAAAAGCATGGCTGTGATTGGTGTCGGTATTATGGGCAGCGGCATTGCTCAAATTGCTGCGCAGTCAGGTCATACCACTTATTTATATGATGCCAAAGCCGGTGCAGCTGAACAGGCAAAAGAAAAACTGGCTGCTACATTTCAAAAGTTAGTCGACAAAAATAAAATTACATCTGAGCAAGCGGCAGCAGCGAATAACCATTTAATTGTTGCTCATCAAATTGAAGATTTAAAAAATTGTGACCTGATTGTAGAAGCAATTGTTGAACGTCTTGATGTCAAACAAAGCTTGATGCAGCAGCTTGAAGATATTGTTTCGGATAATACTATTTTAGCCTCAAACACCTCTTCTCTTTCTATTACAGCCATTGCTGCAAATTGCAGAAAGCCTGAGCGTGTTGTGGGTTATCACTTCTTTAACCCAGTTCCACTTATGAAAGTGGTCGAAGTCATTCGTGGTTTAAAAACAGACCCACTTATTATTGATGCTTTAAACGATTTATCTCGTGCATTTGGTCACCGCCCTGTCGTAGCGAAGGACACCCCTGGATTTATTATTAATCATGCAGGTCGAGCTTATGGCACCGAAGCACTCAAAATTTTAAATGAAAATGTCTGTGATATTAGTGAAATTGACCGAATTTTACGTGACGGCGTTGGTTTTAGAATGGGTCCTTTTGAATTAATGGATTTAACTGGCCTTGATGTTTCGCATCCTGTGATGGAGTCGATTTATCACCAATACTATGAAGAAGCCCGCTACAAACCAAACCCGCTCACCAAACAAATGCTTGATGCCAAGCAACTTGGACGTAAGGTTAATCAAGGCTTTTATAATTATGAAACTGGCTCAAAAACAGGTGAACAACCTGCTCAGTTTGTAGAGCGTTTAGCGCAATATCCAAAAGTTTGGATCGCTGCCGATTTTTTAGACGATAAGAAACAGCTCGAAGATTATTTAACTCAGCAAAATATTGCCCTAGACACCAATTCTGAACCACAAACAGATAGCTTATGTTTACTTGCTTGTTACGGTGAAGATACAACTCAAGCAGCGACCCGTCTAGGGGTTAACCCTGAACATGCTGTTGCTATAGATATACTTTATGGCATTGCAAAGCACCGCACCTTAATGCCTTCACTCATTACCAAATCTGAATACCGACAAGCCGCTCACTCTATTTTCAATTTAGATGGAAATCTGGTGAGTATGATTAATGAAAGTATTGGCTTTGTTGCTCAGCGCGTTTTAGCAATGGTCATTAATTTAGGCTGTGATATTGCCCAGCAAAATATTGCAACGGTAGATGACATTAATGCTGCAGTACGTCTTGGCTTAGGCTATCCATTTGGCCCAATTGAATGGGGCGATCAAGTCGGCAGTGAAAAAATCTTACTCATTCTGAACCGTATAACATCACTTACGCATGACCCGCGTTACCGCCCTAGCCCGTGGTTACAGCGTCGTGTCGCACTTCATTTACCTCTTACTTTTACTCACGAGTCTTGAAAAGGAATTTCTCAATGTTAAATGCATATATCTATGATGGTTTACGTAGTCCATTTGGCCGTCATGCAGGTGAACTTGCCTCAATTCGCCCTGATGATTTAGCCGCAACTGTCATTCAAAAACTACTAGAAAAAACTGGTGTACCGGGTGCTGATATTGAAGATGTGATTTTAGGCGACACCAACCAAGCGGGTGAAGATAGCCGTAATGTGGCACGAAACGCATTATTACTTGCCGGTTTACCTGTTACTGTACCGGGGCAGACAGTAAACCGTCTATGCGCGAGTGGTTTAGGTGCCGTGATTGATTCAGCACGCGCTATTACTTGTGGTGAAGGCGAGCTCTATATTGCAGGTGGTGTAGAAAGTATGTCACGTGCTCCCTTTGTAATGGGTAAAGCAGAAAGTGCTTATAGCCGTGATGCAAAAATTTATGACACCACTATTGGTTCTCGCTTTCCAAATAAAAAAATTATTGCTCAGTACGGCGGTCATTCAATGCCTGAAACGGGCGATAACGTTGCAGCCGATTTTGGTATTAGTCGTGAGCAAGCAGACTTATTTGCCGCTCAATCACAAGCTAAATATCAAAAAGCCAAAGAAGAAGGTTTCTTTACCGATGAAATTACGCCAATTGAGGTTTTCCAAGGCAAAAAATTGCCACCTAAACTTGTTTCAGAAGATGAACACCCTCGCCCAAGTTCAACTGTTGAAGCACTTACAAAGTTAAAACCGCTCTTTGAAGGTGGCGTGGTCACTGCGGGTAATGCCTCAGGTATTAATGATGGTGCAGCAGCACTTTTGATTGGTTCAGAAGCAGCAGGTCAAAAATATGGCTTAAAACCAATGGCTAAAATTTTGTCAGCAGCAGCAGCGGGTATTGAACCACGTATTATGGGTGCAGGTCCGATCGAAGCCATTAAAAAAGCTGTTGCGCGTGCGGGACTTACTGTAGATGACATGGATATTATTGAAATTAATGAAGCCTTTGCTTCACAGGTTTTATCTTGTTTAAAAGGCTTGAATGTTGATTTTAATGACTCGCGTGTGAACCCAAATGGTGGTGCAATTGCGGTTGGTCATCCACTTGGTGCATCTGGCGCTCGTCTTAGCTTAACAGTAGCTCGCGAGTTAATCCGCCGTAAAAAGAAATATGCCGTGGTGAGCCTATGTATTGGTGTAGGTCAAGGTCTTGCAATGGTGATTGAAAACGTTTCATAACCATTGAACCAGATATCCATTCATCACAACAGCGCAGTGATGAATGGATTTATTTTGCAGAGCGAAATATAATGGCAAAACTATTGCTTTAATTATATTTGAGGATCGAATGTCTCAAAACACGGAAACTGAAAAACCAATAAATTTTGATGAGATACGTTTAGATCCTATTTCGCATATACATCGGGAAAACAACCCGCAATTTATTGCTTCTTTAGCACGCGGTTTAGAACTTTTAAGATGCTTTTCTGCAAATAATCAGGTGCTTGGCAACCAAGAATTAGCAAAAATGACAGGTTTACCTAAACCGACCATTGCACGTATTACCAATACCCTTGTGTCATTAGGTTATTTAAAACAATTGCCTAACTCGACCAAATACACACTAGATATTGGTGTCTTATCTTTAGGATACGCAGCATTATCTAACATCTCGATTCGTAATATTGCTCATCAATATATGGAAGAGATGAGTCAGTATGTTCAAGCGCCTGTGGCGATGGCAACGCGTGACCGCTTAAATATGGTGTATATCGATGTTGTGCAAATTGAAACAGCCTTGAATATGCGCCGTCCAATTGGTTCTACTTTGCCAATCCATAGTAGTTCAATGGGACGAGCATGCTTGGCTGCGACCCCTGAACGTGAGCGCAATTTTCTACTTGATGCGTTGAAACAAAAAAATCCAGAAAACTGGCCAGCCATAAAACGTTCTTTAGAACGAGCTTTCCGTGATTACCAAGATTATGGATATTGTTTGTCTTTAGGTGAGTGGCATAAAGAAGTGAACTCGGTAGCTGTACCTTTGGTCAGCTCGAAACACGGTCTTTATGTTTTTAACTGTGGTGCGCCAAGTTTTCATTTAAATCCGGAAAAACTTGAAGGTGAAATTGGACCACGTTTAATCCACATGGTGCACAACATTCAAGATGCTTTGAATGAAACGCATTAACAGTCGTGCTTAAAATAGTCATGGTTGTGTTGATTAAAGGTCTACTTTCATTATGACTAAGGCATGATGAAAAACGCACTCTATACCCCAACCATTATTTTAATGGCAATTGCCGCAGGCATTTGTACAGGTGGAAATTATTTTAGTCAGCCACTTATTCATTCAATTAGTGTAAGCCTAGATTTAACTGAAACAACTACAGCGTGGGTGCCAACTCTAGCCCAAATCACCTACGCATGTGGCTTACTCTTTTTAATGCCGTTGGGTGACATATTAGAAAAGCGCAAGCTGCTATTTGTCTTTATGTTATTGGCTTCAAGCGGATTAATTATTAGCGGGTTTTCGCACAATATTTATCTTTTACTGCTTGGCACTATCATTACTGGTCTATTTTCTAGTGCAGCCCAACTGTTGTTACCACTTGCTGCAAGTCTGGTTCCAATCCAACAAAGCGGCCGAGTCGTCGGTTTTTTACTCAGTGGACTGATGATGGGGGTTTTACTCGCCCGCTCTCTTTCAGGGCTGATGTCTACACTTTTTGCATGGAATATTATTTATCTGGTCAGTGGCTTTCTGTTACTTGTCATTGCCATTATTTTGCATCGTAATATCGGGTTATTTCCACCAACCAAATCTGAAAACTATGCAAAAACTATTCGCTCTTTACCACAGATTTTTATTCAAAATCGGCGGTTAAGAACCAGAACTTATATTGGTGGTTTTACATTTGCTTGTGTAAGTTTAACCTTTACCACCATGTCGTTGCTTTTGGCTCCAGCACCCTATTTTTTTAGCGACTTTACCATTGGCCTTTTCAGTTTTGTTGGCGTGTTAGGGACGTTCGTTGCCAATTTTTCAGGTAAATTTATTGATCAAGGCTACATTCATAAAATTTCAATTTATTGCGGCATTGGCCTTATTTTAAGTTGGATTCTTTTTTCACTTTTACCCTACCATTTCGCTTTTTATATTATTGCCTTACTCATTCTCTACGCTTCTCTTTCTGCTGTGCATGTCACCAACCAAAGTATTGTATTTAAACTTAATCAAGAACTACGCTCACGTTTTAACGCGATTTATATGACGGGTTACTTTGCTGGCGGCGCTTTAGGCACAACGGCAGGAAGTTATGCTTGGAAACACTTCGGATGGACAGGTGTCTGTATTTTGGGTTTAATTTTTGCCGTTTTATGTCTTTATTATTGTGAGAGTGATGCAAAAAATCAGCACAATTAAAACTTGTGCTGATGTATATAAATTAGGCTAATAATGAGTTATAGAAGCTAGGATAACTCTATAAAAGTCCTAATAATCGGCCACGAATAATATCTTCTGCATCTTTGACAATTCGGTTAACCAGTTCATCGCATGTCGGAATATCATGAATCAAGCTTGCCACTAACCCACATGACCATGCGCCAGCATTAACGTCCCCATCAATCATGACTTTGGGATAGACGCCCGCAACTTCTTCAATAATATCTTCAAATTTAATGTTATCACCGAGCGCTTTTTCTTTTGCCACGATTTTTTCTACAGCAGCATTATTCATAACACGTTCAGTATTTCGCAAAGCACGCATAATTAAACGCGTATCTCGTTCGGTTGCATTCAAAATCGCCTGTTTCACATTTGCATGTACGGGAGCTTCCTGAGTCGCAATAAAACGCGTTCCCATGTTAATTCCATCGGATCCCATCGCTAATGCAGCAGCGAGTGAGCGCCCATCTGCCATTCCACCTGAAGCAACAAACGGGATGTCTAATGCATCGGCTGCTAAAGGCAATAAGATCATATTTGGCACGTCATCCTCACCGGGGTGCCCACCACACTCGAAACCATCTACAGAAACCGCATCGCACCCAATTTGCTGTGCTTTTAAGCTATGTCGAACCGAAGTACATTTGTGAATTACTTTAATGCCAGCAGCCTTTAAATACGGCATGACTTGTTCAGGATTACGCCCTGCTGTTTCTACAACCTTGACTCCACCTTTAATAATTGCCTCTACAAAACCCGGATAATCAGGGGTATTCACCGTAGGCAAAAAGGTTAAATTTACCCCAAAAGGCTTATCAGTCATTTCTCGGCAACGTGCAATTTCTTTTGCCAGATTTTCAGGTGTACGCTGAGTTAAGCCAGTAATAATACCTAACCCGCCTGCGTTAGAAACCGCAGCAGCAAGCTCTGCAAAACCAACATAATGCATACCGCCTTGAATAATTGGATGCTCGATTTCAAATAGTTCTGTAATTTTGGTCTTCATATTATTCCCACTCACTGTTCTATAGCTAGCCTCTTATTTCCTTAGCAGAGCTAGATGCTTATTTACACATAAATCTTATCATCATTTAAAGTGACTTAAAGTAAAAATTTCACAATACAAAATTTTATACCACAATATAAAACAAAATAATTGATAACGGAATTATTTTTCGATAGCATTATTTTAATAAGTTTAAATTTTAGACGGAAAGCTATTTAAAGGAATGAATAATGCAGCAGGACAATAAAACCCAAAGCGAGCTTAAAACAGGCACAATTCAACAGCGTTTAGATAAACATATACTAACGCTCACCATGAGCAATCCCACTAAAAAGAATGCAATTAATTACGAAATGTATGCGGCCCTAAGTCAGGCCTTAGATCAAGCTGCAACCAATCAAGACGTTCATGTCGTTGTGCTTACTGGTGAAAACTCCGCATTTACGAGTGGTAATGATGTCAATGCATTTGAAAAACGCGACGCATCAAGTTCCGAACCACCCGCTTCGATTATTTTCTTAAAAAGCTTAGCAACGTTTCCAAAACCGATTATTGCTAAAGTAAATGGTGTAGCAATTGGCATTGGCAGCACTATGCTTCTACATTGCGACCTTGTGTATGCAAGCCAAAATTCTATTTTTCAGTTTCCCTTCGTGAATTTGGGACTTGTACCTGAAGCGGGTTCAAGTTACATCTTGCCAAGATTATTGGGCTTTGCTCGAGCTTCGGAAATTATTTTACTCGGTGAAAAGTTTTCGGCGGAACAAGCAAAAAATTACGGTCTGGTAAATGAAATATTTGAGGCAACTGAGCTGGATCAAGCGGTTGAAGATATGGCCATTAAACTTGCTCACAAACCAAGCCAAGCCTTACAGCTCAGTAAAAAGTTACTAAGAGATATGCCAATTGATGATCTACTCAATCGTATTGACCATGAGTCGACTATTTTCTCGCGTTGTTTACAAGGTTCCGAGTTTAAAGAAGCATTAAGTTCTTTCAAAGAAAAACGGAAACCGAACTTTCACAACCAAACAGCCTAAAGCTTACCCACTAAAAAGCCAGCCTTGAAAAAACAAAGCTGGCTCCTATAAATGAATCAAATAGGTTTAGCTAATCTCAGTGCGAATATTATTCACCATGTGTAAAAGACGTGGTGCAATATCTTCTTCAAGTTTTTCACGATTCATAATGAAACTTGGGCCACCACAGTTGAACACCAGTAAACCATGTTGTTCATGAATCAGTGGAACTGCAACAGAATTGACATCTTTATGCCATTCGCCAATTGAAAAACAATAACCAAAATCTTGGTAATCTTTAAAGGCTTTGTCTAAATCACGGTTAATTTTGATCCAGTCTTCTTTGTGTTTGCTACGGATGGCATCAAGTAAAAATTCTCTTTCGTCTTCAGGCATTGCAGCTAAACATGCACGCCCCATAGAACTTAAATGAATCGGTAAATAGGTTCCAACTTGACGGCGCATGGTCATATTGCCTTTGCCTTGCACCACATCAAGATAAATCATGTTCAATCGATCACGTGTTGCCATGGCTACAGCAGCGCCAGCATAGTCTGCCAAATTTTTCATATATGGATGAGCAATAGAGCGAATCGATACGTTAGACAACATGGAATAACCAAACGCAAGAACCCCTACTGAAAGCTGGAATTTGCTTGAGTTAGGTACTTGTTTGATATAACCCAAACGCGACAAGGTATGTGTAAGGCGAGTAATGGTTGGTTTTGGCAAACCGGTCATCTGAGCAAGCTCTTGGTTACCCAAATGCTGATGTTTAGGCGTAAAACAACGTAATAGCTCTAAACCACGTGCTAATGCAGTAATAAATTGGCGATCATTTTCATCCTGCATGTCTTCAATCGGATGTAATAATTCATGCCTTAAAGGCGCTAATAATTTTTCTGTCGGTTCTGCATCAACTGCATCGTTCATTGTCATACCAATCCATATTTTGTTTCGCACTGCGAAAATTATAATCTATTTTTTCTATAAATAGCAAAAGAGCAAACATCCGAGTCTGCATCTAAAAGATAACTTCATTTAACTCATTAAAGCGAAAGATTAAATATTTTATTTTCTGATTTTAAATATAATTTTAACCTTCCGCTTTTAAGCCACCTACCCAATTACGCCCTTTTCTTTGAGCTCAGCTAGTTTTTCAGGAGAAACTACTCGACCTAAAACCGCCTGCGTATGTTCTCCCAGCAGCGGTGGTGCTGTTTTGTATTCAACAGGTGTTCTAGAAAGTTTGATTGGTGACCCAATTACCTTCAGTTTTTCACGCTGAGGATGGTTCATCTCGACTAACATTTCTCGGGCAATGACTTGCGGTTCTTGAAAAGCTTGTTCTAAGTTATTAATCACACCGACGGGAACTTTAGCGGCATAAATTGCATCTACCCATTCATCTGCTGTTTTTGTTAAAAAGTGAGTTTGTAAAATCCCGATAATTTCATCACGATGCTTGATTCGGTCCGCATTTCGAGCAAAACGTGTATCATTTGGTAAATCGGGTAAACCAATACTTCGACAGAGTTGAATAAACTGAGTGTCATTTCCACACGCGATAATAAAATCACGGTCAGAAGCTTTGAACACTTGATAAGGCACAATATTGGCGTGTGCATTGCCATAACGCTTAGGGATATTACCCGATGAAAGATAGTTCATTCCCTGATTTGCCATTGTGGCAATTTGAACATCAAGTAAAGCCATATCAATGTATTGGCCTAAACCTGTCACATGGCGGTTGAGTAAAGCAGCCTGTATGGCAATCGTAGAATAAAGTCCTGTAGCTAAATCGGAAAATGCGACCCCTACTTTTTGTGGACCACCGCCCGACAAATCATCACGCTCACCTGTAACTGACATGAGTCCCCCCATGCCCTGAATAATAAAGTCATAACCGGGCTCTTCTGCTCTTGGGCCATTTTGACCAAAACCTGTTATCGAGCAATACACCAGTTTAGGGTTAATCGCAGATAAAGACTCATAGTCCAAACCGTACTTTTTTAAAGACCCCGCTTTGTAGTTTTCAATCACGACATCGGTGTCTTGAATGAGGGCTTTAATCAATTCTTGACCATCAGGACTGGCAATGTCGATGGCAACCGATAGTTTATTGCGGTTAGTGGACTGATAATATGCAGCTTCTTGAGTGTCTTGGCCTGAGTCATCTTTCATCCAAGGTGGCCCCCAAGAACGGGTGTCATCACCGACTTCCGGTCGTTCAATCTTGATTACTTCTGCGCCTAAATCGGCAAGAATCTGTCCACACCAAGGTCCAGCCAATACCCGACTTAAGTCAAGCACCCGAATTCCATTTAAAGCACCCATCTTTATCCTACTATATTTTGTGAATCATTTCCTATAGGAAAACTTATCTATTTAAAATTTCGCATAGCGATATATATTTTTAATATACACAGCTCTTTTGAAAAATCAAACTTTAATTTTCCACTAAAAATAATGATTTTTTATAAGAAAATATAGCTTAAATAAATCAATAAATTAGCCAAACATAAATCAACAACAAAGTATCGCATTGCGAAATTAATTTTCAAAATATATTGTTTTGCGTTCATCCTTTGATTACTATCGCTTCAAATATTGGTGATTTTACGAACATCACATTGATGTTTTCTGCATGTAGTAAAAGGACGAGACTATGATTCGAGATCAGGAAACCTTAAATCAACTTGTTGATATGATTCGACAATTTGTTGAAGGTGTATTAATTCCTCATGAGAATGAAGTCGCTGAAACGGATGAAATTCCTCAAGATATCGTTGAGCAAATGAAAGCTCTCGGTTTATTTGGTTTAACCATTCCTGAAGAGTACGAAGGTCTTGGCCTGACGATGGAAGAAGAAGTCTATGTGGCTTTTGAATTAGGTCGTACCTCTCCTGCTTTTCGCTCTCTCATTGGGACCAATAATGGCATTGGCTCAAGTGGCCTGATTATTGATGGGACCGAAGCACAAAAATCATTTTTCTTGCCACGTTTAGCACGTGGTGAAGTGATCAGTTCTTTTTGCTTAACCGAACCGGATGCAGGTTCTGATGCTGCCTCTTTAAAAACCACCGCTGTAAAAGACGGTGACTTTTACATTTTAAATGGTACTAAACGCTTTATCACCAATGCTCCTCACGCTGGTGTATTTACAGTCATGGCACGTACAAACCCTGATATTAAAGGCACTAGTGGTATTTCTGCTTTTATTGTCGATAGCCAAACTCCGGGCATTTTTCTTGGCAAACGCGATAAAAAAATGGGGCAAAAAGGCGCACATACCTGTGATGTGATTTTTGAAAATTGTCGTATTCCTGCTTCGGCACTCATTGGTGGTGTTGAAGGTGTTGGTTTTAAAACTGCTATGAAAGTACTCGATAAAGGCCGTTTGCATATTGCGGCTTTGAGTGTCGGCGCAGCAACACGAATGCTAGACGATTCTTTAAATTACGCCATCGAACGCAAGCAATTTGGACAACCGATTGCCGAATTTCAACTCATTCAAGCCATGCTTGCCGACTCAAAAGCTGAAATTTATGCAGCTAAATGTATGGTCTTAGACGCTGCACGCCTACGCGATGCAGGTCAAAACGTTAGCACCGAAGCCTCATGCGCAAAAATGTTTGCAACAGAAATGTGTGGCCGCGTTGCTGATCGCTGCGTACAAATTCACGGCGGCGCGGGTTACATCAGTGAATACGCCATTGAACGTTTTTATCGAGATGTTCGTTTGTTCCGTCTCTATGAAGGGACCACTCAAATTCAACAAATGATTATTGCCCGAAACATGATTCGCGTTGCGTCTTAATCAAATTTTAAGCGCTTCAAAACGACTTGAAGTGCTTTTTATCAAATGTAGGTAATGGATTATGGCTACAAATTACAAAGAAGGTCTTTCCCGTATACAGCCTCATACGTGGAAAATAGCATTTATTTTTGCATTTCTAGCACTGTTGGTAGATGGGGCAGATTTGATGCTACTGTCTTATAGCTTAAATAGTATTAAGGCAGATTTTGGATTAAGTTCAGTACAAGCAGGTATGCTTGGCAGTTTCACATTGGCAGGCATGGCTGTTGGTGGGATTTTTGGGGGATGGGCGTGCGATAAATTTGGTCGCGTGCGCATTGTGGTTATTTCTATTTTAATTTTCTCACTCCTCACCTGTGGCTTAGGTTTCACCCAAAGCTTTCTTCAGTTTGGTATTTTAAGATTTTTTGCATCACTGGGTTTGGGTTCACTTTATATTGCCTGTAATACCCTCATGGCCGAATATGTCCCAACCCGTTACCGCACCACAGTACTGGGTACCCTACAAGCTGGCTGGACGGTTGGCTATATTGTTGCGACCTTACTTGCAGGCTGGATTATTCCTGATCATGGCTGGCGCATGCTGTTTTATGTTGCGATTATTCCTGTTGTTATTGCTTTCCTCATGCATATTCTTGTACCAGAACCAGAAGCATGGCAAAAGTCTCGACTACAACAACCTGTTGTGGCTCAAAATGCTCTAAAAACCTCGGCATTTAAGCTTATTTTCCAAGATAAACGAAACCGTAATATGTTTATCCTATGGGCGCTAACGGCAGGCTTTTTACAGTTTGGCTACTATGGCGTAAATAACTGGATGCCTTCATACCTTGAAAGTGAACTCGGTATGAAATTTAAGGAAATGACTGCCTATATGGTAGGTACATATACCGCGATGATTTTGGGTAAAGTTCTTGCGGGCATGATGGCCGATAAATTAGGACGTCGTTTTACCTATGCTTTTGGTGCAATCGGCACTGCTATTTTCCTACCTTTAATTGTTTTTTATAACTCTCCAAGCAACATTTTATATTTACTGGTGACCTTTGGTTTCCTCTACGGCATCCCGTATGGCGTAAATGCCACCTATATGACCGAAAGCTTTGCAACAGCAATCCGCGGTACAGCCATTGGTGGTGCTTATAACGTCGGACGTTTAGGTGCTGCTTTAGCCCCTGCAACGATTGGTTTCTTAGCCTCTGGCGGTTCAATTGGTTTAGGTTTTGTCGTGATGGGTGCTGCCTACCTAATTTGTGGCGTGATACCAGCCCTATTTATTAAAGAAAAATTATATGACCCTCAAAAGTCATAAAAAGATCTATCACATAGGTCATATGCCTATCTGATTGATGGTGCTAACAATCGAAACATGTGTTTTAAATCGTTAGCCGGAAATAAGGAATTTACTCCTCAAAGTTACTCCTTATTTCCACATATGTAGAGTGTATCTACTCTTCATTTTAATTTTTTAGGTAAGCTTAGCTCCCAAGGGAGCTAAGCTTAAAAATATATAAACCTAAACTTTGTTTAAGGTCGTTCACCCTGCCCCAAACGGCGTTCAATATCATCGAGTACATTTGGCAAATCAGCGACACTATCAATCACATAGTGAGCACCCGACGCATTCATTTTTTGGTATGCCTTATCTTTTAGCACAATCTGTTCATCAGCCGATAATGCACTCCACTCTTCATAGCTCAAGCCGACTTCATTACCACTAATCGCAAGTCCTACTGTCCAGCACCCTGCGTTTAAACCTTCGTCAATACCCACCACGGTATCATCTACTTTTACAACGGTTTTAATATCGGATACATCGAGTTGAATTAAGTTCTTCCACAACATTTCAGGATATGGACGACCATATTTCACGTCACTTGCCGTAACGATACAGTCCGGTCGATAGCCCTGATCGGCAGCATCTTTGACCAAACGACCAATCATCATGGATGCATATCCTGTATTACTACCAATTTTTGCACCACGCTTTTTAATATTTTCAAACGTTTCTAATGCACCCGGAATTAAAGCAGAACATTTCGGAATAGAATTTAACTGGTACGGAATAAAGTCTTTATATAAACGGTCAATATCTGCTTCAGTTGCCGCCTGACCATATACTTCCTGCCATGCAGTCGCTACACGCGGCATTTTTAAAACTGCTGCAATATGGTCACGTTTTTCTAAACCCATTGGCGCACGCGCCTCTTCGACCGTAATTTCAATTTTATTGTCTTTAAATAAAGCCATAAAAGCCAAAATCGGTGCGCGTGAACCAAAATCTACAGTTGTGCCAGCCCAGTCAAAAACTACAGCCTGAATTTGTGTATTGTTGGTCGTCATGGTGTATTCCCTTTAATTCAAATGTTTAATAAAAATTATGCTGTTACAGCTTGATTTAGATGGTTTTCACAGTAGCTCGCAATCGCAGCAAGAAGCCCTTCAATGTCATGAATATAAACTTCGCCAATATTGCCAATACGGAAGCAGTTGAGATCGGTGACTTTGCCCGGATAGATCACATAGCCTGATTTTTTCAGGGTTTCATAAAATGACTGAAAGCTAAATGACTTGGCTATTGGGTAAAGAAAAGTGGTAATGATGGGTGATTGTGGGCACTCTTCACCGAGTACCAATTCAAAGCCCAGTTGTTGCATACCTTGCGATAAAGTTTGTTGGTTTTGTAAATAACGTTGATAACGTGCAGCAACACCGCCTTCTGCCTCAAGCTCAAGTAATGCTTGATAAAAAGCACGTACCACATGGGTTGGCGAAGTAAAACGCCATTTACCATTATGCTGCTCCATCGTATTCCACTGGTCATACAAATCGAGACTGACCGAACGAGCTAAACCTTTACATGCTGCTAGGCAATCACGCTTTGCCAAAATAAAACCAAAGCCCGGAACACCTTGAATACATTTATTTGCACTTGAAATTAGAAAATCAATTTCAAGCTCAGCAATATCCATAGGCACACCACCGAATGAACTCATGGCATCCACAATCCAGATTTTTCCTGCTGCTTTAACTAAACGGCCTATCTCTTGAATTGGATTTAAAATACCTGTGGTGGTTTCACAGTGCACACAAGCAACATGGCTAATGGTTTTATCTTCTAAAACGCGCTCAATCTCTTGTAAATCTGGTGAATGGGTTTCTAAATAGTTCAGTTCTACAACTTCAATATTTAGGCAACGTGCCATTTGCACCATACGTACACCATATGCGCCATTATTAATGATCAAGATTTTGCCATCACGTGGAATAGCTGAACCAAGCACAGACTCCACAGCAAAACTTCCACTGCCTTGCATTAACACAGCCGTATATTTTTCAGGTTGACTGGTTGCCAAGTTGACCAGTCGATTACGAATATCTTGTACCAGCGAGTTGTATTCTTGGTCCCAAGTACACCAGTCTTTTTGCATGGCACGGCGTACTGTTGCCGATGTTGATAATGGTCCTGGAGTAAGAAGCAAATACTTGTTCTCTAAATCCATATCGAGTTGGGGTTGCATGTTCATAATGTTACTCATTTCTTTCGCGTTCATTTCAATATACACCAATCTGGTTTAAACCAGATTACAAACTAGTAAATATTTTGTTCTAATATTTCTTTCATAAAGCCAGCCCCTGTAGTCATGCCCTTACCCGCAATCGCACTCACCAGAAAGATATTTTTTTCGGCTTCAGTGACACAGGCCAACTCATGTTCATGAGTCAGGTAATAACCATTCCAACGTTTTTGAATTGGAGGTAAAGTCAGCCCTAGTTTTTTGTAGCAGTAAGCTTGAATAAACTCATTAATCTCTTCACGCTGCTCGAACTGAGGCGCTTCATTAATCGGATGGTATTCGTGACTATCGCCCACGATCAGTTCACCAAATTCGTTTTGTTTAATCAGAATATGAATACCGAATTCTTTAATGAAACCTTGTTGTGACGCTTTAACCAACTCAGTATGACTTGGGCAAATTTCAAAAGCTTGATAACGTGAAATAGATAAACCTGAATAAAGAGAAGCATTTAAGTTTTGGTGAAACCGTTGTGTCAGAGCCATTTGTAGGCCACAACGTTTCAGATTTAAACTTTGTAAGAGATCTGGATATAAAACATCGATGATTTCACCGTGACAGATCAAAACTTTATTTGCCCGATATGCCTCGCCACTTGCCAAACGAACCTGACAAATTTCATGTTGATATTGGGTTTGAACGACACAAGCATTGGTATAAATCTTTACGCCTTTTCTTTCGGCATATGCCAATAGTCGCTGCCCAACCACATGCGGTTCGACCGAATAATCTTCTTCAAAAACCAAGCCGCCTTGAAACTGCTGCTCGGGGTTTAAATAAGAAAATTGGGTGATCAGCTCATCATGACTCTGTAAATGCACAGGTATTTGATAGTTACTTGCACGCTCGGCAAACTCATTTAAAACCTGCCATTCAAGTGCAGTGTTTGCCAGATAGACACCTTGGCATTGAGCAAAGGAAATATCGGTTTCAGCTTGAATACGCTGATAAAAAGAACGCGTTTCAAGCGCGTACTTTCGCCACTGTTGCTCTGGATGGGTTAATGTCGAAGTTCCGACCATGCCGAAATTACGACGAGTTGCCCCCACAGGCTTGGCATTTTTCTCGAAGATACAGACTTTTAGGCCTTGTTCTTGTGCCTGTATGGCAGCGGACAAACCTAAAATACCGGCTCCGACAACAATTAAATCAAACTGTGCGTTATTCATAGGACTTCCAATTCGCGAAATTTAGGATGAATAAACCCTTGCCTTGTTGAACAAAGCATTTTCATTTCAGTCGGTTAAATAAAAATTGTGTTTAGCTAAAACTTAGTGAGCGCTTTCACGCCATTGCTGACTTCTTGCCATAATTTTTCTGGTAAATAACCAGTGAATGAGTTTTACAATACATGAGGTGGTTAAAATTAGAATGCTCATGGCAACAGCAGCAACCGTGTCTCCCGCATCATCCATATTTAAAACGGCTACCGCCGCTAAACTAGTGTCTGGTGAATAGAGGAAAATGGCAGCTGACACAGTGGTCATGGCATTCACAAAAACATAGACCGACACATCGCATAGCGCTGGAAAACACATAGGCAAATACACTTTCCAAAAGGTTTTCCACTTTGATGTTCCTAGAGTTTGTGCTGCCTGATCGAGCTGTAGCGGAATCTGTTTAATGGCATTGGTTAAAGTGAGATGTGGCACGGTGTAATAATGCACGATGGTTGAAATCACCAAAATGGTCATGGTTCCATACATCACATTTAACGGGTTACTTTGCTGGTTAAAAAACAAAATGTAGGCAATACCTAGAACCAATCCGGGCACAGCGAGTGGCAGTAAAACCAAAGCTTGTACATAATTTTTAATAAGTGGATGTGCTTTAAAACGTTCGGTTAATAGCGCCACCATAAAAATCAGTGCTGTTCCAAAAACCGTACTAAAGAGTGCCATGCGAACCGAGTTAAAGTACGCTGCCCAACCGCCGCCATCGACATATTCAAAACTGTAATGTGCTAAGGTCAAAGACAAATCATAAGGCCAAGACTGAATGAATGAAGCCAGCACTGCCGTAAAGATAATCAGTAAAATCGCACCTGAAACTAAACCACAAAATAAGCCCAGAACGACTTCAAGTTTTTTATTCGATGCTGAAACATAGGGTTTAGCCTGAAAAGCTTGAAACCGTGCATGGCGTTTGCTTTGAATACGATCGAAAATAAAGACGAACACTGCTGGTAGCAATAACAAGATGGAAATTACCGCACCCATGCTCATATTTTGCTGACCAATAATCTGTTTATAGACATCAAGCGCCATCATGTTAAATGAACCGCCAATGACTTTTGGAATACCAAAATCGGTCAACACATAAATAAAAGCCACCAGACTTGCACTAATAAGCCCATAGCGAATTGCAGGTAGCGTGACGTGGTAATGTGTATTCCAGATATTTTTACCTAGCGACAAAGAGGCTTCAATTAAACGCTGATCGACACTGCGAAAAGACACCATCATCAACATCAACATTGCTGGAAATAGCCAAAAGCAATAACTGATTAAAATACCGATTGGGCCATAAATTTGTATATCGCCCAGTAAAGGTTTAAACACACCTTGCTTACCAAACAAATAAACCAATGCCAAAGAGGGCAAAAGTGACGGCGCTAAAATCGGTAAAAAAGCGACCAGTTTAAAGAAGCCTTTGCCTTTTATATTCACATTGGTGAGTGCAAAAGCATAAATACTGGCAAGAAATACTGTAATGACAGTAGCAGCACAAGCAACCCACACCGAGTTAAATATAGAGCTGAGTAAAGCTGGACTTGCAAAATAATTATAAAAATTTTCAAGGCCAACAAAATTTTGATTTTCATCAAAAAATGCGGTTTCAAACAGCATCATTAAAGGAGCAATAATTGCTAAAGTCAAAGCGATTGCGACGGCAGCTAAAGCAATATTTGATCTTAATGAATATTCAGTTTTTCGACGCGGCTGTGTTTTTAAAACCGCTGAAGCAGCTTCATTTAACATAGTGCGTACCCTTGTTCGTCAAAGACATGAATGAGCTGATTAGGCACTTTTATAAACATGAGTTCTTGCAAAGATGTAAACTTCGTATTTTCAATTTCAATTTGCAACAGGTGTTTTGCCTGCTCAATTCCATCGATATGAATAGCGCAAAACAAACGACGTTTTGCGCCTAAAAATTCAGTGCTTATTACTTTAACTGGCAAATACAACGACTCTTTATCACTACAAAAATCATCAACCAACTCGACAGCTTCGGGTCTAAAACCAATGTTGTAGTTTTGCCCAGCTTTAAGTTTTTGCTGCTCCAAATTTAAAGAAATAAAACCTAAAACTTCGAGCTGATTGGCGACTGAACAAGTGGCTGTCAAAAAGTTCATGGTGCCAATAAACTTTGCAACGAATTGGGTTTGTGGCTTGTAGTAAATATTGTGCGGCGTATCAATTTGCTCAATGACACCATGATTCATCACCACCACACGGTCAGAAATGCTTAATGCTTCTTCTTGATCGTGCGTAACCATGATGGTTGGTAAATTAAGCTTTGATTGAATCGAACGAATCTTTTGTCTTAGGTTTAGACGCACCTGAGCATCAAGTGCAGATAAGGGTTCATCGAGCAGTAAAATATCAGGATTCGGTGCAATTGCCCGAGCAAGCGCAACACGTTGCTGCTGCCCGCCCGACAATTGGTTTGGATATTTTTTTGCGATATCGGGTAATTCAATGAGTTCTAATAACTGTTGAACCCGTTGGCTACGCTGTGCCTTATCCCACTTTTTTTTATCTAAGCCAAAAGCAATATTTTCTTCTACATTTAAGTTTGGAAATAACGCATAGTTCTGAAACACAATGCCACAGTGACGCTTTTCAGCACTCAACAACGTAATGTCTGTGCCTTTTTTTATGACTTTTCCATAATCAGGTTTTTCTAGACCCGCAATTATGCGTAGCAAAGTGGTTTTACCGCACCCTGAAGGTCCCAAAAAGCTCACGAACTCGCCAGCTTTCAGGTCTAAATTAATATGCGTTAGAGCCTGAAAGTGTTGGAACTTTTTTTGGATATCCACCACTTCTAAAACCGAAGGGCCATGTTCAGGATACTTATAGGTCGTTAATGTCGATAATAAATGCCCTGCTAACTCACCCTTTTGGTTTTGACCTAGCAGCGATGATTGCAATGACGAAGGAATTTGCATAATGAGGCCCTTATCCCAAAGATCACTTTTCAAAACGCTTTGACCATTCAGCCAAAATACGTTCACGCTGCTCGGCTGACCAATAAAAATCATTTTTCACGAGCATTTGAGGAAGATTTTTCGGGAAGTCCATGGTGGTATTTTCAATGCCTTTATAGGCCACCATTGAAAAGTTGTGTGCATAGGCTTCATTTGCCGCTTTGCTTACCGACCAATTTATAAATTTCTGTGCACTGCTTAATTTCTTGGTTCCTTTCACAATTGCTGAGGCTTCCATTTCCCAGCCTAAGCCTTCAGTTGGATAAACCACTTCTAAAGGTGCACCCTCTGCTTTTAATTTAAAGGCTGGATAGCCGAAAGAAACACCAATTGGGATTTCGCCCTGTGCTGCCATCTTGCAAGGTTTTGAACCCGAATGAGGATATTGTGAAATGTTTTTATCTAAAGCCTGCATATAGTCCCATGCCTGCTTTTCGCCCCAAATTTGCATCCAAGCCGTGACATCTAAATAGCCTGTGCCACTCGAAGCCGGATTTGGCATCACAATCAGGTTTTTATAAATGGGGTTGGTTAAATCTTTCCAAGTTTTTGGAATTGGTAACTTACGCTTTTCTAATTCGACTTTATTGACACAAATTGCAGATTCCCATGCATCCATACCAGTCCAAGTCGGTACAGTTTTTTGGCTTATAAATTCTGGTTTTAAATTTTCAATGCCTTCAGGTTTAAAAGGCTCAAGCATGTCTTTTTTTTCCATGACCAGCAAACTGGTTAAAGCCACACCAAAAACCACATCTGCTTGTGGGTTTTTCTGCTCTGCCAAAAGTTTAGCGGTGATCACCCCTGTTGAATCACGTACCCATTTTACTTTTAGCTCTGGATAGGCTTTGTGTAATTCTTCTTGGTATTGCTTAAGCTGATCGGCTTCCACTGCCGTATAGACTGTAATTTCTTCTGATTGTTTTGATGTTGCTGATGAACATCCCATTTGAATAGCGACCACTACACCTAAAACTGATGCAGTCCCGAGTTTAATTGTCTGTTGAACATACTGTTTCATCTGCAAACCATCGAATGCAATTATTTGATGATCGTATTTCAACAGCTTTATATGACAGTTTAATTAATCTGGTTTAAACCAGATTGTATTTTTATGCTCGCGCTTCGAAATGTAAATCTAAAACATCATGTAGCCAATATTCTTGGTCAACATCGGTAATCACGCCCTCTTCATTTCTATTGCTACGGCAAATATATAAACCCAGCGCGCCCGTATTTACATGCAATGCTTTAGCCTGTTGGTCGGATAAAGCTGTTGGATAGAGGTTAATGTCAGCTCTGGTGATATGGCAATCATATTGATTTGCCATTAGTAAAGTAATCGATTGCTTGAGATCATGAGTTAAAAACTCAGGAAAAAGTTCGGCATTCACCCGTAAATGCTCAACCAAAACAGGTCGTCCATTAATACAACGACGTCGCCAAACCGAATAAATCGGATGCCCTTTTTCAACTTTTAAATGCTTGGCGTCCCAAGAAGTGGCCGTCGTTAGCTCACTTGAAATCACTTCGGTCGAAGGTTCATAGCCTTGTTCAATCACAAACTGATTAAAGTTTTTTGTCGATTGCGGGTGATAAATAATACGAGGAGAACGAACATACCAACCACGGCGGTCTAAACGATAAATCAAACCATCGGTTTCCAAAGCCAGCAAAGCTTCACGCGCAGCCACACGAGTAGTTTGGAATTGTTCAGAAAGCACTCTTTCCGAAGGGAGTTTTGCGTGGGCTTCTAATACGCCAGATTCAATATCGTGGGCAATTGCATCGCGGATAGGAATATATTTAGGTATGCGAGCTTGGTCCTGTTCCATACAAACTTAGAATTTATAAATAAAGAAATTAATAGCAATATACTGAAAAAATGTGACAAAAGCTTTTATTAATGCTGATCTTTTAAGCAAAATGCGTCCTATTCCCCGATTTTATCCCAATTCATTTTTTCATAAAAATGGTGGGTGTACCAATGGCTTCGAAAAACCTTCCTTAGCTCATTTGTTCATCAAGAAAATCGGCATGGCATAGCCATTACATCATATTTAGTTAGACACTTTTTAAGATAAAAATTCATATTTCTGTACGGACTCTTACACAGGAATTGACGGTTTGCACTAAAAATCAATATCACGCCTCCTATATTACATTCTTGTAGAATTAGAATAACATGATCAAGAAAAACCCAAATCATCCTAAGCAATAAAAAAATACACTCATCATCTTATATTTATAAAGTCTTAATATAAAATTATTCATTTAATAAAAACTAAAATATTAAGAAAATTCCTTAACTTCAAAACAAACATAAAATTTTAATTTAACCAAAACCTTAAACAATAAATCGAATTAAAAAAAGAATATAAGACACACCAGTTCATTTATTACACAAAACCACGCCCACACACCTACGGCTAAATAACACCCAATTATTCAATCAATCTAATTAATATTTTATTTATAAAATTTAAATTAACTTATGAAAAACTATTAAACACGATATTAGATGATTAAAATTGATACGACATAATCCATAACTTCTAAACAGCCTTAACAAACAAAAAAATAAATTTATGAAAAATATAGTTATTTTAATTTTTTGAATTCTATTGAATAAAATCGCGGATATTTATTCCTCCAATTTTTTATATTTTACCAACTGATAAAAAATACAATCAAATGTATTTAAAAAAATAAAAAAATCTTATGTAATAATAAAGTTAATTATTTACCAAATGTTATATTTTAAAAAATTTTATTAAAAACAGCACCAATAAATAGATTAAAAAAATAACATTCAAAAAATTATAATAATTTTTCTTCTTGTTTTTTTATGAATGTATATTTAGATTTAATTAAGATTAATTGAAATTAGATTTGCATTTTTTCAATTCAGTTTAAGCAAAATTAAACTTTACTTAATAGCGACTATAATATTTTAAGGAGAAAGTATTATTAAGACCAAATCGTGTGACATTTTAAATCAATTATATTTTAGTACTTAACCATAAAAATCCACCCAGTATTAAATTATATTTAGCCAGGAAAGATTAAAAACTCATGAAACTTGAAACAAAATTTTCTCATCTCGCTTATAGCTGTGCATTAATATTATTCGGTTCGGTGCAATTTACTCATGCAGCTCCCTTACTTACTCCTCATGTTACAAATGAAGTAAGTCCTGCTCCTACAGCTAATGCATGGATAGAAATTGATACTCAAGCTTTTGAAGATAATATTAAAAGGACAAATCAGTTACTTAATGGCAAAACACAACTTTGTATAGTCATGAAAGCTAACGCATACGGCCATAGTATTGACCTACTTATGCCAAGTGTTATGAAGTTAAACGTATCTTGTATTGGAATTACCAGTAATGCTGAAGCGGCTATGGTGCGCAAGCATGGCTATAAAGGCAAAATTACACGTTTACGTACCGCCACAGATAGTGAAATTATCAACGCACAAGCTTTAAATATTGAAGAGCTTTTAGGTAACTATGACCAAGCTGCCCGTATGTCTAAATGGGCAGAAGCGAACAATACAACTGTTCATTACAGCTTGGCTTTAAATTCGGGTGGTATGGATCGTAATGGTCTTGAAATGTCTACGGCTCTAGGCAAAGAACAAGCTGTTGCGATCACCAAACTTCCACATCTTAAAATTGACGGCATTATGACCCACTATGCCGTAGAAGATGAAAAATTTGTTCGTGAGCGTCTGGCGCAATTTAATGAACAAACCGCATGGTTGATTAAAAAAGCCAAACTGAATCGTAAAGAATTAACATTACATACAGCTAATTCATTTGCTACTGTAAACGTTCCTGAATCACATTTAGATATGGTTCGTGCAGGTGCAATTATATATGGTGATTTTCCTAATCACCCTGAATTTAAAGGCATGATGGCATTTAAAACACAAATTGCTGCAGTGAATAATTACCTTAAAGATTCAACTGTAGGTTATGACCAAACCTATACGTTGAAACGTGACTCTAGACTCGCAAACCTCCCTGTAGGTTATTCGGATGGCTACCGTCGTAGTTTTAGTAATAAAGCTTTTGTATTAATCAATGGACAAAAAGCGCCAGTGGTTGGTCGAGTATCAATGAATACTGTGATGGTTGATGTAACAGATATTCCAGAGGCCAAAGCAGGTGATGAAGTTGTATTATTTGGTCGTCAAGGCAATACAGAAGTTAAAACTAGTGATTTAACCAGCCTTACAGGCCATATTTTGACAGAAGCTTATATCCCGTGGAGTAACTCTAACCCACAAGTGATTAAACCCCTTCAATCTCAGCAACAAGTGATATTAACCAATAATAAAGTTGCGGCAAAGGCCAACTAAATTTTAGGTGAATTGATAGGTAGCCCTATATTTTGAAAAGTATCGGGCTACTTTATAGCCGAATCACATCTTTTAAGCGATTTTATTCCATCCAGTTTTTTACATAAAAAAAGAGCATTTGCATGCCCTTTTTACTTATTACCTAGTCTTTAGCTTGCATGCTTGAAACTATCAATTTGCTTAATCTCATAAGGCAAACCGACATAGTTTTCGGCCAATGTGGTTTTACCTGCGATCGAGCCAAGCACATAACTTAACTCGGCTTGTTTAATCTTATGATCAAACTCACTTTCAGTTTCAAAACGATGCAATAAATGAGTCATCCACCAAGAAAAACGCTCCGCTTTCCATACACGTTGTAGGCATTTTTCAGAGTATTCATTTATACCTTGCTCGGAACCTTCAACATAATATTCAACAAGCGCACTTGATAAATAAGCAATATCGGAAGCCGCGAGATTGAGGCCTTTTGCTCCAGTCGGTGGAACAATATGCGCAGCATCACCTGCTAAAAATAGTTTTCCGAAACGCATTGGCTCGGACACAAAGCTACGTAACGGCGCAATACTTTTTTCAATAGAAGGTCCTGTCACTAACTTTTCACGGCTTTCAGGGTCTAGGCGATTTTTTAACTCATCCCAGAACTTTTCATCCGACCAATCTTCGACGTGATCTGTTAAAGGGACTTGTAAATAATAACGGCTACGTGTTTCTGAACGCATACTACATAAAGCAAATCCACGCTCTGACTGTACGTAAATGAGTTCATCGGCTACAGGTGGCACATCGGCCAACACTCCTAACCAGCCAAACGGATAAACTTTTTCAAAGGTTTTAATTTTATCTTCTGGTACGCTAGCACGGCAGACGCCATGGTAGCCATCACACCCTGCTATAAAATCACATTGAATTTGAAAAGCTTTACCTTGATACTCAAACTCAACTTTTGGTGCAGTGTAAAAATCTTTTACTTGTACATTTTGAGCTTCATAAAATGAAGTGAGCTGCTCTGCTTCACGCGCAGTCATTAAATCTTTGGTGACTTCGGTCTGACCGTATACGGTTACTTGTTTGCCACCCGTGAGTGCTGCCAAATCAACGCGATGCAATTCACCATTGGTTAAGATTTCGATGCCCGAATGCGGTAATCCTTTGTCTTTTAGGTTTTGGTCAACGCCTGCTTGTTTCAGTAAGTCGACCGAAACTTGCTCTAAAATTCCTGCACGAATCCGTGAAGCCACATATTCAGCACTACGCTGCTCAACAATAATATGGTCGATGCCAGCTTTATATAGAAGTTGCCCAAGCAATAAACCTGCTGGTCCAGATCCAATAATTGCAACCTGTGTCTTTAATATATCCATAACTTCATCCTTGTTTCATCCTGACTTTTAAATTACTGGCTTTAAGTTTTGTGCACTATGTATCCAAGACGAAAATTACCGTTTATCATTGAGTTTGTCCGAATAGCGGACAGAAACAACCAAAATAACAGGAATGAAAGGATGCCTTCTCTCGATGCTTTTTTAGAGCACCCGAACTCGCATGAGAAAATTCGTCAAGAAGACTACATTGCAGGGTTAGCAAAAGGCTTGGCTTTGCTGGAAGCTTTTGGAACAGATCGCCAGCGGCTCAATGTCACTCAAGTGGCTGAGCGAACCGGTATTAGCCGTACAGCAGCAAGGCGTTATCTTAAAACTTTAAAATACTTAGGCTATTTAGAAACAGATGAACATTACTTTTGGCTCACGCATCGCGTGCTGCGCTTTTCGAGTTCTTATTTAAGCTCTGCCCATCTGCCTAAAGTTGCTCAGTCATTTTTAAATCTTTTGTGTGCGCAGACGTCTCTGACTTTTTCAATTGTGGTGTTAGACGATAACGAAGTGGTGCCGATTGCCCGTAGTTATTTACCGCAGCAAGATAATTTACGTGTTAGCCCGTATGGGATGCACTTAGGAAACCGACTCCCTGCCCATGCCACTTCCACGGGTAAAGTATTGCTGGCAGCACTCCCTGAAGAAGCTCAACACACATGGGTAAAAAATTATGGTTTAAAGCGTTTAACGCCATTTACCATTGTAGATGAGTCAAAGTTTTTTGAAGTACTTAAGGGTATTTCATTATCGGATTATTGTCTTTCCAAAGAAGAACATGAGCTTGGTGTGATCGCGATTGCAGTACCTGTTTTTAATGCACAAGGTCAAGCAATAGCAGCGCTTAACTGCATGTCTCAAACCAACCGTGTACAAGAAGATTATTTGGTTCAGCAAATTTTGCCATTGCTGCGCAACACAGCAAATGAGCTCAGAAATGTGATTTAAATAGACTTAGAAACTCTTGTGATCAATTAGAGGTACAAGAGTTTCAGTTCATGATTTTAAATGGCGAATCCTTTAACTTGCTGGTTTGCCAGATCTAATGAATTGTTACGATAAGCTTGCATGTCTAAGCCCTCTGCATAGACGAAATCGACGTCATGAATGCCCATTAGCCCTAACACAGCTTTGAGATAAGGCGTGACTGCCTCAGTTTCTTGGCCAACATGGATACCGCCCCGACTACTTACCACCACCGCTTTTACCCCTTCAACCAAGCCTTGAGGGTAAGTTTCGGTGTAGCGGAATGTTTGTCTTGCGCGTGCCACCAAGTCAAACCAGTTTTTGAGTTGAGTCGGGACATTTAAGTTGTACATCGGTGCGCCTATCACCAATAAATCGGCACTTTTTAATTCAGCAATCAATTCATCAGACAAAGCAACAATCTGCTGAATGTCTTGATTTACATTTTCAGCCCCACGAAGCGCCTGAAAGATTTCTAAATCTAATACAGGCAGATTCATTTCAGCTAAATTGTGTATGGTGATGTCATCTTGCAAACCTTGGTCTTTTCGATGTTCAAGCATGATATCAATTAGGCGATTAGTTTGTGAACCCTCACCCATAATGCTGGATTTTAATACCAATATTTTAGCCATGACTGTCTCCATGTTTTTGATGAAGCCATATTAACGCCACAATAAATTCAACAGTGGTGATATTATTTCTTATCATTGGTTCCTTTTAGGCAACAATCATGCAACATGAACTCAGTGCAATATCTATATTTGTGACTGTGGTTGAAGCTGGAAGTTTTGTAAAAGCTGCCGAGCAATTGCATTTAACTCGCTCAGCCATTAGTAAAAATATTGCTCGTCTTGAAGAACAGTTTGGTGTAGTTCTATTTAAAAGAACAACACGTTCACTCAGCATGACTGACGAAGGCGCTTTGTTTTATGAGCATAGCCGCCGAGCGTTAAGTGAAATACAAAATGCAGCAGCTTTATTAGACCAAGGAAAAATAAATGCAACAGGCCGTTTACGAATGTCTGTGCCAGTGCTGTTCGGGCAACTCTTTGCTACCCCACTCATGGTTAAATTTGCTCAGCAGCATGCGGACTTACAGCTAGAAATTTCATTTAATGATCGAAATGTAGACTTGGTCGAAGAAGGTTTTGATTTATGCATCCGAATTGGGGCATTACCTGACACCACTCAGCTCGTTGCCAAACCGATTGGTGAACATCGAATGCTACTTTGTGCCTCACCTGACTATTTAAATGAAGCAGGTCCCCTAGAAAATATTGAAGACTTAGACCACCACGCGACGATTGCCGATCCGCATTTTGGTCAAATGCAAAAATGGCGACTTCAAAAGGAAAATGCAGAACCTTTATTTATAAAACCCAAAGCAAAACTTCTTTTAAATGACTTACAAGCCATTAAAAATGCAGCGCTTGCTGGAGCTGGTATCGCTTGGCTACCCGACTGGCTCATTCAAAATGAATTACAGGAAGGTAAGCTCGTACAAGTGTTAGAAACCATGTCGAGCATTGCTTTTCCGATTCATTTGGTATGGCCTACACTGTCTTTTATGCCACTCAAAACCCGTCTTGCAATTGATTATTTAGCGCAGCATTTACCCCCTGAACTGAACTAATAAGCTTAAAATAAATAAGGCCTCGTCCACTTGAACAAGGCCTTTTTTAATATTCAAAGCCAATGTTTATTGCTCAGATTCAAATTCTTTAATTGCCTCTTTAGCAATTCGAAAGCTATCTACAGCAGCAGGCACGCCACAGTAAATTGCAACCTGCAAAAGCACTTCACGAATTTTCTCTTTAGGTACGCCATTTCGAAGTGCACCTTTAACATGTAGTTTTAATTCATGCGGACGATTTAAAGCTGAGATCATTGCCAAGTTAATTAAACTGCGCTCAGGCTTACTTAACTCTTCACGCCCCCAAACAGCTCCCCAGCAATATTCAGTGACTAGTTCTTGAAGAGGAAGATTAAACTCATCAGCATTGTTGATTGAATTATTTACATATTCTTCACCAAGAACTTGTTTGCGGATTGCTAAACCCTTTTCAAATTTTTCATTACTCATATATTCAATCCTCCAAACAAGGTGTATTTAATTTCCAGATAATCTTCAATACCGTATTTAGAACCTTCACGCCCCAAACCCGACTGTTTAATTCCACCAAAAGGCGCAACTTCATTTGAAATAAGGCCTTTATTCATTCCAACCATGCCATACTCAAGCTGTTCACTCATTCGCCAAGCACGGCCTAAATCTTTGGTATAACAATATGCGGCTAAACCAAATTCAGTTGCATTTGCCATTTCAACTGCTTGTTGCTCGTTTTCAAATTTGAATACAGCTGCTAGCGGACCAAACGTTTCTTGGGTTGCCACATCCATATCAGCGGTAACATCTGCAATCAGTGTTGGTTCAAAAAACAATTCACCCGCTTTATGCTTTTTACCACCAACCACAAGACGACCATTTTTATCTAATGCATCTTGAATATGAGCTTCAACTTTTTTCACCGCATTGGCATTAATTAATGGCCCAATGTCATACCCTGCTTCTAATCCATTACCAATATTAAAGTTTTGAATTTTTTGGCTTAAGGCAGCAATAAATTTTTCATAAATGCCTGCCTGCACTAAAAATCGATTGACGCATACACAGGTTTGCCCTGCATTTCTAAATTTGGCAATGAGTGCTCCCTCAATTGCTGCATCTAAATCGGCATCATCAAATACAATAAATGGCGCATTGCCACCCAACTCTAATGAAACTTTTTTTAAGGTTTTTGCTGAACGCTCAAGCAGCATTTTGCCAACTGGTGTTGAACCGGTAAAAGTAAACTTGCGTACGACATCACTTTCAAAAATCGCATCACCAATATGAACTGCATCACCTGTAATCACACTAAAAATTTCAGCAGGCACGCCAGCTTGCAGAGCTAAGTCCACTAAAGCCAAAGCAGTAAAAGGCGTTTCTGGTGCTGGTTTTACTATACAAGGACAACCTGCCGCCAAGGCTGGAGCAACCTTACGCGTAATCATGGCAGCGGGAAAATTCCACGGCGTAATAGCTGCAACGACGCCAATAGGCTGTTTATTTACAACAATACGAGCATCTGGATATGGACTCGGAATAATATCGCCATACACTCGTTTTGCTTCTTCGGCAAACCATTCAATAAAACTGGCAGCATATAAAATTTCACCCTTGGCCTCAGCTAAGGGCTTTCCTTGCTCACTCGTTAAAATAAAAGCCAATTCATCTGCATTTGAAATGATTAAATCGAACCATTTTTTTAAAATAATTGATCGATCTTTTGCTGTTTTATTTTTCCATAGTGGCCAAGCCTCTTTGGCAGCTTCAATGGCACGCTCGGCTTCAGCCTTGCCCATATTTGGGACAGTACCAATAACTTCTAATGTCGCCGGATTTAAAATTTCGGATGTTTGTTGATGGTCTGCATCGCACCACTTTCCAGCAACAAAGGCTTGCTGACGAAATAAAGCGAGTTCATTAAGCTGCATGATCATTATCCTATTGAGATCTTCTGCATTGATAGTGGAGCGATAGATAAATTAAATAGCTCACCATCAACTTTGTATTATGGCATACCAAAAATTAATTTAAAAAAATTTTCGGTATGCCCGAATGTTTAAATGTCTTTAAAAATAATAAAACAGCGTTAAGTTAAGCAACTTATTCCACTGGTTATCATCCCCTTGTGCCAATGAATCTTGAGTCCCACCAATGAACGGGTCATTTTTACTCATGATGTATTCAGCCACCAACGATAGCTGTTTATGGTCAATAGACACACCAATAATGTTACGGACCGAATCCTTCATATTGTCCTGATCTTTGTCGTACTGACTGTACATAAAGTACGGTGTAATGTTTCCGATCTGCTTAACATTTTTGAAAGAATAACCAACGTCTGCGGTATAGAACGTTCCTTTGTTCGCGACATAATATTCACTGTCGTAAGAGCCCATGAGCGACTGATTAGGATTAAGCTGGTCCTGATTAGTTACATCATTTTTACCGCCAGTAAGGGTCACATTAAAATTGCCATAATTGGCTTTACCAAAAAGTGCCCACGCATGACGGCGGCCATCACTCGAAGCAGTTTTATTTTCAATATCCGATGTCCAATATGAGCCACCGAGCTGTGTGGTTAAACCATTAACTCCAAGATTTATATCTTGAGTCACTCGGCCTACCCACATGTTCTTTTCTTGCAAATCGGTTTTGTTGGGGTCGTCTGAACTCACGTAGTTTGCAGTATAGCGACCTGAATCTTGGGTAGAGCCTGTGTAGTTTCCGCCATCTACCGCAAAATAACCCACATCAAACTTAGTTGCTGTCGGCAATTCAAAGTGATAATTCAAACCAAGATTATGAACATCTTCCAAACCTGCGGTTGTGCTCATACTTCCATATAGGCTATTACCCCAAAAACGTCCCGGCCCAAATGGAATTGGCTGAACCCCTGCCACTACCTGATCTGTTTTATTTAATTTGTACCCTACATAACCATCAATTAAGGTAGAAAAATCACATAGACGGTCATATTGATAACAACGGTATTCCGCATGACCAAATAACGGTCCACGCTCGTAGTCCAGTTTTAACTGCGCAGCATCAAAACGAATTTTTTGATCAGAAGCAGGCTCTCCATAGTGTTTATCTTGATAGTTAGCGCGAACATAGCCTGATAGGGTGAGCTTGCCGTATTCACCATCGCTATTTCCAAAACTTACACCTGCGTAACTTGGATAGATTACGGCCATCAATGCTGTGCTTAGAGCCACTTGTAAATAGCTTTTTTTCATTGTCGGATTCCTTTCACTACAATGCTTATTGAGGTAATTTTGCGTTTAATGCAGGTGCAGAACATTTAATCTTTCCTAGATTAAAGACGTAATACACCACCAGACTCACCACCAATCCAATGACCCAAGAAATATCCGCATCCGGAATTACATCGGCCAATGCACCTGTGAAGAAGGCATTTTTTAAGAACGGAATTTGTACCGCAATCCCAATGAAATAAGCCGTAAGCGCTTTTGCATTAAATTTGCCGTAAATACCACCATCACGTGCAAAGATGGATTGAATGTCATAAGACTTTTTATTCACGACATAGAAATCTAGTAAATTAATAGATACCCATGGGACCAAAATAAATAACAGGGCAAAAATCACATTCAAGAAGAAACTAATAAAGTTACTTGATGCCCAAAGTGCCGTTAAAGTCGCTAGAACTAATACAATGATTGATAACACGACTCGGATATTTCGGCTTGGCATCCACTGCCCTGCAAAAGTCTGAATAGAGGTAATACAGGAAAGAACCGCACCGTAGAGGTTCATGGCATTATGACCAATGATATTGCATAAGAACAAAATCATAAGGACATAACCGAATAACCCAGTGCCTGACTTTACCGCTTCCATGGCATCTGCCGTTGAGCCAATACTGACCGCAATCGTACCAAATGCCATCGCAAAAATAGTTCCTAATGATGCGCCTAAATAGGTAAAGATAAATGGCTTATAAATACCAATCGACTTCGGTAAATATCGTGAATAGTCTGAGGTATAAGGCGAGAAACTAATTTGCCATACAGCACACAAACCAAACATGGCAAACCAGCCTTTCATATTGAAAGAGCCTTTGGCGAGTACATCTGCATTAATATGCGGCACCATAATCATGAGGCCGATGAGCAACGAACCACCCATAAACCAAGTTCCAATTTTATTGAACTTATGAATAAAGTGGTAACCGATCACTCCTATTGTGGTTGCTGCAATTGCACCAATGACAGTCGCGGCTGGCACTGGAATGGCAGGAACAACGGTATGCAGGGGTTTGCCTGACAAAATAATGTTAGAGATGAAAAAACCTAAATAAATAAGGGTTGTAAACAATACAACCAGCAATGCCCCATAACGCCCAAACTGTGCGCGGCTCTGAATCATTTGAGGAATGCCGACCTGCGGACCTTGTGCAGAGGTTAAGGCCAGAATCGCTGCACCAAAAAAATGTCCGCAGCAGATCGCAAGCAATGCACTTACAATATTGAGGTTAAACGTTAAAATTGACATTGCACCCGTAATGACGGCAAGCGGTGCAATATTGGTACAAAACCATAATGTGAATAAATCGCGAACTTTCCCATTACGTTCTGAGGGAGCAACATAATCAATGGAATGACTTTCGATAGCGAAAGCATTATTGCTATTTTCGTTTTGGCTCATATCCTTAATCTCTCTTTGAGGAATTCATTTCCTCAACATCAAAAAATCTGCCCAGCCAAAGTCATGTCGGTATGACTCGACCTCATCTTTTTAATTCCTTTTACAAACAGCTCATTTCTGTGTTTGTGTTGTTTTAGCCAAGAAAAAGGTAAAGCCAGTCCGATCAATACTTGTTTAAGCATCGATACATCTAGTTTTACGTTTTCAACTATTAAAGCTTTAGGTGATTGCTGAGTTTGACTGATTCATTTTTTCATCCTTGAAATTAAAATCCCGATATATTTTCTTACCTCAAGTCATGATTTATCTCATGACAAATGGGTCATCAATTGGCTCATCTGAGGTACGTAACCAAACTGTTTTGGTGGTGGTGTAATCTAAAACAGCATTTGCGCCACCTTCCCGACCATGTCCCGAAAGCCCATGTCCACCAAAAGGTGCAAGTGGAGAAACAGCACGGTAAGTATTGAGCCAAACAATTCCCGACCCAATGACTTTCGTCATGCGGTGAGCACGGCTTAAATTGGTAGTAAAAACGCCTGCCGCCAACCCGTAAGGCGTACTATTGGCTTTTTGCACGGCTTCCGCTTCATCTTTGAAACTATCTACCGATAACACTGGACCAAATAGTTCCGTGGTAATACAATCTGCTTGAGGTGCATCGGTGCAATCTAAAATGGTCGGTGGATAGTAATAACCTGCCCGCTCAAGACTTTTACCACCAGTAAGCAGTTTTGCACCTTGCTGGATTGAACTTGCAACGACTTGCTCGATTTTTTGGCGTTGGCGTAAGGTACAAAGCGGTCCAAACTCGGTTGCCATTTCATGGGGTAAACCAATTTTTATGGTTTGTACGCGCTCAACCAAACGTTGAACAAATTCATCTTTAATGCTTTCTTCAACCAATAAGCGTGAACCTGCCACACAACTTTGCCCAGTAGCAGCAAAAATAGCAGCGACCTGAGCATTTACCGCACTTTGAATATCTGCATCAGCAAATACAATAAATGGTGATTTGCCACCTAATTCGAGTGAAACTTTTGCAAGATTTTCAGCCGAGTTACGCACAATGTGCCGCGCTGTTTCTGGACCACCTGTAAATGCAACATGTGCAACATCTGGATGACTACTCAGCACGGCGCCACATTCAGGGCCGAAACCAGTAATCACATTGACCACTCCAGCCGGAAAACCCGCTTCATGGACCAATTTAGCAAAGGCTAATAATGGTCCAGGGCCGTCTTCAGAGGCTTTTAGCACAACTGTACAACCTGCCGCTAAAGCTGGCCCTACCTTCACTGCCGATAAAAATAACTGACTGTTCCAAGGAACAATTGCAGCAACCACACCCACAGGTTCACGAACAATCCATGCTTGCATGTCTGCCTTATCAATCGGTAGAAAACTACCCTCTAATTTGTCGGCAATACCTGCATAGTAGCGATAATACTCAGCGACATAGGCAATCTGGCTCGATGTTTCGCGAATAATTTTGCCCGTATCACTGGTTTCAATTTGAGCCAGTTGCGGTGCAGCTTTTTCAATTAAATCAGCCAGTTTATAGAGCAATTTACCGCGCTGGGAGGCCGTTAAACCTGCCCAAGCCGATGCTTTTAATGCCTGAGATGCGGCTTGAACTGCTCGATTGACTTCATCGGTTCGAGCTTCTGGCATCTGTGCCCAGACTTCACCTGTTGCAGGATTAATACTTTCAAACGTTGCTGCACCAGATTCAAACTGACCATTAATATAAAGCTGAAAATCTGCTGTCATGATATTCGCCTCTATGCAAATGCCGGCATAACTTCATTGATCATACGTTCTAATGAGGCTTTTTTTCGTTCAAAGCTCATGCCCGTATCAATCCAGAAAGAATATTCGTTATAGCCCATTGCTTCATAGGCTTTTAAGCGATCAATGACTTCTTGGGCTTGACCAATCACGTTATTTTTGCGCATCGCTTCTGGTGTATAAAAAGGATGTGCAGCAATTTCTTCAACACTTAAAGGTGCAATTAAACCTTGGTTAATTTCACGCTCATTTTTAAACCAAGCGCCGAAGTAGTTATAGAAAGTATTGATTTCATCTGCTGCCAGTTGAGCATCTTCCTCACTATCTGCCACATAGGTATGGCGGAGCAACATAATTTCAGGACGTTGAATTTCATTGAACTTTTCACAAGCTGCATTGAAATGCCCCATGAGCTTTTCAACTTCTTCGTCACCTAAATGCAAAGGCGTTACTTGTACATTACAGCCATTTTGCACAGCAAATTCATGGCTATTTGGATCACGAGCAGCAACCCAAATTGGTGGGTGCGGTTGTTGAAGCGGTTGAGGTGCTGAAGTCGTTTTTGGAAACTGCCAAAACTCACCGTTATGCTCATAATCGCCTTTCCAAAGGTTTTTAATCGCAGGAATCATTTCACGTAAACGCTGACCAGCACTCCATGCATCCATGCCCGGAACCATACGTTCATATTCAAACGAATAGGCACCGCGAGCAATACCAATATCTAAACGGCCATTGGTAATAATGTCGGTCATTGCAGCTTCACCTGCAAGTTTAATCGGATGCCAGAATGGCGCTACCACCGTGCCTGTACCTAAACGAACATTTTTGGTTTTATTGGCTAAATCGACCAGATTTAAAAATGGGTTTGGTGCAATGGTAAAGTTCATGGCATGGTGTTCGCCTGTCCAAACCGCATGCATACCGCCACGGTCTGCAATCTGACAAAGCTCAATCATTTCATCATAAAGCTGCTTCTGAGTTTGCTGATCAGAAACACGTTCCATATGCACAAATAATGAAAAACGCATGATTAAACTTCCTCTTTAACGATTTGACGAACTGTACCTGTTGTCTGATTTCCGTAATAAACACCATAAGTTTTCAAATGGTTTTCTTTGCGATAGCGCATCAACATACTTTCTAAAGCGCTGTCTACAAACTCTAGCTTTTCAAGATCATTTAAATCGACAAACTGACCTTTAGTGGCTTGAGCTACGGGTGTGTTGCATAAAAATGAAATATATTGCTGCTGGTTTTCAACGTTTTCATATACAGAGTAAATGAAGTTGGCAGAAGCATCTGGCTGATATTGTGCAAAGATTTTCTCGAGCGCTTTATCTGCACCGTCTTTATCTACCATGACATGTGGAATAGTCCATTTATGATCGGCAGTTTCTTCAAGTAAAATGGTATTTTCATGACCAATAATTGCACTCATCACCACTTTAGGACCAGAGATCACCTCGGCAGAAAGTTTGGCCGGAGTGAAGTATCCACCACGATAATAACCAAGCCCTGCAAAACCTGTCGAAGCAAAATCTTCAACTTTACCAATTAAAATGGCGTGGTCACCTGCATCGACAACTTGGTAGGTTGTACAGTCAAACCATGCACTGACATGATCGATCAGCGGATTTTGGCAAGTGCTTTTTGACCATGAAATATTTGCAAAACGGTCTTCGCTTGGACGAGCAAAAGTATTTGAAACATCCTTTTGCTCTTCTGCCAAAATATTGATTGCAAAATGTGTGGTATTTGCAAAGTTATGATAATTGCTTGATGTCTTGGCAATACTCACTAGAAGTAAAGCTGGGTCCAAAGACACCGAAGCAAAAGAGTTCGCTGTAAAGCCAAGTGGCGTTCCATCTTCTTTACAGGTTGTGACCACGGTAACGCCTGTCATAAATGACCCGAAAGCATCACGAAGTTCACGCATTTTATTAATCGTATCCATTTCACTCATTGTTATATTCCTTCAGCAATGTGTGGCAAATTAAACGCTGGTTTCTAACCACGCTTGCATTGCATTATTCACTTTGTCAGGTGCAGTTAAGTTCACCATATGACGTTCATTTTCAATGACTATTGCAGTGCCATGCTTTGCCTGATTCGCCATTTGCAAAGCCATTTCTGCTGTTGAGTTCGGATCATCCGTTCCGGTCAACACCAAAGCAGGACAAGTGATCTTTGACCAGTCATCTGCATAGGTTTCATCGCCTTGCGCAAAAGCAGAATATGCAGTGGTATAGCCAGACAAGTCGACATTTTCGAGCCAAGTTTTTACTTTGGCTGCTGCTATACGCTCGACTTCACTTTCGCCAAACCAGCGCTGTAGTGGAGTCTCGACATCAATACGGCCTGTTTTCAACTCTTCAGCTCTTTGGATGACTGCATTACGTGCCTGTGTTGTACGTTTATATACTCCATTGAGCACCGCCATACGTTTAACCAAATCAGGTCGGGTAACGCTGACACCTGTCGTAATCAGTGATCCCATTGAATGTCCTGCTAAATTTACAGGTCCTAAATTTAAGGCTGTAATAAATTCGATGGTCCATTCAACAAAATCTTGTAATTTTGCTTCTGCCGGTAATTTGGTGCTTTGACCATGTCCCGGCATATCCACTGAAATTACATGGTAATGTTTAGAAAAATATTCAATTTGTGGATACCATGCCGCAGCTTGCATTCCCACTCCATGGATCAGAACCAGAGGCTCTCCTTCGCCTTGCTCAAAATAGTGAGCAATACGGTTATTTGACAGCTGCAGGGTTTTTGACATCATGACCTAACTCTTCCAAATCTTTATAACGATCACCAATACGATGATGTGGTCGACCACCTGTTGCTGCGCCAATCACAACAACCAGCTCATCGGCAGCAGGTGCATCTGGAATTGCAAATTGCAATGTTAAGTAATGAGAACGACGGCCTTCGTCATTTTTATCCATCATTGGAATTAAAATCGGCGCATTTGCTGGGCCACGGGTATTGTTAAATGCTAAATAAGATTTCGCACCAACAGCGCTACGGTAAGTATTACCAAAATGTAAGGTGTGGATTAAAGCTGATGCATGTTCAAGTTCACCATTTAGGCCAACCACTGCACTTTTACCAAAAGCTTCAACAGCTTCGCCAGAACCGACTTCATCAAGAATAAGCTTGGTTAAATGCTCGCTTAAGATTGGCGCAATGCGGCGAATTTCCGGTGTTAGGTTTTCTACATAACCTTGCCCTGCCCACGGATTTTTAATCACCGCTGCGGCTGCCACCATTTTTAAAGGCTTTGCTGCTTCTTTGCCGCCATCTACATAAGTGGTTTCTACGTGAAGCACTGTTTTACGTATGAGTTCCATTGCTCTTCCTTGCAAGTAAATTATCTTGTCATTCGTATTATGGTATACCATAATACATACTGAAAAAAAAGCAAGAGTTTGCTATGCTAATTTTTATTGAAAAACATGTGATGAAACTCAACATGTTAAAAAAACAGGAAAATTTAATTATTTATGAATCTTAAAATTGAAAACCCGCCCGTAACTTTACGAGAGCTGTGTTTAGATAAAGTGCGTAATGCCATTATTACGGGCTATTTCCCTTCAGGAAAAAGACTGGTTGAAAGAACATTATGTGAAGAACTTGGCGTGAGCCGTTCTGTGGTTCGCGAAGTAATTCGTTACTTAGAAGCAGAAGGTTTAGTTGAGATTTTGCCAAATAAAGGCCCTATCGTTTCGCTACTTAACTGGGACATCGCTTCACAGATTTATGAAATTCGACTTTTGTTAGAGCAAAGTGCTGTAGTCGATTGCACTAAAAACCTAGATAAAAAAACTGCTGACAAATTAAAGCTTCTATTAGAAGATCTTAAAGCTGCATTTGCTGCCGACGACATTAATCTGATTATTGCGACCTCAACTCAGCTTTATCAAACTATCTTCACCACCGCGAATCATCATATTGCTTGGGAAGTGGTGCAACGCTTAAATGGTCGAATTAGTCGTCTTCGTGCCATGACCATGAAATCGACAAAGCGTGAAATTTCAGGTTATCAACGTATTAAAAATATGTGTGAAGCTATTTATCTTCATAAAGATCCTGAAAAGGCAAAACAAGCGGTTGCTGAACATATTGCTGAAGCTGCGGCTGTTGCAAAAAATATTTTAGATGCCTGAAATCACAAGTTTTAGGAAAAGGTAAATAGACCTTTATTGAATGAATTATAGGGAAATACGATATGTCTGCGTACTGGATTGCTCATGTCACCATTCATGATATGGAACAATATAAACAATATATGGCCACTGCTCCGCAAGCTTTTCAAAAGTACGGCGCCAAGTTTCTTGCGCGTGGTGGTGCCTCAGAAGTTTTAGAGGGACAAGAGTTTGAACGTCACGTGGTCATTGAATTTCCAAACATGGAAACTGCACGTGAATGTTATTTTTCACCTGAATATCAACTTGCCAAAAGTAAACGCCAAGGCTGCTGTGATGTCATGGTGAGTTTTGTTGAAGGGATTTAAATTGCTGAATTGATTTCTCAACTTGGGAAATCAATTCTATTTTTAAGTGCTTAAGGCCATTACGTTTTAGACATTGGTCTGTTGATGAATATTTTGTTCAATAGACATGGCTTTTTTCCAACTTTCTAGGTTTTCGAGACCTTGTACATATTGCTCAATATTGAGATATTTTGATTGAATATTTAAAGAATTAATTAGACCATAGACTACGAAACCAATCATAAAATCTGCACCCGTTAAGCAATCCCCTACTAAGAATTTTTTGCCTACTAATTGTTGATCTAAATATGAAAATACTTTATCCAACTCAGTATGCGCATATTGATCCAAGAACTTTAATTGAGTGCCATTTTTTAACTCAATCGAATTAAAAATATTTAATAAATATGGAACCATAGCTGAACTTTCTGAAAAATGAACCCATTGTAAATAATCAAGATAACTGTCTGAATCTTTTGCGGGCATAAGTTGAGGAGCAAACTTTTCAATCAAAATTTCTACAATGGCACCTGATTCAGCAATTACTTTTCCATTAAGTTCAATCACAGGCGATTTTCCTAAGGGATGAATATTTTTTAATTCTTGAGGTGCAAGATTTGTAGTTTTATCACGAAAATAACTTTTTAATTCATAAGGTTGATTAATTTCTTCAAGTAACCACAGAATGCGAAATGAGCGTGAAGCATTTAAATGATGAAGAATAATAGACATTAATTTTCTCTTTTAAACTAGAAGGTCAACAAAGTAAGGCCTCACTATATAGATTAGTAGACGACCGGTCTAATATTTTTTGTTATCAGCCCAGCATTTTACATCACCTACCTAAACTGCATAAAAAACAATCCAACATCTTTTCCCAATCAATTGTCCCATCTGAACTTAAAAGCTGAATAATTGTGCCCTCCACCATATATAAAAATAGTTTTGCGTCCTGAAAAGTCGCATCGGTTTTTAGTTTTATAAGCTGGCTATAGATTTCATTCAGCAGCCATGTGCGATATCTCACTGCGGTGATATAGGCTTTTGGATAGCTCAGTTTTGTTTCAAACATGGCTTTAAATAATAGGTAGTACATTCCCTCTACATCGATATGTAAGAAATAAAGCTGTTTGAGTTTATCGGCCGCGCTTGTGTCTTGGGCGTACTCAACAATTGAGACCACTTTTTCTTTTAAACGTTCTTTTTGTACGATTAGACAGATTTCAATAAACCGCTCTTTTGAATGAAAAAAGTTATAGAAAGTTGCTTTGGTAATTTCGCATTCTTTCACAATTCGATCTACCCCAACGGTATGAAAGCCACGATGGTGAAATAAATCAATCGACTTGTTGATGACTTGTATGGCACGCGAAGAAAGCACTAACTTTGGCATAGTTTTACCGTTATAAAAATTTTTGTTGTATGTAGAGATAAAAAAAGCCTGTGCCCTTTTTGGGAGAAAAAAAGGCACAGCAAAGCCGTAAAGACTGTGCTTGGCACATCTCAAGTTTTGTTGCTAAGTTTTAAGTAAAAATGACTTTAAGCCTGAAAACCTTAAGGCGTTCAAGCTGCTTTAATTTTTAAGCTGTGTCGTTATAGCTTTTGGCACTCGGTGCCAAGAAATTATGGATGTGCAAAGCCAACTCCTTTTTACTGGGAGTTCTGCCGACATTAAAATTATGGTGGCAGAACGAAGGGGGTTCGCGGACTGGCCTTAAGACTCCAGCACACCCAAGGGTGTCCCCCTCCGTTCCACCATAGAGGGGGCACGAGGGTGTACACACTAAAAGTATAAAACCTTTAATGTTCCTAAGGGACGGTCCGCGACGACCGACTGGCAATGTAGGCCAGCAGGCAAAGAATAGTGCCCAACCCTTTTGCAGTCAAGCACGCAAAATGCCATTTGTTTTAAATTAAATCATTAGAAAAGTAAGGCTAAATAATGAGGGAGTTATTGTTAAGTGGAGGTTGTAGAGAGAGAATTTTTAGGCTTATTGCGGTGCTAATTTTAAATGTAAGTGGGAAATTAGAGATTCGTTAACACTTTATTCGTTTTAAATTTTGGTGCTTCTCTAATCTTTTTTCAATAATACAAATTTATTATTAATAAATTCTATCAAAAAAACAACCATATACTTATAAAAAATCATTATAGGTATATGGTTATATCAGCAACTATATTTTATTCCTTATACCAATTTTCTGGAATTAAAGCATTACCGCCTCTAAAAGGATCCAACAAATGAATATTATTCAAACCTTTAAACATAATAGATGGTACATGTTCAAACATTAATATTTGAAATTCATGCTTATAATTAATATTCACAGTATCAATAAAATTATTTAACAGCTGAAAAGCAATTTTTATTTTCTCTTGATCACTATACTTTACATCTTTTGATGCACCATCATCACCCCAATAAGGTCTACTTGGTTGATCTATTATTAAAAAAGAAGGTACAAATTTAGATCCTTTATTAATTGCTACTTCATGCAAAGATAAAAAATGAATTAAATGTAAAAACATATGATTTGAACTACTACCAATATTTTCAATTAGGGTAGACTTCGGCTTTCTTAGTTGAATCTTCTTATCTTTATAATTAAAGCTTGCATACCAATTTGCATAATTATCTAGTGCACCATTTACCTGTTGCATTAATTCAGTAGCAACCTCATCAATCAAACCAATGGTAGCTACTCTTTCATCTTCAACATTTTTAACATTAATTGAATTATATTCATTTTCAATATCATTGATTTCAGGCAAATTATTAGATAACTTATTACTTTCTAGCTGCGTATAAATACTAAGTTTGCCTTTTGCCTCACCAATAAATTCCCATTTATTTTGCAACTCCAAAAATGATTGAGGAGCCTCAGGTAGTACTTGGAGCTCATACATTAACTTTTCTTTCTCAACTTTAAGTCGAATTATCTCAGAATTTATCTGACTTTCTACCGGCTGTTTAGCTTGAATTTCTTTTTTAATATTCGAAAGATCTAATTTTAGAGCACTAATTAATTCATCAAAAACTTCAGATTTAACCACTTCATTTGATCTTTTTACTAAAGCTTCAATCGGCTTTAAACTATCTCTAGAGTTTTTTAAAATTTTCTTATAATTTGAATAATCATCATTAAATTGAGAACATTCTTTTAACTGCTTATTGATAATAAATAATCTTGAATTGATTTCTTCACGTCTTTTTGTTGAAAAATCATAATCAGGAATAGTTTTAGTATTCTCTAATAAACTATACAAATCGATCGGTAATATATTAGTATCAACTTGGGAAATAAGGCCATAAGCAACAGCTTTTGAAGCTATATTTCTAACTTCAAAATCGAAAGAATTTCTACCCTCATTTAAAAGTTTTTCTCTTTTTTCCCATTTAAGAATATCTTTAAGTAAAGAATCTTTTTTCTCTTGGGCCAAAATATTATTTAAATCATCAATACCTAAAGCTAAATCAAAAACTCTTGGTAATGCTTCACGGTATCTTGGGATTTCTTGTTTATCAAAAAAATTTTTACTATTTATAATAATATCATCTGAAATCATATTAAAAAGGAAAAAATATCTAAAAGATACTTTACTACCAGCTCTTAAAGAACTTCCTCCAAAAGGTAATTTTACCCTCTCATCTAATCCAAACTCAGAAGCAATTATTCCTTTTAACACATCTTCTTTTATATTTGTTTTAATAATTTCCGGAATAACACCTAAAGATGAAAAATAATATTCATCTGAAACACCTCTTTCAGATGGACTTTTACGAGCTAGAAAATAATTTTTATTATTAATATAAAACTTAATACCATACCAGCTCACGTTATCATTAATAATATCATGAGGAATATTATGTTCACTAGCTAAAAAACAATAATCAAAAATCTTTAATAAAGTTGATTTGCCAGTTTGGCTTCCCCCAGTTATCACATTAATTTTATTTCTCTTAAAATCTAATTTTCGAAGTTCATTTTTTCTTGACCATAGAACAATCGCATCTAATCCAAAATTCATAATTTTACTCTAAAGTTTAAATAAAGTTCTTCTTCAGATTCTTGTAGCAGCTCTGAAATTTTATTAGCTGCTTTTGAGATCTTAATTGCCCTCTCACCGAATTCTTTATCGATATCCAGAATATTTCTTAGCTCAATATTTTCATTGAATTCTAAGTAATTTAAATTTATTAAAATTTGAATAGAGTTCAACGTAAGTGGTAGAGTGCTAAAATAACGCCTATTAAAATTTGTTAATAATCGTGGATATGTTGAAACAAAGGAAGCTGATCCTTTAAAAGTTGTTCGTTTATGAGATAGTAATTGCAAGGTCGGTTGATGTATTACTAATGGTAAAATTAATAATGATTTGGAAATAGACAAACTTTTTACTTCGTTCATAACCGTAGCTAAAGCTACCGCCCCTATACCAATATTATTATAACCGTCCCAAAAAATTCGATAATTATTATCTTCGGATGTTTTCACTATTTGTTCCAATCTCTATGCCAACCTATTAAGTTTTCATTGGATAAATGATAAAGCTCACCGTTACTTAGCTCTGTATTAAGTTTATTGTTTGCTATCGTAAACTCTATAATACGAAGATTTCGCAATAATTCTCTTGCATTTTTTACAATATCCATGTCATGACAACTTTCACACCAATGTTCAAACTCATTTTCCCATTTATTCGTCACATCACTATGAAAATCATTAATTTCATCATAAATAATTTCTCCATTTTGCAACCATTCATCTAAAAACCTGATTATTTTTAATCTTTGACTAGTATATTTTATAGCTTTTTCCATGTCATTTACTTTCATAGCTTGTATATTTATTAATTGCTTAATAAAGTTCTGTGAAAAAAGATCATCAGGTAACACTGGTTGAAAAGACTTACTTAACTGTAAAGGTGTTCGAGCTGTGCTAAAAATATTTCTATAACGTTTATAAAAATCATCAAAATTAATTTCTACTTTACCCCCATTTTTAATATTTATAAAATTATCAAATCTTATATTTGAGTCTAATCGCTCATAGACTTCCTGAATCCGACTTTCATCAATCATCTTATCTCTTATTGATTCTTTTATTAATATATCTAAATCATCTTGATCAAGCTCTAAATAAATTTTTTCCAAAAAATTAGCTTGTACTTCTTCATCTAATTCAAGTAAAAAATTTATATACTTTTTAATGTTATCATTATCTGTTTTTTCATATAAAACAACAATGTGAGCTCTAAGCTCATGAAAAGTACTTTCTTTCTTCTTATATTTTTCTATAATTTCCAAAAAATAATTTTTTTTACTTTCAGTTTTATTAGTTACTAAATGAAATTCAGTTCTAGATATAAAATCTATCTGTTGACTCTTTTCTGCTCGACCAGCTGTTTTATCTACAATTATATTTGCCCAATTATATAAAGTCTTCCATAAATCAACATCCAATTCCGCTAAGGAAACAGCGTTATCAGAAGCATTTTTTCTGACTGTATGTTTAAGTTGAATAAGTATTTGTTGATTATTTTTAAGTGTTGTATGAACATCATCCCTGACTTCAAGGCCCACAGATTGTCCTTTCTTCAGATTAAGTAACTTATATAAAAAATAGTAATACTGATACTGAAAGCCGATCTCTTTATTATCAGCATTTGTTTTATCAGTAAAAGTTTTTATATCATTCTTCATTTAGTAAACCCATTAATATGAATGGAAATTTTTCATAGAAAAATACAGATAATGTCAGCCATTATCTGTATTTATAAAATTTAAGCAACGTCTTTTTTTATATCTTATAATACATTTATCAATTTAGTTAAGTTCTACTTTAGATATAACAACCTCATAACCGCCTATCATGGCGCAAGCCTATAACACGTAGATGTAAATAAAGCGACTCTATTATTTAAACCGTCTGTTATCACCACTTCATAATGCGCAAATTTTTTACTACTGCCAACCTTGGTTGCTGTTGCAAATAACACCTTATCTTTAGCACCGCTCATATAACGTATGTCAGCCTGTAGGCCAGTATATGGCGCATCCCCTGCATTACAAGCCATCGCAAAAGCAATATCGGCTAAAGAAAATATGACACCACCATGCACGCCGCCCAAGGCATTCATGTGTTCGTCTTTTACATTAAGTTGACAACGTGCTTCATCAAAACTGCGATGCAGCACTTGAACACCCAATAGCTCTGCGAATTGATCAACCGCAGTATTTTCCATTTTTTGCACAAACGTCTCCCTACTCGTGCGAGTATTCCTTAAGTGTTATGAATCTATCTGTATTGAAATCGACTGATTAAAAGCCGTTAAACACTATCTTGTTTAATCTGATAGTTTGAAGAACTAAAGTCCTTATAGGTCAAGCGATCATCCAACTCTGAGCTTAAAGGCTGAACTTCTTGCATTGAATTTAAGCAGCGCTGTGCAAGTTCAATGTACTCTTGCGTGCCTCTGGTTTTCCATTTTTTTTCTTGTTCTGATAAATCACGTGCAACCTTAGCAGGACTACCCATTGCCAATACATTTGCCGGAATAATATCTTTAGTTTTGACCAAACTATTTGCGCCAATAATGGTGTTTTCACCAATTTCGGCATAGTCCAAAATTACGCTGTTCATGCCAACCAAAACATTTTTTCCAATGCGGCAACCATGCAAAATTGCCCCATGCCCAATGTGCCCCATTTCTTCAACTAAAGTCACGCTTTGCGGAAAACCATGTACGGTGCAGCTATCTTGTATATTGGCATTTTGCTTAATATGAATACGACCAAAATCGGCACGCAATGAAGCAAATGGCCCAACATATACACCCGCTTCAATAATCACATCACCAATTAAAACAGCGGTTGGATGTATAAAAGCTTCTGGGCTAACGACGGGAATAACACCGTCAATACTATAACAAGGCATGATTTAACCTCTCATTTGTCGCAACCAAACCTCCGAAACGGCGCCAATAATGTGCTGTGGCATTTGGCATTGGTCCTTCTGCTGTTGCGGCAACAGACAAGAAGTATTCATCCGCAGGTTCAAATACTTTTTTATAAATATTCATTGATAACGTTCGTGCACTAATCGCGGGCCAGTCAGTTGGCAACAACTCAAGCGGTAATGCAGGATCTTTCAACAAAATCCGTCGATAATAATGAATCAGCAAAGTTCGAATTTGAAAGGCCTGAACAGGTTCGAGTTGTTCATTTTCTTGCATCAGCAATACGCCAATTTCTCTAAAAATATCGAGAAACTGTAGATATCTTTGGCGTAATTCATCGATGGGCCAGTTGGTTCTGAGCATACGACCAATGGTATCGACCGAATTATTAAAGAGCTGCAAGGTTTCGGCTTTAAACACCACCACTTGCTCACTCATATTTAAATCAACCAACAAGCGTTGCAGTTCAATACGGTTACAACCCGGATAAGCCATTAAGTTTGTAGAAATATTGGCAAACCCTAACCATTCGAGTTCTTTCTTTAACAACGCTTTATTTTCAGTGTCGAGGCTAGACATCAGAATAAGATCCCAATAATGGTCCCACTCTTTCATCTGGTCGTTATAAATGCGTTGCTCGGCCTGCAAATACGTCGAACGGCTTGAATCGGTAATTCGATAAAAACTGGTTCTGCCGATTTTGTCCGAACATAACCAATCATTTTTAACTAAACGAAAAACAGAGGTTCTTACAGCACGATCATTAAAACCAAATAGCTCTAATAACTGAATCAGGCTTGCAAGACTAATGTTTCCACCCCGATGAAGTACTGAATCTCCAAAAATTGTCGAAATAAGCGAAGTTCCACTTAAGGTTTCATTCTTTACAACAGAATCAATTATTTGCTGTATTTTTGCACTCATACTCATGTCTTGGCGTTTAGTTTCAGGGTATAGATTCTATACCCTGAATGATCTTGATGTTAAGCAATCTGACGCATATCGATTACCCGCTTTGCCTTACCTTCCGAACGAGGTAAGGTCGCTTCTGTCACAACTTCTACAGTAACGCTAATCCCAATCATGGTTTTAATGCGTTTCATCAACTCCTGAGCAAGTTGATTGGCCTGTATAGTACAGTTATGACACATCTCTGTACGAATATGCAAAGTATCCATATGGCCTTTTTTAGTCACCAAAATTTCATAATTTGGAACTAAATGCGGAACTTGCAAAATTTGCTCTTCAATTTGTGTCGGGAAAACATTCACACCGCGAATAATCAGCATGTCGTCGCTACGGCCCACAATTTTATCCATTTTACGCATAGCTAGATTTTCACCCGGTAGTAAGCGGGTCAAATCACGAGTACGGTAACGAATAATCGGTAAGCCTTCTTTGGTAATGGTGGTAAAGACTAGCTCGCCAAGTTCGCCATCTTTACAGACTTCACCTGTTTCAGGGTTAATAATTTCTGGGTAGAAATGATCTTCCCAAATTGTTAGACCTTCGCCCTCACCTAAGCACTGCATCGCAACGCCCGGCCCCATGCCCTCAGACAAGCCATAAATATCAAGTGCTTTAATATTGAGGCGTTCTTCAATCTCACGGCGAAGTTCGTTGGTCCATGGCTCGGCACCAAAAATCCCGACTTTTAAAGACGTATTACGTGCAGTACCAAATTGTTGTTCGAGCTTTTCAATAATGCTTACGCAATACGATGGCGTAACCATAATTGCAGTAGGTTTAAAGTCTTGAATAAGCTGAACTTGCTTTTCAGTTTGCCCACCAGACATTGGAATAACCGTCGCACCTAAACGCTCGGCACCATAATGTGCGCCTAAACCACCTGTAAATAGTCCATAGCCATAAGCCACCTGAACCATATCTTTCGCGGTTAAACCTGCCATGCGTAAGCAACGCGCAACAATATCCGACCAAGTATTAATATCTTTTTGGGTATAACCCACTACGGTCGGTTTACCTGTTGTGCCCGATGATGCATGTAAACGCACAATTTGCTCTTGCGGTACAGCAAACATTCCAAACGGATAGTTATCTCTTAAATCCTGTTTGGTGGTAAATGGAAACTTTGCCAAATCGTCTAAAGTCACGAAGTCATCAGGACGTACACCCACTTCATCGAACTTTTTCTTATAGACCGGACTATTTTCATATACAAAAGTCAGGGTTTGTTTTAACCGTTTAGTTTGCAGCTCTCTAAGCTCTGCAAGTGTTAATTGCTCAACATTATCCATTGTAAGGCTGTCCATCGCCTCTCTCCTCATTATGTAATTTTAAAAACCGTCTAAATTAATTTAAGTTTTCCAAAATCAGTGCGACGCCTTGTCCAACACCTACACACATCGTGCAAAGTGCATAGCGTCCACCGCGTTTTTTTAGCTCACGTGTTGCGGTAATCACTAAACGTGTACCACTCATACCGAGCGGATGTCCGAGTGCAATCGCACCGCCATTTGGGTTCACGCGTTCATCGTCATCTTTTAAACCGAGTTCACGCATACAAGCCAAAGATTGGGCTGCGAATGCTTCATTCAGCTCAATCACATCCATCTGATCTAGCGTTAAACCTGTTTGCTTTAAAATTTTCTGTACAGCTGGAACAGGACCTATACCCATATATTTGGGTTCAACCCCTGCACTTGCAATACCAATCACGCGTGCTAAAGGTTTTAAACCATGTGTATTTGCAAATTCACGGTTGGTAATTAACACACATGCAGCGCCGTCATTTACACCAGAGGCATTTCCGGCAGTCACCGAGCCACCTTCTTTTTTAAATGGGGCTTTTAGCTTAGCGAGTGCTTCAAGTGTCGTTTCACGCGGATGTTCATCGCGATTCACCACATTCACATTTTTCTTACGGTCTACAATCTCGACAGGCAAAATCTCATCGTTAAAGAAACCGTTTTGCTGTGCAGCAGCGGTTTTTTGTTGGCTACGCAATGTAAACGCATCTTGGTCTTCACGACTAATCTGATATTTTTCAGCTACATTTTCGGCAGTTTCAGGCATGCTGTCAGTGCCGTATTGCGCTTTAAGTTGCTTATTTACAAAGCGCCAGCCAATGGTGGTGTCATAAATTTCAGGTGTACGGCTAAACGCTTCGGTTGGTTTAGCTTGTACAAAGGGTGCACGGCTCATCGACTCCACACCACCTGCCAACACAAACTGCGCTTCACCTGCTTTGATTGAGCGTGCCGCAAGTCCTACAGCATCTAGACCAGAAGCACACAAACGGTTGACCGTCATAGCGGGTACAGTATCAGGTAAGCCTGCCAAGAGTATTGCCATACGTGCAACGTTACGGTTGTCTTCACCTGCTTGGTTGGCACATCCTAAAAACACTTCGTCTACTGTATTCCACGGTAAGTTCGGGTGTTTATCTTTTAAATATTTGATGGGCAATGCAGCTAAATCATCTGCACGTACAGCACTTAAGGCACCTGCATATCGTCCAATTGGGGTACGAATAAAATCGCAAATTAAAACGTCTTCCATGTTGACTCCTGATTATGCAAATTCGGTCATATCACGTGAATATTGAGTAGCAATGTTTTGGGTTTTCGCTACATATTGCTTGAGGTAGATACTCGCGCGATATTTTTCCTCTCCATACAGTGCATATAAGTTATTTAAGGTTTGGAGCACATAAGCGCCGCCCATTTGTGTCAACCACTGGTAAGGACCCTTAGGATAATTCACTCCATATTTCATGGCATTATCAATATCTTCCAGACTCGCAACACCATGTAAACTTGCTTCGCAGGCTTCATTAATGAGTAAAGCGATGGTGCGTAAGGTTAACAGTGCCGGATGGTCTTTAATCCACATCACGCTCATGCCAAACTGTGCAAAGTAAGCCTCAACTTTAGCGAGGTCACTTGCTTCACAAAGCTCGTTATGACTGAGTACTAAAGCCTCTGCGTGCTCAAAATCATGGTGCCAATCCATCAAAACCACTTTACGGCTTAAGTAATGAATATTGGCTGACTCACCTTGGCTTAAACGTAAGTCGATATCATCAATTTGAAGGATATTGTCGTCACTCGCAGATCCGCTTTTTAAACCTAAACGCGTTAAAAACGCAGGTAACTGAGACCAAGTCCCTTTGAGCTGAATATGAGCATCAATTGGCTTGGCAACCACAACTTGAGGCTGAAATGTCTCGTACTGATTTTTTTCGTTATAGCGATAAAAGCCTTGTTTTGACTTACGACCCCAAGCACCCGCATCAACTAATTCTTTTTGAATTAGACTTGGGCGGTAGCGTGGTTCGTAAAAGAACTCTTGGTAAACACTTTGGGTTACTGAAAAGTTAACATCTTGCCCAATGAGGTCGGTAAGTTCACACGGCCCCATCGCAAAACCGCCGCATTGCTTTAAGGCATAATCTAGCTGGGCATAGCTGGTGACTTGTTCTTGCAGTGCTCTAAAGCCTTCTGCATAAAACGGACGTGCAATTCGGTTAACAATAAAACCAGGAGTCGACTTGGTGAGTACCGGAATTTTTTTCCAATTCAACATCAAGTTTTTTAAAGCCAAACATAAGCTGTTTGGTGTTTTTAAGCCTTGTACAATTTCAACCAGTTTCATGACTGGCGCAGGGTTAAAAAAGTGTAAACCTACCACGCGCTCAGGATGAGTAATGCCCGCCGAAATTGCAGTCACTGAAATTGAAGATGTATTGCTTGCAAAAATGGTTTGCGCACTACAAATTTCAGCGAGTTGCTTAAATAAAGACTGTTTAACTTCTTTTTTCTCAACGACTGCTTCAATGACCAAGTCAGCATCACGCAGCGCTTCAATTTGATTGACCACTGTTAAACGCGCTAAGGCTTCATCAGCTTGCTGTTGGGTAAGCTTGCTCTTTTCAACCAGCTTTTTAAACGTCTGCCCTAAGCCGTGAGCAGCTTGTTGCGCTTTTTGAGCGTCTAGATCATATAAAACGGTCGTGTGTCCATTAACGATGGCTAACTGGGCAATGCCGATGCCCATGGTGCCAGAACCAATGACGGCAATTCGGGCACGAGATAAATCTAAATCTGTCATGCTTAGCGCCCTTTAAAATTTGGTTCACGTTTATTCATAAAGGCTTGTACCCCTTCACGATAATCTTCAGAACGACCAGCAATGCGTTGTAAGTCACGCTCTAACAGCACTTGCTCATCAAAGGTGTTATTGCTTGATTGATGAATGGCTTTTTTAATAAGAGATAGACCAAATGTAGGCTGTTTCGCTAAACGTTCAGCGAGTTCAGTCACTTTTGTTTTAAGCTCAGCGTCTTCAACCACATCCCAAATCATGCCCCATTCTTTTGCGGTTTCTGCTGGGAGCTTGTCACCTAACAAGGTCAAACCCATCGCACGTGCATGCCCAACGGCACGTGGTAAAAACCATGTACCCGCAGAGTCTGGAACCAAACCTAAGCGGCAAAAGGCTTGTACGAAGTTTGCCGATTTGGCTGCAATCACCAAATCACATGCCAGTGCAATATTTGCCCCTGCACCTGCCGCCACACCATTTACGGCGCAAATGACAGGCTTTGGCATATTTACAATCGTTTTAATCAGCGGGTTATAGTAAGTTTCAATGGAATATCCTAAATCTGGAGCTTCAGCATTTGGGTCTACTACACGATCACCTAAATCTTGCCCTGCACAAAAGCCCCGGCCTTCACCACTAATCACCACACAGCGGACATCCGGATTTTTGGTCCACTGGTTTAAAACCTCAGCCACTTCACGGTGCATATCAACGTTAAAGCTATTCAGTGCTTTTGGGCGGTTAAATGTCAGGTAGCCAACACCATTTTTTTCTTCAGCAATAATATTTTGATAGTCCATCACTCACCTCTAAACACTGGCTTTCTTTTCTCAAAGAAAGCATTAATCCCTTCGTTTCGATCTTTTGTAGCCGCCAGCCAGACAAAGTTTTGACGTTCAAACTTGAGCCCCTGACTTAATGTTGTTTCATGAATACTTTTAATTGATTGTTTAATCACGCGAATCGCTAAAGGCGCTTGTTTGGCAATTTTGGCTGCAAGTTGAACCGCATATTCAACGGTTAATTCTGTCGGAACCACTTGACTGCAAATGCCATGTTGTTCTGCCTGTTTTGCCGAAATCATCTCACCTGTCGTGGCCCAGCGCATAGTGAGTTGTTGTCCAACCAAGCGAGCCAAACGCTGCGTTCCGCCTGCACCCGGTAACATACCAAGGCCAATTTCAGGTAAAGCAAAACGGGCATTTTCACCGCAAACGACCATATCTGAATGCAAAACCAACTCAAACCCAGCGCCTAAGGCATAGCCATTCACTGCTGCAATCAGTGGCTTACTAAATGCATCAATTTTTTGCCAAAGCTTCGGGCGAATATCCAGTTGCAAAGACACGGCATCCATTGCAGCCAGCTCGCTAAGATCAGCCCCAGCCGCAAAACATTGTGAGTTACCCGTTAAAACCACTGCTTTAACTTGAGCATTATGTTCAGCTTCTTCGAGCAACTCGCATAAATACTGCAATGTTGCATTGTTTAAAGCATTTCTTTTTTCTGGACGGTTTAGGGTTAATAACAAAACACCGTCAGCAGCTGTACTGGCTTTGATCAACTCTTGCATGACAGCCTCTACTCATCAAAACTCAAACGTACATTTGGGCCTTTCGGTAAGGTTTGACAGCTAAGTACATAGCCCTTTTCAACTTCATCTTTTTCAAGGCTATAGTTAAGGAACATATCAACTTCACCAGAAACAACTTTACAACGACAAGTCGCACACACCCCACCTTTACAGGCATAGGGTAAGTCGGCACCTGCACGCAACGCTGCATCAAGAATACTTTCATCATCTTGAGCCACAGAAACAATCAGTTCACGGCCATCTAAAATGATGTTTACTTTTTCTTCTTTACGGTTTGCATCTGCTTCAACACTACGTTTACGCGCTTGTCCTGTATGGAAACGTTCAGTGTGAATGCGCTCTTTGGCAATACCAAAGTTCGGTAAAGTATTTTCTACGGCATTCATCATTTCGTCTGGACCGCAGGCAAAAACATGGTCGAAGTTTGTTTCAAGCACTTCAAAATCAAAGAGCTGTTTTAGCTTTTCTACATCAATACGACCGTTCATTAGCTCACTATCGTTAAACTCACGAGAAAAGATATTGATGAGTTGAAAGCGTTCTTTAAACTGATCTTTCAAATCCATAATTTGCTCGGCAAACATGGTTTGTTTCCATGAGCGATTGCCATACAGCAAGGTAAATTTAGCTTCAGGTTGTTCAAACAAAACTTGTTTAACAATGGATAAAATTGGGGTAATACCACTGCCTGCAGCAACACCTAAATAGTTTTGTCCGCCCATCTTGGCTGCTTTTTGAAAAAACACACCTTGTGGTGGCATGACTTCAAGCACATCGCCCACTTTCAAATGGTCATTTGCCCAGTTTGAAAATTGCCCTTGATCAATTTTTTTAACCGCAATACTGATGTCTTCTTTGCCCGCATAGCTACAAATTGAATAACAACGACGGATTTCACCCGCTTCGGTTAAATGGCGAATGGTTAAGTGTTGCCCCGGTTGAAATTGAAATTGTTCTTGTTGTTCAGGTACAACGTCAAATGCAATACAAATTGCCTGATCGGTTTGCGGTGTAATACTTTTTACTTTTAATGGTACAAATTGGCTCATGGCTGATTTCCTTATCTAAAGACTTAAATACATTTGAAGTAATCAAAAGGCTCAAGACAGTCCTGACATTTATAAAGTGCTTTACAGGCGGTGGAACTGAACTCTGTTAACAGTCGGGTATGTCGGCTTTTGCAACGTGGGCACTCGACACCATCATTTAAATGAACGTGAGTTCCACATTGATGCGCCAACCCTTCAGGTGGTGCAATGCCATAGACTTGCAGTTTCTTTTTACCCGCTTCAGACATCCAGTCCGTGGTCCATGCTTCTGATAAATCGACCATGACTTTGACCGGTGTCAAAGCTTCTGCGGTAAATGCCTCAACAATTTGTGCTTTGAGCATATCTGTTGCTGGGCAACCGCTATATGTCGGAGTTAGACGAACAATAATTTCTTGTTGATCGTTAATCTCTACACCGCGGATCATGCCTAAATCGACAACCGATAAAACCGGAATTTCAGGGTCACTGACCGTTTGTAGAACATCCCAACATTGGTCGATGCAATGACGAATCATTTGCATGGCTCACCTCCTTGTCTTACCAGGTCATTCCCGGATAAGTTCTTTGAATACATTGCATTTCAGCCAACAAATAACCTAAATGCTCAGTATGCAATCCTTGTTTCGCACCACGACGATAAGCGCCGTTCACAGCAACATTTAATTCAAAACGCTTAAGCTCATCTGCAATGGTTTGGTTCCATTGTTCTTTTTCATTTGAAAAATCTGGAATCACGCCTTGTGCAACTAATGCTTTTTCGTCTGCACTCAGTTCAAATAATTCAGCGGTAAAGCGCCATAAATTATTTAATCCGTCTTGTACACGTTGATGCGCTTCATCTGTGCTTAAACTTAAACGCTCCATCCAGCTTGTCGAAAAACGAATGTGATACTTCACTTCTTTTAAAGATTTCACGGCAAGCGCACTGACTTCAGGAAGCGAGCTTTGGGTTAACGCCGTAAATAAATGAAGATGATAATGGTCCATCAACCACTGGCGCACAATCGTTTGAGCAAAATCACCATTGGGTTGTTCGCACAACAATAGGTTTAGAAACTCACGTTCTGTACGGAAATACGCAATCTGATCTTCATCACGCTTGGCTTCATCGTATTGACCTGCCAACGTCAGAAAGTTTCTTGCTTGACCTAACAAGTCCAAGCCGATATTTGCTAAGGCAATATCAATTTCTAGCTCAGGTGCATGCCCGCACCATTCAGCCAAACGCTGAGATAAAACCAGTTGGCTGTCGCCAATATGTAATAAGAATTTAGATAAAACTGAATGATTCATTTGCCATTCCCCTTACATGTGCTCAATGCCGTCTGGGATATGGTAAAAAGTCGGATGACGATAAACCTTGTCTAAAGAAGGATCGAAAAATTCAGCTTTTTCATCTGGCTGTGATGACTTAATCAGTTCTGAACGAACCACCCAAATGCTAATTCCTTCATTACGGCGCGTATAAACATCACGAGCATGTTGTAGTGCAATTTCATCATCCGGTGCTCTTAAGCTGCCTACATGACGGTGGCTTAAGCCTTGTTTACTACGTACAAATACTTCGTAGAGCGACCAGTTGTTTTTATCTTCCATTTTGATTTCCTCAAATTTTTCCATAAATCTTGTTAAGCCACTTTGTTCGCTTCAAGCTGCTGTTTTTTCGCGTAGACTACTGCTGCATCACGAACCCATTTACCGTTTTCCCATGCTTTACGACGAGCTTCGATACGCTCGTGATTACATGGTCCACGTCCGGCAATCACTTCATTAAATTCGTGCCAGTCAATCTCACCAAACTCATAGTGGCCTGTTTCTTCATTGAACTTTAAATCTGGGTCCGGTACTTCCAAGCCAAGTTGCAACACTTGCGGTACGGTGTTATCGACAAACTTTTGACGTAATTCATCGTTACTAAAGCGTTTGATTTTCCACGCCATGCTTTGTGCGCTGTTCGGAGAATGCTCATCACTTGGACCAAACATCATCAGTGCTGGCCACCAATAGCGATTTACCGCATCTTGTGCCATCTGTTTTTGTTCTGGCGTACCGTTTGCCAAAGCCATCATCGCTTCAAAACCTTGACGTTGATGGAAACTTTCTTCTTTACAAATACGTACCATCGCACGTGCATATGGCCCATATGAAGTACGGCAAAGCGCAACTTGGTTCACAATGGCTGCCCCATCGACAAGCCATCCAATTGCAGCAACATCTGCCCAAGTCAAAGTTGGATAGTTAAAGATTGATGAGTATTTCATTTTCCCATCAATCAACTTTTCCATCATGTCATCACGGTCAGCGCCTAAAGTTTCTGCTGCGCTATACAAATACAAACCATGGCCTGCTTCATCTTGTACTTTCGCCAATAAGACCGCTTTACGTTTTAAAGTTGGGGCACGCGTAATCCAGTTTCCTTCAGGCAACATACCTACAATTTCAGAATGGCCATGTTGCCCAATTTGACGAATCAATGTTTTGCGATAGGCATCGGGCATTTGATCCTTAGCCTCGATCGTAATTTCATTGGCAATATTTTGTTCAAATTTCTGGTAATTGTTTTCCATTCTTTCATTCCCTGTAGGCATCACCCTTGAATCTATTTTTCGATACACCAAAAACAAAGTCAATCACTTTTTTAGTATCAAATTAAATCCAACCAACAAACAAGGACTAAATATTTGAAATTAATATATATTAATTAAAAACAAAAAATCTTTTTACGTTTACAAATCAAAATAAAGTTGACTTTTAGACAAATTAATCTGAAATTATGAATCATATTTTTGCAATTTTTATAATTGATGTATCAAATAAAAAAGGAGTTTGGTCATGCTTGAACAAGCACACCTAGAAGGAACCTCAACTGACACAGATTTTCAGCAGTCTGAGCATCAACTGCCTCATCTTGCTTCTTATGTCTATGGAACATGGCATTCGACGAGTGAAGAACTGCGCCCTGTTTATCATGCTATTACAGGTGAAGCGATTTATGCTGTAAGTAGTCATGGCATAGATATGAAACGTGTTGTTCAATATGCCAAACAAAATGGTTCAGAACTGGCTAACTGGACGTTTCACCAACGTGCCAATGCATTAAAACAAATTGCCCAATATTTACTTGAGCGCAAAGAAGAGTTCTACAAACTTGCTTATGCAACAGGTGCAACTCGTAAAGATGCATGGATTGATATTGAAGGCGGTATCCAGACCTTATTCGCTTATTCAAGTCTGGTTCGCCGTGAACTCAATGACGAAAAAATTATTACCGAAGACAACTGGATTCAATTATCTAAAAATGGAACTTTCGGTGCTAAGCACATTTTAAGTCCTAAAGCAGGGGTTGCAGTTCACATTAATGCTTTTAACTTTCCAATTTGGGGAATGCTTGAAAAGATTGCACCGACGTTACTTGCTGGTGTGCCATGTATTGTTAAGCCTGCAACCGACGGTGCCCAATTAACTCAAACAGTTGTAAAAACCATTGAAGAAGCGCATGTATTACCAAAAGGTTCGCTGCAACTTATTTGCGGTCAGACTTATGACCTGTTCGACCACTTAGGCCCTCAAGACTGTGTGACCTTTACAGGTTCTGCCTACACAGGACAAAAACTACGGAACCACCCTCACCTCAATAAATATTCAATTCCATTTAGTATGGAAGCCGACTCAGTAAACAGTGCAATTTTAAGCCCTGAGGCAAATGAAGAAACTGTCGATTTATTTGTGCGTGAAGTCTTCCGTGAAATGACCACAAAAGCAGGTCAAAAATGTACTGCGATTCGCCGTGCTTTCGTTCCTGACAACTTGTTAACTACTGTACAAGAGAAGCTAACTGCTAAACTTGCTAAAGTTGTGGTGGGCGACCCTCAAAAAGAAGAAACCACCATGGGGGCTTTAGCGAGCATTAAACAAAAACATGACGTTGTAGAAAAAGTTGCTGAACTCAGCAAAGATGCAAAAATTGTTTTTGGTGGCAACGATAGCTTTACATTTAATGCAGATCATCCTGAAAAAGGCGCTTTTTTCGCTCCAACTTTATTGCTCTGTGAACAACCCTTACAAGCGACGAATGTTCATACCACAGAAGCTTTCGGTCCGGTATGTACACTCATGCCATATCAAGACATTGAAGAGTTGGCTGACCTTGTTTCACGTGGTGAAGGTAGCTTAGTGGCTTCTGTCGTTAAAAATAACGATGAGAATATTGAGCAGATTATTCAAAAAATTGCACCTTGGCATGGGCGTGTGCATGTACTCGATGCAGAATCGGCAAAAGAAAGTACAGGACATGGCTCACCACTTCCGCATTTAGTACACGGCGGTCCTGGTCGTGCAGGTGGTGGTGAAGAGTTAGGTGGTATTCGCGCGGTTAAACACTACATGCAGCGCACTGCAATTCAGGGTTCTCCAAATAGTCTGACACAAATTACCCACTCATGGACTGCTGGCTCAAAAGTTAATGAAGACCGTGTACATCCATTTAAAAAGTCTTTTGATGAGTTAGTGATTGGTGAACGTTTATTAACAGCACGCCGTACAGTCACCGAAGCAGATATTGTCAATTTCGCGTGTTTAAGCGGTGACTACTTCTATGCACATACCGACAAAATCGCCGCGGCCGAGTCTTTCTTTGGTGAACGCGTTGCGCATGGTTACTTCATTGTGTCTGCTGCAGCAGGTCTATTTGTAGATGCAGCACAAGGTCCTGTGATTGCCAACTACGGTATGGACAACTTACGTTTTGTTGAACCGGTTAAAATTGGTGACTCAATCCAAGTTGAACTCACCTGTAAACAGAAAACCCCTAAGCCACAAAAAGACCCGTCTCAGCCTGCGCATGGCGTTGTGGTGTGGGATATTAAAGTCAAAAACCAACGTGGTGAACTTGTCGCAACTTACGATATTTTAACTTTAGTTGCTCGCGAAGCTTAATGGTTAAAATGAGATGGGGTCACCTCGTCCCCATCTCATTTTTTTAGCACTCAATGGCGTTAACAGCAAGGCCACCTTTTGAAGTCTCTTTATATTTCTCAGACATATCTTTGCCAGTTTCTTTCATGGTCTGAATCACTTTATCTAGCGTGACAAAGTGTTCATCGTCATCATGAAGTGCCATTTGGGCTGCATTAATGGCTTTTACAGCGGCAATTGCATTTCGTTCAATACAAGGCACCTGAACCAAACCACCAATCGGGTCACACGTTAAACCCAAATTATGTTCAAGCCCAATTTCAGCCGCATGTTCCACTTGCTCAGGAGACGCTCCTAAAATCTCGGCTAAACCCGCCGAAGCCATCGCACATGCCGAGCCGACTTCACCCTGACACCCTACTTCTGCACCAGAAATAGAAGCATTGAGTTTACATAAAATGCCAACGGCTGCTGCACTTAAAAAGAAACGAACCACTTTATCTTCGGAAAAGTCTTTAGAAAAAGTCACGTAGTAATATAAAACTGCCGGAATAATTCCTGCGGCCCCATTTGTAGGTGCCGTCACTACTCGACCGCCAGCAGCATTTTCTTCATTTACCGCTAAGGCAAATAAATTGACCCATTCCATCGCATGAAAGGTCGTCACAATCAGGTTTGAGTTTTTCTTATTTAATAACTTATCGTGAATTTTTTTAGCCCGACGTTTTACGTTTAATCCGCCCGGTAATATGCCTTCATTAATTAATCCATTGTGAATACATTGCTGCATCACTTTCCAGATTTCCATAATCTTGCTACGAATCTCAGTTTCACTACGCCAGCTTTTTTCATTTTCAAGCATTAACTCGCTCACTGATAAATGATGAGTTTTACATAAACTTAAAAGTTCAGCCGCACTGTGAAATGGATATGGAACCTTAACGTCGTTGGTTTCAGTTTGGGTATGTGTTAATTGTCTTTGGCTAACAATAAAACCGCCACCAACCGAATAGTAAGTTTCTGCATATAAAATTTCTTGAGCCTCGTTATAGGCAATCAACTCCATTGCATTGGGGTGATAAGGCAAAGATTCATCTAGAAAAAGCACATCATGCTTATAATCAAAAGCAATACTCTTTTGCTGATTAAGCTGGATGGCTTTATTTTCAAGAACATCTTCAATCAAGTTTGTACTTACTTGGGTATCGATATGTTCAGGATCAAAGCCCATTAAACCTAACAGAACAGCCTTGTCTGTCGCATGACCGACACCGGTTGCCGACAGCGAACCGTATAACTTTACCTGAACTCTAACCGTTGCTTGTAAATCGTTTTGCTTCAATAAATCATCCACAAAACTATATGCCGCTCGCATTGGTCCAACTGTATGGGAGCTAGATGGGCCGATGCCAATTTTAAAAAGATCAAATACACTAATAAACACGTGGTCCTACCTTCGATTCATTATTATTCGTATGTTCGTCATTATTGTGTCCTTGCGGATAACTCTAAAATTATCATTAAGCCATCTATAAAGCACTGAAAATAAATGGCTCATAGCCTAAAAACAACACAATCAACTTCTAATTCAATATTTTTTTAAAAAATGGAATTTTCCATTAATTTAAATGGTAAATGGCTCAACCAATATTGAAGAATTGTTCTTTTGAGCAAATAAAATCAAAATCCTTTGCCAATTTTTATAAAAAATATTTAGTTTTCAGGTTATTTACTTGAAATTCAACCCATTTAAAATCAAGTAAAAACAAATATTTACGTAAAATTTAAATCATTCATTGTCCATAAATAGAATAAAAATTCCCCTATTTACCAATAACAATATATCGTATACGATATATGAAAGAACAATAGTTCTGTCGTTAAGGAAAACGTAATGACAAGTCAGTTTAAGAAACAGTTATCTCTAATGGATCTTACATTCATTGGCTTAGGCGCCATTTTCGGTTCAGGATGGTTATTTTCAGCAAGTCATGTGGCCTCTCAAGCCGGCCCTGCGGGTATATTGTCATGGATTATTGGCGGCTTTGCCGTTTTAATTCTGGGAATTATTTATTGTGAGTTAGGCGCAGCCTTACCCCGAGCAGGCGGTATTATCCGTTATCCCGTATTTTCACATGGCCCATTACAAGGATATTTATTGGGTTCTGTGACCGTCATTGCCTTTTCAAGTTTAATTGCAATTGAAGTCGTCGCTGCCCGCGAATATGCAGCAGCATGGTTCCCTTCTCTGACCGCCGTCAATGATGGTGTTCGGTCTCCAACGACCATTGGATGGTTGTTTCAGTTTGCACTTTTATGCGTATTTTTTGCATTGAACTATTACAGCGTAAAGACCTTTGCAATCGCTAACAACCTGATCAGTGCATTGAAATTTGCTGTGCCAGTTTTAGTCATGGTCGCACTTCTATACCATTTTAAACCTGCAAACTTTTCAATGACCGAGTTTGCCCCAATGGGCGCTCACGGCGTACAAGGTGCCGTATCTGCTGGCGGTATTATTTTTGCGTACTTAGGTTTAACACCGATTATTTCGGTGGCAAGTGAAGTAAAGCGTCCACAATTTACAATTCCTTTTGCACTCATCTTATCTGTTGTTTTGGCAACGATTATTTATGTAGTGCTTCAAGTTGCTTTCTTGGGTGCAGTACCTACCGATATGTTAGCAAATGGTTGGTCAGGACTTAGTGACAAGTTCCCATTACCTTACCGCGACATTGCCATGTTATTAGGTTTGGGATGGTTAGCGCTATTAGTTGTTTCAGATGCCATTATTTCTCCGTCTGGTTGCGGCAATATCTATATGGCTGCAACTCCACGTGTAATTTACGCATGGTCGAACAGTAATACGTTCTTCCGTATTTTTACGCGTGTAGATCCAAAATCAGGCATTCCACGTTATGCATTATGGTTAACGTTCGCACTTTCAGTATTTTGGACCATGCCATTTCCATCTTGGGATAAATTAATTTCTGTGGTTTCAGCAGCGTTAGTTTTAAGTTATGCCCTAGCTCCTGTCACAGTGGGTGCTTTACGCCGTAATGCTCCTGAGCTTGAACGTCCATTCTATGTAAAAGGCTTTACCATTCTTGGCCCACTGGCTTTTGTGATTGCTTCTTTTATTGTGTATTGGTCTGGCTGGAATGTCATTTCATGGTTATTAGGCGCACAAATCGTATTGTTTGCACTCTACGTCATTTTTAAGCGCTATGTACCAACCCAAGAAGTCAGCCTAGCTCAACAATTAAAGTCATCAATGTGGCTCCTTGTTTACTACATTTTAATGATTCTTGCCTCTTACCTTGGCAGCTTCGGTGACGGTGCAACACACCTATTAGCAGCACCATTTGACACCCTATTAGTGATGGTGATTTCCCTCGGCTGCTATTACTGGGGTATACGCTCAGGTTTACCAAAAGCACTGATTAAAAATGACGATGAAGCTTAGCAATCATTTGCTTAAACACATATAAGTTAAGGTTTTCTTTTGATTAATACCGTATACAAAATACAATATTTTCAAATGTAAAACCTTCGCTTTGATAACTCTCCAACGTCAGAAGAACCACTTTTGACGTTCACTCTCAAGTGAGGTTGATAATGTTAAATATTACTGGTCAAAATTTTATTGCAGGTCAACGTTCAAGTGCAGGCAGTAAGTTTGTATTAAGCTACGATGCTGCAACAGATGAAGCATTACCCTATCAGTTTGCTCAGGCCACTCCTGAAGAAATTGATCAGGCAGCTCAAACAGCCGCATTGGCTTATCCTGCTTTTAGACAAACTACGCCAGAACAACGCGCTGTTTTTCTAGAAACGATTGCCAGTGAAATTGATGCGCTTGATGACCAGTTTATTGCAACAGTCTGCCAAGAAACTGCCTTACCAGAAGCTCGTATTCGCGGTGAACGTGGGCGAACTACAGGTCAATTACGTCTGTTTGCTCAAGTATTACGCCGTGGTGACTATTTAGGTGCTCGTATTGATTTGGCTTTACCTGAGCGTCAACCACTTCCACGTCCAGATTTACGTCAATATAAAATCGGTGTTGGACCAGTTGCTGTATTTGGCGCTAGTAATTTCCCTCTTGCCTTTTCTACTGCTGGTGGTGATACAGCTTCGGCACTTGCGGCTGGATGTCCAGTTATTGTGAAGGCTCATAGCGGTCACATGGCAACCGCCGAATCCATTGCAAATGCCATTTGTACTGCGATTGAGAAATGCGCTATGCCAAAAGGCATCTTTAGCATGATTTATGGTCAAGGTGTCGGTGAGCCACTGGTAAAACATCCAGCAATTAAAGCCGTTGGATTTACAGGTTCACTCAAAGGTGGTCGTGCTCTATGCGATTTAGCTGCCGCACGTCCTGAACCCATTCCTGTTTTTGCCGAAATGTCGAGCATTAACCCAATGATTTTATTACCCGAAGCTCTAAAAGTGCGTGGTGATAAAATTGCGACCGAACTTAGTGGTTCAGTCGTTTTAGGTTGCGGTCAGTTCTGTACCAATCCGGGTTTAATTATTGGAATTAAATCACCTGAATTTAGCCAATTCCTTGACCAGTTCAAGGCTGCAATGGCTCAGCAACCACCACAAACTATGCTTAACAAAGGTACTTTAAGAAGCTACGAGCATGGTCTTAAAGAATTACTCGCACATGACAAAATAGCGCATTTAGCGGGTCAACCACAACAAGGCCAGCAAGCCTATCCTCAGCTCTTTAAAGCCGATGTATCTCTTTTACTCGAGCATGATGAATTACTTCAAGAAGAAGTGTTCGGCCCTACTACGATTGTGATTGAAGTTGAATCGGCAGAGCAGCTCGCTCAAGCTTTAAATGGCCTACGTGGTCAACTTACAGCATCTTTAATTGCCGAACCGCAAGATTTTGAAAACTTCGCGCCCCTTATTCCTTTACTTGAAGAAAAAGCAGGACGTTTACTTCTAAATGGTTACCCAACAGGCGTTGAAGTCTCTGATGCCATGGTACACGGCGGGCCTTATCCTGCAACTTCAGATGCACGTGGCACATCAGTAGGAACCTTGGCAATCGAACGTTATTTACGTCCAGTATGCTACCAAAACTATCCAGATCACTTATTACCACTCGCCCTTCAAAATGCCAATCCGCTTGGTATCACGCGCTTAGTCAATGGTGAAATGAGTAAAGCTACTCTTTAATTTTTTTTTAAAGGAGTTTATCCAAGTGATGAACTCCTTTTTATTTAGATCAAAACCTCACAACGTAACGGCACATTATTCAAATAAAAAAGTGCAAAAAATGAATAGCAAGATGCCAAACAAATCATTGCGTAACATATTTTTAAATAAGGATATTGGTATATGACGACAACACTAAAAAAGGTTGTAGCGGCCTCCATGGTTGGCTCCGTAGCAGAATGGTATGAATTTTTCCTTTATGGCACCGCTTCTGCCCTTGTCTTTGGCGAACTTTTCTTTCAACAAACCGGCAATGCTATAGATGGAATTTTGGCGGCCTTTGCCCTGTATGCTGTTGGCTTTTTAGCAAGACCTATTGGTGGCCTCGTGTTTGGCCATTACGGCGATAAAATTGGTCGCAAGAAATTATTGCAAATTAGCCTCATTATTGTCGGTATCACTACTTTTTTAATGGGCTGTATTCCGACCTTTCATCAAATTGGCTATTGGGCTCCTACACTCCTAGTGATACTACGTTTAATTCAAGGTTTTGCTTTTGGTGGTGAATGGGGCGGCGCAGTTATTTTAGTTTCAGAGCACAGTCCAGATGACCGCAGAGGTTATTGGGCAAGCTGGCCACAAACTGGTGTACCGCTCGGGAATTTAGTAGCCACACTGGTTTTATTATTACTTTCAAAAAACCTTTCGCCCGAACAATTTCTAGATTGGGGATGGCGCTGTGCATTTTGGTTCTCAGCAGTCGTGGTACTAATTGGTTTATGGATTCGAAAAAATGTAGACGATGCCGAAGTATTTAAAGAAGCACAAGCCAAACAACAACTTCTTGAAAAGCAACAACTCGGGATTATTGAGGTTTTAAAATATCATAAGAAATCTGTTATTGCGGGTATTGGTGCCCGATTCGCAGAAAACATTTTGTACTATATGGTGGTTACTTTTTCGATCAGTTATTTAAAGTTAGTCGTCCATAAAGATACTTCGCAGATCTTACTGCTCATGTTCGGCGCTCATCTGATCCATTTCTTTATTATTCCTTTTATGGGACATTTAAGCGATATATTCGGCCGCAAACCTATTTATCTTATTGGGGCTGTACTTACTGCTTTTTGGGGTTTTGTCGGCTTTCCTTTAATGGATACAGGCAATGACTGGCTCATTATGCTAGCAATTGTGCTCGGTTTATTTATTGAGTCCATGACCTACTCGCCTTACTCTGCGTTAATGACCGAGTTATTTCCAACTCACATCCGCTATACGGCGCTTTCATTTTGTTATCAAGTTGCGCCAATTATGGCAGGGTCGCTTGCTCCATTAATTGCCCTAACATTACTCAAAGAATTTAATAGTTCGATTCCGATTTCTTTATATTTGGTTGCCGCAAGCCTGATCTCTATTGTCTCGATTTTGCTAGTGAAAGAAACCAAAGGCCGATCATTGGCTTTTAAAGATTAATCTTTAATATACAAATTCAGCACTTAATAATGATTTGGGTTGTTTTATACAGCCCAATTTTTTATCTAAATATTTTTGATAGAGGCCCGATACAAAGTAGGTGACATGCCTGTATGCAACTTAAACTGACGACAAAAAGCACTATGGTCAGTATAACCACAGCGCAAACCAATTTGAGTAATCGGTAAGTCAGTCGCAAGCAGTTCAGTGGCGACTTGCAGACGAATTTTGCTAATCATTTGCCGAGGCGTTAAATGGTATATTTTTTTGCAATAACGTTCTAACTGAGCCACCGACACACCAGCAATTGCAGTCAAATGCGCCAAAGTAATGGTTTCGGCATAATTCTTTTTAATATATTCCTCAACCTGAACCATTTTATAAAAAGCAGGATGTGTATTTTCAGGCACATTTAAATCATTAGAAATTCCAGCAATTCCTACTAACTTTCCATCCGCATCAAATAAAGGTTCTTTATAAGTTAAACACCAACCCGACTGATTTTTTGCATATAAATGCAGCTCTAATTGCTCTGTTAACTTTTTACCGCGGCGAATAACTTGCAAGTCTTGCGATGTATATATTTTTCCAAGTGAATGAGGAAAAACTTCAGAAGAGGTTTTTCCCAATATTGCAGTTTTATCCTTTAGACCGCAGCGATTTACTAATGTTTGATTGACAAAGACATAGCGTGCTTCGGTATTTTTGATGAAAAAAACCACCGAAGATAAAGCATCAAACAATGGTTCTATACTTTCCAGATTTTTTAAGAAATCTTCCAAAGTGGTAGTTAGTTTCGGAATTTGAACCAAAGTCATGAGCTAGAGCGGACAAAGTAATAACTTGTCTACTCTAGAACATTTCATTTTTGATTTAAAGGAGAAGTAGACATCGCCATGAGGCTTTTTACACGAGTAGGAAGTAATGGTGGTCGAGAGTTAGGCAACTGCCAATCAAATAAGCAAGCTGCTGCTGTTGCACATGTGCTTCCTTGGCACGCTCCCATTCCACAACGTGTATGTAATTTTGCATCAATCCAACTACTACGCTCAGCAACTTTATCAAAAGTCACATCTTCACATCGACAAAAAATAGTTTCTGGGCGTGCAAGCGTTTTTACCTCAGCACGTAACTTGAAGCTTTTCTCAAGGAGATGTGCAAATAAACGATACCGTTGTCTTTGAGCAAATAATTGACTGGCTTTTTCATTTTGACCTATAGCTGCATAACCTGCGATGCTACCTTCAACCATCGCCAGCTCACTTCCGCCAAAACCTGTACACTCACCTGCTGCCCACACCTGTGGTTGTGATGTACGTTGATAGTCATCAACCGTAATCGCATTGTCCTTAATTTGACAACCCATTAACTGCCCTAATTGAGTATTCGGGACTAAGCCAAATCCGCACGCGAGTCGATCACACTCAATTTCAATGATTCCCTTCGGCGTTTGTAGCCTTACTCGTTCAAGACGCTCCTGACCAATCGCCTCAACCACATAACTGTCAGGTTGATATAAACGATGAGGTAAAGATAACGCTTGTATTACTTTCGAAGGCCAACGCCAAAGTTGCAGTGCAAATTTACGAACGGAAGATGAAGCCGCCTGTTCGGCAACATAGAGAACTTGAGCCTCTGCTTTTTTTGCTGTATCCGCACATGCTAAGAGTAATGGTCCAGAGCCCGCAATCACAATGCGTTCATTTTTGACAGGTGTGCCTGCTTTAATTAAGGCTTGCAAACCACCTGCCCCTGTTACACCAGGTAAAGTCCAACCGGGAAAAGGTAAAAATAGTTCTCTTGCACCCGTACACAATATAAGCTGACGATAAGACAAATTTAGGCTGTCATGAGGTCGCTCAACGAGTAATTGGCCTACAAAAGGTGCAGCGACAATTTTCGCAGCAAACATAAATTCAATATTAGAATAGGCCTTGATTTGTTGATATTTCTGCTGCGCCATTTCAGGAACAGGGAAAATCGGTCCAGCCCGCCAGATTTGACCGCCCGCCTGTGGATTATTATCCAATATTAAAATTCGCCCGCCACTTTCGGCGGCTGCAATAGCAGCTGACAACCCTGCAGGCCCAGCACCGACAACCACCACATCGTATTGTTTTTCCATTATTGTGTTTCCACCTTCATGTCTTGCTGGCACTGCGTCTGACAAGCAAGCACTCTGAGTCCATTAATATTGACACGACATTCCTGACACACTCCCATTCCACAAAATGGAGTGCGTTTTTCACCACAAACAGATAGACGACTATAAGACTTCGCTTGTGCTAAAGCAGCAGCAACACTCGTACCTTCAATCACAGAAACAGATTGACCGTTAATAAAAAGCTGAATCATCTATGCAGCTCCTATAAAGCGATGGGGTAAAAAAGGTTCTGGATCTATATCAAAAGTTAATCCACATATGTGTGAGGCAATCAGTTTTGCTGTCCCTGTCGCAGTGGTTACACCTAAACCTTCATGACCTACCGCTAAATAAACCGATTGAAATGCAGGATGTCGTCCAATTACTGGAATACCATCGGGTGTGGCTGCGCGAAAGCCAGTCCATGCCCGAATAACATTAAGATCAGCCAAAGCTGGAAAATAATCCGCAGCCTCTTTAAGTACCCGAGTAAAGACTTCTGGCTCTACAGTCGGATCAACTGTATTAAACTGACGAGATGACCCAATGAATAGCTGACCTGTCGGTCTAGGTTGAATATTACAAGCGACTGAAATTCCACTTGTCGCTTGAGTGCTGGCTGCATAAGCCAAAGCCACTAACGTATGTTTTACATTTAATTCGGGATAACGGTCGGTAATAGCTAAATGACCTTTTTTAGGTTCAATCGGTAACTCTGGAAAAAAATCTGTCGCATGAATGCCGTTTGCTAAAATAATATGTGCTGCTTCGAGCCATGTTCCATCACTTAACTGAACCCGATTTTCTTCAATATGAATAACTTTAGCTTGTTGAACCTGAACCTTATGGGGAATTTTTTTTAATAACCATTCAGCAGCACAAGGTGCATATAAAATTCCATCATCAAAAACTTCTAAACCACCATAAAGACTCTGCTTTAAGTGAGGTTCAAGCTGATGAACTTCATCTGCGTTTCGAAGTTGGCAACGGACGCCTTGTGCAGTGAGACGTTGATATTTTTCCTCAGCAATCTGCATTTCTTCTGCGCTACTTGCCAGCCATAAAGTTGGCGTTTGGCGATAGGCACATTCTTCCGAAAGCTCGTGTCCTAATTCATGCCATAGCTGAACTGACCAATGACTAAGTTTTAATTCGGCTTCCAAGTCATCCATAATGACCAAATGCCCCATGCCTGCGGCTGTTGCACCACCGATACGAGCATCCAAAACTTGCACATTTAACCCTTGCCGAGCTAATTCATAAGCACATGCCGCACCTACAATGCCTGCCCCAATGACGATGGCATCGGTTCTCATAGCTGAATACCCCAAGCAAATGGGTCATTTTCATCCATAAATAAAGTTGCTTCGGCACTCATGTAAGCTTCACCACGAATGGTTGGAATCACATATTCCCCTGCTTGCTCATACGAGGCAATAAACTGGCTACCGATAATGCTGGCTTGTTTCCATAACTTTCCTGGCTCAAGTTTGCCATCTGCAGCTAAGCAAGCAATTTTCGCACTCGTTCCAGTTCCACACGGTGAACGGTCATAGGCCTTGCCTGGACAAAGCACGAAATTTTTACTGTCTGCTTCGGTGTCACTTGCAAATAACTCAATATGGTCAATTTCTTGTCCATCTTTACCGGTTATTCCTTGTGCCGTAAGCGCTTGTCTAACCGTCCACGCATAGTCAGTCAGTTGATCCAAATTATCACTTGCAACACGTTGACCATGATCATTAATCAAGAAGAACCAGTTACCACCCCATGCGATATCACCAGTAACTTTTCCATATTTTTCAACATCAACTTCGACCGCTTTTTTATAACGATATGCCGGTACATTTCGCACGCTAACTGAATGATCTTCATGCAATGTCGCCTCAACATCGCCGACTGGAGTTTCAATTAAGTGTGTACCAACTTGTATTTTTCCCAAGTGCGCTAACGAAGCTACTAAACCAATGGTGCCATGACCACACATGCCGAGGTAGCCTGTGTTATTAAAGAAAATAACGCCCGCGCTCGCTTTGGGATTCACTGGCTTACACAATAATGCGCCAACCAACACATCATTACCGCGCGGCTCTAACATGGTTGCTCTACGGAAATGGTCATATTGTTCTGATAATATTTTTCGGCGGCTTTCCATATCCCCTGTGCCTAAATCAGGAAAACCTTCAAGCACTAATCGTGTTGGTTCACCACCAGTATGAGAGTCCAAAATTTTTACTGTTTTCATAGAAGTATCCTTACATTTTCCTTTAGGATGACTGATCTCAAAACAGCAAGCTTGATCGTTTTCTTATAAATCTATGACGAAATCAGCATAGTGAAAACTTGCTTCAGCTAAAATAAAGACAAAAAAAAATTAGGCCGCTGGCCTAATTGAAATAATAAAGAATGCAGCGCTTAGTTTTTCACATTTTTATGGTGAGGTAAGTGCTCATAAAGTGATTGGCAAACACCATTAATATGCTCTTCAATTAACTTAACCGCCAAATCAACATCCTTGGCTTTACAGGCTTTCACAATTTCTTTGTGCTCATCATTTGCACGCGATTTGCCTTCGGAAACATTCATCTGCAATCTTAAATAGCGCTCAATCTTATCGTAAATAGAACGAATTAATCCGAGCATATAAGGTCGCTGTGCTGGTTCATAAAGGCACGCATGTAACTGCCAATTTAATGTGGTCCAGCTTCCAATATCCATGTTATCAATAAAGGCGTTACAAATTTCATCTGCCTTTTTATAAGTTTCTTCTGTCATATTCGGCACGGCGAGCTGAATCAGCTTCGTTTCTAACATGACTCGGACTTCAAAAATCTGTGCCAACTCTTCTTCAGAAATACGAGTCACAATTGCGCCACGATTTTTTATAAACTCAACCAAGCCTTCGGCTTCAAGTTGCTTTAAAGCTTCACGTACGGGAATTTTGCTAACATTAAAAAGTTTGGCAATTTCATCCTGACGAATCGGTTCGCCTTCAGCAATATGCCCTGCAATAATTGCTTCTCTAATATATTTGACAATAACTTCAGATACCGAAGGCATTGCACCAAGATTTGATACATTAAAAGATGGTAGCGTCACGAATATTCTCTTAACCTCAAAATATGACACAAATAAAAGGATGATAATTTTTATTCATCCGCCATAATGAAATCATTGCTTTTCAAGCATTATTTTCGGCACGGCTTACCTTTATTTAATGCTGCTAAAACTCATTTTCTCTACTTATTAGAGCTAATAATTTTTAACTACATTAATAGCTAAAGTATACTTTATACCATTTAATTCACAAAACTATTATTAGACTATGCTGAAATCGTCATCATTTTATTGTATCTAACCAAGCAAATCATAATAAATAGCAGCATACTATCCTGTTCTCTTGACGGGTTACTGTCAAAAAATTCTTATCGATTGCGCTGAGTTATTGCCTGCAAGATAAAATTTTTGTCTTGTAAAAATTATGCTGCATAAAACTTTTAGAGTCTGAGTCACTTCATATGAGTACGCCAACAGAAGCAAAATTTTCCCTGCATTATTATACGGGTTTCTTATCCGTACTATTTGCTGCTTTTCTATGGGGTACGGCAGGCACAGCAGCATCTTTTGCAAAGGGCATCAGTCCACTTGTGATTGCTACCATTTCTGTGGGCTTTGGTGGTTTAATTCACACATTTTTAAGTTTAAAAGCCATTAAAAAAAATTATCAAAAACTATTTAACTATAAGTCTCAAATCTTTATTGCCGTTGTCGTTTCAATTCTTTGTCCTTTTGCATTTTATTCATCTGTCTCTTTAGCTGGTGTATCGATTGGCACCGTGATTTCGATTGGCTGTGCACCTTTGTTTTCAGTGCTTTTAGAATGGATTTTAGATAAGCGAAAACTTTCTTTAAAATGGCTCATCAGTTTTATTCTCGGTTTTTTAGGAATTATTTTACTCTCTTATGCGGGTGATCATGCGCAGTACCAAATCGTACAATCTGATCGTATTTTAGGGGTATTTTTTGGCTTACTCTCTAGCCTGAGCTATGCAACATATTCTTGGATAATGAGAAACCTAATTCGCCAAGATGTCGACTCAAGAGCTGCCATGGGCGTGATTTTTGGTATCTCTGCAGTGTTGTTACTACCTACATTATTCATTACAGCACAAAACCTTTTTGATTACCCAACTAACATTTGGGTTGCGATCTATATTCCAATTGTTCCTATGTTTTTGGGCTATTTATTTTTTAGCTTTGGTCTTAAACGAATTCCAGCAAGTCAGGCTATGACACTAGCTTTGGTCGAAATTCCTGTTGCAGCATTATTAGCAGTTGTTGTAGTAGGCGAAAGTTTAACAATGCATAGTTATTTAGGTTTAATTCTCATTTTTCTATGCGTTATTGTTTTGACCAAAAAGTAATTTATAGAAATAAAAAAAGAGGCTCAATTATTAGCCTCTTTTTTATAAGTATTTACTTAGACTTCAGCTGACCAGTTACGGTACCACGTACGGAATAACTCATACTGAGTTTCAACATATTTACGTTGTGATTCACTCAATGCATCCGTCTCGTTAAAATGTAAGGTATATTCTTTATCGCCGTTAAGTACCATTAAGTACTTGTAATAAAGGACTAAATCAGTACCTTCATCAAAAGAAGATAAAACTTCTAATGCACTTGATAACTCTTGTGCTAAACGACGAGCTTTGGCATCACCTGCTGCAGCTTTCTTACTGAGGTCAACCAACTGTAGCACTTCTTTAGGCAAAGCATTACCAATCCCTGTAATCGCACCCGTTGCATTGCAGTTCACGAAGCCATGAAAAACTTGAGTGTCTACGCCAGCCATTAAGGTAACTGAATCATCTTGTGAAGTAATGAACTCAGCCGCATAACGCATATCGGCAGCACCACCAAATTCTTTAAAACCAATTAAGTTTGGAAACTCACGGCGTAATTCAAAAAATAAATCTGCACGAGTCGCAAATCCATAATACGGACTATTGTAAATCACCGCTGGTAAGCTTGGAGCTGCTTTTAAAATTGCAGAAAAGTGAGCTTTTTGTGCTGTTGGTGAGGCACCGCGTGATAGTACACGTGGAATAACCATAAGCCCTTGTGCACCGACTTTTTCTGCATGAGCTGCATGAGAAACTGCTTCTTTTGAATTAACCGCACCTGTACCAACAATTGTTGGAATGCCATCAGCAACTAGTCGTGCTACACCTTCTTGGCGTTGAGCTTCGGTTAGCAAAGGCCAATCCCCCATAGAACCACAATACACTACCGCACTCATGCCCGCTTCAATCAGCTCATGCCCTTTTTTCACAAGCGCGTCAAAATCTGGCTCACGGTTAGGAGTACATGGGGTCATTAGCGCCGGGATACATCCTGTGAAGATATTACTCATAATTATTCCTCAGTAATACAAATAAAACTCTGGGTAGTCGTACTTTCGAGTTAATCCATCTCAAAAGTTATGGAATGGGATTAATAGCTGTTTAATCATTCTTTATATATCGTATACGATATACAGCAAAAAGAATAGTCCTATCCCTTAAATTCTTTAACTGAGTAAATATTCATATAAATCAAATATTAATTTTATTAATAGAATTTAAAAATTAAATTTTCCTTATATTTTTTTAAAAATAGAACTTAGAAATTTAAAAATTAGTACTGAGAAGAGAAATTAAATCCGAGCTTATAGGCGCTCAATAAACAACCACAGAACATTAGCCATTAGTCGCACGTCCCTATTTTTATTCATTTTTGCTGGTAAAGTGCATTACATGGTTTGATACAACCTACTTAACTCAGATGCATAATTCACCTGTTCTTGCATCTGATGTTTTTCTGCCTCTAGTCCGCTAGGGGCTTTTTTTATTATTGATTTAAAAGCTGATATATTAAATTTCTAGACATAATTAAAGATAAGAAAAATGAATCGAATTTTAAAATTAAGTGTTTTAAGTTGCCCTATTTTATTATTAAGTGGTTGTATTGGTTGTTATAACCCGACAGGCTGTAACCATGATGATTCGCCTTATTTCTATACAACACAAAGCACTCAAGTCAAAGGTGTAACGGTTCCTGTTGGAACAAAACTGGTTTACAAATCTCAAAAGTCAAAACAGAAAGATGAGCAAACTGCACCACTTAAAGAAGAACATATAACAGGAATAAAGCTACCAAAAGACACCGCTATACTTTGGGGAGGAATGCCTACCAATCATCTCCTTCAGTTTGCTAATCCCGAAATGCAAGGATTTACAGCCTACCGAGCACAAGAAGCTCCACCTGTATATTCCAATCAATTTTTAAAACTCTGGAAAGAATGTGATAGTGATTTAGATATCTTGATCAAGAATAAAAATGACTGGAGCTTTAATCCTGCAAATATGAAAATTATTGGATGCGGAATTAACTATCAAGAAAGAGCTTCATACAATACCAACAATCCAAGCCAAGACAAAGTGGATATTTTTCTCATCAAAATTAATCAGGCTTTACAGAAGCTGCCACAACAAAAAGAGTATCCGGTTGTCCATTATTCCCAAAATTAAAGTAAAAAAGCCTGCATTTTCAGCAGGCTCTTTTCTTTAAAATTTGATTTACCAAACTTTAATTACACACATTAACCACAGGTTGCTTGAGTAATTTTCTTAGAAGCAGGATCAATAGTAACTGTAACTCGGTTTGTACGATAATCCATAGTCATTGGTTGACCTGGAGCCACTTTTCGCACAATTTCTGATTTAGTTTTTTGTTTAATTTGATCATCAGTAAGGCCAGATTGACCCACTAATTTTTGAGCTTCTTCTGCTACACAGTTTGCTTGATTATCACGGAATAATTTCCATTCTTCCACGACTTGGCCGTTTGGTAAATGACAATACCCAACCTGACCATTTGCTTCATTTCTAATTTCTAATTTCCCGCCTTGTTCAACACAATATTGACTAGCTGGGTTTGGTGAACCAATTTTTGGTGGAGTTGGATTTTTATGTTGTACAGATAAAAAAGCCGTTAACGAAACAAGCGCTAAACCAAGAAAGATAATTTTTTTCATAAATTTTTGCTTCTTAATAAAAAAACTAAAGATATCAAAAAAATTCATGTTTCATGTGTCTTGTTTACAATAAAAAACTCACTTGGGAGTTCTATTCACCATTTCTTTAATTGATTGGAATTTAAGATTTTCCTTTCTAAAAATAATTATCAAAATATTGCGATCATGGCCTTTCCAAAATTCGTGCTCCAGATCCCTCTTGCCCCAAAACATCTTCAGGATTTCTTAACGGACATTGCTCTAGTGACAAGCAACCGCAGCCAATACACCAGTCCATTTCATCCCGTAACCTCGTTAATTTTTGAATACGATCATCCAGATCTTTTCGCCAATGGCTTGATAACTCCTTCCACTGTTTAGCTGTTAATTTACTCCCCATAGGATATGCGCTAAGAGCCTCTTTAATTTCATTTAAAGGAATTCCAACTCTTTGAGCAACTTTAATAATCGCAATATATCTTAAAACAATTAAGGGAAAACGGCGTTGATTACCATTGGTTCTTATACTTTTTATCAGCCCTTTCGTCTCATAAAAATGTAGGGTCGAGACAGGAACTCCACTCCTTTTTGCAACTTCCCCCACAGTCAAAACTCGACTAGAGTCAGCTTTTTTATTTTCACTTATCATGATTAACCTCAACTTTACTCGAGGTTTATAAGAGAGCCTATTGTTTTTGTCAAATGAAAATCCAAACACCTTAACTACTAAAAGCCACTTTTATGAGCTTATCGCTCTTAACTTTGCTATAAAAGCTGTGAAAATAAATTTGATACGATTATTAATTCAATTAAATTTATAAAATGAGCTGCCGACATTTAAATTTAAGAAATTAATTTTGTAGGGTACATGGGCACCCGCAAACCCAAAACATGTTGTAAACGAAAGGCATTGGTGCTCCTAATGGATAGACCTTAGCTTGCTCGATCTTATAAGTTTTTTTACGTGACTCAATGTGAAGTATATTATCGTAGCGAGCAACTACAATTCCCTTTTTATATAATTTTTTCCGTTCATTCTTTGCATCAAATTTATATACCAAAAAGTAAACTTTTTCTCCTACACTGATCTTTGAATGATTAACCATAATGTAACCATTACAATACTTACATTGCCAATCTTTCATATCTTAAATAATCACACACTTAAATTTAAAAACTCACCGAATTTTATAGTATAGATTTATTAAAGCTACAAATCTAAAGAAATATTTTAATTGAAAAAATAAGGTTTATTTGTGACACACATCACAATAAAACATAAAAAATTTCAAATTATATCTAGAAACATCAATTACTTACCTAGCTATTTTTTAATATTATTATTTTAAAAAATATTAAATTTATCCATATTTTATATTACTATATAGTATTTCGGTTAATAAATTTAAAAGCGCCTATACAAATAATTTTAATATTTAATAATCTAATTATTTCATTATATTCAACTAAACCACAAATAAATTAATAAATAAATTTTAAGATATTTAAATTAATTTCATGTTTAATTGAAAATAATTCAGTTCACATTATACAAAATAAAAATATATAATCATTAGAATTACAATTTAATTTTTTATTATGTCAACTCAACGTTTAAAATTAGAACTCCCATCTGGACATGGTCAATTATTACTTCATTCTTGTTGTGCTCCTTGTTCAGGAGAAGTTATGGAAGCATTAATTGATTCTGGAATTAAATTTTCGATATTTTTTTATAATCCTAATATTCATCCGGTAAAAGAATATCTCATCCGTAAGGAAGAAAATATTCGTTTCGCAGAAAAGCATAATATTCCATTTATCGATGCAGATTATGACACGGATAATTGGTTTGCTCGAGCTAAAGGTATGGAAGATGAACCAGAACGCGGTATTCGTTGTACCATGTGTTTCGATATGCGTTTCGAGCGAACTGCCCTGTATGCACATGAACACGGCTTTAGTCTCATCAGTAGTTCATTAGGAATTTCTCGTTGGAAAAATATGGCTCAAATTAATGATTGCGGAATTCGGGCAGCATCCAATTATCCAGATATTCAATATTGGGATTATAACTGGCGAAAAAATGGTGGCTCTAGTCGAATGATTGAAATCAGTAAGCGAGAGGAATTTTACCAACAGGAATATTGCGGCTGTGTATATTCTTTACGTGATACCAATCGCTGGCGTATGAGTAATGGTCGAGACCGAATTAAACTAGGTGTTAAGTTTTATAGTAATGCCATGGAAGAAGATTAAATCCTATTCTCCTTAAAAAATTAATTCATTCTAAGCTATATTTATTCCTAATAAAAAAAGGCCACATCTGGAGAATGTGGCCAAAAGGTGTACTGTACTGAGCTTTGATATTATTAGAATAATGAAGTTAGCTTAAAATAAGATTAATAAATCTTTTAAATTTAAATTTTTTAAAATTTCATCAAAATATTAAAATCGAATAAATATTTTGCCCTTCTCATTAAAAATAAAATCACTCTAAAATCCAGATATAATTTTGAAAAGTTTAGCTATTTTACTTTTTGATACTGATGGCTAGTCTCTTAATATTTTCCACCATTTCCTCAGGTTGATGTGCAGCATAGCCCAACAGAACTGCTGCTTTTTTCGACTCAAGTTGACAATATCTTGATAGAGGTTGAATCTCCAAATCCAATGCCGAGCAATGAGAAATAAACTCCTGCTCAGTCCATGATGCTTTTAACCAACATATAAGATGAATGCCTGAATCTGTTGGCTGAACATCGAGTACATCTGAAAGGTATTCATTAATAGCGTTAATCAATACTTGTTGACGCTCATCGCATGCTTTTCGAACTTTACGTACATGTCGAGCATAGTGGCCTTGTTGAATGAATAAAGCTAAAGCGACCTGCTCTAAATATGAACTTCGCACGTCAGTATAGTATTTAGCTGCACTAAAGGTTTCAATCAATGCTTCAGGTACAACCATGAACCCTAAACGAAACTCTGGAAACATCATTTTGGTAAAAGTTCCAGAATAAATGACTCTTTGCTGCTGATCTAAACCTTGTAGTGCTTGGATTGGGTGCGTGCCATAGCGAAACTCACTATTATAATCGTCTTCAAAAATCCATTTTTCTTGTTTGTTTGCCCAATCTAATAAAGCAAAACGGCGAGCTAAACTTAAAGTTCCCCCTAAAGGAAACTGATGTGAAGGTGCTGTATAGACCAGTTTGCTTTTGAAATAATGATCTGTAATTTCAGAAATTTGCATTCCCTCCTCATCACTTTCGATCAAATTTACCTGAGCACCAAAACTTCGAAAAATCTTAAAAGCTGCATCATATCCCGGCTCATCCAAACACACTTCATCATTTGCTTGAAGTAAGGCGTAGGCTGTCAAATGAATAGCCTGCTGCGTTCCGTTTACGATAATAATTTGCTCTTCGTTGCAGTTTAGCCCTCGGGTGGAGCGGACATATTCACAAATTGCCTGACGCAAAGGTAGATAGCCACGCGGGTCGTAAAATTGACCAAGCTGATAATACGACTGCCGCCAAGCTTGTGTTAATAACTTGCACCACAGTTGATGAGGAAATAAATCAATACAGCCTACCCCTACATGAAACATCTTTTTCTTTTTACTTAACCATGATTGCTTGCGCCATGAATCCAATAAAGTTTCAAGATTTGGATTAATATTTAAGGAACGATGAGTATTTTTAGACGTTTCTTTTGAATTTTTTTGAACATGTATTAACTGATCTGGCACAACCTCAGCAACATAGGTACCCGAACTTGGTTTGGTAAATAAATATCCCTCATCCAGTAATCGTTCAAGAGCCGCCAATACAGAATTTCTTGAAATTGACATCATCTCTGCCAAAGCACGACTTGAGGGTAATTTTGTTCCGGCAGTCAGCCTTCCATCTAAAATTGCATCACGCAAAGCCGTATATAGTCCATCTTTAATCTGGCCTTTTGGCAAAATTAAATGTGGAAAAGATGCAGAAATCGACGTTGCCATATCAAAACTGGTACTGTGAAAAATATCAAAAGTGTATCTTATAAAAATACCACTATCAAAACTACACTCTAGTTGTCGATTTTTTATTACTTTAAAACAGAGTGTAATTATTATGCAAAATCAAGATCTTCAAATCGTTCCTGTTCAGCAGCAAGATTATTCACAATGGGAAAAGTATTGGCTTGCTTACCAAAATTTTTATCAAGTGAATTTACTCCATCATGTCACAAAAGTAACATGGGAACGTTTCTTCGATGAGAATGAACCTATGTACTGTGTCGTTGCTAAACAAGGTGAGCAGGTTTTAGGAATTGTGCACTATGTTATTCATCGTTCAACGTGGGCAGAAAATAATTACTGTTATCTAGAAGACCTGTATGTTTCACCTGAAGTTCGTGGACAGCATATTGGTAAGCAACTCATTGAATATGTGCAGAAGCAAGCAATCAAACACAACTGTGACCGTTTATATTGGCATACTCAAGAAACCAATGTAACAGCGCAAAAGCTTTATGACTGGATTGCACAAAAACCAGGAATTATTCAATATCGTATGCCTTTGAACTAAAAAAGTGAAAACACCAAAAGCTGGAGTGCTTTTGGTTTTTAAATTTTAGTACGAATACGCTGAATCACTTTGTCATTAATAGTTGAGCATTGATTAAACACAGCAAAACGCTTGAGCTCTTGTTCTAGTTCGAAGAAGAAGAGCTCCTTATTTTTTACTGTTTTTTCTATATGCAGGCTAATCACTTCTAACTCTTTGATAGAGCGATGTGCTTTACAATCTAGTCGGCCGACTAACTCGTCTTGATATAGAATCGGCAAACAAAAATAACCATATACACGTTTGGCCGCTGGTACATAGCATTCAATCCTATAATCAAATTCAAATAAAGAAGCTAAACGGTCACGATGAATAAGCGAGTTATCAAAAGGCGAAAGTATTTTTAAACCAAAATCAGTACTAACCTTTTGTTCTATTGCAGCAACATCAACATATACAGTTTGACCTTTCTCAAGTTTAATTGCTGATACAACACCTGCGTCAATTTGCTCCTTCAGAACGACACGCATAGTTTCTTTTAAATTATTTTTCTTTAGATGAACTAATTGTTTCCATGTAAATGCACCATGTGCTCGAAGCGTATTATTAAACAAATACTGCGCATATTCATCAAGCGTAGGCATACTTAAATCAATATTTCCAGGCAAGCAGCGCTCGGTCAAATCAAAGACCTTTTCCATTCCGTTACGCTCACAGATCATCAGGTCACCCCGCATATATAACTGCTCAAAAGCACGGCGGCCTGGTCCGGTATTCCACCAGTTTCCCAAACTCTTTTTATTATTCTTATCAATATCACGTAGACGAATTTTTCCTTCAGCACGAACACGGGCCAAAATTTCATTCATAAGGTGTTGATCACCTCTATTGAAATAACGGCTTTCTCCGTTCCTGACAGACATCATGGCAGGCAATGCATAGCGATAATCTTTCATAGGAAGATACGATGCGGCATGATACCAATATTCAAAAATCTGCCGCTCACCAACCAAACTATTGAGATGACTTAGCTCATAATCAGGCACTCGGCTCCACAATATATGGTGATGAGCTCGCTCTACAACCGATATGGTATCAATCTGCACATATCCTAAATGCTCAATAGCCTGTAAAGTTCCATCCATGCCTTTTGAAAATCGACTGGTTTTCCCTAAGCCTTGATTAAATAAAGTGAGCTGTTTCAAAGAAGAAGTCATAGAAATCAAATATTGTTGTATTCATTTAGAAGCGGAAATTTTCAGTTCTATCGTATCACTATTTCCTCATTTGCTTGTGATTATAGGAGCAGCAATTCTTAAAAAAGAATCTTGACTAATTCAACGTTTTACAGACTTACTTTAAAATAACTTTTGGGATTCAATCTAATTACTAAAATAACAACTAATATCACGCTGACTAAATGAAAAAGCCATCCTGCTTTGTAAGCTCCCGTAAGATCATGCAAAATTGCAATAATCCACGGCGGGATTGCTGCCAGTAAAAAACCGCCACCCTGCATCAGTGCAGATAAAGCACCTGCATGAATGGGTTCATCAAAATGGTCTAATGCAACGATAAGCGTTAACGCAAAACATCCTCCCAAACCCACGCCCAAACAAATTGCCCAAAGCATAGAGGCAAAATCAGGGATAAAAGCCATTCCAGAGAACCCGACTAGTTGCATTGCTAACGTAAACCATAACCATGGACGTCGGTCTTTATATTTCCTAGCTAAAACAGGCAAAATGAGCGCTGAAGCTGCTTGGCTCAAGGCCAGCAAAGCGACTAATTTTCCACTTTGTGCTGCACTCCAACCCTGATCTTGAAAAGAAGGTGCTAACCACGCTACCACTGACGAGTAGCCACCATTTACAAGTCCAAAGCACATCATTAATAACCATGTTCGAGGTTGATTTAATAACTTGCGTACAGGCGCATGATGAATGGATGAGCCAACTTTTGTTGGTAAAAAGACAAGCGCCAATATAAATGCAAATAAAGCTGGAACTGCAAAAAAAGCCAGTCCAACAAACCATAAACCCGTTATATTTGAAACTACAGGCGCTAACCATGCTCCTAAGGCACCACCGCCCATAAGCATGGCTGAGTAAAGCCCCATCATCGGACCAATATATTGGCTAAATTCTCTTTTGATCATGCCGGGAAATGCCGCTTGTATCATCGCAACTCCGAATCCAATTACTATTGCACTAAGAATTAATCCTTCGGATGTAGGCAATAAAAATCGGACAGCACATCCTCCACAAATGGCCAGCAATGCACCAAGAATAGCATTTCGTTCACCGATCAAGTTTTGCAATATTGGGCCAACAAATGCAATGAGTCCCATAAGCATCATCGGTAGCAAAGTGAGTAGTGCTACCCCTTGTAAGCTTAAACCAGTGGCTGTTCGAATATTGGCAATCAATGGTCCAATACTTGTGATAAATGGTCTTAAATTAAGCCCAACCAAAGCCACAGTTACAATGAGCATCGACTGAGTCAAAAAAGCTCCAGACTGCTTCATTATTCTGAGCCTGAATGATTGGCTTGATAACTCTTCCAATGCGCATAAAGATCAGTGCGGTTTTCAACTCTGATCGGTATATATTGAATTTTCATTGATTGCTCAGCAAAGGGCTTGGCAAGCTCAATATATATTTCGGCCGTAGACAAACCAAATGGTGTTCCGTCTTCATTAGAATATGCATAGCTCACCGACTTTATACCGGCTAAACGCATTGCAGCCATACACATTGGGCATGGATGACCACTTGCATACACAGAACAACCTTCTAAATTGGCAGTTCCTAAAACTTGGCTGGCTGCACGAATCGCCAGTAATTCGGCATGTGCAGTGGGATCGTTGGTTGTCAGAATCTGATTTACACCTGAAGCAATAATTTCTCCATTCTTTACAACTACTGCTCCAAATGGTCTGCCACCTTTTTCAATATTGTTATAGGCAAGCTCAATCGCCTTACGTAAAAACTGTTCACCTTTTTCCATCACATACTCTCACTTTCTATTTTGCACCAGCTGCAAGAAGTCTTTTTTCAATTTCACGGTATCCTCGTGACCGCGCATGGTGTAAGGGAGTTATGCCGTCTTTATCAGCCAAGTTCGGATCAGCACCTGCCTTTAATAAAAGCTCTACAATGTGTTGATATTTAGGTTCTCCATTTCCCAAAATGATGGCCTCAAGTAATGCCGTCCACCCCAAATTATTGACATGATTAATATCTACCCCAGCCGCAATTAATGTACGAACTGTTTCAACATGGCCTCGTTCCGCTGCAGGAATTAGCGCCGTTCCACCGTAACGGTTAATACTTTTTAAATCGGCACCATGCATGAGTGTCATTCTTAGAATTTTTAAATATCCCTGTGCACCAGCATATAAATATGGACTGTCTTGAATATTGTCTTTTGCATTTACATCGGCACCAGCCTCTATCAGCATATGAGCAGCATGTACATTATTTGCTCTTGTAGCGACCATCAAAGCAGTCGAACCAGTTTCATCTCGCTCATCAATTAAAGCTTTTTGAGATAAAATTTGTTTGATAGATTGTGTGTCATTATTTATCACTGCTTGATGTAAAGGATACTCACCCATTGCATTCGTCATATTTGTAAAACCCAAAGCCCCTACCGCGACGATCAGATTCATCCATATTAGTGACTTACGCATGGTGGTCTCCTAATAAAAACTTATGGCAAAACATTTTGCAATTAGAATAAGCTTCACCAAAAGTATTTGGAAATTAAATTATTTAATCGATAGTATTAAGATTATAAATACTTATCTTATCGGCTTTTGAGTATGGCGGTCCCTAATATGTTTGATCCTCGCCTTTTACGTGCTTTCGTCACTATTTTTGAAACTGGCGGTTTTACCGCAGCTGCCGATCGATTACACCTGACTCAATCAACAGTTAGTCAGCAGTTAGCACGACTTGAAGAATCTGTCGGTCATGCCCTTATAGATCGGACAGCAAGACCTTTCAAATTGACGGCATCTGGAGAATATCTAATTGGTTATGCGCAAAGGATTTTGACTCTCCAACAGGAAGCTGAGGCCCTACTTAAAGATCCGGCAGGAAGTATTCCCATTCGTATTGGTTTACCAGAAGATATGATGAGTCCTGCAATGGCTGAAGTTTTCGGTATATTTGCCAAAGAGCATCGTTCCATTCGTTTAGATGTAACCTCTGGCTTAAGTCGGAACCTAACAGAACGTTATCGGAATGGTGAGTTCGATATTATTATTGTCAAAGAACCTGCTGCTAGTGCTGATCACCACGCTACATTCCCAGAAGAAATGGCATGGTTTGAAAGTTCAAATTCAACAACTGAATGGTCTGATCCCATGAGTTTAGTGACCTTTCCTCAAGGCGGTCTTTATCGGGACGAAATGTTCGCAACCTTAGAGCGCGAACGGCGACGTTGGTATATTGCCTTTACGGGTAGTAGCCTAGAAAGCGTGTTAGTCAGTGTTGAAACAGGATTAGGATTATCTTTATTGCCTGTAGCTACGACCAATGGACGGAGAGTACGTCGATATGATTCATTAGGAGCTGTACCTCCTATGGCCGTTTCAATTTACACATGGGAAAAAGCTGGGATAATTTCCCAGCTTGTAGATAAAATGACGTCTGTTTTACAAGAACGTTTTCAATCCTCAATCAATATTTAACTTATATCATTCGAACTTTCAGCAATCAGTTTTTCTGCCATTTCTTGAGTTTTTCTTAAGCCTGGCATACGGAACTCGGTATGCCCATAATCTTGGATAGATTTCCAACGTCCACCCCAAGTTAAACCAACCGATTCGGCGACTTGACCATATAATCGATAGCCTTGCATTGCCCACGGATCTCGCTCAGAAATAACCACTTTTCCATTTCGCTTAAATGCTACATCAGCTGCTAAACCAAATTGGTGATAGCTTTGATACCCCCTTGCTCTAGTCGTATTTGGATTGCCCGCCAACATGTTCTGACGTGCTGGGCTACGATAGCCTTCTAATAGAACCAACTCATAACCATACTGTTCTTTCATGATTTTAAAGACCATGAGTAAACGCTGTTTATAGCGTGGGTTCATTTTGTCCCATTTACGATCAACTAAATTTGTGTCCAGAATAGCTCGACCATCGAAACTGGCGTTATCAATCGGTGAAGAATTAATAGCTCCACTATTTTGAGACGAATATTGCTGCTCTAACTGCGTCGCCTCAACAATTGCGGCTTCAATTAGGCTTTCATCTACTTCTGGCGGTGGCGATAATATTTCACCATTTAAAAGTGCATAAATTTGAGGATCTGTTTTTTTCAGATATTCAGCTTCAATTCGGGTTGAACTAATCGGACGAGTAAAAGCAAAAACTAATATACTGGCAAACAAGAAAAAGCCTGCAATTACAATCCACCATTGCTGTAAATGCCAATGAGATTGTAATTTTTCAGGAGCAGCTGCCTGATTCATGGTTTGAGCAAATTGTTTAACCTGATTAAGCTGTTTACGCCCTTGGGGCAGTAATGACAAAACAAAATCTTTGCTTCTACTCCTGAGTTCATAAGACATTAAAAACGCTAAGCCAATTGCCAAACATGTAAAGCAAAAGAAAATGAGAAAGATCATCATCAGTTCATTAATTCACGGCAAAAGGACTTCGTGTAATTTTAATATCTACCGATGCCTTAGGTGGCTCAACCTCAGGTTCTGGTTCGGCTGGAGCTTTACTCTCAACTACGGGTTTAGCTTGCACCACTTGTTGCTGCTGCGGCTTACTCACAGGTTTTTGCTGAGTTGGCTGTATTTTAGGTTGAGTCGCTTTAGCTGTACCTGTCTGCAGTTGAGGCACAATCTGAACTTTCTTTTCACCTGTTAGCTGCTCATCAAACGGCGAAACTCGTTGTTCATTCGTAGCAACAGCTTTATGTGGAGCAGGTTTAAAAATATTGCTTAACTCATTATCTTTTGGCTGTTCAAAGCCATCACGGCTCATTGAGTCCGTCTCATTATCTTGACTTACAACAACCTGATTTTGTTCATCTGAAGAATGTACAGCATCTTGATTTAAAATTTGCTCTTCCGTTGATTTACTCTCAATTGCTGCTGAATCTGGCGAATTCGGTTGAGACAAGAACAGGAATAGCGAGATGCTGACAAACACCCCTGCAATCACACCAATCACAATATAAAGTACTGGTGATTTCGGCTTTTTTTTATTCGATTGTAAAACTCGAATAGAAGTTGGTTTTTCCTGAGCCATTTCGTTCCATCATCAAGGTAAATAAATTGTAATATGTGCTTGCTCTTGAGGAGCAGAAATCACATTTTGATAGTTAGATAATGCTTTATCATTTTGATTGTTCAGCATAAATCTTAAACCCGCAAAGGTAAGTAATGCAAAAATCAATAAAAAGATCAAAATCCAAAAGAAAGGTACTTCGCGATGAATAATATTTCGTATTTGATCGGGAATTGCCGAGAATGGCGAAAACGCAACTTTTTTCCCTTTTAAATAGTCAATTTCATCACCCACTCTTGATACTAGGTGGTTGAGACTTTCAATAGATTCAATTCGGTACTTACCCTGAAAACCGAGCAAAAGGCAGTAATGAAATACTTCTAAAGCGGGTAGACGTTCTTTTCCACGACTACGTAATTGTTCCAATATTTCAAAGAAACGGTACCCGGCTAACTGAGAACCAAACAAGCTCAATTGCAATGGGCTAATTAACCAAGCATTTTGCAAATTAAAATAGCTTGGGTCTTGTTGCGTTACGATAGTTTCATCAATCAAAGCACAAAATGCATATTTAGCATCATGAATGTCATCAGCTGAAAATTGTAACTTTTTAGCTTGTTGCTCAAATTGATTGAGTAAATTTAAAATTTTTTCACGAAACTGTTGAGCATCTGCCGGCACATACTGATTTCGAATCAAAAAAACCAAATAAAAGCCATCATGCAATAAATCAATAAGATTGATTGCCTGTAGTTTTGCCTGAGACTGGCTATTATTGTTCCCACCCATTCCAATTTGCCCATCGTCAAATAAAGAAGGAGCACCTGTGGATTGTGACATTTTTCTCTCCTTTACCCTTAAGCGTTCATAACCGCAATCAGTTCAATACTGATATCTTGGAAGCCAGCCGGAACATAAATACAAATCGTCTCTGAATCTAACATGCGTTGGTATAATTCATGATGGGGTTCAACTTCAAAATAGCTCACACCAGAACGTACAGGGATCGCTGTTGGAACCTGAATCAAATGATGTAATGGAATTGCAGGAAATGCAGCAACTACACGTTGCTCTACATCCAAAGTGCTACCAATCTTGAATCGTAAAGGTACGATCTGGATCAACTCATGGGTCTGCATTGCGCTACTTGATACTGCAATATAAAGTCGAGTATCTCGAGTAATCTTATCGGTCTCAAGACTTCCCACCCAATATGAAGGGCGGATTTCTTTAAGTGCAATACTGATGTAACGACTCGAAATAATCGTATCGAGTAAATCACGTAGAATCGTGTCTAACTGCGAAAAACTTTCTTGTAAATTATGGTGTTTATAGGCAGGCAACTGGTCGACATCATACGCCGTCGAGAAGGTTAATAAAGAACCTGCTAAACGTAACAATTCGAAGAACAAACGTTCTGGATGGATTTGTGGATATTGCACAAAATGATTCAGGCCAGCATGAGCTGTGTTTAAGGCATTTACTAACCAGAATGAAACGATATCACCTGAACGGAATTCAATTAACTTCTGTTCATTTTCTCGGTTATTGGTTTGAATCGTCTTAATTTTTGCCTTAATCACATTCAGTGTTCTTTTTAAATTTGAAATGAGTGATTCAGAGGCATCCACGTGTAAAATTGGCGGAATAAACTTCCGATCAATTTCAAAAGCGCCAGAGCTTTGTCGCTTAATCTTTCCAATCGGCAGATATAAGAAACCATCTAGATTGTGGTCTGGATTACTATGTACATCTAATAATTTAAAAACAGCACGTCGGCGTAGCAAACTAATATCTGCTTCTGTAGCATTAGTAAACAAATCATGCGTTTCAACAAGGTGAGATTGATATCTACCCTTTTGCGCTTGGTTTTGATCAATTAGATTTTGCTTATTTGCTTGTAAAAGCGGCAATGCTAAATAGATTAGCATCTCACCACGTAAATTAAGATCGTCTAATAAAATTGGTTCAGGCAATAAATCATATGCCGGTGCCTGATAAATTTCACCGTCTTGCCAGATCATCTCTACAGACTCAAGAGCAAGAATATGCGTGCTCAACTGAGCCTCATCGAAACTCAATTTTTGAATACCATACGAAAAAGGTACAACTGCGCGAACCGTATGATTTAGGCGTTGCTCATGATACGTATCTTGAATTTGGAAATGTTGAGGTCTTAAAAATAAACCTTCGCCCCACAGGACTTTTTCAGCTTTAAACATATGTCTTTACCAATCTTTATTCATATTCATTTTTAGGCTGCACACCTAACATTTCCTGAACCATTTGTAATGGATGCTCATCTTTGATGACTTGCGCTAACCATTCATGTAATGGCATTTGACTCCATTTAATTGTTTTTTGAAGCATATAGCTCACAGGGCTATGAGGTTCATTTGCTTGGAAGTAATCTGCGATTTCTTGCAATACTTTCATTGCTTGCTCACGGTTAGCCAAGTGCGTTTGTGCTTGAGGCTGAAAAGCTGGCTGATCTGAAACAACTTGTACAGGCACTTGATTTTCCATAGATGAATTCGTGATAACAGTAGCTTGTTCTTGGATTGGCGCAAGCCCTGTACCAAAAGCTTCTGCTTTATAAATCTTACGTAATGTGCTGTGAATAGTCTCAAATGCCGAATCAATAGCAGCAAAACTCGGCGAATCTAATCCCATTAAATGATCAAGAGTCTGTTTTAAAACATCCCACTCGGTTAAGACTGAACTAAAATCTTGATAATTAGAGTATTGAAAAGTTTTAGAAGTATTAAAAATGGCTTGGTCGAATTGTTCTAATTCAGATGGTCCTGACTGGCTGTCATACTCTTCAGTTTGTTTACGGCGAACATTTTCGTGATATAGAAAATTATCGTAATCAAGCAAATTATAATAAGGAGCTGTATTGGTTAAAGAAACTTTCTTTAACAACATCGGAAGCTGATTAATTAAACCCTGTAGTAAACCAATGCGTTGATCTAAGTCATCATCTTCAATAACAGGGTGAATTTCCTGCCAGTATTGATTCAGCATGGTATGGCTTAAAGTTAAACCTTTAGCCATACCTTCAAAACCATAAAGATGAGTCCAAGCCTCTAAGAGCCAAGTTAATAGACGAATATCTTTCGTTTTATCTTTTAGCAAAACACTCGTGTTCTTTGCTACAAAGTCCCAATCGGCTTGTTTGCGCTCAGCAACCCAATCACCTTGATCTAGTAATAGATCATCTTGTGTCTTCGCTTTTTTAATTTCATGAAATTCATTAGAAAACGAAAAGTCATCACCACAAGGCAAATTATCACTAATGGGTTCGAGTAGTTCAGAAATATCAATATTCATCTAATTTTAGCTCTATTCAATTTTAAACTTCTGACTTCAATTTTTTACTAGTCCTTTTTTTAGCAGCTTTTACAACTGGGTCTAGTACATATTGAATTTCGTCATCTTTAGCATCAATCATGATAATTTTTGGCAACTTTTGCTCTGCTAAAGCCACCAAAATTTCTGTAGCCAATGCAGGTAACACCGTAGAATTTAAAATATTATCAACATTACGTGCACCACTATCGACTTCTGTACAACGGCTTAAGAGGAGCTCTACCAAATCATCAGAATACTGGACTTGTGTTCCGTATTGTTTCTCAATTCTTGCTGTGATTTTGCCTAACTTATGCTTAATGATTCGTACAAGTAGATCATCATGCAGTGGGAAATAAGGTACAACTCTCATTCGGCCTAAAAATGCAGGCTTAAATTGTTTATATAAACTTGGTTTTAAGTGCTCAATCAACTCTTCAGCTGTAGGCCACTCTTCTACAGGTCTATTTAAGCAAGCCTGCATAATGGCACTTGAACCAGCATTTGAAGTTAACAAAATAGTCGTGTTTTTAAAATCAATTACTCGTCCTTCACCATCTTCTAAAGTACCTTTATCGAATACTTGATAGAACAGTTCTTGAACATCGCTATGAGCTTTTTCAATTTCATCAAGCAACACAACACTATAAGGGTTGCGGCGAACAGCTTCTGTTAAAACACCACCTTGACCATATCCCACATATCCAGGAGGTGCACCTTTAAGCGAAGATACAGTATGTGCTTCTTGATATTCAGACATATTGATGGTGATTAAATGCTGCTCACCGCCATATAATTCATTTGCCAAAGTTAATGCAGTTTCAGTTTTACCAACACCACTTGGGCCCACCAAAAGAAATACACCTTGTGGCTTATTCGGATCTTCAAGTCTTGCTTTTGAAGTTTTAATACCCTGAACTAGTTGTGTAAGTGCATAATCTTGCCCCATTACACGCTCGCCCAATTTATCTTCAAGCGTTAATATCTGTTTAATTTCATCATTAACCATTTTTCCAACAGGAATTCCGGTCCAATCAGAAATAATTTCATTAATAATTTGAGAATTTACTCTTTCAAATACTAATGGTTGCTGGCCTTGAATTTCAGCAAGATCTTTACGCAGTAGATTAATCTGATCATAAGCTTCAGATTCATTAGAATGATTCTGTGCTTCTAATTCCTGAATTTTATGAACAAGTTCTAATTCTTTTTTCCACTGCTCTTCAGTTTCATGAATCTCTTTTTGCAAAGATTCTAAATTAGCTTTTAAAGTTTCTAATCGTTCATGATGAATTGGAATCTGACGATGTTCATTTTCTAAAATTTGCTGTTCAAGCTTTAAGTTATGCTCTTGAGCCATTAACTGATCAAGCTTTACAGGTTGGGCATTTTGGGTCAACGCAACACGTGCTGCTGCCGTATCAAGAACACTAACTGCTTTATCCGGAAGTTGACGACCACTAATATATCGATGTGAAGAGTGAACTGCTGTAACAATCGCCTCATCATCAATTTGTAATTTAAAATGCTGCTGCATGACAGGAATCATCGCACGCAACATATCTACCGCAACTTCTTCGGTTGGCTCTTCTACTTTTACAACCTGAAAACGTCGGCTCAATGCAGCATCTTTTTCAAAATATTGTTTATATTCTGCCCAAGTTGTCGCAGCAATAGTACGCAGCTCACCACGTGCAAGTGCTGGTTTTAAAAGATTTGCAGCATCATTTTGCCCAGCTTGTCCACCTGCACCAATTAAGGTATGCGCTTCATCAATAAATAAGATAATAGGATGAACCGAGGCTTGAACCTCTTGAATCACTTGCTTCAAACGATTTTCAAATTCGCCTTTAACACTTGCACCTGCCTGTAAAAGTCCCATATCTAATACATGTAAATGGACATTCTTAAGGGCATTTGGTACTAAACCTTGAGCAATTTTTAAAGCTAAACCTTCGACCACAGCTGTTTTACCAACCCCTGGCTCTCCAGTTAAGATTGGGTTGTTTTGGCGTCTACGCATTAAAATATCGAGCATTAGGCGAATTTCATATTCACGCCCAATAACTGGATCTATACCGCCTTTTTTCGCTTTTTCAGTGAGATTAATCGTATATTGATCAAGTGCTGGTGTTTTAGCAGTTTTAGTATTTGCTACAGTCGCGTCTGTTGCTTCAGCTTTACCAGAAGGTGTTTTTGTTTCATCTTGTTGTTCAACACTCTTCTCACAAATTTCACGAAACTTATGTTTCATTGAATCAATTGGTAAGAGATCAAATAAACTCGAAGCACGAGTCGCAATTTGATATAAATCAGGTGCAGTTAATAACGCAACTAATAAATGACCACTACGAATAACCGGATTTTGCTCAGCCGAAGCCAATAACCATGCTTGTTCAAACAAACGAACAATAGATTTAGCAAAAATAGGAGTTCGGGTATTACCTTTTGGTAATTGAGAAATTGTTTCTTTTAAATCATCAGCTAAAGCTTCAGATGAAATTTTATATTTTTTTAATAAAATTTTTAAATCATTCTCTAAAGATTGATTAAGTAATTCTAAAAAAAGATGCTCAATTTCAATTTCGTAATTTTGTTGAATAACACAAGCATTAGCCGATTTTTCTAAAGCAGTTCGTGCAACTGTAGAAAGTTTTGTAATTAAAATTTTTAAATTACTCATCATTACTCTCAATATTTTTAAATAATTTAATGCTTAAAATCATAATGCCTGTATATTAACAAAATTCAGCTTTATCAGACAAACTACTCATCATTTCAAGCGTTAATATGTTTTAGTAGATATTTATATCTATATAAAAATATCTCTACCCTTATCCTTGATTAACTAAACTCTGTTTTGGCAATAATTTACAGCCACATGATAATGAATCATTTACACGCGCTGCGGATTTTCCCATGACAAGCATATTGGGGTCTCCCGATACAATCGTAGAAACCGTTTTGTGTAACGGACAAGTAGCCTTATCTCCTACACAGGCAATTGCAATTCCATCAATTAAAAATGTACTGTTTCCTGAAATGACTTGCCCTCCACCAGTTGTTGGGCATCCAATCGTAATGTAAGGGCTAGCCATGTTCTTCTCCTTATATTTATAGAACAGTAAACTCAATCCGACGGTTTTTCTTTCTTCCTTCTGGAGAAGTGTTATCTGCAACTGGCTTAGATGAACCTAAACCTTCTGTAGATAAATGGTCGGCAGGAATACTCTTACTAATCAAATAGTTTTTAACTGCCAATGCTCGGTCTTGACTAAGTTTTAAGTTTTTAGTCGCATCACCAGAACTATCTGTATGTCCTACGATTTTGACTTTCTTGCCGCCAACTTTATTTAAAGCAATAGCCATCTCGTCAAGAATTTTTTGACCCGCATCAGTTAAAACTGCGCTACCAGATTCAAACTCAATAATTCGATTTTTAAGTGCATCATCAATAATTTTCTGCTCAGCCTGATTGACTGATAACTGTGAATACAGTTGGTACGGTGGCTGCACTAATCCTTGAAAAGATTGAATTGTAGGCTGGATATCTGCTGGATTTAGCATTTTTCCACTCAACTCAAAACGTGTACCGTTTACACTCAACTTGCCTTGTGAAACCTTTTTAAGATCAGGAGTAATCACTCGAGTCACCGAATCACTCCATCCATTTGGAGCAGCTACGGGTCTCACTTGTATTTTATCGACAACCTGATCAGCACCATAAACAGATTGCATTTTTAATAAGATGGCCTGTTTACTTGCCTCGTTAGGAACGACTCCTTCTACAACAATCGGCTGAGCTAAAGCATAGTTAGCGATTGCATAGATAAAACAGCCTTTTATGAGCTGTGAAAGTTTAGTTTGATATCGTTGATTCATTATTATTCACCCAAAAAAGTCTGTCTAAATAGTTTTAAACCTTGATTTAAACTTAGTTGGCGTTGGCATAATGATTGTTCTAGAGTAGCTAAACCAGCATTCTGCTCCAAATAAGTATCAATCCACTGAGCTTCTATTAAAGAAACCCAGTGTTTACTATCCATATTCTGAGTAAAAATATCGCTCAGGGCCAAAATATCCGCCCCTTGAAAACCGAAGAATAATACAGGTTGCTCTCGATGTAACAAACCTATCAGCACCTCAGTATTATGCTCTTTTAAAAAGCGACAAATAATACTGACCCAAAATGCTGCTATTTCATAACTGTAAGCAGGATTGTTAATAGGTAAAATTAAAACTTTATTTAACCGACTCGTTCCATTTTGTAAAATGGGCTGAAGTAATAATCCCAGACCAATCATACTTTGAGCTAATTCATAAATACTTAACTTCATTAACTGAGCAAATGAGTGCATCGTATGATTTTCATAGAAACCTACACACTCGCGTTCAGTTAAAACCTGAATTTGATTTTGTAAGTGACCCAATTTTCCAAGTAACAGATCTGAATCTTTAATTCCTTTTAAAGCACGATTGTTTTGAAATAAATCAACGAGTACATGTTTATAGCTATATGGTGCATACAACAAATTATCATACGGTAAATCAATTTCTAACAAATGGCTCAGTACCATTGGAAAAGATCGACCTGAACTATCTTCACTTGCGAGAAGGTTCGCCGCTAAAAACATATTTTCTTTGGGATTCGCAATAAAGAAATCCAGTGAAGGTAATGTGTTATAAGCTTCTTTAAAGCTGCCTGATTGCATTGCATATTCCAATGCTTCAGTAATCCACTGATCAAGCAACTGTATTAGAGCATTCTGACCTTTTGTTTTTAAAAAGTCGCCTCGTGCAGGACTTTTGCCGTAATACAAAGGAGTTGTTTTTAATGTTTGCATTATTGCTCCTCCTTTCGCATAGAGGTTATTTTCCATGTCATGGTTTAACTCCCGCAGAAGGCTGAGCAAGTGCAGAAACAGGATTTTCAGTTCTTGCTGGAGCAGCTTGAGCTGGTGCTTGCTGAGCAGATACCACACGAGCAGCTTTATCGGCAGTCACTTTATCAACCAGTTGCATACCTGCATAACCACGGCTTGAACCGATACTGCCTGAATTACTGCTAATTAGACGGAAATTCATTTTTACAAATAATGATGGATCAGTTTTACTACGCCAAAGCATTTCAAATCCGCCATTTTGTTCCTTACGTTGAGCACTATCAATTAAACGGTTAATACCGTACTCACCTGGCTCATCAAAAATTGTATGTGTTTGGCCTTGTAAATCTACAGCGGTAATACGAGCACCTGGAATACTGCCTTGGTTTGGCCAAATGAAGTTAACCCACTGCTGAACACCGTTTTCATAAGTCATACGCTGACCATCAATATCAACGGTATATGAAAGCAATTGTGGGTTTGGAATTGGGTAGAACTGGAAGTTAGATTGGTTAGTCGCTGGAGCAGCTGGAGCTTGAGCATTCAACTCACCAGTTGCCATACCATTGGCTGGTGCAACATATCTTTGGAAATTCATAACGAATTGAGGATTTAAACTAATGCCTAAATCTTTCCAAGTTTTAGACGTTAACGTATACCCACGACGAATCACAAATGGATCAAGACTTTCTTTGACAAAGCGAGAAATACTACCGTTCTCACCCAAGATTTGACCAATTTCACTACTTGTTGCCTGTAAAGAAGCTGATGAGTTAAATGGATATTTCTTAGCAAGATTTGCTGTAAATGGTTGATAGGCTTGCATTACCCATAATTTATTAATTTCGTCTTGTGTCGGTGTAATTAAGCTCTCAAAGGCCTGCGTAAGTGGGCTAACTACTAATTTTTGCAGTAAACGCTGATCAATTTCATTGAAACCAACCGCCATCTTTTCATCTACAATTTTTTGAGTTTGGTTAAATACAGACGTTTGCTCATTTAGGGTCTGTTTGACTAATGTCATTGCATTAGGCCCAATTTCGCCCGCATTTTTAAGCTCATTAAACTTACTACGAACAAGTGCTAAATTTGTCATATATTCATCAAGCAATGACTTACCTTGTTGATCATCACGTTTGCGAACCAACTGGTAGAACATTTGGTATTCTTGAGAAATAGCGCCTTGGGCATTGTTTGCCACTTGATTAGCAACTTGCTTGTCATCATGATTTAAAACTTTACGTTTGAACCAAGCAATAAATCCTTTTTGTGGAGCTGCAAGCTCAGCTTGAACAACCGGATTATCCCAGTTTGTTTCGACTGCAACTCTTTCAATTAATGTTCTAATTGGAGAGTTTTGCGGTTCACCTAAAACATCAATATTTTTTACTTGCTGAGCAAATTGGCCAGCTTTAGCATAATGAATACCACTTAAGAATTTTCTCCATTCCGCAATGTATTCTTGCTTATAGAGCGCTGTTAGCTGCTTTCTAATTTGCTCTGGACTGCCTGAGAAAGTTAAATCATCAGATTGACGACTATTTAATACCCAGTCTTTACTGTCTGTTGGCTTATCTGCAGCCTCCTCAATTGCTTTTTCTACATAGTCATTCCAAGCTTTTTGGGTAAATACGCCTGGTAATGCATAACTACCCAATACAATATTTTTATTTGCCTCACCCACAATCTGACTTACAGTCAGCGCTGGGAAACGTACCGCAGCACGCATTTTTATTTCGTTATAAACACGATCACGCGCTGGCATCCCACGAACAACAGAGAGCAATACTTGACGTGTTTGATCAACAATTTGCGAATCTGCTTCTAAAACTGGGAATTGTTTATCATTTGCTAAGGTCATTGCATACGACAAGATCTGTTCAGCTTCTTGAATCATATCTGCACGCGGCATTTGACCTTTATTTGCATCTAACCAAGAGCGCCAGAAACGCGTAACCTGATCGCTTAGATGACTAGCATCCATATATTGCGGATTGCTCATCATTAAATAAGCTTTTAATGCATTATAAGCATCTTGAGGATTGGTATCTGAAGGTTCCAGATATTGTTGAGATTGAGCAGTTTGCTTGATCTCAACATTCGTATGGTTTGCTTTTAATGTTGCTTCATTATTTTTTACGCGTTGCAAATATTGAGCAATATTTTGCTGTGTTGGTGTTAACACAATCTGCTTAACACCTTTTAAATATTCAGCTTTTAACTTTTCACGAAGCTCATTGCCCTGATATAAACCAAAACTAAACTTAAGTGGTCTATTTTCATCAAACTCATCTAACTGCTGTAAACGTCTTTGAAGAATCAATAAAGCTTCTAATTGAGTAGATAGTTGCTGACCAGAGGCTCTTTCTAATTGAACGACTTTATTTAAATCTGCTTGAACTTCACCAATTAATTGCTGGTTATTACGATAAGACCAAACCCATACACCCAAAATAATTGAAACACCCGCTAAAGCACCAATAAATGCAATGTAACGTTGACGTTTTCTGCCCGTATTTACATGCTGCTTAACGAGATCTTTATCTTTTAAAATAACATCTGAGAATAGACCATTTAAGAAATAGCCATGGTTAGGAGTAATTTTTGAATGGTCTTTTAAATCATTTTGAGCAATTTGTGTAAGTTGGAATTCTTGTGCAATTTGTTCAGTCATTGGACTTTCAATTACACCTTCCTGCAAAGCACTAGTGAAGTAAAACCCACGGAAAACAGGTTGAAATTGATATGGGTTATCTTCAAAAAGTGTACCAATAAAGCTCTTTAAAGCTGGTTTTAATGTTTTAAACTCTAATGGGAAAGTCATTACACTTGGTGAGATATTTTGCGAATGACGGCGACTTAAATGAGTCGAACTTACCCCTTTTAGACCATCGTAAAGAATGGTGTAATGTTTTTCGAACAAATCTACTGCGTTATGAGAAGAATTTTGCTCATATGGAAGCGTTGCTCCCCAAGCTTGGTTATATTCTTGAGCTTCATAAAATTCAAAAAACTCAGTAAAACCTGCAATCAAATCCATTTTTGAAAAGACCAAATAAACAGGTACAACCACTTCTAGACGTTCGGTTAGGTCTTGAATACGAGCACGTAAATTTTTAGCAAGCTTTAATGAGTTTTCAGGACTTTGACTAATTAGCTCAGCAATACTAACAATTAGAATCAGACCATTAACTGGTGCTTTAGAACGGTTCTTTTTTAAAATATTTAAGAAACCTAACCACTCAGAATGATCTTCGCTATAAACAGAATAACGACCCGCTGTATCGAGCAAAATACCTTCTGTAGAGAAGAACCAGTCACAATTTCGAGTACCACTTAAGCCAGCTGATACCATTTTCTGATGCGTTTCTTCAAAAGGAAACTTTAAACCAGAGTTATAAATAGCTGAACTTTTACCTGCCGCTGGGTTACCAATAACCATATACCAAGGAAGTTCATATAATGCAGCATTCCCTTTTTTATCACCCAACTTAGATTTACGAATCAGTTGAATTGATTCTTTCATTTGTTGACTAACCAGCTGAAGCTCTTCTTTATCTTTATTTTTGCCATATTCAGCTTGGTTATCTTTTTCGATCGCCTCAGCTAACTCTTCACCTTGGGCAGCATGCTTTCTTCGTTGAATAAGCCAATAGATACCATAAACAATAAGACCCAAAGCATAGGCAGTTGCTAAAGCCCAGAATATATGACGAGGAATTGAAGTATATGAAGACATCAATGCCACGAACAATGACAAGGCGATAATTGCTTTAGGATTCGTGATGTACTGCCACAAGTAGCCTAAAATTGTATGCATTCTATTCTCGTTCTAAGTCCAAAGTTTAAATTAGTTATCCAACACCATCGCATCATCTTCTGAGTTTTCAGTGATACTCTGCACAAACGTATGTGCTGACACCGTATTTTCTCCAAAGACAAAAGGAATGATATGTTCAGGGAAATGCATGCTCAGCATAAAGCCGTAAATATCAGCTAAATGTTGGGTATGCCCTAATGAAGATTTCACATAAATATAGTGATGCGGTTCTACAGGCGTTTGAAGAAAGTGTTGCTGCAATTTCTTCGAAACTTTTATATCGGTCTGATCTGACAAAATCAGTACATAAGGCTCATCACCTTCATGCTGAGGTAAATCATTAAATTCAAAATTATTAAAAAGCTTCGCTGTATCTTGTTGACCCACTACCACTTTCAGTGCTTTAGTCGGTTCTAATTCTTGAATTTTAACTAAAGGATCTGCGAGCAAACAGCTTGCTGCAAATTCAGCAGGAATATAATCTTTAATCATCCAAGATTTTTCATCAATTAGATCTTGATCAATTTCCGAATCAGCCACAACCAAAAAGAACATCTCATGCTCTCTTTTATGGATACCCTTTAATAAATGCATTAACTCTTGGTAAGCCAGTTGCTCTCCAAAAAAATGATATTCAATATGAAGCTTTTGAGCAGGAATACCAATTTCAGTAAAAAATTCTAAAATTAATTCATTACTGTGGTCATCATTCCAGATATGTAATAAATCCTCCGAAAGAAGGATGTGTAGATTTAAGCGATTTAAGCGATAAACTTCTACGATCGGCATTTCTACATCGTCATATTCAGACTCAGGATTTACCCATGCCGGATGCATATGATATTCAAGGGCTTGCTGCGACTCATAAAATAAAGTTGAACGCTTTAAATGCTCAGCTAGAAGATATAGATTTTCTATATTTTGTTCGAGTTGCTGTCTTATTAATGACATCATACGAACTTGTCGTGGAGATGAGTAATCACTCTCCTCATGATTCTCTTCATCAAAATCTTTAATACGGTAAGATAAAAGAGGTAATCCGTAAGAATTTAACAATTGATTATCCAGCTCTGGACTTTTAAAGTTTTGTAGCTGCTCAATAATGCTTTCGTTCTCACCAAAAGCATGTAAAGCAAAAGCAGAATAAATATTGAAATCTAGCTGTTCTAATGGTTGATCAGTTACCGCAGTTTGTTTTGAGTTAACGTCATCTTTATCTTGATTTATTGCTTGCTCTTTTTTGTCTTTATACGTTGTATAAGCGCTATAAATTAACCACGGTGATAAAATCACCAATGTAATTATTGCTGGTAAAACTAAGAAATAAAGGAAAAAATCTCCTTTATCAGGATTATATTGAACATCACGCCAGTAGAAAATAATAATTCCACTAACTACTGAAAAAATAGCAATGAATGAGAGTAATATTTTTTTAATCATATTGTCTCTCCAATAAGGCTATAGCAGGTTTCATGACTATGTACTTTAGGTTGTCGTGATATGAGAAAAGAACCCTGGCCTAACCCACTCTGATTCTTATGAGTGAGACAAATAGGTTGTATTTCTGATTCATCCAAGATAAGCCGTAAATCTATTGATAAAGTTGGACTACACCACGTTTCTACAAGTTTTTTAAGCTTTAAGCTTAACTCTTGATTTGGTAAGAAACTGAGATATTGCTGACGTTTTAATGGTCCAATTTGAATTTCAATTTTTCCATCAATTTGCTGAATGGTTTCCCCACAAAAAGTATTAACACCAAGTAGACTCGGCTGACTTCCACCTAAAGTTGTTAACTGATCACTCGCTAACTTAAAGGATTCTTGTACAAATTCTTTAATCGTAATTTCATGTTTAAAAATACATGACAGCATCGTTTTTAATGCATGAACTGTATTATTTTGCCCCTGCATTAATCCTGAGAATTCTGCAAAATATTCATCAAGATCAGCTTGTTGATGCTGCGAACGCACATAACCATTCAAAGCATGCAGAATATCTAAATAGTCATTTTTATGTTCTATCTCATATCTAATCGGCAGATTATAAGTAATACTAGAATCTACATATTGAGCGGTAAGCTTATGATTAAATAAACTTAGAAACTCTTTAGTTTCAGCTCGTTGCTGACGCGGAGCTTGCTTAATCTTATTCGTATACGTATAAGGTAAAGCACCTTGTATGCCCGTAAGACCAACAATTAAATTCGTGATATAGATCCGCTCGTCCGTTAATTCTAAATTTTCAATCTCTGTAGCAGGAAAATTTAAATTAAAGGATGTTTCAAACTTAAAATGATCACTCCAGGATGAACTAACTGTACGACTTGAATCGTGCCTTAATAGCCGTGTTGCTTGGATAAACTCAAAAGACTTTGGCTTTGTAAAGAGCTCAGCTGTTACAGAAGAGTCTTGCCACCAACGTTCTGACTGCATTGGTATAACTCCTGCTGAGATGAATAATCCTTAACAACCAAATCAACAAAACTATTAATTTGAACCTTTAAATTAAAAACACGACTTAATAACTGACTAAAAATGTATAGGCTATGACCTCTAAATACGGATGAATCAATTTGTAACTCTGCCTTTACTCCTCTTACAAACATTGGAAATGGCTTTCCATCTACAAGTTTGTGAGTAAGTGAAAATTCCAGATGTTTGATTGATTCAATAATTAGATAATTTTCTTTTGATAAAGGTAAGTTATATAAAGCAAGTAATTCTTTAATATGAGATACCGCATCACCTTTCATTAAAGCTAAACTATTTAATGAAAGGTGTGAAATAACACGCCACTGCTCACTCTGACTTTGACCAAATTGATAAGGTTTTGTAGGTCTTTTTAAAACAATAGCGCGGCGAGCCAGACTACTATCATTAAGGTTTAATATATTATTAGATTGTCCTAATGCTTCATGCGGCAAGTCACGATTTGAGCATAATAGTTTTGTACTAATAAAATCCGAACGTGTTGACGAAGGATTTAAATTTTTAGAAATAATTGAATACCCCATTTCGACAAAATTGGGCTGCAGCTTTTGATAGTTCACTGCATAGAAAAAGCGTGCTGTGTCAGCATGATAATGACTCATGGCAAAAAAAGGCAGTACCGGAACATAGCTTTCTTCTTGACTCGTTTTTTCACGAACCATATTCATTTCAGTAATTGAATACACCTGATAAAACTCAGGATGATGAGCATCTGTAATCAGCGGATATTCTAATTGCTTATGTACAATTTTTTGTGGTTCAGCGTATTTTTCAAATAAATTAATAACTGGTGTAGTAAACAATTTAAAATTAGCGACATTTAATTCAGAATAATTTCGCACTACAGCTTGATCATTTAAATTTAATTTAAAATGTATAAGCAGTTCAAAATTACTATCTTCTAGGGATAAGCGCTTTAAAAAACCTAAATCAAGTTTTAGATAATTAAATTTTTCAGGAAAACAAAAATACTCCATCAGCAAACGATAAGCATGATGAGTATGCTGATCGAGTGGTAATAGACTTTCTTGCTCAGAAAAACCTGTTAACTCAAATGGATTTTTATCCAGTTCAACAATTTTCTGTCCTATTTTAATGGCAAAAGTTGTTCCCTTCTTAAAAATACTGTCTAGTACTTGAAGTGGAAAATTAGAAATTGCATCTAAATAAATAGGTAGTTTTTCATTTATTAAACATACATGAGCATGATTAAAAATTTCAAACTTAAAAGTTAAAGTCGCATTTTGGCTTAAATGCATGTGTGCACTAGGTGTGCTTTTAAACTCTAGCGCTTGTAAATTTATAGGGAGTAATTTGACTTCTTGCGTAGTATTAAACTCACACTGGACCCCTTTAAAACTGCGTGACTTCAAGACCGTGTGAGCAGGAACAATATGTGCCTCTGTGAGCTGCTTTATTTTATTTATATCTTCAAAACTTATTACTGAACAAGCCGGAAAATGACGTAAATATTGAGGGAACATCACCTCAAATAAAGAACGGGTAAATACGTCATAACTATCAGCAAGCTTCTTATCAATACGAGCAGAAATTAATGAAAATGCTTGTATAAGACGTTCGATATGCGGGTCATCAATCTGCTCTTGATTTAAAGATAAACGCTGAGCAATTTTCGGATATTTTTGAGCAAATTCACGAGATTGCTGACCAAATTCCTGTAGTTGTTTTTCGTAAAAAGGTAAAAGCTCTTCTATCACAACACACCCACTATACCTAGGTTCTCGCTGAAATTACATATTGCTGCGTTGTCGGTTTTAACAATGCATCAAAAACGACAGGTTCATACAGTGGATGAATATTTAGATACGCCTGAATGCTTAAACACAGTGCCCCCATATTGTGCCCATCCAACAACATCTCTACCCGTATTTGTCTTAAACGAGGTTCATGAGCTGCAATTGACTGTTCAATAGATTGGCAAATCTTGTCACGATCTAGCGGATTGGCTGTAGAAAGCCCCACAAAATCAATAATACCGAACTGAAGTATAGATTTTTTAACTAGCGGGTAATCATCAACTACATGATCCAATTTAGCGACTCGACTGTTAAGTAAGTCTTCTAAATCTTTTGCTACCGATTCTCTTAATTGCTGAATAGAAAGACCTTTTGCATAATCTTCACTTTCAGGAATTAAGCGGTCAAACAAAGTTGAACGAAATCCATATGGATAAAGCCGATCTAAATTCATTCGAGTTCACAACAAGCATGCTTAAAGACAGCAGAGGCTAACTTTAAGTCAGCCTCCACCAAATATTCACTTAAACAATTACGCTGCGTAAGAAGCAGTATTGTTAGAAAGTGACCATTTCTTAGTAACAGCACCTTTAGCAGTACCGTTAATATCTTGTTGATTGTAAGTCCATTCAACAGCTGCGTATTTCAAACCAAACGCTTCTGTTGGAACACCTTCTTCATTAACTGTTGGAGTTACACTAGAAACTAGAACATGCTTCAATTTGATTTGTAAGTACTTGATGCGCTTATCACCATTTGCACGGTAGAAGTCAATTTGTACTTCATCAAATGTATAACCAGCTGAACATGCTTCCCATAATTTCGGGCTAGTTGCATCTAGATCTTTAACAAAAACCATGTCTGAATGTTCAACACGTTCAGCAGTATGACCACCAACACTACTTGAAGTAGCAGATTTAGGTTGACGAATGTTATGAGACCAAGAGTTAACTTCTAACCAGCCTTTGTGCTCAGAGTCACGAGACTCTCCATCAACTTTGTATTTACCGCGAAACTCAACGTATATATCTTTCATTTAGAACTTTCCTATTTTTAATTTAAAGTTATTCTTTCGCTGACCTTTATTAATTTGAGGACTGAGGTAACTCAGTGACAAGTCGTAAAGAAACTGACAACTCGTCCAGCTGGAAGTGTGGTCGCAAGAAAACCACAGATTTGTAGTGACCTGGTTGAGCAGGATCTTCTACAACTTTTACAGACGCTTCACGTAGAGGGTATTGAGCTTTTGCTTCTTGAGAAGCACCATCATCAAGTAAGACATACTGTGACAACCACTCATTTAAGAATGCTTCAACATTTCCAGCAGAAGCAAAGCTACCCACTTTATCTCTCATCATTGCTTTTAAATAATGAGCAATGCGTGAAACGGCCATGATGTACTGAATTTGACTCGATAAAGCAGAGTTAGCATTTGCTGTATCATTGTCATATTTTTTAGGTTTTTGAGTTGATTGCGCGCCAAAGAAAGCAGCGTAATCAGTATTTTTACAATGAACTAAAGGAATAAAGCCTAAATCGCTTAATTCTTTTTCACGACGATCAGTGATTGCAATTTCGGTTGGGCATTTGAATACCACTTCACCATCTTGTGTTTTAAAAGTGTGTACAGGCAAGCCTTCAACTAAACCACCACCCTCAACACCACGAATTGCAGCACACCAACCATGCATATCAAATGCATTTGTTAAACGAGTACCAAAAGCATAAGCAGCGTTCATCCACAAATATTCATTGTGATTTGCGCCCGAAACATCTTCAGCAAAGTTGAAGCCTTCAGTAGCTGTTCCTTCCTTTGGATGATAAGGAAGACGACCAAGCACATGTGGCAATGTTAAAGCAACATAACGAGCATCTTCACTGTCACGGAATGAACGCCATTGAACATATTCAGCTGTTTCAAAGATTTTTGAAACATCTCTAGGACGGTCAATATCAGTAAATGACTCTAGACCAAGAATGCTTGGGCTAGCGGCCGAAATAAATGGCGCATGTGCTGCTGCAGCAACATGAGAGATTTGCTCAAGCAAATACATGTCAGAAGGCGTACGGTCAAATTCAAAATCACCAATGAGCGCTGAATATGGTGCACCACCAAAGGATCCGTATTCTTCCTCATAGATTTTTTTGAATAAGGTGCTTTGATCGAAGTCTGTAGCACCTTGGAAATCTTTTACCAACTCTTTCTTAGTCGTATTTAACATACGAATTTTAATAAGAGGGTTAGATGGTGTCTCTTGACAGAAATAATAGAGACCACGCCAAGTTGACTCAATTTTTTGGAATTGTTCATTGTGCATGATCTGACTTAATTGACTTGAAATCAGCGCATCAATTTCTGCAATACGCTTATCAATTGATAAAGTCATATTTTCAGAAACGGTAATTGTTCCTGCCATTACTTCTTTAGCAAGCTCACCGATTAAGCTTTTTGCACGTGAATGTTCTTCTTCATTTCGGGCAATACGGCTTTCTTCAACAATCGAGTCTAAGAGATTAACCTGTTCATTTTCAACAAGAGGCATTGCTGCAGATTGAGTATTATTCATGATCAGCCTCCGCACTTAATTTACGAATCTGATCTGTATTTTTAAGAACTTCATCAAGTAAGTCTTCTAAACGTTCACTGTTAGAAATTTTGTTTCTTAAGTCAGTTAAACGCTCACGAGCTTCCACAAGTTTCTTTAATGGATCAACCTGTTGAACCACATTTTCTGGACGAAAATCTTCCATTGACTTAAATGTTAAATCAACAGCGATCTTACCACCCTCTTCTGTCAAGGTATTGTCTACTTGGAAAGCAGCTCTTGGAGATAATGACTCCATAACTTCATCAATATTATCTAAATCAACATTAATGAATTTTTTATCTTTTAATTTTGTACGTTCAAGCTCAGATGCAGCCGAAAAATCACCCATCACACCCACAACGAATGGTAGTTCTTTCGCTTCTTTTGCATCGCCAATTTCGACATCATATGTAAGCTGAACACGTGGAGGTCGAATTCGCTGAAGCTTCTTTTGTACGCTCTCTCTCTTAGCCATAAGATTCTATTCCGGATTATTTAATTAAAGGGTCAAAAGGCGAACTTTTTGATTTATTAACAGTGGCTGCAGGTGCAGTTTTAGGTTTTACTGTAGTCGTCTTTGCTGGGCTTGATACTCGTTTATTTGACGTTCTAGAAGTACTCGTCTTATTACGCGTTACATACTGTTTTTTATAACTTCTTTTTTCGTTATCATCTGAGCTACTTTCTGAACTCGCTTTAAAGCTCGATGGATCAGGAGCAGGCATGGCAGTATGAATATTTTCAATTAACTGCTTTGCAGGAGGATAAGTTACATCATTGCTTAAATATCTCAGTTCCTGAGTACGCATTTGCTGTAAAGAGTTATTTGCAATGCTCACACCGGATAAAAACAAGACATCTGTTATTAATGAACCGCGTATATTTTGACTTTGCAATTGACTTGCTAAATTCAATGCTTTAACTGGTTGATTGGTTTGATAAAACCGCATAGCAGCTTTAGCTAATAAATCATTTTTTTGAGTTGTATTATCGCTATCACAAACTTGTTTAAAAATATTCAATAGCTCAGGATCATTTTGACCTTCTGCTAGAGGGTTCTTCTTAATACAACTTTTTTTAAGTTTTACAGGCTCTAGTTCTGCTGCTTGAGCATATGATAGACCGATAATGTTTCCAGTCAGAAAAAGTATCAAAATACTTCGTTTCAACACAACTTTCATTCCTCTGTTTTCTTATTTATTCAAGGCTTTACTGAAAAGTTAATATTCTTAAAACATTAAAAAATCAGTCTAAAAACCTTATATTCAAAAAATTTAGGCACAGTTTATCATATAAACAAACATATTTTATATAAAAATCATATCAACTTAAACCAAAAGTAAATAGTTAAGATGCTTATAAAATATGGCTTAATAAAGTTATTCTTATAAAAATATAATATTGTTATTTTTTGTAATTAAAAATAAGTTATTGAATTTCAACAATTAAATAAAAATTAAAACTAAACTAAAAATTATCATAAATATCACTTAGTTAAGATTTACGAAACATTTTCTTAAAAAGATTTTAGTTGATTTAAAAGATAAACAAATTAAATGATTGTAAAAGATACATTTCAAATTCATGAAAGTGGAAACTCAAAATAAATAAAAACAAAATTGTCAAGACTAATCGGTCTATTTAGTATATTTTTCATTTCACTTTGTGAGAGCAAGTAGAACCAATAAAGCCCATAGATTTGTAAATAACCATCTTTGCTTTAGGGTCAAGCTCTTGCATAACCCAAAACCATATTCGATATCAAGAAAATTAAAATATTTGACTTTATATTTTTTAAGGATATTGCGATTTTTAAGTTTGGAAAGGCTCTTCTATTCAAAAGAGCCTTTTATTTAAGTATAAATTTAGATTTTAGACTTCCAATAATTAGCTTTCTCAGGATTATATTTAGGGTTTCTATCATTTGAATAGATATCAACCAACAATTGTATGGCAGCTTTATTCTGTGCATTAGCTGCTTTTTCTGCATACTCAATTGATTTTGAAAAATTCTGCTCTACACCATTACCGTCAAAATACTTAAGAGCAAGGTTATATTGCCCTAATACAGACCCATTATTAGCTGCTTTTTCAAACCATTTTTTTGCAAGCACAGGGTCTTTTGCAACCCCATCTCCATTTTCATAAGCTAAACCGATATTGTTTTGTGACTCAACATCCCCCTGATTGGCTGCCTTTAATGCCCACTCAAAAGCCTTTTTGTGGTCTTTAGTTACACCTTCACCGTTGTATAAAAGACCCGCAACTATTACCTGTGATTGTAATAAGCCCAATTCTGCAGATTGACTAAAATACTTAAAAGCTTTCGCTTTATCTTTTGTTATACCTAATCCTTTATAATATGAAACGCCTAAATTATGTATAGCTGAAGGATTACCTTTCTTAGCCCCCTCTTCAAACCACTTTAATGCTTTTAAATCATCTTTTTTTATTAAATCATTACCATTCCGATAAATTAATCCTAATTGTAACATGGCATTAGAAGAACCGAGTTTTGCAGATTTTTCAAATAATTCGAATGCCTTCTTCTGGCTAAATTCAACACCTTCACCTGTTGCATACATAGAACCCAACACAAACAATGCTTCAGGATCATTCGCCTTCGCCGCACTCTCAAATCTTCCTTAGACTTATAATCGGAAACTTTTCTGTAGTCTTTGGTTAGAGTCGCTTGTGTACTATTTTGACTACCTTCACTACATGCAGATGTCAAGATAATCGATATTGAAATTAAAATAATATTTTTCATAACTTATATTATTAAAAAATAAGACTTATTAGCTTAAAGTACAAATAAGTCTTATAAACTTTATGAATTGTAAAAATTAGAGCTTAGCTCGCCAATAGTTTGCTTTCTCTGTATTATATTTTGGATTTTTTATATCAGAATAGATATTAATTAATAGTTGAATCGCTGCTTGATTCTGTACTTTTGCTGCTTTTTCAGCATATTCAATTGATTTATCAAAATCTTGATCAGTACCATTTCCAGCAAAATATTTTAACGCAACATTATATTGAGCCTCAGGGTTACCATTGTTCGCTGATTTTAGAAACCAATTCATTGCTTGGATTGGATCTTTTTCAACACCCTCACCTTTTTCATAATTAAGTGCCACATTATTCTGTGACTTAATATCACCTTGTTGAGCTGCTTTAAGAGACCAATAAAAAGATTCTTTTAAATCTTTCTTTACTCCTGTACCAGTATATAGCTGATAGGCAATAATTTTTTGTGATTGTAAAAAGCCGAGTTTCGCTGCCTTAACAAAATATTCATAAGCCTGTTTTTTATCTAATTTAGTTCCTATACCCTCATAATAAGCTACTCCAACATTGTGTAAGGCCATAGGATTATTCTTTTTAGCTGCTTACTTATACCAACTTAATGCTTTTTGGTCATCAATATTTATATAACTCGATCCCTCTTGATAAATTAAGCCAAGTTGCAACATAGCTTCATCATTCCCGAGCTTTGCCGATTGTTCAAATAATTCAAAAGCTTTTTTTTGATCTTCAACATCTGTACTGTTTGTTGCATAAGTAGAAGCCAAAGTATATAAAGCTTTAGGATCTTTTTTTTGTGCAGCTTTATTGAGCTCATCTTGAGAACTATAAACTGTTTTTTTAGGTGTGTATCGGACACAGTATGATTATTTCCACCTTCGCTACAAGCAAGATTCAAAAGAGTACAGAATAACAGCAATATAAAATTTTCTTTCTTCATAATTTATAATAAATTAGTTAAAGATAGGCATGTTCATTGAGTAAGGAACTACTTCCATCAAGTACACCTGCAAAAGCGGTACCTGCTGCGATGCCGCCCACTTCCTGATTTACTGGAATTTTAGACTTAGCCTTTTCTAAAGAATGGATCAGACCTTCAACCAACTTAAGGTTTAATTTAAGTTCCACTACTATTCGCTTGTTGTATTCTTACTAAAATAATCTTCTGGGTATGGATCTGAGCCTTTTAAACTTTTTCTATATTCCATTACACTGATATTAATTCCATCATTAATTAAATAGTCATTATAAAAATCTTGTTCTCTAGGGTTTTCAAAACCTATTTTTTCAAATATTTGTTCAGACAAATTACCAAAATTCTCGTATGATTTCCGATAAGCAAAATAATTAATAAAACCCATAAATAAAAAAGCTAGAATTAAAAATAGGAGAACCCAAGATATCAAATCAAAAAAGGAACCCCACGAGTAATTAGCATCAAATATATAAAGGACTAAAAGAATTATAGAAAGCCCCCCCCAACAAATTAGAGCAAAATAATAGGTCTGCATAAAAATAGCTTTATAACCTTTTTTTACTGAACGCCCCATCTCATAAATCATATACAATAAGCCTGATTTAGGGTCGATAATTGCATAGACCTGATAACGTCCATCTACAGGTTTTTCGCTAATTACAGCAATCAACTCATCATTTTCTTCAAAACGTGCTGTCGTAAATTGACCTACTAATGGATACTTATCTATTTCACCTATAAAAGTTATACCATCCTTAGCTTTAGCGGCCATTACTAATATAGGTGCACTGGTAAGCAGCGAACTACTTTCCGCGAGTACACCTGCAAAAGCAGTACCAGCCGCAATTCCACCAATATTCTGTTTAACTGGAATTTTAGACTTTGCTTTTTCTAAAGAATGTATTGGACCTTTAACTAACTTAAGGTTTAATTTATATTCCACTACTTATTCGCTTGTTGTATTCTTACTAAAATAATCTTCTGGGTATGGATCTAGGCCTTTTAAATTTTTTCGATACTTCATTACACTAATCTGAACACCATCATCAGTTAAAAAATCATTATAGAAATCCTGTTCTTTAGGATTTTCAAAACCCAATTTTTCAAATATTTGCTCTGATAACATTCCAAAATTTTCATAACTTTTACGATAACCAAAGTAATTCACAAAAGCCATCATTCCTATGCACATGAGTAAGCTTATAAAGATCCAAGATAATAAAGAGAAAAAAGAATTCCAAGAGTAATTGAAATCAAAAATATAGAAAAGCAAGAACATTATTGACACCCCACCTCCACAAATAATAGTAAAATAATAGGTTTGCATAATAATAGCTTTATAGCCTTTTTTTACCGATCGCCCCATTTGATAAATCATATACAATAGACCTGATTTGGGATCGACTATTGCATAAACTTGGTAGCGTCCATCCACGGGACTATTATTAATTACAGCTATCAATTCGTCATTTTCTTTAAAACGAACCGTCGTAAATTGTCCTAATAAAGAATGTTTCTCTATTTCCCCCGTAAAGGTGATGCCATCTTTAGCTTTACCTGCTATTACTAGTATAGGAGCACTGGTCAGCAACGAACTACTTTCAGCTAGCACACCTGCAAAAGCAGTCCCAGCTGCAATTCCATCAATACTCTGATTTACGGGAATTTTAGACTTTGCTTTTTCTAAAGAATGTATCGGACCTTTAACCAACTTAAGATTTAATTTTAAATTTTCCATTTAGACACTCACCACAGCATTATTAAACTCTTTTTCTTCTTCTTTAACATCTTTAAAAGCATCTTCACCATTTTCCTTTTTTAGCTTGAATGCACATTTTTGACACCAATCTTGCATGGCATTATCTAAGACATAATTCTTTAAATAAATCTCTAAGGCGACAAGTGCTATCCCCAATACACTTAGGGTTGCAGCAGCTTCTATCGCCCTAATACCTAATAATGCACGGCCAATTACATATTTTTCAACATTATAATACAGTGATGTGTTTTTCATGAGTGGAAGATTCAAGAAAGCACTAATTCCTACAACTAAAGTCGCAAAAGAGTTAATTGTTTTGGCAGTATTCAGTGCTCTTGCATATGGATTACTTTCATTCCACGACTTATAGGCACTTTTCCCATCAATTATTAAAGAAAATATAGCACCCGCGATCGCGAAATATGCCCCACACTTAGCAATATACGCGGCACGCTCTGCAAAAGAAAACTTTTCCATTGAGCTACTGCCCACTTCTAAAATAGCAGCTGTTGTTGCCATCATGCCTGACATATATGACAAAGTATTATCTACGGATGGATCAATATTAAACTTAGAAATCTGTGTTCCTAAGTTAATCAGTTCAAATATTGCAACCACACCAGATACACGCAAACCTGCACTTGGTGAACTATTTGCAATAATCCGATCAATTTGTTTGGCTGCTTTACTTGGGTTGGTTGCGGATGAAGAATACTTTTTCCAGTTGTTCTGCACCATTTCAGGTGTCAACTTAATCCGACCCGTTAAAGTTTGAACTGGAATAAGATAATATAGAGAGTTTTTTGCAACATGCTCAACCAATGCCCCACTATGAGCAAAAGTATAAAACGTTAAGCGTCCAAGTTTTTTTGCAAATTCTGAACTTGGCGTATATTTCATACTCCACTTCACTGCAGTTTGGGTCAGTTCAGACATCCAGTAAAACGTTTTTAATAGGCTAAATTTTTGCCCATGTAACATATAACCGTTATTGGTTTTATCTGCTGCCCATTCTTGCCAAGCTTTATCTGCCGCAACAAATGCTGCAATCGCAGTTTTAGCTGCATTTTGTCCATCATCCCAAGAAATATCGATAATACTTGGTGCCGCTGCATTATATTTATTTTTTAAACTTTCTTGGTTATAACAAATTGCCCTCATATAAATATTTTCTTTGGCAATTTTTTCTACGCCTAACCAAGTTTCAAGTAATGCTTGTCCACTTGGCACTCCACTCATACCATTAATCATATCCATTGCATGAACATAAAAAATATTTCCAAATGGAACTTGCACTTGATCATCATAAGCATGAAGGGCATTGATTACAGCCTTAGACAATAACCATTTAATATGATCATCTCCTATAGCTCTTGCTCCAGCTAAACATTCTTGAATTAAAGCGTTAATTTTTTTATCAAAATTTGATTTAGCCACCATATCCAAATTTGGCTTATATTTTTTAACCCAAATCTGTTCTCCTTCTCCTCTACTTAATTTCCCCATATCTTCAGTATAAATACCTTTATTTGCTCTTTGTTTCTCTTGAGCCTCCTTTAATAGTCTCTCTTGTTCTGCTTTTGACTTTCTTTTATATATTTTTTCTAGCTCATAATTAATATCATCAGCATCTGTTAAGTTTTTTGGTAACTCATTCCATAGCCCCATTAATACTATACTTTTAGTTGCCTGTGCACTAAATTGGCTGCGTTCATTTAACAATTTATTTTCTAAACAGATTTTAATACTATCAATACATTGAGAACTATGTAAACGGTGCTCGTTTGTAAAATCCCCATCTTTTTTTGCTAAAAAATCCATTACTTTTTTAAATTCTGAATTACGCAATGTATTTAATTTTCTTGTAATTCCTACAGGATCATATAATGCCATACAGGCAAGTGATTTAGGCTCATCTTTGAATTTATTTAATGTCGCATCGATACGGTTTTTACCAAAACTGTTTAGATTATAAACCGTAGTTTTAAATTGGCTTACAGCAATACAATGTTCTTGCGCACTTCCACCATTAATTAAAATTTTCTGCCACTTTCCTTCTGTTACAAACTTATCGGCATTTTTTTCATATTCAGATATTTTGGCCTTACTCATAGGCACATGCGTATGAATAATATATGCAATCTTCGCCTCATCTTTAGGGTTACTTTCTACAGCTATCACAGATGAATTAAAACTATGACCTGCTCCTTTACATGCGAACTCTGGAACACTTTTAGGTGCTTCTTTACCCACAGGAAAATAAGACAAATGTCCATTTGGAGTAACTTTATATCCAGCCCACTCCAAAGCTCCAGATGTTCTTTTTACTAAGCGATAGATATAACCAGTATCAATCATCTCAACTGCATATTTGAGATGGCTTAACTGAATATCTTTGACATTTTTACCCAAGGTTGCAGGTAAAGCAGGTGGATTATCTTTAACAACGGTGTATCGTAAAGGTAAAATATTGAAGCCTTTTTTACGACAAAAATTTGAACACTCTTTCTGGGCCTGCCCCGCACTACTATTTTGCATGTTTGCAGCAGTTGACTGTTTCGCTGATTTTGCAATTTCACTTTCTTCAATCTTCTTATTAATATTTTTAGCAACTGTTGGGTTGCGCATATCGCCCACTGCTTTGGTTTTTCCTATAACAGGAATTTGACTCTGCTTCTGTTTTTGCTGAGCAATAATCTCATTCAATAAATTATTTGATTTTGACTTACCCAATATCATTTTTTGATTTTCTGACATCTTTTTATCCATTTAATTCTTTAGCTATTTGTTCATATAAGTCTTTCGTTACATAATTCATAGCGTCCGTAAAAGACATTTTATTCATTACACAATGGTCGTAGAGCACATTGGTTACCATGGGATGCTCTATAAAATTTTTATGTATAATTTGGCTGTAAAGACCATATGTAACTAAATCTAAATGATTTTGAATACCAAAATCGTAGTAAGCCTCTTTAAGATTTTGATGGATTTCAACTGGATGAATTTTTATTAGATCAACTTGTTCAAATTCATTTAATTGTTGAAATACATTATTAGCAATTTCAATTAAATCCAATTCTATAGATTGCTCAAGGTTCACTTTTGTTAGATTCAAGATTGATTGCGACTCATCGTAAGACTTAAAGCTAAATAGACCTTTTGGATGCAAAAAATGCCATTCTTTAAAGCCATTTAATAAGCCACCTATATATTCTGTTTTAAAAATCTCATCCAAGTAGATCATGACTCTAGGATCATACCAACGGAAAAGAATTTTTTTACCTTGATCAGAAATCACTAATTTAGTTTTTATCTGATCTCGCAATTCCTCAAGTGAGCGTGTCTTCGCCACGCCATACCCATGAACAAAATAGCAATCATTCGTAATATTTTTGTTTCTCGATAGATTTTGCAATAAATCTTCTTTGACTCGCTCAAATACTTTTTTATCATCAATACAAATAAAAAAGAGGTTGGACTTTGCAATTTCTTTTTTATGCGCTAAAGGAATATATGCAATATTTTTGTTTGATAAATTATCTATTACACCGTTAAAAATAGAATCATTCAGTGTAGTATCTAATAAAAAAATGATCTTGCCATATTCATTCAGAATTTGGATGCACTGCTCTTCAACTTTAGAAGTTATATCTTTTAAATCATTATATTGAGTTGTATTAAAAATTGACAAACTCATGATAAATCTACCTTAGCCGAACCATTTTGAGCAGCTTGAGTTTGCTTAGCCGAACAGTCTGGTAAATCTAATGCAGGTGGATTTATTGATGAGCCTCCCATAAACAAGTGCTGCCCAGCCTTCACCTCAAGCTTACCACCCGTGACAGGGAAAATGCCTGAATCATTCAGCTTAACTTGAGATCCGTTTGCTGTCAGATTAATCTCAGTTGGGCTAGTAATAAAGACCGTGTCTTCAGTTGAAGTAATCTGTACACCTTTTCGAGCAATCACATCTAAAGCATCACCTTGCGCCTGAATTTCTACTTTGCCTTGGCCAGCAAAAAGTCGAGCACCCTCCTGAGCAGCAAATAGACTAATCTTTTGGCTCGCATGACTTACTATATTCTTTTGTGTACTAATATTAATACTATCTCCGGCACTTTGAGTGAGCTGACCATTTGCACTGAGGTGTATATCTTCATTACTACTTACAGCAATACTTTTTGGAGATGCCAACAGCATCACTGCTGATTGAAATTCAGCAGCCTTTTTAGGGTCTTCTTGTTTGAGAACTTCTAAGAAAGTCTGAATGTTCTCAAGCATATCCAACGGGTCAGTTTGCTGATTTTTAGCAACTTCGCTGAGTGACTTGGCATTGTTGAGGCCGCCTTCGATTTGGTGCTTGGCCTCAGCTGCCTCTAGGTGTACACCTTGAGCTTGATCCTGTTTGTGGGTACTCATGAGTAAGCCACTACCAGCTCGAACCACACCCCACTGATCTGTTCGTAGCTCAAAACCTTCACCTCGGCCTTCACTTTCCGCCTTGTCTTTTGGATGGCTTAAGTTACCCAAGTTTAGTTGGCTTGCGGCATGGCTGCTTTGCAGCTGGGTACTGATTTGCCCTGTAGTGTCATCAAAACGTAGCTGGTTAAAACCCTTACCATCGACTTCTTCTGAACGAATGCCGCTGAGCTTTTTAGTGTCGGGGAGCTGACCTTTCTGGTCGAACTGGGTTGGATGGCGTTCAGCTTCGTGAATACGCCCAACCACAAATGGACGGTCAATGTTGCCGTCAAAGAAGTCGATGACCACGATCTCGCCCACGCGAGGCAAGAAGCGTGCACCATAACCTGCACCTGCCCATGGGGTGAGTACATCTACCCAAGCGGAGTCGGTGTCGTTGTCATTACTGCCTGCTCCACCGTCATGGCTATGGTCGTCAGTTCGGGTAAACAGGAAGCGGACTTTTATGCGTCCCCACTGGTCAACATGAATACTTTCACCCTCCAATCCAACCACTCTAGCGCGCTGCGGGTAAGCGGCTGGTCGATGTTCAAACGGGTTATACTCAGGAACAGTTTTTATATTTCTACGCGATAAGATGAGCTCATTACCCTGACGCTCGGTTTGATCATTTAACTCGGATTGATCTTTTTGCCATTGGCTTTGGCTAAAAAGTTGATTGATTTGCTGTTGCAAATCTTTAGGCAAATTATTTTGTAAATAGAAGCTTTTACCAATAATCAGAAATTCTTTGTCCGATCCGCTATGCGTATCTATTTCAGGATGTTCATTCAATTCAAACCAATAGCCAACTTGTGTATCACGTACCGTAGTTTGTGCACGGAAATATTTTGATTGAGACGCATAATAATCAGATAGATTATTGTTGAGTTTTTCTAGCTGCTGGTGACCCGATGCGGTGGCTTGATCTTCACCTTTTAAATCTTGCATCCAAGCAGGGCTGACATGCCATGCATGTTCTAGACTTAAACTCGCATTATCCTGATTAGCACTATGACTATGCTTTGACTGAACACTGCCCATGCCTTCTTCTTGACTTAAAGCATCAGCCTGCCAGCGTTGTACATGCACGGCTGTAGATTGCAAGCTTCGAGTTGGCACAAGACTCGTCATACTGTCTTGTTGTTCAACTGCGCTACTGCGGTGATAACGGATATTTCTTCTTCGGTCTAATGCTAAATATGATTCATTATTATCAATTAAACGTAATTTTTGCGGTTGAATTTCATTCGAGCTATCAGCGACCCAAAGCTGAGCTTCATCAACCAACCAGTTAATGCCTTCACTACGCCAAAGTCGAGTTAAAAACTCATAATCCGTTTCGTTACTTTGCATGATAAAAGGTCGAACATCGTAGTCTTGGCTTAGGTTTTTTAAATCCAAAGTTAAGGCAGAAGCAAACAACGGGCTTTTGTTCTGCCACTCAGTAAATAGAATTTCAGTAATGTCCCGTACACTTTTATTCATAAATACACGGCTATTTCGGCGTTTATGCCATAGCGCGGTCGGGTCTTGTAATCCCAACTTATACAATGTTAATGAACCATCACTCTGCCCCTGACTGGCTTCTGTAATAATTCCTGTAGTTCTAAATAATTGCCCCTGATCAGTGACTTGATCGACTGCAACCTGACAACCAATAAATTGTTTTAATGAAATTTGGGCATTGGTAGAAAGACAAAATAAATCGGCAGTCAGTCCTTTATTTAGCTGATGCTGCCCTTCAATACTTTGTAAAAAGACTTGAGTATTCAACGATGGATTAGAAAACTGAACATGAAGCACGCGTTTTTGCGAGCTGATACCCAAATCTTCTAGGATTCTATGTATATGAGATAACATCTTTTTTATGAAAACTTTGTCAGGATTGGCATTATTTTATAAAATACAGAAACATCTGTCTATTTTGTAAAGAAAAACTTAACCATATGAATACAAGAGTGAATGAAGATAATAAACGTAATAAAGATACAAAGTGAATTAAAAACTTACGCTATTAATTCAATTTTAAAATTGTTAATATTTTAGTATTCTAAGAAATTCATTTTTAATTTAAATTTATTAATAATATCCACAATTTTTTGACTTACTACATAGATATAAGGTTTATCCGTATCTCTAGCAATAAAAAAGTTATCTATTGCAAGATCTTTTTTTATGAAGTTATCTTCATCTAATAAATTGTTTTTTCTTTTAATATACATAGCATAAATATGTGCATCTTCATTCCTCGCATAGCACTTGTAGAAATCACATTCATCTTCAAGGATTTCCTTTATTTCATTAAAAAATCTTTTTGAAAACAATAAAATTCCAGAAGATGAATAATAAAAATCAGTTTCTAACATCTCATTTAATCGATCAGAAAAAATATTATCACAATCTAAACTTATTCTAGGATTTTTTAAAAACTTATCACTTAAATCAAATTTAAAATAATCAACAATAATTTCTTGCTTCCCTTTCAAGTCAAAAGAAAAATCTCTATCAATATACTCAGACGGATAAATTGTATAAAAATTCATAAACCCACCTTTAAAAACACCTTATTTTAAAGTAGTACTTCTAAATAAATATATAGAAGTACTACTTATTCTTTGAATAGCACTTGCACTTTAACTGTGGATTTTATAGCCTTACTGGTTGGTGTTCATGTACTAAATTATAGGCCAAACCAACTCATTTATTTCTTCATTACTCAAGTACAAAGAATTAAAGAAATCATCTGGATCACGCCATTTTTCTATATCTAACAAATATTAGTTTTTATATGAGAGAGATATATCTGCTAAATTGGCCACACAAATTTATTCACCTCATCTTCACTCAAAAACATAAAACTAAAATCATCAGAATCTCTCCATTGAGCCAAACTAAGATCAAAAATATTTATACCTTGATATTTATTTTTTTCAATTTCTTCTTTAACAAGCTCACTGATAAAAAAAGTATCTTGAGCAGAATCCACATTATCAATTTTCAATATATCAATATCTAAATTATTTAAAAAATCTGCCTTTTCTAAAACTAAAAAATCATTATCCAATCTATAAGTTGACTTATTTAAATCTAAGACATTTTTAAAATCAAAAATTTGATTAAATCTAAAAATATAATAATTTTTGTTATTTATTCTTTCCAAACTCTCACTCAACACTTCAACCCTTATAAAATCAGAATTAATATATTTTCCAAAAATATTTTTAAAAACTTCATCAACAACATATATATTTTCATTTATATTTCTAATACTTATTTCTATTTTTTTACTTTTTAAGATAAGTACACCTTCGATAGGTAAATCACAGTTTTTGCTAGTTTTATAACTATACCATGGTAAAGATCCACATTCGATATTTTGGCTAGCTTGCTCTTTATTCATATATAGAACAGCATCATCCACAAGTGAAATTGGACAAAGACTACTTTGCGTCGCACTTAAAACAAAATACTTCATATTTATTTAATCCTAACTTAATCTGATTGGCTTTGTACCAGGTGTTATTAAAACAAGTCTCATACTTGACTGTAAATTTGCCACTTTATCTCTAGCTTGAGAAGCGGTTATTTTCTTACTTTCAAATTCTCTCTGTATTTGTCCTAACTTTTGATTAATACCTGCAGAATAAATTGGATGTGATCCACAATGATATAATTGGCGCTTCATTTGTTTTGCCTTAGCTTCACTGTCAGGCATTAAAACGCCATTTTCTGCTTTATCTCTATTTCCGCCAATACCAATATCATCTAAAAAATCTTTGCGCTTGGCCCAAATTTCTTCAGGAATAATATGATGAGCTTGTAAATGATCACCTTTTACTCCTCCTAAGTTTCTGTTTAAGGTGGTACTACATAATCCCTTACTATCTATCCATGTAATCGGGTTCTTAGCATATACATAAACATTATTACCACCCAACAATCCAATTGGATCTTTACTGACAAACCTACCTACATACGGTGAATAATAGCGATAGCGATTGTAATGTAATCCTGTCTCTTCATCAAAATACTGGCCTTGAAAACGGATATTATTTGAAATAATTTCACTGTTTTCGAAGAAATTCGACTTAGCTTTTTCAGCTTTACACTCCCCCCAAGCTTTATATTCGGCTTTCCAAATAATTGCACCTGTATGGTCGGTCATTTCTTGCGGTGTACCTAAGTGGTCACAGTGATAGAACCATACATCATCAAACTCTTTACCCTGTTTTTCAGTTTTCCAAAGCGGGTCACGGTGTATGTTATAAGGTCTATCTGACCAATCTGGAGTTTGGTGGAGTTCTATTGGACTTAAATAAACAGCTTGTAGCATCGGTACAAAACTGTCTTTTTCATAGATGTAATGCTTAGTCAGCTCCTCTGTGGACTCATAAGCAAGCGTATCGCCATCCCACCCATAAATGATGTTATGTTCTTGACCTGTATGGTGATGTTTACTCCACTTTTGAATACGTCGGCCTAAAGCATCATAGCGATATTCTGCCGTGTAGTGACTATTACGGCTCTTTATCATACGGCCATAGACATCCCACTCAAGGTTTAAATCACCTTGGCTCGTTTTCTGTCTTACGAGTTGTCCATAAACATCATATTGGTATTGTTGGTCTAAATATTCTTTAACTATGTTATTAACTAAATGGTTATAACCATAGTCTTTTTCTTCCACACTTTGTGAATGGCTTTGAGCCTTCTGACTATGATACGAATCTATAATATTACTGGCAGGGTCAAAGTTAAACGTTTCTTTTCCAAGTTTACTGCTCGCTTCAAGTAAACGCCCTACAGGATCGTACTTATAGGCAATATTGCCACGGCGTGTATCTCTAATAGCCGTTAGCTCACCTGTTTTATCATATTGGTAAAGTCGCTGTACCAGTTGACTGGTCTGTTCTAATGCATTGTTGTGCGGCTTATATTGGTTTTGATAGCCATTTTCATGTTCACTTAACATCATTTGGCTTTTCAAACGACCTGCCAAGTCATATTGCTGTTCTTGACTCAATCCGTTGGCATAGTGGCGTGCAATTTCTCGGTGTAAGTCATCACGCTCAAAGCTAACAAGGTCTTGACCATTTACGATTAAACTTTGTACATGACCGCTACCATAGGTCAACCAGTCAATAATCTGCCCATCTGGACGAGTCGTTTTGATTCGATCATTAATTTCGTCATATTGGTGTTTCCACACCGCGGTTTTATTGATTTTATAATCTTGCTGGTGTTCCCGTACTAAATTGCCAGCCGCATCATAAAACCATTGTAAATTGCTTTGAGTATTTTTAGCTTGAATGATTCGCCCCATATAATCATAGGCAAATTCTTCAGACTGCTTTTCTTCCAGTTCTAAACCATAGTGACCATAGCCCGCAGTACGCTGTTCTAAACGCCCCATACTGTCAAAAATAAATTGTTGAATTCGGTCTTTCGGTGCAGCCCGGTCTTTGAGGTCTTGTCCATAAGCAGATGCAACTTCAATACTGGTTGTAAGTTGGCCCGAGTTTTCATCATAGTGGTATACCGTTTCCTTACCATCAAAGTCGATTTCTTTAATTAAACGCCCACCAAGGTCATAAAAAAATTGATAACTTGCACCATTTTCATTAATGAGTCGGGTTAGACGTCCCAATCGATCCCATTTATATTTTAATTTGTGGTTTAAAGCATCTGTACGAGACAGAATTAAACCCGCCTCATCATATTCATAGCGAGTGATGTTCTGTTTAGGATCTATATGTGCCAGTAAACGCCCTTCAGCATCATGAATGAAGTGTTCTTCTGTGCCATCAGCATGTTTGATCTTTTCAAGTTGACCAAAAGCATTCAGAGGTAAACCCTTTATAATTGGTTCTCGATTTTCTAAGGTAAGTTCAGTATAAAAATACTCAACTTTTTGCTTTAATGCATTTTCAATGCTGATTACACGACCACGCTCATCATATTGCCATTTGGTCTCTTTACCTGAACAATCTGTATAACTGATTAAATTCCCTTGATCATCATATTTGAGTGACTTACTTCCACCTTTAGCATCTGTAATGGAAGTTACTAAGCCCATAGCATTGTATGCATAAGCCGTTTCATGCTTAAGTGGATCAATTTCTTTGATTAGATTACCAGAACCATCATATTGCTTAAACCAACGTCCCTGTTCGGCATCAACCATACCAGTGAGTTGATTTTTTTCATCGTATTCAAAATAACTTGTCGCACCATCATCTTGAGTTGTTGTCAAGACATTACCGCGCTCATCATAAGTATAAGAAGTTTTCGAACCATCTCTAGCAATATGGAGCGTTATATTTTTCGCATCATCTCGAAAGAACCACTCTTCGAAATTATCAGGATAAACAATACGGTAGGTATAGCCATCTATATCATAGTAATGTTCAGTGCTATTCCCTTCAACATCTAACACTGTCGTTTTTCGGATATCTTTATCCCACTCAAGTTTCGAAGCGCGACTAGCGTTATCTGCCCACTCTTCAATCGCTTTTGAAGTAGGTAAAATACCATCCCATTTTAAGTTCATGCCACGATGAGTAAGATCTGTATAACGTGTAATTAAATGATGGGTATATTGATAATAATAAGAAGCTGCAAATTCATTTGTTGCCTGAATCAAGTCACCTTGTTGATCATAATCATAACTTGCCAACACACGATCTAATTGGCCATTTTTGATTATCCAAATATCGGAAACCAGACCTTGTGGATTTAATTGCAAAGCTAAATGAGCCAGCAAATTATCGTCCTGTTTAAATAAAATGTCCGATAAAATTGTTTTATTATCGATAGAAACATGGTCATAACGTAAAGCGACTTTGAAACCATTTTTACGCTCTATATAGGATAGACGATAGTCCTCGCCGTACTTTTCATAATAGCGTTTCTCGTCTTCACCGTAGGCAATTAAATGAAGCTGATCTGATAAAACTGTATAAGTGTATTGCTCAATAGGATCATAAATACTTTGACCCTTCTTTAGGTCAGGCAGATTGATAGCTCGGCCATCTAAACGAATGTATTCAAGCCCGTTTAAATAGTCTTTGTGGTCTTTTTTCTTTGGACTATATTTAAATTTACGAGAAATTTTTGTAGTAAATGGAGTAACCCAACGTGCTCCAAATATAGAGTCATCCATCTGGTAAAGGTTTGAAACATAAGTACGGCCAATACTGTCCTGAATTACTCCGCCAAGTTGTGCATCGACATGGGTAAAAAACTCTGTACCCATTGCAAAGGTAATTGAGTCATCTGTACCACCCATACAGTTTTTACACTGATTGGCATTGTTCTTTGCATGAGCTTGTGTATTTGATTTATCAGTCGCAGTTGATGAATGAGTTGCATTAGCTTTGGTCGTTTCTTTGGCCTTAATTTGGGCTCTCTTTTGCCGATGTTTTGCTGCAACCATTCCCATAATGCTAAATAGCCAACCAATAGTCCATAAAGTATTAGGATCACTTAAACCATTTACTTTTCCTTGAGCAACTTGTCCTATAGATCTTATTTTTGCGCCTAAAGCTAAAACTTTAACTCGTGCTTCATCAGAGACTACTAAGTTGGCTAGGTTGACATACCCTTTACCCACAGTCTTTGTAACGTTTTCGGCAGCATATTTTGCATTATTGACTATACGAGTTCCATCAAGTTCAAATATTCCTTTTATAACTCCTAAAGACTGCTGGCCCGCTCGCTTGAGGTTTGGAAGTCCATTTAAAGAGCCGCTTACTAATTTCTTAAAGCCGTCATCAATAGTTTTTGTTAATAAGACAATCCAGTTACCAACTTCTTTTAGTACCTGATTAAGTAAACTCTGTCCCTTCTTAGCAAAGTTTTCTAAAGTACCCGCTACTTTTTCAGCAATAATAGTCGTTAAAAATACACTTGCGCTGTCTTTAAACCCTGTACTTAAAGCTTTTTTCACTTCCTGAGAAGTTAATGTTTTTTTTCCTAATTTCTTTGCTTGTGCTTTTATAATTTTTTCGGATTCATTCTTTACATAAAATAATGCTGGCCGGGCTGCACCACGCACCGAAGGTCCAACCGGTCCCATTGGGACCAATCCAATGACATCAATTCCCAAATTCAACCAATCAAAGATCTCAACTTTATCAATACCTTTATTAATCATACTTATAATATCAATAATGATATCACCAACAGCAAAGGCACTACCTAAAACAGGTACACTTCTACAAATTGTCTCTAGTCGGTCAACAGTAATAATATTATTCGTATATTCTCTAAACCATTTATCAACTTCTGATTTTTTTGCAGTTAAATCTTCGGGACTAAAAGTATTTAAAGGAGCAACGACTGAATTTTGTGACATGTTCTTCTCAAATTATACAAACGTTTCAAAAGGTGATTGGATTTTTGTTATTGCTGTTTTGTCAGAGCTTGCTTGAGTCAACATTCGGAGTGGATTACTCTGCTGACTTGAAGGCATAAAGCTATTTTGACTAACAAATGATTGACTTAACTTAGATCCATCACTCCCCCCTAAAACCTGTTCAATCGCCATTGGTAGTAATGCTTGAGCACCTTGATCTTTAATTTTTTTAACCGATTCAATCTTCTGCTGTACAGATTTCACATTGTCTGCAAGTTGACTCAACTTTTTAAAGTCATTTTTCAATGTTTCGGTTAACCCTTTATTGCCAGATGCAATACCAACGCTTCCTTCTGCATCATTTTGATTTGGCCACTCTACCTTGCGTTTAAAATCACTTGCCTCATCCCAAGGATTACGAGGATCTGGATCAAATAGAACCTTCACTGAACCCGTTGCCAAACCAGAAACACGAGCAAATCCTTTATCGTCTAGCTTTCCATTAACGACTTTGCCCAAATTATCAGTTACGGTATAACCAGCCCCTTTAACAAATGCTCCATGTGAATAGTCATGCAAAAGCTCAAGTACACCTTGCCCACGTTTTGGTGGAGGCGGTAGTGAAGAACTAAAATTCGCACTTCCTCCCCCCATAAACAAATGCTGCCCAGCTTTTACCTCAAACTTGCCACCAGTGACAGGGAAAATTCCCGAGCCATTAATCTTGATTTGAGAGCCACCCGCCGTGATAACGATTTCTTTAGAAGCACTAATTTCAATTTTGTCTTCTGTTGAAATAATCTGAACAGCTTTACGGGCAATTAAATCTGCTCCATCACCTTGTGCTTGTATCTCGACCTTACCTTTGCCTGCATAAAGTCTTGCACCTTCTTGAGCTGCAAAAAGGCTAATTTTATTTTGGGCATGTGCAATCAGGTTCTTTTGAGTGGTCAGGTTAATGCTATCACCAGCAGTTTGACTTAACTGAGCATCTGCACTGAGGTGAATGTCTTCATTACTGGCTAGAGCAATACTGTTAGGTGCGGTTAATATCATCAAGGCTTGCTTAAAAGCGGCAGCTTTATCTTGATCTTTTTCTTCAATTTGTTCTATAAACGTTTTTAAGTTCTCAAGAACTTCCAATGGATCAGTTTGCTGATTTTTAGCAACTTCACTGAGTGCCTTGGCATTGTTGAGGCCACCTTCGATTTGTTGTTTAGCCTCATTTGCATCTAGGTGTACACCTTGAGCTTGGTCTTGTTTATGGGTACTAACGAGTAAGCCACTGCCAGCTCTTACCGCCCCCCACTGGTCTGTTCGTAGCTCAAAACCTTCACCTCGGCCTTCACTTTCAGCCTTGTCTTTTGGATGGCTTAAGTTACCGAGGTTTAGTTGGCTGGCCGCATGACTACTTTGTAGCTGGGCACTGATCTGGCCTGTCGTGTCATCAAAACGGAGTTGGTTAAAGCCCTTACCGTCGAATTCTTCTGAGCGGATGCCGCTGAGTTTTTTAGTATCAGGTAATTGACCTTTCTGGTCGAACTGCGTTGGGTGGCATTCAGCTTCGTGAATGCGCCCGACTACAAATGGACGATCAATGTCGCCGTCAAAAAAGTCAATGACAACAATCTCACCAACACGTGGCAAGAAGCGTGCGCCATAACCTGCACCTGCCCACGGAGTCAGCACATCGACCCAAGCCGAGTCAGTGTCATTGTCGTTACTTCCCGCTCCACCGTCATGGCTATGGTCGTCAGTTCTGGTAAACAGGAAGCGGACCTTAATACGTCCCCACTGGTCGACATGAATGCTTTCTCCTTCCAGCCCCACCACTCTAGCGCGCTGCGGGTGAGCTGCTGGTCGGTGCTCTAGTGGGTTATATTCAGGCACAGCTTTAATGTTGCGACGAACGACATTCAGTTCAGCAAAGTGGCGTTGCTCAGGATTTTGGCTGTCGAGTTCGGCTGCCTTGAGCTTGTCTTTTGGCAACAGACGCTCAAGTTGCTGCTGTAATTCTTTCGGTAAATTATTCTGGTTATAGTAGTGCTTGCTTAAGATTAAAAACTCTTTGTCGACACTGTCATGTTGGTCGAGTTCTGGATGGTCATTCAGCTCAAACCAGTAACCTACCTGTGCATCACGGACGTTACCTGAAACGGTAAATTGTTTAGAGCTCAGGTGATGATAAGCATTTATGTGCTGGTTAAGCTGTTCAATCTGGCTATTGCCTGAAGCTGTGGCTTGATCTTCGCCTTTTGGGTCCTGCATCCACGCTGGGCTAACGTGCCATGCATCTTCAAGATTCAGGCTAGCATTATCATAGTTTTCGCTGTGCTTTTGCGTGCCTTGTACGCTGCCACTGCCTTCTTCTTGTTGTAGGGCATCGGCTTGCCAGCGTTGCACATGAACCGAAGTCGGTTGTAAGCGGCGCTCTGCCTTGACTTGGGTAATGGTATCGAACTGTTCTGTCGCACTGCTGCGTTGGTAACGTAGGCTACGGCGCTCAAGCGCCTGATAGTTTTGGTTATCATCAATTAAACGTAACACTTGTGGCTGAATGGAAGCCTTCGGGTCAGCGACAAAAAGCTGTGATTCATCGATTAACCAGTTAATGCCTTCACTACGCCACAAACGGGTTAAAAAGTCATAATCGCTTTCGTTTGACTGCATCACAAACGGACGCACATCATAATCTTTGGTTAAGCCTGCTGTATCAAAGGTTAAGCTTGAGGCAAATAACGGACTTTTGCCTTGCCATTCTTTAAACAGAATTTCGCTAATATCGCGCACGCTTTTATTCATAAACACGCGGCTATTGCGGCGTTTATGCCAGAGTGCAGTTGGGTCTTTTAAGGTAAGGTTATAAATGGTGAGTGAGCCGTCACTTTGCCCTTGGCTCGCTTCGGTAATAATGCCTGTAGTTCTAAAAAACTGGCCTGTGTCCGTCACCTGATCGACAGCAACCTGACAGCCAATAAATTGTTTTAATGCAATATGCGCGTTTGTCGACAGACACAGTAACTCAGCAACGCTACCTTGGTTGAGGGTATGTTCGCCCTCAATGCGTTGCAAGAAGACTTGATTGTTTAATGATGCGTTGGAAAATTGCACATGAAGAACGCGGTTCTGTGCGACCAACCCTAAACTATTTAAAATTTGAAATATTTTATGGGACATCATTATTATAAAAACTGAGTCATAATCATCGATATTTTATAAAAAACAGACAGAATTGTCTATTTATATAAAATAGCTTATCTTCCCTTAACTTACATACTTTTTAGTTTATCTAAAACAAAGGTAAGGTTTTAAAGGAGAAAACCCATGTCTAAACAAATGGATCAAGCCATTCAAAGTGTCATTGACCTACATGTTTTAATAGAAAATGTATTTACAGGAAAAAATGCAGAACAAAGCCTGAGCCCACTTTTAGATAACTTTGATCAAAATTTTAAGATGGTTACGGTTCAAGGTCAGAGTATTGGTTTAGCCGAAGTTAAAAGCTTATTTAGTCAAAATATGGGAAAGAAACCCTCTTTAAAAATCGACATTATTAAGAGTACAGCTTTATACGAATTTGAAAATTATTGTTGGGTGCAATATCAGGAACATCAGCAAACTGATGAAACCGAGACAGTACGTACCTCTACGGCCTGCATTAGAGTAGAAGATAAAAAATGTTCTTGGGTGTATTTACATGAAACTTTAGTTCCCTCGTCTTAAGTCATCTAGAGCACCTTAAAGATGGCACTTATTTTGCTTAACAATATTACGTTTTATGAAAATCGTAATACTGATCAAAATGGGGAGCTCTCGATATGGGTTATGTTGCAAAGGAATTTACGCGAAAGAACAAGCTGATTCTCAGTATTTGTTCTTTCGTTATTCCAATATGTCTTTGGTGCGCAATCAGTTACTTACCTTTTGTTTGGCATCCTCAAGTACAAATCACGAGTTCGGGAAGTGTTGCTTACTTACAAGTAGGAAGTCGCATTGATAAAAATGTGTTCTATCTCGAAGCACAAAATGCAGTCAATCGAAATTCTGCACCACCACAAGGTATTTTGGTCAATCCGATTTATTTACCCGCTCCCCATGAAGTCGCTAGGGCTTTGGTCACCGCATTTACCACGCCACCTGAACAACCTGATTCGCCGTGGTTTCATCAAAGTTTATGGCACAGTATTAAACTGGTATTTTCAGCTTTTTTTATCTCTTCATTGATTGGAATTCCACTGGGTATTTTGTGTGGTTTTTCTAAGCGGATATCCCTGTTAACAGAACCGTTTGTTGAGTTTTTCCGTTACTTACCCGCTCCCGCCTTTGGTGCACTTGCAGTAGCAATTTTAGGGATTAATGATGCGCCTAAAATTGCCATTATTGTGATTGGTACACTTTTTCAGCAAATTCTCATTATTGCCAATACCACACGAATGGTAGATCGAAGCTTAATTGAAGCTGGCTATACGCTTGGTACCAATAAGCTCAAAAGTTTATTTCATGTGGTGATTCCTGCGGCCTTACCTGATATTTACCGTGATTTACGCGTGCTATTAGGTTGGGCATGGACCTATTTAATTGTTTCGGAGTTGATTGGTACGACCTCGGGTATTACATGGTTTATTACCCAACAGGCGCGCTATCAAAACTTTGACAATGTCTATGCAGCTATTTTGATTATTGGGGTGATTGGCCTGATCTGTGATTGGCTATTAATGAAGTTAGGTGAGCGGATGTTCACTTGGAAAGTAGGAGCAAAATAATGAACGATTCAACATTTAACGTGCATGAATACTTTCAAAAAATTTATGAACGTCCTGTTATTTTAGAAGCTAAACAACTGAGCCAAGTGTTTAAGCATGGTCACAGCGAACGCACTGTGTTAAATAAACTCGATTTAAAAATTCATAAAAGAGAATTTATTTGTGTAATTGGTCCTTCGGGCTGCGGCAAATCGACACTAAGCCGTGTTATCGCAGGTTTAGACCCGTACCATAGTGGAGAAGTTTTAGTAGACGGCGAATGCATTACGGGTCCATGCCCTGAACGCGGCATGGTGTTTCAGGGCTATACCCTTTTTCCGTGGAAAACTGTAAAAGAAAACGTAATGTTTGGTCCGCAAATGCGCGGCGCTAGTCAAATGACAGCCGAAGCTCAAGCACGCGAATGGATCAATATTATTGGTTTAGAAAAATATGAAAATCAGTATCCACACCAACTTTCTGGTGGCATGAAACAGCGCGTTGCGATTGCTAGAGCTTTAGTTAATCAACCTAAAATTTTACTTATGGATGAACCTTTTGGTGCGCTCGACCCACATACTCGCCAAAAAATGCAAAAGCACTTAATGGATTTATGGCAAAACATTGATATCACGATTATTTTTGTGACCCATGACATGGATGAAGCCATTTTACTGGCAGACCGAATTGTGGCACTCAAAGCCAATCCCGGTGAAATTAAGGAAATTATTGAAGTTAATTTGCCGCGTCCACGCTCACTCGACTTAATGAGTACCCCTGAGTTTAAACAGCTCCGTTTACGGGTAGATTATTTAGTTCACGCTGAAGAAGATGAGCTTGACCCAGCTTTACAAGACTTACCAAAAATTCCGCGTATGACTCAGGTCAGTACAGAAAAATAAGAAACACATTAAAAAGCCCAAGTTCATCTTGGGCTTTTTTATTTACTAGGCTTATTTGAGCTGTTCTATGAGTGCTGGATAAATCAGCCCATCTACATTTTGTTCGGTTTTATAAATCCCGTTTTCAACGTTAAATTTATTAACGTGATAGGTCGAGCCATAAATCGAGCCGAAACCATCTGATTTAGCAAATACCTTTTTATTGGCATTGATATCTAATAGATGTGTACCACTGACCATTAATTCATATTGTTTTGGGTCGACCCCTGAACGGTTTGCCATGATTTTAACTGCATCGGCATGAGTTGCAGGGTCATTAATATATTTAACTGTTTTGTCCCACACCTGAATGATTTTTTTCCATTCTTCTTGATGAGCTGTTAAATGGCTCATGTTGACGGTCAGTGTGTCATAAATTAAACCCGGCTTGTCTTTAGAGGTATAGATAATTTTAGAACCAGCTACGGCTTTTAATGCCTGACCCGCAACAGGTTGCCAAACAGCAATCGCGGAAATATCTGGGCTATTAAACACTTGAGGTAATTGGTTCGTCGCTGAATTTACCAGCTTCACCTCATTCGCTTTAATGTTATGATCGGACAAAGCAGTTGCCAATAAAAGATGGTCAACCAAGCCTTTTTCGACACCGATTGATTTTTCTTTTAAGTCTTGAATGGTATTAATGCCTTCTTTTGCAATAATGACATCATTGCCCGCGGAATAATCCGTTGCCATGATCATCATGCCTTGCGTACCACCCGAAGCTGTTACCAAGTTATCGCCATTGGTGACCAACACAGCGTCGAGCTGATTTGCCGAAAAAGCCGAAAGCGATGCGGAATAATCAAACCATTTAAACTCTACATTTAGCCCTGCTTCTTTTAACCAGCCTTTTTCAATAGCCACTTGCCAAGCCACCCAGCCCGGCCAATCGCTATAGCCAATAGTGATTGGTTTTGTATTTGTGGATGCCTGAGCGTCTTGTTTAGCCTCAGGCACTTTAGCTGTATTGTCACACCCACCCAATACAACTGCCGATAAAATAGATACGGATAACAACGCTTTTTTAATCATATAGAAACTTCCCCAACATTTTTACTAACAACACTTTGAGCGGTTTGATTGAGTGACTGTATATAAGCTCGCCAGCCTCCAAAATGGCTAATATCGGTTGCATCATGAATGGCGTAAGCTTCGCAAATAAAGCCTTTGACCCATGTTCCATCTTTTAGTTTCAAGTTCCCAATACCAAGTGGTGCAGGTACTTCAGCCACAATGGCTCCAAAATTTGCTAAAGGAACATCCCACACTTCCACTTCAATTGATGTCCCTGCTGCATCACATTGCAGCCCCGGCTTTGGCGGCGTGGTATTTTTTAAGGCAAAGAGCTTATAAGTCTCTGCGGTCTGGGTTTTCTTAAGCAAAGTTGCATTGCGGCTAGTCAGCTGAAAATTAAGGGGCATGCCTGTTAAATGCGCTCCTACCACCGCAAGCTGTACTGAATGATTCGATTGGATCTCTATACTTTGTTGATAATGTTGAGTTGATTTACCTAAATTCAGCGATGTTTCGGCTTGCCAAAGCTGCGCAAAATTGGCCAGTGCCTGATCGTGCCAAGCTGGTGCAATAAAGGTTACGCCGTTTGGTAGGCCGTCTTCACGGAGTACATTTGGTAAAGCTAAAGCCGAAAGATCGGCAAAATTGACAAAGTTGGTATAGGCCCCCATGTGCGCATTTTTAGTCAATGGGTCGGCTTCAACTTCGGCAATGGTGTAAATGGTTGGTGCTGTCGGAACCATCAATCCATCAAAAGGTTGTAATGCCAAATTAATTTTTCGAGCCAAAACGGCACGGTTATATTCGGCTTGAAGCGCATCTGTTGCCTTGAATTTATCTGCCTGCGCAATAATTTGAGCAATAACAGGATGAGCCTTTTCACGTGTTGTCATGCGTTCAACGGCGACTGTTCTTTCTGCCACCCAAGCATCGTTATACAGTGCGGCAGCAAGCTCATTAAACGCGCTGAAATCAATACTCTCAACTTCATAGCCCAGTTTTTTAACGCGCTCAATTGCCACCAAAAAGGCTTTTTCAGATGCAAGATCACCATAAAACTCAAGCTGTGCAGGAATGGCAATTTTTTGTTTAGAAAATTGAGTTGGTACATTGGCTGGATGTACTCGTGAATATTCATCCGTTTCATCGTAGCCCTGCATTAAATTGGCAACTGTCCAAGCATCATCAATATGCAGCGCAAAAATAGAAATGACATCAATGGTGCGACATGCAGGAATTAAACCTGTGGTAGAAAACCAGCCCTTTGTCGGCTTAAGACCCACAATATTGTTATGGCCCGCAGGAACACGACCTGAACCCGCCGTATCAGTCCCCAAACTAAAAGGCACAATGCCGTTGGCAACCACCACTGAAGAACCAGAGCTTGACCCACCGCTAATATATTCAGGGTTAAAACTATTTTTTACTGCACCGTATGGAGAGCGAACACCAACCAGCCCCGTTGCAAACTGATCGAGGTTGGTTTTTCCAACCACAATCGCCCCTGCTTTTTTTAGCTTGGCAACTACGGCAGCGTCTTGCTTAGCTAAATATTGAATCTCTTTACAGGCAGCAGTCGTGTGAAAGCCAGCGACATCAATGTTGTCTTTAACTGCAAATGGCACACCATATAAAGGTAAGTCAGCAATATTCTGGTCTTTTAAAATATCAATTTGCGATTGAATCTGCTCGTTCGATGCAATTTCAATCCACGCACTATCATCATTTTTAATTTCTGCAACATAGCCAATCAGATCTGCAAGATAGATTTGCCCGTTTTGATATGCTGTTTTCCAGTCTTGAATTGTCCATAAATTTTTCAACACGCTACTCCTCATTTAGTCATTTTGCTGTATAGGCGGCATGACGGCATCCATCAGTTCTAAATGCCCTTTAATCACTCCTTTCAACACAATAAATTGCTGGCTAATTTGTCTAAGCTCAGAACTTGCGCCCTGCATTAACATGACTTGCAATATCTTTTGTTGGTCGAGCTGGATATGAAGTGAACTAATCACCTGTGCTAAAAACTGTTGTTGTAAATCGACCAATTGATTACGCAAGGTCATTTGGCTAGCGTCATAAAGCAGCGTCAACGTGCCTACCATGACTTCATTGGCCTGTGCTTGCTCTGCAATCAGGTGTTTATTAATCATGTCGACTATGGCTTTCGAGCGACTTTCATAGTTCTGCTCGACAATTTTTTGATCGAGTGCGTTAAGTGTCGTTTCAGGCACGGTAATACTGATTCGAGCAAGCTTTTGTTTTGCCACAGTCTTATCCTTTTGTTTTAGGCAGCTGATTGTTTTGCTTGATATATACGCCTGCGCGTACGCTGAGCAATTCGACTAAAAAGGCTTTTAAAGTTGGCTTTGGTTGAACCACAGGTTTTACATCGTTCATATCGCACCTCTAGCTTGGTATTACCAAATTCAGTTTTTGTATTACTGATATGAGATGCAGAAAATGTGCCAGTTTTTAAACATGGTTTTGATAGGCTTGACAGAAATTTATGAGTGATTTTTGGGCAAAAAAAAGCCCCATGCACAGGGATAGGGCTAATATTTATATTTTTAAAAAGTTAATTTTTCATCTTATGACTGATTAATCATTGTATGCGCCCATACTGATAAAGACTCTAAAACAGGCTTAAAAGACTGGCCTAATTCGGTCATTTCATAAACCACTTTAATCGGTGCTTTTTCACCATAAACGGTTCGAGATATTAAGCCACTTTGCTCTAATTGTTTAAGTTGAAGGCTTAAGGTCATTTCTGTGATGGTTGGCATTAATTGATTGATTTCATTAAAACGTTTTGGCCCATCTTTTAGATAATACAAAATAACGCCTTTCCATTTTCCACCCACCAAATCCATAGCCATACTGATATGACATGGATAGGTTTTTCCATTCATGGTGATTTCACATTTATTTCCAGTATTTGCCATTTTTAAACGCCACCTATCAACTTTGATAGTTATTGTACACCCATACTATAAAAATTATAGTGACTATGATTTTTATAGCTACAAGGCATTATTATGGCTTTACTTATTTTGGCCCATCCCTACTACGCTCAATCAATTGCAAATAAAACGATAGTGAATGAACTTATAAAAACCTATCCGGACCTTGAAGTCCGAGATATTTTTCAGCTTTATCCAGACTACCAAATTGACGTGAGTGCTGAACAAGAAGCGTTGCTACGCCATGACACCATCATTCTGCAATATCCAATGTTCTGGTTTAATATGCCGGCAATTTTGAAGTTATGGTTTGATGAAGTTTTTACTTATCAGTTTGCTTATGGCTCTCAAGGCGATAAATTAAAAGATAAAAAAGTCATTATTAGTATGACAGTCGGGCAAAAAGAAGCCGATATGGTGAATGACCGAGAAAACTTAGCGGATAGTTTTTTAAAAGCGGTTCAATATTCAATTCAATATACACAAATGCAGTTAAGCGCCACTTACTTGCTTTATGACGTTTCGCCTTTATCAGGTAACCCAGAGTCGAAAATTAAATTAGAAGCTGTTGAACATAGTCATAAAGTATTAAAGCATTTGACCGAAGCATAATAAAAAAAGAGAGCATCAATATCGATGCTCTCTTTTAGTTTAAGCGACAGGTGCTAAGGTAAATAGCACTTGTCCTGTTTTTACGGTTTGCCCTTTTTCAATGGTAATGGTTTCGACCTTCATACGTTCGGGCGCAATAATTGGAATTTCAATTTTCATTGCCTCAATTACCGCAAGGGTTGCACCTTCTTCAACAATATCACCCGATGCACATTCAATTTTCCAGATTGACCCCGGCATGTGTGATTCGACTGTACAGCCTCCTTCAGGAATAACCACTGTTTCGCCTTCATCAACAGCATCTAGGCTTTCAGAAATATATTCTTGCAAGCCCGCTTCGTGCCAACGGCGGCGTTCAGCCTCAAAGTTAGCTTGCTGTGTATCTTTAAAGGCTTGAATTCTGTCTTGATGTGTTTTTAAAAACTCGTTGTATTCTTTTAAGTTAAGCACACCATCTTCAATACGAAGTTGTAGACGACCTGCCTTAAAGTCTTCTCGCATTTGCAGAAGTTCAGCCTCAGAAACTTCATAAAACTTAACTTGGTCAAAAAAGCGTAATAACCACGGTTTGCCATCTTCGAAGTCGGCATTTTTACGATAACGACTCCACATTTGAGTGGTACGACCAACAAACTGGTAACCACCCGGCCCTTCCATACCGTACACACACATATACGCACCGCCAATGCCGACCGCATTTTCAGGTGTCCAAGTTCGCGCAGGGTTATATTTTGTGGTGACTAAACGTTGGCGTGGATCGAGCGGCGTCGCAACGGGTGCACCTAAATACACATCGCCTAAACCCATCACCAAATAGTTTGCGCTATAGACCACATCTTTAACCGCTTGCTTAGAAGCTAAGCCATTAATACGGCGAATAAACTCGACGTTATCTGGGCACCACGGCGCATCTGGTCGAACAATTTGTGTGTAGCGCTCGGTGGCAAGTTGAGTTTGTGAATCTTCCCAAGCTAAAGGTAAATAGACAGTTCGTGAAGGCACCTGCATATTTTGAATATCGGGTAACTCGGCTTCTGCTTGTTGAAGTTTCTGTAAAAGCTCAAGTTGATCGAGCTGGATTGAATCAAAATGAATTTGTAGTGAACGAATACCCGGTGTTAAGTCGATAATACCCTGAATGTTTTGATCTTTGACCCATTGCATGAGTGCATGAATACGGAAGCGTAAATTTAGGTCAAGTACTAACTCACCATATTCCACCAACAAATAGCTATTTCCTGCTGGTCGATAGGTCACGCTTGGTAAGTCAGCTTCACCTTCTAAAGTTGCCAGAACGGCATCTTTTAAAGTGTCGGGTTCTGCTTGAATAGCTGGATTAAAATTGATTAGCGTTGTATCAGTTGTGGTTAAGCTTTGATGATATTTTTGATCGAGTGCTTTCGCTTGTGTATAACTCACAGGTACAAATTTGACCTTATCGCCTGCTTTAAGCTGCCCGATTTTCCAAAGCTCGGAATGAATCACTACCGCAGGACAGACAAAACCACCTAGGCTCGGACCATCTGGCCCCAAAATAATTGGCATATCGCCGGTAAAATCAATTGCCCCAATCGCATAAGCGTTGTCGTGAATATTGGAAGGATGTAAGCCTGCCTCACCGCCATCTTCACGCGCCCACTCAGGTTTTGGTCCAATTAAGCGAATGCCTGTGCGGCTTGAGTTATAGTGAATTTCAAACTCATTGGAAAAGAAGGTATCAATATCTTGTTTGGTGAAAAAATCTGGTGCGCCATGTGGCCCATACATGACTGCAATTTCCCAGTTTTGGGTAAAGCTAGGAATTTGCGCTTGAGCTAAAGCTGTAGTCGATTGAGCGGAATATTCAGTAATCGGCAGCATATCGCCAATCAATAAATTACGACCTGCATATCCACCAAACTGCCCTAAAGTGAAAGTCGCCTGTGACCCTAAATAGTCAGGAACATCAAAACCACCTTTCACACCTATATAGCTACGGCAACCTGAACGGATAAGCCCACATTTTAAAACTTGGCCTTTTTTTACATTGACGGTTTGCCACATCGGCACAAGTTCACCATCAAGTTTTGAAGGCATATCACCGCCCGTAATGACAATTTGGCTATCGCAGTGAAACTTTAAAGTTGGCCCTTGCAAGGTACATTCAAGCCCTGCCGTATTTGGTTCATTGGCCAAAAGCTGGTTTGCCACCGTTAAACTGAGTGGATCAATAGCACCTGATGGCGGTACACCGACATCCCAATAACCTAATCGACCTGTTACGTCTTGAATTGCGGTTTGAATACCAGACTGCAATACTTCAATTTTTTGAGTTTTCCATTCAAACGTATTTAAAAATCGGGTGGTTTGAGTACCCAAAGCAAAGACATCGCAAGCAATAATGTTTTGCAAATATTCCAGATTGGTTTCGATGCCTGCGACTTGCGTATTTGCAAGACTAGCATTCATTGCCTCTATGGCTTGGTCCCGTGTTGCAGCAGTCACAATGATTTTGGCAATCATTGGATCATAAAAAGATGACACCGTTGAACCTGTTTCTACCCATGTTTCGACTCGCGCTTGCGGGTCAAATTTAACATGTGTGAGTAAGCCTGCACTCGGCTGGAACTGTTTAATTGGGTCTTCGGCATAAAGACGAACCTGAATGGAATGTCCTGTTGGCTCTAACTTTTCAGTCGGTGCTGACCAGTCACCGCTTGCCAAGGTAACCATCCACTCGACCAAGTCCACACCAAACACTTGCTCAGTCACGCCGTGCTCGACTTGCAAACGCGTGTTGACTTCTAAGAAATAAAATTCTTGGGTTTCGGTGTCCATGACAAACTCAACTGTGCCCGCCGAGCGATAGTTCACCGACTGCATGAGTTGAATCGCAACTTTTTGAAGATAGTCGCGTTGCTGTTCATTTAAATGTGGTGCGGGTGTTTCTTCAATCACCTTCTGATTACGGCGTTGTACCGAACAATCACGCTCACCCAACGCTAAAACTTGCCCTTGCCCATCACCAAAAATTTGTACTTCGATATGGCGTGCATGTTGTACAAATTTCTCTAAATACAAACCCGCATCTTTAAAATTGACCTGCGCTAAATAAGATACGGTTTGGTAGGCATCTTTTAATTCAGTTTCATTCCAGACCAGACGCATACCAATACCACCACCGCCCGCGGTACTTTTCAGCATGACCGGATAGCCAATACGTGCTGCTTCGGTTAAGGCCTCGGCTTCATCGGCAAGTAGTGAACTGCCCGGAAGTAAAGGTACATTGCTTTTAATAGCGAGTTCACGCGCAGTATGTTTTAAACCAAAGTCGAACATTTGGCTTGAAGTTGGACCAATAAAAGCGATACCTTGGCTTTCACACAAATCACAAAACTCGGCATTTTCAGACAAAAAACCATAACCCGGATGAATGGCTTCTGCTCCCGACTGTTTTGCAACCTCAAGGATTTTTTCAATATTTAAATAGCTTTGATGCGCAGGTGCAGGACCAATCAAGAAAGCTTCATCGGCCAAAGTCACGTGTAGAGAATCACGGTCGGCCTCGGAGTAAACTGCAACCGAAGCGATCCCGAGTTTTTTAAGGGTGCGAATGACGCGACAGGCAATTGCACCACGGTTGGCAATTAGAACTTTTTTAAACATGCCTACACCCCTTCCGCTTCACGGACAACCAGTTGAATTTTGGTTGGGTTATAGGCATTACATGGGTTATTGAGCTGAGGACAATTGGAAATTAAAACTATTAAATCCATTTCTGCCCGAACTTCTACATATTTACCCGGTCCTGAAATTCCGTCATCAAATTTAAGCTGACCGTCTGGTGTCACAGGCACATTCATAAAAAAGTTAATGTTTGGGCCGATGTGACGTACATTTAAGCCATGCTTTTTTGCAATCGGATGTTTTGCCAAGGCATACATAAAGTTGTTACGGCAACTATGCATAGGATACGTTTCATGTGCATAGCGAACTGTATTACTTTCACATGAACAGGCACCGCCAATGGTGTCATGGCGCCCGCAGTTATCATCATGAATAACGGCAATTGGACGGCCAAAGTTACTATAGAGCTTGGTGCCCTTTTCTAAATAGATTTGTTGGTTGATGGCCAAAGTGTCCATTGCGCTATAACGCTCAGTTGGATTTTCGGCACTCATAAACAAAGTATCGACCGCTTGGTTTCCTTCCAGGTCAATAATTCGAAAATATTGGCCCTTTTTAACCTCGCACATCCACGCTTCACCCGCAGGACAAACTTCATTTAAAACTGCTTTTTCAAATGATTGTAAAACTGTCATGATGCTTCTCCTGATTTAAATATTGCTAAGCGCGTAGTAGCGGGCTGTGTTTTGAAACGCACGCTGATTTTGCGAACACGCATCACGACAAATATCGCTGTCTGTTAGTAAATTGGCTTTAAATAAACTGAGTTGAATATCGGCAGGTTGATAGCATGAACTGGTGTCTAAACCATGCGGCGCGGCAGATAAAAATAGCAGACAGTCCATTTCAAAACGCAATTCAATGGTTTGATCGGTGTTATCAGAACTGACATATGACAAAGCGCCATTTTTATCTGCCGCAACTTTAGAAAATAAATTAACGGCGGCACTGAGGTCTTGGCTGGCAAGTCCGTATTTGCACATTTCAATGAGTAAACTGTCTAAGCCGTTTTGGTACATATCATTGCGGGCATCTTGAAATGTGCGCGCACCAAATTGCTTTTCAATTTGCTCAGGTCGGCTCGGGCCACAAAGCGCATCATTCCAACCATGATCGTCATGAACAATGGAAGCCATGACACGACCAAGGTCTGAATAGAGTACATTGGATGCTTTTAAATAGGCTGTGTGTTGCCCTTTTAAACTGTCAGGCATGTTAAAACGTTCAAGCACATCGGCAGCATTTACACAAAACAAAGAAACGTTTGCTTGCGCGCCAAGTGATTTAAATCTAAGAATGGTTCCCTTTTGAATACGGCCCGACCAGTGATGTCCTCCGGGTAAAAGTTCGGTCCAAATCGCCTGATTGTTGTGATAATTTGCAGTGTTCATAGCTACTCCTGTCGGATAGTTTTAGACTTCCTCCCGGGCTTTTATCCCTCCGTGTAGTTCGCTAGGAACCGTGAACTCTCGGTCCAGTCATACATGAAGTATCGGAACCCTAGATCACTTTTGATTGTTTATAACTATGCAAAGGACATGCCAGCTTAGTATTACGTTTTTGATTAAAAGTAATACTAAATTTGAGCAATTTGGGTGCGGTTTAAAATAAAAAGTAAAAAGCTGCACTAAAAGTTGTGCATTTCAAAATAAAAAAGCCCCTTTCACTAAGAGGCTTAAGACTAAATTATAAGAGAGCGTATTAAGGAAGCAGAATCACCTTACGACAGTCCTCTTCTCTTTCATTAAAAATGCGGTAACCCTCTGCGGCATCTTCTAATTTCATTCGATGGGTAATAATCGTTTCAGGTGTTAATTCGCCACGCTCAATCAATTCTAAGAGTTGCGGCAAATATTGATGCACATGGGTTTGTCCCATTTTAAAAGTCAGGCCTTTATCAAAAGCATCACCAAATAAGAAACCATGAATCGGGCCTGCATATACACCCGGTACACTAACCACCCCACCACGGCGAACCGCAGCAATGCATTGACGCAGTGCTGCACCACTTGAACCTTCTAGTTTTAAATTGGTTAGGACTGTTTCAATCACACTGCCTTTAGCCTCGAAACCAATTGCATCAATCACAGCATCAACACCGCGATAATTGTCAGTATGTTGAATAATAAATTCGGCAGCATCGACTTCGTCAAAATTCACTGGAATGGCACCGTATGTTGCCGCTGCATAATTCAATCGATAGTCATTGTGATCGACCATAAATATCTTTTCAGCACCGAGCATCTTGGCACAAGCAGCACTTAACAGTCCGACTGGACCAGCACCATAAATTGCAACGGTCGAGCCACGCTTCACTTGGGCATTGGTCACTGCCTGCCAAGCCGTCGGTAAAATATCAGTCAAGAAAAGTACTTTTTCATCTGATAATGAAGTGGGTACTTTAAAAGGGCCTTTATTGGCTTTTGGCACGCGCACATATTCCGCTTGCCCGCCCGGTACACCGCCGTAAAGATGACTATAGCCAAATAAAGCCGCACCTGGTGGAATCTGCTTTTTATTAATAATTGCACCGCGCCCTGTATTCGTAGTTTCGCAAGCAGCGGTCAGGTCTAGTTGGCAAAAGAAACATTCGCCACAGGCAATTACAAAAGGAACAATGACACGATCCCCCTTTTTCACTGCGGTGACGGCTGGGCCGACTTCTTCAACCACACCCATAAATTCGTGCCCAAAGATATCGCCCTGTTCGGTTCTAGGGATTTTGCCTCGGTATAAATGTAAATCAGAGCCACATATCGCTGTGGCAGTCACGCGTAAAATAATGTCATCTGGTTCTTGAATAATAGGGTCTGCTACTGTTTCTACTCGAACATCTTCGGCACCGTGGTAAGTTAGAGCGCGCATATTGTTATTCCTCTATTTTCTATCATGTCCTTTGATTATGAGGAGGCTTTCTTTACGGTTTGCAACGATTCTTACTTTTCACGTAAGGCATATAGTTCAAATGCAACGCGATAGGAATTTCAGTAACATTTAATGAATATAGGATTGTTTCTGCTAGGGATGTTTTTGTTATTTACCCCAACAAAAAAAGCCAATCATCTCTGCAATAAAATGACTGGCTTTGTCTTCAAAATTTGACTCAATCTAACTTAAGTTGTTGTCTGAGCTTTAAGATATCGACCAGGCCTTTATCTCTGGTTTGATATAAATCGATATCTTTATATTGTGTTAATAACTGGTTAGTTTCTGCTTCCAATAATTCTGTTGTCTCGTCTGAATGTTGAAATGCATGCATATCGTTCCACCATTCTGTCATTGGTGGGCCTAAATGATGAATTGCTTCTTTAAAGCCCTTTTGGTTGGCAAGCTGCATATTAATGTAAGGACCAAAGAGCGCCCATCTTAAACCCGGCCCACTGGTAATCGCGACATCGACATCTTCGGCAGAGCACACGCCTTGTTCAACCAATGAAAAAGCTTCTCGCCATAGCGCAGCCTGCAAACGGTTTGCGACATGCCCTTTTACTTCTTTATTTAAAACGATTGGATTCTTGCCCAGCTGTTTATAGAACTCAGAAGCCTGTTTTAAAATTTGAGGATCAGTCAAATTACCGCCAACGATCTCGACCAAAGGTAAAAGATGAGGTGGATTAAAAGGATGACCTAATAAAATACGTTCAGGATGTTGCGCCTCTTTTTGAAAATCAGACACTTTTAAGCCCGATGAACTTGAAGCAATAATGGTATGTTCAGGGCAATATGCTGTGATTTCTTGATACAGCTGTTGTTTCACATCCAGACGTTCAGGGGCATTTTCTTGAATAAAATCTACATCTGAAACTGCATCTTTTAAATTATTAAAAATTTCCAGATGAAGCAGTACATCTTGCTGAGAATAACTTGGTTCAGCGTTTTGGTCTAAAGCCAATAAATCATTTAAATTTGCAGATATTCTTTTTTTAAAGACCGCTTCATCTATAGGATACGGGTCGTAAACATTAACTTTAAATCCTTTATATAAAAATAAGGCCGTCCAACTTGCACCTATTACACCCGCTCCAACAACACCAACCGTTTTAATGACTTCCATATTTTCCTCGTACAAATGTTGTTTTATTCGAAATTTCTTAACTCATATGAATGCTAAATAAACATAGCAGATTCAACCAATCAATAAATTTAATTGTTTATATTTTATATAATTTGTCCTATATTCCTTAGCTTGAAAATTGTTTCCTTTCATTAGTACAACTTAATCTTTTACCATTTTTTTAACCGTTATTTACTGAATTTTATGTCAAAAAATCTAGCAACATTGATTGGTTTAAGCGCCATTCTCATGTGGGCATCTCTGGTCGGTCTGATGAAACAAGTCAGTGCCGCCATTGGACCTGAGCTAGGTGTTACCTTTATTTATTCTTTAAGTGCGCTACTGTTGCTTGCCATTTTCAAAGTTCCAGACTTTAAGCAGATCTCTAAAAAATACTTAATATTTGGCACAATCCTGTTCGTGGCTTATGAGGTGTGCTTTTCATTTGCGATTGCTTATTCTCAGACAGCACGGCAAGCAATTGAAATTAGTATTGTTAACTATCTGTGGCCGAGTTTAACTGTTTTAGCTTTTGTTATTTTTAAGGAATTAAAGTTTAATTTCCTTATTATTTTAGGTCTAATGCTTTCAATTTTCGGCATTATTTTTATTCAAACTGGTAGCGGTGATTTTAGTCTAAATAGTCTTGTCGATAATTTTCATAGCAACCCACTCAGCTATATTTTGGCATTTGCAGGCGCCATCATTTGGGCTTTTTACTGTGTACTCACCAAAAAATTAAGTAATGGGCAAAATCCAATTTCCATTTTCTTTGTTGGTGTCGCGCTCACTCTATGGTTCAAGCTGCTTGTGTCGGGGCACTTTGCCATCCCTTCAATGGATATTCCAGCTCTCCTCACCCTTTTAGTTGCTTCTGCTGCCATGGGTTTTGGTTATGCCGCGTGGAATATTGGCATCATTCATGGAAACATTACCGTGCTTGTGATGGCCTCTTATTTCACCCCGATTATCTCGTCTATTTTGGCGATGTTTGTTTTACAAACTCAACTTTCAATGAGCTTTTGGCAAGGAACAGCAATGGTGACGGCTGGTTCCTTTATTTGCTGGGTTTCAACCAACTGGTCTGTGATTCAGCCTTTCTTTAAAAAATTAAGAAAAGGCCAAAAAGCATTGTAGATATATCGCGATGCTTTTTTTTCAGACTCATAATAACTCCGACGAAGAAGAATTCCCCCATTACCCAAAGCGTGTTAACATCCAAATTCTGACAATCACCAATGTCAAAATAATTTCTAGAGGGAATAAGATGTTAAAAACTCAAAAAATCAACATCGTACAAGAATTTGATGCACCCGTAGATAAGGTCTTTGCGACTTTAAGTGAGCATGAAAACTTAAGTAAACTTTTTGCTCCTGCTAAAGTGACTCGCATTAGCAACGGAAAAGACGCTCGTAATGGGGTTGGCTCTGCACGCAAAATGTCTATTCCATTGACCCCTTCATTTGTAGAAACCAATTTAGTCTACAAAGAAAATGAACTGATTGAATATGCAATTACGAGCGGCATTAGCCCAATTAAAGGTCACCGTGGTGTCATGAAATTTACTGACTTGGGAAATAATCGTACGCGTTTAGATTACACCATTAGCTTTAAAGGTCGCGTTCCTTTTATTGGCCCTATTATTAAAGCCGCTCTACAAAATGGTGTGAGTCGCGGACTTAAAAAACTTAAGTTTTAATCGCCACGCCAAAAATAAAAAGCCCAATCACGGGCTTTTTGTTTTGATGACTATTGGGGCTATCTCTTAGACATCATTAATAAAAAATACTCTACTAACTTGTCTTGCTCACTTGTCTGGTTTTTACTTAAAAGCTGAATCATTCCCCCATCCACTATAAACAAAAACATCCGTGCATCGTCAACTGAAGCCTCAGTTTTGACTGTTAAAAGCAGTTTATAAATTTCATTTACAAGCCAAGTTCTATATTCAATCGCAATGCGATAAGCCATTGGATAGAGCGTTTTAATTTCAAATATTGCCTTAAATAGCAAATAATAAAGGCCATTTAAATTGGTATGTAGAAGGTAAATCTGCTTAAGTTTATCGAGCACCATAAGTTCATTGTAAGAATAGAGAATCGAAATTACCTTGTCTTTGAGGGCATCTTTTTGAAAAATGAGGCACCTCTCAATGAGTCTTTCTTTTGAGTGAAAAGCATTATAAAAAGTGGCTTTGGAGGTTTGAGCTTCTGCAATAATTCGGTCAACCCCCACCGTGTTAAATCCATCTTGAGTAAATAAATCTTTTGCTGTGTGCAGCACTCTGAGTGCTCTAAATGAAGATTCTAAATTTTTCATATATACCGCTTAAAATAATTTTTTGTTGTATGTGAAAGAGATAGAAGTGCCGTCACTCTTAAATTGAGTGCTAAAAACAGGCATGCAAAAGCGGCACTAAAGGTGTGCTCGCCTATCTCGGGTTTATTGTTGCTATGTTTTAGTCGTAACGATGTTTAGGCGTAAAAACCTAGAGTCGATTAAGCCGATTTACAAATTGTTTAAACGATATGAATAGAGAGATTTTGGCAAAGGCCAAAAATTGAGAAGAATTAGTACGCATAGTGGACTCCTAGATGAAATAGAAGTTCTACCAGATCACTGCTAAATGATTATGGTGGCAGAACGAAGAAGGGTTAGCAGACCAGTCATCTAGGAACTGGCACGCCCGAAGGCGTCCCTCCTCCGTCCTACCGCTACGAAGGGGGACGAACGAGTTCATCACCAAAAAATTACTTTTTTGATGTTCTAGATGAAAACGGTCTGCTAAAACCGACTGGCAATGTAGGCCAGCCCGCAAAGGATAGTATTCGCTATTGTTGGCGTCAAGCGTGTGAAATGACATTTGTATTAAAGTAGAGCGGTTGAAGGAAATAAAAAAATAGGTAAGTCAATCATCATTGAAATTCAACTTACCCTAATCCTATTAATTTTAGATAAATGTTCTATAAAGTTTTTTGACTATATAAAATTAAATTTTTATGGTTCAACCATTTCACCACTATAAAAAACTCTATTGTAATTATTCGTTAAACTTAAAGTCATTATTAAGTGATCTTGATCCAATTCATTAAACTTAGAAACCTCTATTGTTCTTCCATTATCACACTCATATAAAGCATATATTGACAACTCCTTATCTATAAGCTTGGAGTATCTAGTTTCTCCTTCTAAGTGATTTTTAGTATAAGTACAAGTTCCAGAAGTATTTAATTCAGGTCTATTAGCATTTTTAAAATCCATATTAAAAGAGATTCCTTTTTCATCAATGAAATGGATATCTAATTTTAAGTGTGAGGGTCCTAAAGTAGTTAAATTAGGTGAGCTAAGATTTGTCGAAGTACTTTCATTTAACTCCTCCTCTAATACTTTAGGTTGCTCTTCTTGAGATGAAATATCAATATCCTTGGTATAGGAAGCACTACTCTCAGTTTGATAATCAATATTATTTATAGGATTGTTAAATTTATTCTCATCTTGATATACGCTATCAGTTTCACTATAGGCTGGTTGCTCAACATAGCTTTTCGGTGAATTCAATAAATAAATTATAATTCCTATACATACAAAAATAATTAAAATTAAAAAATAAATAAGTGATTTACCTTTTCTTCTTTCAGGTTCTGTATAAACAGTTTTTAAATTTTTCTCATAGGAATTCGATTTTGAAAATTTATTCTTTAGCGTATCAAAACTTAGACCAATTGTTCCTAGAACTGTTATAGCTGCCATAACAATTAAAGGAGCAATAACTGAGCCTAAAATAAAAACACCTACTGTCCCCATAAAACTATGAGGTTCTATAATTGAATAAGCAACATAGTAAGGCAATAACAAAGCTAGAATATAAATACACCAAACAAAAAAATATCCGAATATTAGTAATAATGCCTGCACAAATAAGCTCCACCCAAGAATTTATCCCAGTGTAATATATTGAGCTGTTATTTGTTACTATTAAGGCTATTTAAATAATCAATCTTGTATATAACTAAATATACTCAACCTTATTTTTTCTACTTAATATTAAAAATACTTTAAGCTTTTTTGAGATTATTTTCAGCTGTAATCTTCAAATTAATTTTAGCTAGAGTTAACGAAGCAAGAACCAAGTAACCCACCTAATCCATCAACTTTTTACGGCGATACAATCCACAGTTCCCAGAAAATAGTGCTGCCAACAAACAAGTAATAATTGCATAAGTGGCAACATTCATTCCAAATAGCTCAACAGCTAAAATAATAGATGTTAACGGTGCCTTACTCGCCCCTGAAAACAGACTGACCAAACCTAAGCCAGCAAGCAATGAAATTGGCAGATTTAAAACCGCTCCTAAAGCATTACCTAATGTCGCACCTACATAAAAGAGTGGCGTAATTTCACCACCTTTAAAGCCTGAACCTAAAGTGATGGCAGTAAAAATGGTCTTGTTAAAAAAGTCGTAAAACTCAATCGGTACATAAAAAGATGAAATGATTTTATCTGTACCCAAACCGTTGTATTGCTGATGCGCAGTGAACAACGTAAGTAGCATAATGACAATACCACCCGCCATCGTTCTTAATGGCAAATACCGAACGTATTTATAAAAGACGTCACTCGCAAAATGAATGGCTGCAATAAAGAAACGTGCGACTAAACCAAAGATCAGCCCTGCCACAATTAAGTTCATAAGCGTGCCAAAATGAATGGCTGGAAACTCACTAATCACATAAAAAATATGCGGATGAACAATATCAAATAGCTCAGGTATGGCCGATGCAATCAGCGCCGAAACAAAACATGGAAAAATAGCTGAATATCTTAAATTACCTAAAGCGGTAATTTCTAACCCATAGATTGCACCCGCTAGAGGCAAACCAAACACCCCTGCAAAGCCTGCACCGATACTGGCGATTAAACAAATTTTTCGGTTATCTTCCGAGACTTTTAATATATGACTCAAGTGGTCAATTAAGGCACCTGAAAGCTGAACCGCAGGCGCTTCACGCCCTGCCGAACCACCAAATAACTGCGTTAAAATTGAAGTAATAAAAATGATAGGGCTCATTCGTTTTGGAATAAACGACTTAGGCTGGTGAATTTCATCAATCAGTAAATGGGTTCCCCGCTCAATCGGTGATCCATATTTTTTAATGAGATAACCAATACCAAAACCCACAAAAGGCAAAAAGTAGATGAGCCAGTGATGCAGGCTTCGGACTTTGTTTGAAATATCAAAAGCCACAAAAATTAAAGTCGATGCCAACCCCGCGACGACTCCAATCACGATCGAGATGACGAGCCAATAGACACTGTATTTTAGAATTTGATCATATTCAGATGAAGGTAGAATTTTCATTCGCTTTCTTCAATTCGCCTTTGAGTGAGTGCCAAATTCTCAAATTGTTTTTATGCTGCCAGCTCATTAAGTGAGAAATGCTTAAACTGGGCTAAAAATTAAAGCCCGCATAAGCGAGCTTTCAATACAGTGATTAATTTTCATATCACTAAACTGTGATAAATATCTCACAATTAGGGCTGATTTTCAAGCTGAAAATGGTTAACGAGTACTGCGAAAAATAACGAACTAAGTGAATAAATAAGCATTCGATTTGACCCAATCAAACTAATGCCTAATCGGGTCAAATTATTTAATGAAGTCTTAATTAATACTCGCAATCACAGTTTCCGCATGACAGGTCGCGCCCTTCTCTGCGCCAATCTGAATAACGCCACTGCGGTGCGCCAGTACCTGTACTTCCATTTTCATGGCTTCCATAATGGCAACCACTTGACCTTCGGTGACTTGCTCGCCATTTTCGACTTTCCAAGCGCTAATCACACCATTAATTGGAGCAAGTAAATGCTCGGCACTCACTTCTGGCTCAGCGGTTTGTGCTTGAACTGCGGTTGCTGGACCTTGTGCAAACATGCCTGCTGGTAAACCTAGACGGTGTAACTTGCCATCAATTTCAATGTAGCTGAGTAGCATTGGTTGTTGATGGTTTGGAATGCCACGTTTGGTTGGCTTTAATTCTTGTTTAAAGTCATTTTCAATCCAGCGTGTATGTACATTAAATTCATCTGTAAAGTCAGGTTCATTAAGTACCGCGCGGTGAAAATCTAAAACCGAAGCTACGCCTTCAATTTTAAATTGTTTTAAAGCACGTTTAGCGCGAGCAATTGCAACTTCGCGGGTTGGACCAGTCACAATTAGCTTTGCCATGAGTGAGTCAAAATGGCTAGACACTAATGACCCAGTGCGAACACCTGTGTCTACTCGTACACCGTTACCAAACGGCGCTTCAAATAAACTCAATACACCAAACGCTGGAATAAAACCACGTGCTGGGTCTTCGGCATTGATACGAAACTCAATGGCATGGCCTTGTGCTTTCGGTGTTTCTTTAATAGAAAGCTCATGGCCCTGTGCCACGCGAATTTGCTCAACCACCAAATCAACTTTGGAAGTTTCTTCAGTCACTGGATGCTCAACTTGCAAACGAGTATTTACTTCTAAAAATGAAAGCTTGCCGTCACGGCTCAGTAAATATTCAACTGTGCCCGCACCCACATAGTTTGCAGCCTGACAAATGTTTTTTGCCGAGGTTAAAATTTGCTGATAAATCTCATCGCTAATAAATGGCGCTGGTGCTTCTTCGACTAACTTTTGGTTGCGGCGTTGCAATGAACAATCACGTGTGCCAAGCACCACAATGTTTCCATGTTGGTCTGCTATCACCTGCGCTTCTACATGGCGCGGTTTATCAAGATATTGCTCGACAAAACATTCACCACGACCAAAAGCAGCTTTTGCCTCTCGCACTGCCGACTCATAAAGCTCTTTGACTTCTTCGAGTTTCCACGCGACTTTTAAGCCACGCCCACCGCCACCGAATGCGGCTTTAATGGCAATTGGTAAACCATATTGTTTGGCAAACTCTAAAGCTTCATCTGCATTATTAAGTGGGTCTTGCGTACCCTGAACCAAGGGCGCACCAACGGAAGCAGCAATTTTACGTGCTTCGATTTTATCGCCTAGTTTTTCAATGGCACTTGGTGATGGCCCTCCCCATTTTAAGCCCGCATCAATCACGGCTTGGGCAAATTCAGCACGTTCGGATAAAAAGCCATAACCCGGATGCACCATGGTCGCTTTCGATTTTTTTGCAACTTCGATAATGGCAGGAATATTTAGGTAAGTCTCGCTAGCAGTTGCACCAGCCAAACCCCATGCTTCATCTGCAAGTTCGACATGCATGCTGCCAATGTCATCATCTGCATATAACGCGACTGAAGAAATTCCCATGTCACGGCAAGCATGAATAATACGAACGGCAATTTCACCACGGTTAGCAATCAATAATTTTTCTGTATTCATCTTTCATTCTCAAAATCTGTAAATTCGGCAATTTTTTTAAATTTGATGCGGCAACCTGCCGGAATCTGTGCCACCAAATCCCAATGGTGTTTAGCAACTGAAGCAATGACCGGATATCCGCCCGTTAAAGGGTGATCATTCATAAACAAAACGGGTTGGCCACTCGGTGGAATCTGCAAAGCGCCAATACATGTGCCTTCACTTTCCAACTCGTAGGTAATTTTGCGAGTTAAAGCCTGCTCCCCTGAAAGTCTTAGCCCGACGCGGTTGCTTTCATTGGTTACCAGCCATTCTTGTTCACAGAGCAGTTCAATACTGTCTCGTTCAAACCAGTCAGTGCGTGGCCCCATCACAATATCTAGCTCAACGACTTGGCCAGCTCGCGGTAAGTCGGTTTTACCTACTTCATTTACGCTAATGTTGGCTGCCTTTACCTGCCCTTGATAAATGGTATCTCCAAGTTTTAAAGGCTCTGGCCCCAACACTGCCAAGCTGTCAAACGAAGCACTATTGAGCACTGGTTCAACGTCTATACCACCACGAACTGCTAAATAATTTCTTAAACCTGCTGTTGGTGGCTGAATTTGAAATTCATCGCCTTTGTCCAAATCAATCGGTTGATAGCTTGCAAAGTCTGCGGTTTGTCCGTCAGCAAATTTCACACGAATGTTTGAAATAGCCCCAGCCACCGCAATAACGCCTGCATGCTGCATTTTGGCTTTTAAACCACCATTTAAAACTTCAATGACTGGTGTATCGGTTGGATTACCGACAATACGGTTAGCACTGTGCATGGCAGATAAATCCATTGCACCAGCAAGCCCAACACCAATATTGGTCTGATTTAAGCGTCCTTCATCTTGAATGAGCATCTGTAAACTTGGCGCAGTGATCTTAAACAGTGACACAGATTGTTTAGGCTCAACCGTACGCGTGATTTGCTGCGGTACAGTCACAGTTGTCGGGCTATGCGTCACATCTTCAAAATGTAAGGTCATGCCCGGTAATAGCAATGCAGGATTTTTACGCTCTAAATCCCACATTTTTTCTAATGTTGTCCCAATAAGCTGCCAGCCACCCGGACTGTCTTTTGGGTAAATACCAGAGTATTTTCCAGCCAAGCCCAAAGAACCTGACGGTATTTTTTTACGCGGAACCGTTAAACGTGGAATATCGGTAAAAGGCTTATCGGGACTGCTCATATACGCAAAGCCCGGCGCAAAACCAATAAAAGCCACATTCCACACACTTTGGTGATGTTTTCTAATCACATCTGCCACAGACAAACCTTGTAGCTCGGCAACTTGAGCAAGGTCTTCACCGTCGTAACGAATCGGCACAATCACTTCTTGGCTACTACGCTCAAATCCAGAATCAATTTTGAGACTCTGAATTAAAGCAACCAGCGTTTTAAAGTTGGTTTCGATCTCATTAAAGAAAACCAAAATTGTTTTTGCAGCAGGGACTAAGTCTTTAATTCCATTCAATTGCGTATTTTGCAATTTATTGTACAACGCCAAAGTTTCTTCTAGGCTCGCAAGCTCAATCAGAAAACAATCAGCGTTTACCGATAAAAAACGCATTTGCTTATCCTTTTAATTCTTCTTTAGTCCAATTAGCCAATCCAAGCACGGTCAGGAATGTCGGTAATAAACATGTAACCCGGCGCATGACTAATCGCAAAAGGAATTTTCGAGTTCATGACGGCAGCTTGCGGCGTTACTCCACACGCCCAAAACACTGGAATTTCACCCGCTTCAATACGAGAAGCATCGCCAAAGTCTGGCTTATTTACATCCAAAATTCCTAAGCTTTCAGGGTGCCCAATATGTACAGGTGCACCATGCACGCTCGGCATACGTGCTGTAATTTGTACCGCTTCACTAATTTGATGCGATGGAATTGGTCGCATGGAAACCACCATATTTCCTGAAATACGGCCTGCTGGTTCACACTGAATATTGCTCAAATACATCGGTACATTGGTGTCGTCATGAATATGACGAACTTCAATGCCCGCTTCTTGCAAAGCTGTTTCAAACGAAAAACTGCAACCAATTAAGAATGTCACCAAATCAGGATGAGCATTATAAATCTCTCTGGCATCGGTCACTTCATCGACCATTTGGCCATCTTTCCAAATGCGATAACGTGGGAAGTCAGTGCGGATGTCTGAGTCTGCTGCAAGCTTAGTTGCATAGATGCCTTCTTCGAGCACATCAAGCACTGGGCAGCTTTGCGGATTACGGTGTGCATAGAGTAGAAAGTCATACGCCCACTCTTTTGGCACCGAAATCATGTTGACCTGCGTCATGCCCGCAGCCATGCCTGCTGTCGGTTTATCAAAGCCAGCACGGATTTTTAAACGCGCATCTAATGCGGCTTCAAGCTGAGCTGGGTCGACTTTAATATCCTTATACATGGTGCTCATCCTTATGCTTTATTTACAAATGGGCGGATTTCAATATTGTTTTTTACAAGCTCGGCCTTAATAGCAGCCGACATCTCTAGCGCACCATCGGTGTCGCCGTGTAAGCAAATGGTATCGGCTTGAATTGGGGGAAATACACCGTCAATTGACTCTACCCCACCATTTTTAAGCATAGACACCACACGGCTCGCAACAAATGCCGAGTCGTGTAAAACCGCACCTTCTAGACGGCGAGACACCAGTGAACCATCGCTGTTATAAGCGCGGTCTGCAAAAGCTTCAGACACAACTTTTAAACCAGCCACACGTGCCTGCTCGACTAAGTTAGAACCTGCCAAAGCCACTAAGACCAGTTCAGGGTTATACATTTTAATGGCATCAATTACTGCGGCTGCCTGAGCTTGGTCATGTGCAATGGTGTTGTAGAGCGCGCCATGTGGTTTAAAATATTGCACTTTTGAGCCTGCTACTTTCGCCAAGCCATCGAGTGCAGAAATTTGGTACAGCACATCGGCAATCAGTTCGTCACGCGACAAATCCATATTACGGCGGCCAAACCCAACAAGGTCTGGGTAAGACACGTGAGCACCAATAGTCACGCCAAGCTCAACGGCTTTACGAACCGTTTTTAAAATGCCGAGTGGGTCGCCCGCATGGAAGCCACAAGCAATATTGGCACTGGTCACGACAGGTAAAATCTGGTCATCATTACCCATTTTCCATGAGCCAAAGCTTTCACCCAAATCACTATTTAAATCTACAAACATGGCATTATTCCTTTATCACTTCACGCAGTCTGGCTTAAAGCTTGGTCAAATAGTTAAACACAGTCGTAAACGACATGTAGCCCATCCACCACGTTAACAGACATGTTAATCCACCCAAAATAAGCAACCATTTTGGATAGTTATAATTACCCATCAAATCTTTACGGCACGCGGCAACATACACAAAAATTGTAAGACCAATTGGCAACACCAATCCGTTAAAACCACCGACAAAAATGAGTAGACCTGCCGGAGTTGCACCCAATAACACATAGAGCAATAAAGCCAATGCGATAAAGGTAATGGTCGTATAGTTGGTTTGTTTTGGTGTTAAGTTCTTTTTAAAGGCAGTAAAGAATGACACTGAAGTATATGCTGCGCCAATGGTGCTACTAATCCCTGCTGCCCAGAAAATTAAACCAAATAATTTAAAACCAAATGTACCCGCTGCATATTGAAATGCTTGAGCTGCCGGATTGGCGTCATGGCTGGCTAAATCAATGGTTGCACCGCTCACCACCACACCTAAAAAAGCCAAGAACAACACATAGCGCATGATGCCGACCACAACAATGCCCTTGGTCGCCGCTTTAGCAACTTCATCAATATTTTCAGGGCCAACAGCGCCTTTATCGAGTAAACGATGGGCACCCGCGTAACAGATATAGCCACCAACCGTACCGCCAACAATGGTGGTAATAATGGCAAAGTCGATCTGATCTGGAGCAAAGGTTTGATGTACAGCTTGCCCAACAGGAGGCATCACAATGACAGCAACAATAATAATCAGGAGGATTTTAAGCAATCCCAACACGATCATGCTTTTATCCATGGCAAGCGTTGCTTTTCTTGAAGCAAAAATCAAAATGGCTAAAGCACCACTTAAAATACCGCCCCACTTTGTGTCGAGGCCAAAAAGCGCATTTAAACCTAAAGCTGCACCGGCAATGTTACCGACACTAAAGAAAAACCCGCCCAAAATCACCAGAAACGCCAGTAAATAACCACTACCCGGCAATGCTTTATTGGCAATGTCTGATGCACGCATTTGAGTAAGTGTGACCACTCGCCAAATATTTTGTTGAACCACATAATCAATCAAAATGGAAACTAAAATGGCAAAGCCAAATGCCGCGCCTAACTTGACTGTAAATACAGCAGTTTGGGTTAAAAATCCGGGCCCCATTGCAGAGGTCGCCATCATAAAGATCGAGGCCACAATGGCCCATTGGCGATCTGATAAAAAAGAAGATTTCAGTAAAGACATATTAATGCGTTCCTCATCCATTTGAGCTTAACAACGCTATTTTCAAGTTGAACCAAGAACACCATTTTTCGTCCCAAACGATATTCTTTAATCCTTTAAAATGACAAAGATTCCCTGTTCCCCAATTAACACAATCGGTGATCAAATCTTGTGTCTAAAATAAAAACATAGCTAATCCCTACGGACAATAAGACTTTTTACATAAAATAAAAATTTCAAGTGATTGATTTTTAATAATTTATAAATTATTGGAAAATCAGGATAAGCTTTACTTATTGAAGTTAATAAGCTGCTTTTATGGTTTCACATACAAAACAGCTTTTTTTAAATGAGAAACAATAGGGATAAAAGACACTCAAAAACAGCTTATTTTTTAATTTGCTCATTGAGTCTTTTCATAGCGCATTCAGAGACCTTAACCGCAACTTCGGTTAATTTCTCTTTTAAGGCAACATCGTTTCCTTGAATGTAGATCGAGGTGAAATGAAACGTCTTTAACTGAATAGGCGTATTTAATATTTCTAATCGCCCATCAGTAATTTCTTTTAGTGCTGTTAAGGTCGGCACCACAGCAATACCCAAGCCCTGCTCGGCTAAACGCAACAGCGTTGCCAATGAATAACTAGTAATTGAAAGTGGTTCATCAATCCCTTGCTCTTTCATTCGTGCTTTCAATTCTTTATAGGGATAGGTAATTTTTGGATAAGTTAAAATGGTATGTGACATTAAAGTTTTAAAAGACATTTGAGCAACTCCACCTTTAAACGACGGTGAAGCCAAGAAACTTAGTTCAAAGTCACACAAGGCTTGTTCAATACACTCAAAAGCTAAAGTAGGCCCAAGTAAAAAAGCCATGTCTAAGTCACCTGTCCGAACACCTTCTTGTAAGTTAGGCGTAAGGTCTACCACAATTTCTACTGAAATTTTTGGGAACTCTTGCTGAACCTTTTCGATATATTCAACCAACCATGTATAAACAATAGTTTCGGAAACGCCCAAACGAATGGTGCCAGTCAGGTGCTGATTTTCAGTCAGTTCAGCCACCAGATCGGTCTCTAGTCGCATAAATTTTTCGGCGTACTTAAATAAAGTTAAGCCTTTGTGTGTTGGTTTAAGCTGCCGATAACTTCGATCTAAAACTTTAAAGCCTAATTCATTTTCAAGAGATGTGATTTTTTGAGAGACCGCAGGCTGGGTGGTTTGTAATTTAGTCGCGGCCTTATTGAAGCTCTTTAAAGTCACAACCCAATAAAATGCTTCAAGATTCTTTAAATTCACGTTTCATCCTGTCTTAAAAAACTCCTTTACTTTTATAGTATGGGAGTTGTTAGCGTGATTAGGCTAGCAATAAATAAATTTTTAAATAAAATTAGCCATCCAAATTTTTAAATGCTTTAGAAAGCTGACTAATTGTTTTGATCTGTTTTGAATAACGGCGGCATGAGCGGCACGCCAATAAATGCAGTTGTAAACCACTTTGCTCACGTAATAACAATGGTCTATCTTGCTTTTCAGACAACAGTTGAGTGGCTTGTCGACATGTCAGCATGAACAATCCTCCTTCAATAACCATTTATTTTCTAAACATTCACGTAGTCGGGTACGACTCCGATACATCAACACATTAAAGTTTGAGATAGACAATTCCAACTTGCTACAAATCTCATTAGAACTCAGCTCTATCACCTCTCTCATCATAAAAACTTGAGCATATTTGGCAGGTAAATGATTTAAACAAGCTTCAAAAATTATCCAGAAATCTGCCTGCTCCATCATTTCTTCAGGGCTTTGCCATGCTTGAGGCGCTTCATATTTATGCCAATGTCCAGAAGCATCAAACAGTGCATCAATACTCAGTTCACTTTCCTCATCTTTAAATAATTCAGTCATTGCGACCAAACGCGATTTTTGCCGAATCACATCAATAATTTTATTTTTTAAAATGGCAAACACCCATGTTTTAAACGCAGCACGCCCTTTAAATGAATCTAAATGCTGGAAAGCACTCGTTAATGCCTCTTGCACCACATCTTCAGCTTGAGGAAGAGAAGAAAGCTGTAAAAAAGCAAATTTTATCATTTGCTGTCTTAAGTCTTGTAAAAAGGCTGGATTATGCAGCTGATTCCCTATTTCTTCATGATCTGATGCCACGGCTGAAGTCATCCCTCTACCTCTTTAAAATTATGCGAAGCTTGAATTAATCGCATTCGAGTTAACAGTGCTTTTAGCTCTTGAATTTGCAGATAAATATCATGTTCAGATAAATCAGTGAGTACAGATTGAATGAGTGTATGAATATCTTGGTCAGTTAACTTTACATTTTGAGTCAACTGTTCAATCGCCATAGCAAACAAAGGTGAAAGCTCTTCAATACATACTTTGTCTTGTTCATCTCGCCAAACCATAATTGCTCCAGGCATAGGCTCAGCCTGTTCTGGAGTCATTAAAGTTGTCCACGTATAAACGGGATATTGATAAACCAATACCCATACCTTTGTAGTTAACTGCCAATCACAGTTTTCCTGCAAGACTACTTTTTCAATTTCAACAGTGTCTAAATACAACTCAAGCCATTCAAACTGCAACAACTCAGCCAACCAAGGATATTCTTGCAATATCGGGTGCTGCTGATTTGATAAATATTCTCTAAACTCCAGAGAAATATCATTATACAAAGGTGAGCAACACTGGGCTTTTTGAAAAAACTCCGAGAGTAATTGTTGCCACTTTAACTCTGGCAACATCGCGCGAGCCACGGGATAAACTAAATCAATAAATGAACAGACATTATTAAAAAGTAAGTCTCGATAAATATGCATTCGTTCGGCAGGAAGAGCTTGAGGTAATTCCACATTAGGATCTCTAATCCAGTCACAAAACTGTTGTTGCATGGTTTGGAAGGATATTTGATTTTCCTTCATAGCCACTCTCCTGTTGTTGAATTATTTTGATTTTGGCTAGCTCCCTTTCTAATTCTTGCCATGATGGAATATTAAAGTCGCGCTCAAGTAAAGTTGCTTTCACACCACACACTTGATAGGTATATCTCAATAGTTCCCATACACGATCACAAACTTCTGCGCCATGCGTATCAATTAATAAATTTTTTTGAACTTGTTCATGTCCAGCAATATGTAAATAACGGATTCTCTCTTTTGGCATGTCCCGAATAAACCCAAATGCATCACTGCCATGATTAATGCTGTTGACATAGACATTATTTACATCCAGAAGCAAATCACAGTCTGCATATTGAAGAACCTCACGGATAAACTCCGCTTCACTCATTTCAGCATTCGGCATTAAATAAGTAGAAACATTCTCTATGACTAACCGTCTTCCTAAAATATCTTGAACACGTAAAATACGTTCAGCGACATATTGAACAGCCGCTTCAGTCATGGGGATTGGCAACAAATCGTATAAATAGCCGCCATCATTTGTATAACTTAAATGTTCAGAATAAATAGAGACATCATATTGTTCTAAAAAGCTTTTTATTTTTTTGATAAATTCAATATTCAGTGGATGAGGGCCGCCAATAGACAATGATAAGCCGTGACAAATTAGTGGGGCTTTTTCAACACACTCTGCAAGTAATTTCGCATGTCGACCACCAAAGCCTAGCCAGTTTTCAGGAGCAACTTCGATAAAATCGGGATATGTTTTTGCATCTAAAAACGAATCTATAAAATCACGCCTTAAACCCAGCCCTACGCCTGACAAATCCATCATGGTAATTTCTCCTTTTGGAAACGATGCCGACACTTACCAGAAGGTCGACATCATCCATGATCAGATTGTTTACTTAGCGCCGCACTTACCGTCAGCGACTTTTTTATCTGCACCGCACTTGCCGTCCGCTGCTTTTTTGGTTGCTCCACATTTACCATCTGCTGCTTTTTTATCTGCACCACATTTTGCTTCGGCAGACTTTTCATGGTTTTTCATTTTGTTAGCACCGCATTTTGCTTCACCGCATTTTCCATCTGCTGCTTTGGTTGCATGTGCTTCGGTTGTTGTATGGGTTGCTGCTACCGCCACTTGTGTAGCGCCAGCAACTGATAGTGCTAATAATGCCGCCACTGAAGTCATTGAATTGAGCTTATTCATGTTAGTATTCCTTTAAAGATAAATTCTCGGTTTGTACATTTGTACGTATAGTTAGACGGACCAAATCCTTTTTTATTACACCGTAAATAAAATTTTTTTTATGTAAGAAATACAGTTTTTATCCGACTAATTAATATTCAATCGCATCGGATGTGAAATTATCATGAAGAATTTTATTTATGGCTTATCTCAATATTATCAAAAACTGGGTAAAACTCTACAACATGCGGACGGCATCGCAGCTCTGGCTCTTCGATTGTATTTAGTTCCTATATTTTGGATGGCTGGCACAAATAAATTAATGCACTTTAATGACATTGTAGAATGGTTTGGCAACTCAGATGGAGGTTTAGGGCTTCCCTTTCCGTATTTAATGGCATTACTTGCAACAACGGCTGAGCTAGCAGGTGCAATACTATTAGCATTTGGCCTTTTTACTCGCTTAATTAGTATTCCACTCATGATTACCATGTTGGTTGCCATACTTACGGTCCATCTACCGAATGGATGGCAAGCCATTGCTGATCCGAATGCGCCCTTTGCAAACATGCAGGTCTTGGCCTCGGCTGAAAAGTTAGAAAAGGCTCGCGAAATATTACAAACCTACGGCAATTATGACTGGCTTACTTCCAGTGGCTCGTTTGTAATTTTAAATAATGGAATTGAGTTTGCCGCTACGTATTTGGTCATGCTACTCGCACTGCTTGTTCTTGGAGGCGGCCGTTATTTCAGTTTAGATTATTGGATTAAAAAGAAACTGCTCTAATTAATCATTACGCCAACAATCCTTCTGACAGCCATATAGAGCATCTTTTTCTTATTGTGTCATGTTACCCTCATGACACACAATTGATAGTGAGCCAATTTGGTCAAACCAGAAGCTGGTATCAAATTATCGAACTCTCACAAAAATAATATCTAGGTCTTTTTTAGGTACAAACTTGGTTTTAGTCATTTGAAATTGAGTTGGACTAATCTTTTTAACTGGCCCATCCCAACAAAATGAAACCAGTTCATCCTTATCACGCTCAATAGTTAACTTAAAGTTTTCAATTGGCTTTGCCCAATTTGCCCCCGTCGTCAAAATATAACCCAAAGCACTAAACGGCGAATTTTCTGCACTGGCTTTTTTTAAGCCCTGCTTAAATTTTTTATCCATACAAAATTGCTGGTTATATTCATCTGGATAGAGAGCTACAGAGCCACCTACCAAAGGTTTATATTCATGGTGAATTTTAGTCAAACTATTGGCTTTGAAAGTCTGCTTCCAACTATAAACCACTTGAGATGACCACGGAATAACATCATCTTTTTTAAAATTAGCTAAAATTTTCTGTATTTGCGGTTTATTACATTGTTTTAGCTTGTCTACATAATATTCATAATCATAGTTAGTACGAGTCCACGGATTTAGCATGTCTTTTTCACTAAAACCGCATTGCTTAAACTCATCCGTAGCATCAATCAGGGGAGATTTTTCATCTTTTTGAATAAAAGTTCTGACATGCATCTCAGGTTTTATATTTTTACCATCCACCACAATTTTAAAACTTTTTAAAAGCTGTTCGGTGTGAGCAAAATCAGACTCAAAAAAATTATCAATGCGTGGTAACGGAAATAAGATGGTTTCCGTTACGTCTTTATTACTTAAGTTTTTATAAAGATAGTCGACCTTAATCAGTTTTTTACTGATGAATAGATCTTCACTTTGCATGGCAATCTGTGAGTTTTTGAGATATTGAATCCCACCTGTACCCACGTAACCCGTAGAGTCATTGGCTAGACTAAAGGTAGATAGTGAAGCTAAAACAGCAAAGGTTAATACAAACGTTTTCATTTTAAAGCGCTCTGTCATTTTCTAATTATGAAATATCGATCTGTAATAAAGCATAACTGTTTAAGCACAGAGGCGGTTAGTTTTTTAGTAATGACTTATATCGCTTTAAATCTAAAAAAATTTAAAGAAAACTTAGCTTTTGTCTCGTCATCTTTTTAGGTACACTAATTTTTCCAATAAAGTTGGTTAGCCATAAAATGCATTCATCACGATGTTCAAAGTGAGGCATCAAACTAAGGTCAATTTTTATATCTCTATCGGCCAAAGGCAAACTCAAGCAATATTCAAAGTCAATCGACTTATATTTTAACTTTAGGTCTTTTTCTTGGGCCTGTTTTTTGATTTCCGCCATGATGCGGTTAAGGTTAACAATCAAATTATTTGAAACTTGATTATTCTCATAGACACGTTCATAGACGTTTTCAGCAACGTCAATGTATTTTATAAGCTCTGCATTTTCATTCATATCGTTCACTTTCTCTTTTTTTAAAGATTATGAACTGCTAAATGTTTAATTGCGTTACTTGGTACATTAGTAATGTGAAAAATGTATTTTTTACTTTACCGACAAATATAATTAAGCAATTGATATTTATTAAAAACATTTTTTATTTTCATATTTATATACATTTAAGACTTTTGTTGAAGTTAAATTTTTCTAGTTATCACAATTAAGTAATGATCAATTTTAAGTCAAAAAAAAACCGCCCCAGAAGGCGGTCGCTGAGTTTAAACCAGCAGTATATAGAAGCAAGGTGGACGTTCGCTTCTATATTCTTTTATGAAGGAGTTTTATTGGTTTTCATAAAATCCTCAGATTTAAAATAATTGATAATCATGTCTGCATGCTCTTCTTTTGGAGGAGCAACAGTTACAGGAAACGAATCTTTCGACATTTTAAAACCTGGTGGTAAAAAGTGCGAAATTGGTGGCAATTTAGGCTTTCCCCCTTCTGTGATTCGCTCAATAAATCCAGCTAACCAAAGAAGATATTCACCTTCATTTACGAACTTTGGCATAACGCTCAGATCAATTTGAACTTTGCATTCACTTAACGGTTTCGTTAAGTTTTCTTCAAAGTCGATATAGTTGAACTTGAGCTTAAACTCAGTTCCTTTGATGGCTTTTCGAATCTGACTAATTAAACAGTTAAGGTTCTGAGTAATGTCATCAGTGAATAAGCTATCTTTTTTTATATTTTTATAAACCTTTTCGGCTACAGCTAGATACTTTGGCATTAACCTCTCTCCGTACTATTGTTATAAAGTTCTGATCTATGAATGTTTTCTGTCTTTGATTATGCTTAAAGTAGTGTAATTAAAGGTATCCTTATTAGAGTGGTTTGTAAGTAGTTAGTGCTTTATGTAAATTGCACCATAAAAACTCTTAAAAAAATTAAGGTTTTGATAACTCATCCGCAAAAATGCATGGTTGAATAGAGATAATTAGAAACATTTATTTTCATATCATTTTTACCACTTGGTAAAATTAATATGTTTTCATTTGCTTATCTCGTCTTACCAGCCCTAAAACAGCTCGACGCACTCGTATTTCTTCTTCAGAAAAAGGTAAATGTTCGATGAGCTCGTAAATTGAGAGAGAATTATTTTCGATCAAGAAGCAGTCTTGCTCTGTTGTCCAATTAGTCGTAGCCGATTCAGTTTGTTTTAAATAGCGTTTCATATTTCCTAGCAGACTTAATTACACATATTAAAAGCCTGCCTTTAGGCAAGCTTATATTTCAGATTTTGAATTGATCATTATTATAGCAGTCTATAAATGGTATGTTCAGTTAATATTGTAGCTGCCCTAATTAAACATTATAAAAAAAGCCCACTCACTGTGGGCTTCTTAATGGTTATTGTGCGGCATTTACCCCAACAATAAACTGACTACAATTAGAACCTTCAGATGCATTACCTAATTGCTTTTCAGAGAATTTAAATTTAGAGGCAACTGACTCGTAATCTTTTTTAAGGGTTTGGCCAGTTAACTCTCCAAGCTCTTTGACTTGTTCTGGTTGTAAGATGCCATGTTCAACTGCTTGATTTACCATGACACAGGCTGTGGTCATCGCGTCATAACGCGCAGCAGTTTTAGAGTAACCTAGAGCACCGATTACACCACCAATAATTAAGCCAATAATCACCGCTAAAGTTACGTGCATTTTATTCATTTTTTAAATACCTAAAAAATCTAACTAAACTAAAAAGGAACACTTCAAAAGATTGTGTTCAAGCCCAATTAGGATAGTCGCGTTTATAGGTTATAAAAAGTTAGATTCTGTCACATTTTTTGATAGGTTAAGTGAAATGTGTTTTATCAATTCAAAAGAAAAATATCAGACCTTCCTAGTTCTCTTTCGTTTTTTGCTTGATACCTCTAAAGGAATAGCCACCTTACCTGTACCTAACCCGCGAAAAAAATAATTAATGATGTATAAGAATAAAAGACCAAAATAAAAAATAGGAAAAATGCTAAAGGCAGTACTTATGATTTCCCAAAACATAACCCCGACTCTATAGTTATAACAGAATGATATGAGTCCACCTCTACGTCTAGGCCTTTGCTGAGTAATATCATCCTCAATAAAGTGAAAAATTCCCATGACAAAACACCCAGCAAATGTACTTGAGACTAAAGTCTTTTTAATTAGAGGCTTTTCTAGCCAAGGGTATTTTTTTGAAGATTCAAATTCGGCTTTGAAAAAGAATTTATAAATTTCTTCTTGATAAGCTTTATTAACCCCATATTTTTTAATAAAAAAATAGCAGATAACACAACCAACAAAGAACATGACTATAGTTATGTAAAGGCTATAAAGAATCGTAAAAAACGGTAATGGGCCTTTCGTACCAACAGTCACATGCATAGTTTGTGTGATGTATTGATATAGCTCGTACTGCCATTCGTTTTTAGGATGAGTAGGAAATACAAATAAAGGAATAATAAAAAGAATAGAGCATAAGGCTATATTTCCTCTATTTTCTTTACTTTTCCGTGCAAGCGTAGAAAGAAAATTTTTAGAAGCCATATCTATATTTTACAATTTGGAATCATGTGTTTAGCTTTATAAAACTCATCAAAAGCCTTCATATCATTTAACCATGGAGAGATAGTTTCCAGATTACGTTTATTAATATTTTTTGATGCTAATAGCCTTGGTGAAGAATAATTTTTCTGCTGAATTTTTTGATTATATTGTTGTACAAACATAAGCTTTAAGCATAATCCTCGAATGCCCTTATTACCAAAATATGAATACTCAGAATATTTATTTAAGACATCTTTCATTTCTTTATGTTCACCATTCCAAACATAAAATGAGCTTAATCCATTCAAATCGTTAATATATATCTCATCATTAATAGGGTTTAACTCTAGCCCTTCTTTTAAAATAATACTGTTTATTTCCACTTCATCAGATAAGTCCATCCAAAAAAAAGAAGCCATGACTTCTTCTGAAAATCTTATTCTGGCTTGCTCTGTATCCTTAGGATATACAATAAAAAAATAATACAATCCTAGAAAAATAATAAAACCTAATATAATAGAAAGTAATCTCCAAAAATTAGTACCTTTTATAATATTCATAACAAGCCATTCATTTTATTTAATATCTTGTGAACGAACTTTACTCTATGTTTTAGATGAAATCAAAAGAAGAGAGAAAGTTTCGTTATATGAAATATATACTTATTTTTACTGTGCTCTTTTATGTTTAAAAGAGCACTTTTTTGAAAGTACTTTATTAAGATATTCCTAAACCATCAAGGTAAAAACGGCTTTGTTAAAAATACAAACCCGACAGAGAAAAAAGCATTATCGTGATGAGACATTTGGTTGCCATAACCTGCGTTTAATTGAACCAAGTCTTTATAGACCATGTATCGAATACCTGTTTGGTAAAAGGCATCATTTCGATCATTGCCATATACTTCGGCAGTGAATGTTAATGGGTTAGCAAGTTGTGTTTCGGTTCCAATACCCCACGTGGTTTGGCTTTTATGTGAGGTATTTTCACGTAACCATCCCATATTGGCATGGATTAAAAACTTATCATCCAAAGTAGAAAGACTTAAAGGAACATTAACCGTCCAATCTTTCTTTGAAGAATCCTTAGTATTGATTTGAGTGCCAAAAGAAAAGCCGATTCCCCAATCATTAGTTTCTAAAGGCTTTAATAAGGTCTTACCTTGTAGAGTTGCATAACTGACATGCTCAGTATCATCATTTACTCTCCCCATCCCTACAGCAAATTCAAAATTGCCACCAAAATTACAGGCTGGTGTTGCCCAATATTCTTTGCTGTCAGAGTTATGCTGTGCCCATGTTTCTAGCTGACAAGTTTTTGGAGAAACAAGAGCGGCATCGTCAACAACCATAGGTCGTCCACTATGGCTCGCGATAGATAACGTGAATAAACAGAAACCAGAAATAAGTGAGCGTTTCTTTAAAGTAAATAACACTGGCATCACTCCCATAAGTCATGGAGCACATGCAAGTACTGCAACCTAACATGATTAGATCATGGGTTAATAATAGGAATGAAAAGATGAAAATAAAAAAACCTCTTCTTGCATCCACAAAAAGAGGTCTGTCAGGACTTCAGTGGATACTTAGACTATTACCGATCGACTACTGTCACTCGAACAAGTACTCACATTGAAGCTCCTAAAAATTAGTTGGGCGGATTCTAAAATTCCCGTTGTTAAATATCAAGTTAAAATTTCATGACAATCTAAGCCATAGAAAACTGCTTATTTTTGCTCGGTAAGATGCTGAGTTACCGCATTAAAAAATAAACTTTTTTCATTATCAAGCTCAGCAGATGGTATTGCCGTTTCCCATGTACTCCACTGCATCATAACAATCTTGTCTTTAGGGTTAATGGCTAACATCTGCCCAAAAATACCCAGTCCCCAGAAAGTTTCATCAGAATTTTGTGTGCTTAATGGAGAACCTTTTTTGGCATGTGAATTCCACCATTGAAAACCATATATGCCTTTTGGGTAGTTTTCTGAGACAGAGCCTTTCGCTTGATTCCATTTGGTCGCTTGTACTGTCCAGCCATCAGGTAACATCTTGTCACCATTAGAAACACGCCCTTCATTCAATATAAATTGTCCGAAACGCGCATAATCACGTAGAGTTGCATTAAACCCATGTCCACCCATGTCAACTTGATTACGGGTATAAGATTGCCAAACACCTTCTCGCTCCATACCTACCCGTTTCCAGACGTTATCTTCTAGGTATTTAGCAATATTTTCATGTGTAGCAGCTTCTAACACTTTACCCACCAGATATGCCCCACCTGTGCTGTATGACCATACCGTTCCTGGCTCATATTTCGCTTTCAGGTTTTTCACATTTTTATAGACACAAGCATCTGGATTGTTAGCTGCCTCACAATAGGTCATTTTTGCAAAATCTGAATTTGGATCTTTATAGTTTTCATTCCACTCAACACCCGAAGTGTGTTGCAAAAGCTGTTTTAAGGATACTTTTTCCCAAGCAGTTCCTTTCAAATCTGGTAAGTATTGAATGATTGGATCATCTACCGATTTGATTTTACCTTGTTGAATAGCGACACCTATGAGCGTTGCCACAATAGACTTTGCCACTGAACGAGAAGTCCATAGAGTCGTTTCATTGTTGCCTTGTCCGTAATATTCATAAGCAATTTTGCCGTCTTTTAATACAATCAGACCTGCAACACTTTGATTTTTCAAGTAATCATTTAAATTATAATTTTTGCCATCTACTGAGTAATGGATATCCTTATTTTTAATGCTGTTCTTTAGTTTTGGAAGTGCCAGTATATTTTTCTTATTGGGGTGAAAAACACTGCCATCATAACTACGGAATGTATTTCGAAAGCCCACCACCCTTTGTTGTTGTGTCCATGTCAACATATCATGTGGGTCAGGTAATTTCTTATCCACGATCGTTGGACAATCCTTTAGTTCCAACTGCTGACAGCTATATTCAGCACAAGCGACACTACTGACGAATAGACCAGTGAACAGTAAGCTAATTTTTGTAATCTTCATCTCTTTTTTCCCTTAGTAGAGCTTAATTTGAGTGACTAAACCGACAATCACATTGCTATTGAAGGCTTTTCCTGTAGAGCGGTAGTAGTTATCTAGATTCCAGATGTATTGTACGAATGGGCTTAGAGTTAGGCGTTTGTAATTAATATCGGTATCTAAAGAAAGAAAAGAGGTTGTTTTATTATTATTACCATTAATTTTCTCTGTCATTAAAACATAATCATCATTGAGTTGAGACTGACCGAACTTCACGCCTAAATGATTCTTACCTTGATTGATTTTGTAGCTTAACCCGAGTTCCCAATAATTTTTATAAGGCTGATTTTTCTCATCAATATATGAGTAAGCACCAAATACAGTTGGAATATTCTGATTATTAAAATCATGGTTAAACCTAAAATTCAAACCATCTGTGCCATCATATTTTTCTTGAGTATATGCATTACGATATTCAGAATTATTATAAAAATATAATAGCTCTGCTTTAGTATTTTTATCTTTATATCCCATACCATATACTTGGGTGTAACCTAGTTGGTGATGAAAGGAAAAATCTAGTCCTTTTTTCTTATAGACATAATCATCTGTGTTGACCTCAAAAACCCCTGCATGCATATAGATATGGTCTGATAAATTATATTTGGCATAACCGCCCCAATACGCATAGTTAGTCGGAAATGAACCCATTGCGCCTTTAATTGGGTCAGTACACAACAGGATATTTTGACAATTGTTATAGAGGAAATATCGTCTTAGATTGGTACGCCCAACGGACGTATAGAGTTTTTTATCATTCCAATACTTATCCCAAGTCAGCAAACTGAGTTGGGATGAAGCCAAATCATTGGCAGCAATTGCTCCACCGACATAACTTCCTACTCCTCCAAACCAATTGTTTGAAGTATTTAGCTGTGCATCATCATTTAAACCATTAAACACATATTGTGCTTTTAAAACCCCAAAGTCATGGCTTTCATTCGCTAATTTAATTTCAGTATTTAAAAACAAACCTGCTGAATTAGTAAAATTGTCATCTACAGCACTTTCTTGGCTATACATCGCTAAATCAATAAAATTAGCTGTGAACTTGAAATTGTCTTTTAGGCTCACTTCTGCATTTGCACTCATACTATATAAAAGCATGAGTGTACCTATACATCCTTGTTTAGATATATACATAGAATCCTTTCCTTTAAATATGACCAACTATTTTCCAAGTCTTCGATTTTCTAATTAATGACTTGGAAAAATAATTATTTTCACTCAATTTAATATTTATTAATTCTGATATCTTTTGAATATCCTCCACCACAAATTAATAAATTATATTTAATAAATATCGATAATTTTTGGCTTACTTATTTATTTCAGCCCCATTTGATAAATCTGATTTCAACATATTTATATTGGTTTGACTTGTGTGCGAATGACATCAATCTTGTCTAAAAATGACATACTATTTTTTAATACTTAGGCTATTAGATAATCGAATAAGCTTCTTATTAATTTTTAAATATCAAAAACTTAAACTACAATGATTATAGTTATATCTTTTAATTCAAATAAATAAAGGCTTGAATCAGATCAATTCAAGCCTCTTTGGTTTCAGACAAGTGATAAATATATTGTTAACTTAAAAGATCTTTCTAAAAAGCTTCTACTTATTTTAAAAACTCTTTCACAGTTTCTTGCATACTTGTCGTTGCACGGCCAATGAGCTGATGCAGATCTTTGCTATCACTATATAAACCGTCTTTAGATACGCCTTCATCCGAATCTGCCAATATATGAGCAAACCCTTCTGGTACACCAACCTGTACTAAAAGTGCTTTATATTCTGCTTCAGGTAAATCTTGATAAGTTATATCTTTTTTAGTGATTTCGCTTGTCCATTTTGCAACATCATCAAGCGTATAACTTGTATCACCTGCCAGTTCATAAATCTTATTTTCATGCCCGTCTTGCGTTAATACCACAGCGGCCGCAGTTGCATAATCTAGACGTGAAGCAGAAGAAATTTTACCGTGATGAGTTGCCCCAAAAATTTTGCCATGCTCTACCGCTTGTTTAAGACCCATTGCATAATTTTCGTTGTACCAGTTATTACGTAATAACGTGTAGGGAATATTTGATGCTTTTAAATATTGTTCAGTTTCAACATGTTCTTGTGCAAGTAAAAGTGGTGTTACATCTGCTTTTAATAAACTTGTGTAAGCAATAAATTTTACATGTGCGAGTTTTGCTGCATTAATAATATTTTGGTGTTGTACCGTACGTTGACCAATTTCATTTGATGAAATTAATAAAAGCTTATCAATACCTTGTAGTTGCTCTGAAAGTTTTTCTAAGTCATGAACATAATCAAAAGGACGAACTTCTACCCCTTTTGAACTTAAATCTATAGCTTTTTCTGGATTACGGACTAATGCCACAATATTTTTTGCTTCGGTCCGTTCAAGTAATTGAGAAATAACGAATTGACCAAGTTGACCTGTTGCACCAGTAACTGCAATACGCATGGTGATCTCCATCTGATGTAGTTGAAATATTTCAATCATCGTAGTATCTTCACTTACTAAAAGTAAGTACTTACCTAAAAGTAAGTTCAGCATTAAATGTAAACTTTTGTAATGCAGGTAATGAGCAATGAAAGGTCAGGTTTTTGCAGCAGATTGTCCATCTAGAAAAATTTTATTGACACTAACAAGCCGTTGGAGTGTTTTAATTTTAGTTGCACTACGTGATCAACGTTTACGCTTTAATGAATTAAAAAAAATAATTGATGGCATTAGTGAAAAAATGCTGGCACAAACCTTAAAGTCACTTGAGCAAGATGGTTTTATTTATCGTCAGGATTATGCCGAAGTGCCCCCTCGAGTAGATTATCAATTAACGGACTTTGGTCGAGAAGCTTCCGAACGCCTTTTTGATTTAACTGATTGGCTTGAAAATAATATATCTCGGTTATTAGAAAAGCAGCCTCGTTCAGACTTAGTTTTATAAGCAAATTTCAGCATATTTAAACTCGCTTCACGACTGATATATCTTCATCTAACTTTGATCAGCAAACGTAGAGTCCGACTCTATCATATAAACCCCAACAAAAAACACTCAAGCACTCTCTCCCGCTCGATTGCCACATCCGAGCTTAAAAGCTGAATAATTGCACCGTCAATCATATATAAAAATAGCTTAGCGTCTTGAAAGGTAGCATCGGTTTTGAGTTTTATAAGCTGGCTATAAATTTCATTAAGCAGCCATGTTCTATATCTCACTGCCGTTATATAGGCTTTTGGATAGGCCAGTTTAGTTTCAAAAATTGCTTTAAATAATAGGTAATACATCCCCTCTAAATCGATGTGTAGGTAATAAAGTTTCTTGAGTTTATCCTTCACGTTTGTACCTTGGTCGTACTGAGCAATTGAAACTACTTTTTCTTTCAAACGTTCCTTTTGTACGATCAAACAGATTTCAACAAATCGCTCTTTAGAGTGAAAATAATTATAAAAAGTGGCTTTCGGAATTTTTGACTCTTTCACGATTCTATCTACCCCAACGGTATGAAAGCCACGATGGTGAAATAAATGAATCGACTTATTAATAACTTGTATGGCACGAGTTGAGAGAACTAACTTTGGCATAGTTTTACCGTTATAAATTCTTGTTGTTACTAAATGAGATACTTTTTTGGGAGAAAAAAGGCACAGCAAAGCCCACAAAGACTGTGTTTGGCACATCTCAAGTTTTATTGTTGATTAAGTTTTAAGACGAAGTAATTTAAAGCCTGAAAACCTTACGGCGATCAAACTGTTTTAAATGTTTAAGTTGTGTCGTTATAGCTTTTGGCAAAGACTGCCAAGAAATAATGGATGTGCAAAGCCAACTCCTTTTTATTGGGAGTTCTGCCAAAACATTAGAATTATGGTGGCAGAACGGAAGAGGGTTCGCGGACTGGTTTCGACTCCAGCACACCCGAGGGTGTCCCTCTCCCGTCCTACCGCTACGGGAGGGAACGAGATGCACACAAGACTATTCCTCAGAAGAAATAATCCTGATGTGGTCGAAAAAAGCGGTCCGCGACGACCGACTGGCAATGTGGCCAGCAGGCGAAGAATAATATTCAGACCTCTTTCAGTCAAGCACACAAAATGACATTTGTTTTAAAATAGATCATTAAAAAGTAAGGATAAATAATGAAGAAGTTATTGTTAAAGTTTGGTTTATAAAATACTAAAATAAAGACAAATGGCTATTTTTTTTTTATTCTTTAAGAATTTCCCATAAATTGATAAAACCTTATTACAAAAGATGTAAATATGTAATTTTATTCCATCCCATTCATACAGGTATATTTATTTATCAAGGTATTTCCTTTTCAAGAGGTTTCCGGACATACGGTATCAATTCTTTTTTTATTGCTCCAAATAATTGAAAATTTTGTTTAGCCATATTTAAGCTAATGCCATTTGCCCCACCCATATAATCAGGATCTTCATTTTGAACATTATCATCTTCCCAAAAACAAATTGGACAGATTTCAAACGAATCATAGGCTAAGTCATCAAATGTAAGATAACCACAACATAGACATGCGTAAGACACTATTTTCTCCCATCTTTGTCTATTCCAATAAAGTATACCATCAATATGTTTAAACACATTTTATGGATAGTTCATGAATGTGTTCCTCTATTTTTAACATTCAAAACTAAAATTTTTTTATAGCTATTATTAGTGATAGTTTATTATTTATTTTAATCCTACTATGAATAATATATTTTTAATACAATTAAACTTAAGTAATTTATATAAGAAAGATTATGGATTTACATGAAGTGAGTATCTCTACTGAAAGACTCAATCTAACTCCTTTTACGGCAGAAGATGCCGATGAGACATATAACTGTATTACGCCTACTCTGACACGCTATATGGCGTGGGACCCTCAACCAAGACATGAGTTTGATCAAACTTGGAATGCTTGGTTAAAAAACTTCGAAACTGGATCTGAAATTATATTTGTTATAAGAGATGTACATACTCAAATATTTATAGGCCTTGTTGGCCTCCATCGTATGCAAACTCCTCATCCAGAGTTAGGCATATGGATAAGCGAAGATTATCATTATCATGGTTATGGAAGAGAAGCTGTATCAGCAGTCGCTAAGTGGGCAATAGACTTTGTTAAACCAGACTATTTTATTTATCCAGTTGCTGAAGCTAACGCTCCAAGTCGAAAAATTGCAGAATCTCTAGGAGGGAAAGTAGTTTCAAAATCTACAGGCCCAAAATACGAATTTGTAACTTATGAGATTCCTGTTAGTTGTTAATACTAAAAAAAACATAAAAATCAAAAGACTAATGATGTCTTAAAAGAGAAAACTTGCAAAAAATTATCTATGATAATATTTTAGAGTAATTACTCTAAAATGAGACCTAATAATGAAAAATATAAAAATTGGTTCGTATCACTGGATGCAAGCTACAAATGGCCAGCTCAGCTTCAAAGAAAAAATTATGTTAATTCAAAAAATTATGCTGCCTAGTATTAAAGCCTCTATAAAAATAAATTACTTTCGATTCAAAACTTCTCATGATTTTGATATCGATCAGATCGTAATACCAGATACTCAAATGGTTAAAGTCGCGCTTGATGAGCTCGAAGCTAAAGCAAGTATAGCGATCTACAATCATTCATGGCGAACCTATTTCTGGGGAGCTGCCCTAGGCCATATACAAAAACAGCAATTTGATGATGAATCACTTTTAATAGCCTCACTTTTTCATGATATTGGCTTAACTGAGCAACATATTCATAGTAAAGGTTGTAACTGTTTTACCTATGAGAGTGCTAAACAATTTGAGCTAAAGGCTAAAGAACAAAGCTTTGATGAGAAGAAAAGTGAAGTCATTAAAGATGCTATCTGCTTACATATGAACGGCTATATAGATCATTCTGACCCTGTAGAAATTGCGCTATTACAACAAGGCGCATCCTGTGATGTGATTAGCGATGGTCTATATAGACTCCCTCTATCTTTTCAAAAGGAAATTTTAGAAAAGTATCCTAGAAAACAGTTTAATAAAGAATTTATTGAGCTTATTGATTTAGAAAGCAAGAATGTACCAAATTCTCGAACTAGCTTATTAAGTAGTCTTGGTTTACCACTCATGATTAAGTCAAATTTATTTAAAGAGTAGAAATATTAATATTTATAAAGTGCTTACACCAAGTATTGGAACATCCTGAGTTGGATTCATTGTGACAAAGACAGATCCCTTAGATTTAGAGTTCTGCCACTACATTAAAGTTATAGTGGCAGAACCAAAGAGTCTTAGCAGACTAACCCTATAGGTCAATATGCAAAGAATAAGCTTCAATACTCAACTTATGACACCGTAAACTTAACACTATTATTTTGATAGATTGGCGTAATATCCTTGCCGTTGAGTGTCACTTTTTTGTAGGTGCCTTGGACTTTTTTAGCTGATAACACCGTATAAGTTCCTGCTGCTAAATTATCTTTTGTGACGAGCTGCAATGTTCCATTTAAAGTAAGGGTATTTGCCACCTGAACTGCTGGAAGTACATTCGATTTAAAAGTGATGTTAAATGTGGTCCCTGCAAGCTGAGTTAAATTACCCGCAATGATAACTGTTTTAGCTGAGTTGGTTTTTAATAAGCTATTTTCATGCATGTAAATATCGCCTTGACCACCACCATGCTCAGACAATATTTCTAAACCACCCTGTTTTAAATCAATACCACCAGTAAATGAGTTATTTCCTGTCAGTGCTAAAGTTCCTGTACCTGATTTGGTCAGTTTACCCGCACCCGTAATATCATTACTCCATTGGTCATATTGATTAAAGCCACCTAAATTGGCATCCATAGCCAGATTTACATCACCATCAAAACTGCCATACCCTGCACCCGCTCTAAACAGGTTTAAGCGACCATAACCTTCGACGTCATCCATGACTGGATAACCTGACGCAAGCGCAGTCGATTTCAAAACTACACGGCGCTGATCGGCAGTTAAATAAGGAAGTCGAGTTTCCAATAAAACTTCAGCTCCCTTAGGCACCGTCGCTATTTTTGTTTTATCGCCAATTTGATTAAAACCATAAGTCATCCAGTGGCTAACCTGCTGTTTTAATTTTTCAAGATCGGCGAAACGGTCTTTCGCGTCATAAGGTGTTTTAGCCAAACTATAAAACGATTCAAATGTTGAGCTGTTGGTTTCTTTCATGAGCTGTGTTTGAGCTTGTAGATAAGCTTCTTTTCGTTGCTCAACAGTCATCGCATTTAAGTTTGCAACATCTGCAGCAATCGACTGAAGTCGTCCGCCAATCACGTCCATCGCTGAATGCATTCCCGCGATAATACGTGAATCACCCAAGTCTAGACCACGCGCAACGAGTTCCTGATAGCGTTGAGGCACTAAATAGGCCATCGCAATTGCATTTCGGCCAGCTTCGGCAGTATGTCCGCTTGGGAAACCACCGTCAGTTGTAGGTGAACTACTTTTTGCCGATTCTAAACTAGGTACAACAATGACTTCTGAACTCCAGCGCCACGGACGAGCATATTTATAAAAACGTTTTGCTGGCTCTGTCGATGAGTTATTTCCCATCGCTTGCACAAATTCAACGACTTTACCAAAATTGGCATTTCCATCGGCCGTAGTCAGCCCACTATTATTTCCTTTGTCATCATATTTTACTTGTGCAGCGTCGGCTGGCACTGAATTGATTGTGGTGGTCTGCCCTGTGAGTTTTCTCCAAGGATCGGTTAATGCTCCCATTCCTGTCGTTACGCTATAACTTTTTCCACGTCTATCATCTAAATAGGCTCGAATAGCTTCTTCATCTGTACGTTTATGCGTAGTTTGAATTGAATAGTTAATGTTGTAATTCAATACATCTGCATTCTTTTTTATACCGTCCGTACTGTCGCCCGGTAAACCTGTCCAGTTTGATTCGACTACAGCCGGAAAACCATCTCTTGCCTCAGCAGATTGGCCTGCATCTACAAATAAACTTGAAGGCGTCCATACATCTAAAAACCCGCTCAGCACACGTACGCCAGCATTTGTTTCAACCGTGGCATATCGTGCATCACCACGTTGATTGGTCGTCCACGAATCTACAATGGTGGTGATATTTGATGGAACTGGAGCAGTATCTTCAAAGCCAACACCCTTTGGCACTGCTGGTATTTCTTGGTTTGCTGCCGAATTATCATCTGAGCTATTGCTATCATTACACCCCGTAAAAAAGACTGAACAAGAGATAAGAGAAAGTAGAAGTGTATTTATTTTAAAGCTTGACATGATGTGATCCGTTTAATAAATATCCGTATCTTTCACCATAAATGTTTAGCTGGTATTACATATTTAAAATTAATTTAAATTTTTCTAAACAATATTAACTCTCTTTTTACTTTCTATACTTAACTGCTGAAATACCTGTTTTGCCTATTTTTTGAAATGGGATAACAGTTTTAAAAAGTCATTTAAAGGCATCGGACAGCCCCACAAATAGCCTTGAAACTCAGTACATCCATTACTTTTAAAAGCACTAAATTGTTCATGAGTTTCAATGCCTTCTACTAACACGCGAAGGTTTAAATCCAGTCCAATTTTAATAATACCAGTGACGAGTTTATTACTACGTTTATCATCCAATGCTGCCTGTACAAAGCTACGATCAATTTTGATTTGACTGATGGGCATTTTTTGTAGATAGCTTAAAGATGAATAACCTGTACCAAAATCATCAAGAGAAAGCTGAACTCCTTGTTTAGATAAGAACTGCATTTTTTCGATCATACTTACACAATTCGTTAAAGCAATATTTTCAGTAATTTCTAATATGAGCCGAGATGGATTTATGCCGTATTGTAAAACCAAATCAATCAAAGTTTGCTCAAAGGTGGGCTGCATAAAATGATCAGCACTAATATTGATTGAAAGCGTAAGATCTTTAGTCTCGGCTTTGCGACTCCAATCTTGTAAAATTTTGCAGGCTTGAGCCAATACCCATTCCCCGATCTCTGGCATTAAGCCAAAACTTTGTGCCGATGGAATAAAATCTTTTGTAGGAATATATCCTGAAACAGGATGATGCCATCTTAATAAGGCTTCCGCGCCTATCAGTGTTTCAGAGGCATTGACTTGTGGTTGATAAAAAAGCTCAAACTGTTGTTTAGCAAGCGCTAAGCGTAAGTCTTTTACCATGCTGTTTTCTATTTGTATCTCTAATTGCATGGTATAAATTGAAATGCAAATCATGAGTGTCGCAACACAAGTTGCTATCCATCCGCCATGATCACGAATATCTTCAGATAGCGGTATAGCACTCTCAAGATTAAACGAGCTGCCACTAAAAAATATAAAACACCCAATCGACAATAAAATTAAAATGAATTGTAAATAACTTGGGTCTCTGCGGTAATTTAAATACCCCAATATCGCCCCAGCGGGTAAAAACAAATGAGCTACCTGTGGACGATCAACGGTAGCTATATCAAAAAATAGGCAAAAAACGACTGGAAAAACAAGAAGAACCGATTGTGAGAGGAGAATACCCGCTGAAATGCGGTTTATATAAATGAGAAAAAGGCTAAATATGGAGATCAGTGTAAAAAAGATGTCCATATAAACAATTAACCACATTTGTGAAAATGCGAAATATATAGTCCAAAACAAACAAAAAATAATACAGATAAAGATATTTGCTTTTGCTGCGATTGTAAGCTGCTGATCTTTTACGGTACGGTAATTTTTCTTGCGTTTTTTAAAGTAAGACGAAGCTATCATAAATACATCAACCGTAAAATATTTCTTCATAAACCCCAAGCTTAATCAGTGATATACCCTGTCAATTTTCACCAATAAAACGTCATGTTTTATTTACTGTTCTAGGACTCATCTTGAGATCGATATTGTTTTAATTGTGGTGGCGCAGTCTAGTGCTTGAATTGAACAAACTTGCTTTTCAAACACTCTATTATTTTAAAATATTGTTCCCTAACGATACATGCCTCTACTGGGCTAAACAAGGTTTGAATATTAATAGCAGTTAACTTATTTAATGAGAAATATCATTTAGCCACTATAGATAGCTCAGTGTATATTATGCGACTCAGCTTCTGGTTTATTTAACTCTCCTATGAAGAACGCATTTTCTGACAGCAACCAAATTAGAAAAGTGTCTAGTTTCCCTGAACTTGTAAATACAAAGTTTCAAGGAGAGACAAATGCGATTTGCTGGCACAGAAATTTGGTAGGCGACTTTAAAGAAATTGTGAATAAACTTCAGTTAAAAGAAAACATTACAGAAGTTTCCATTGAAGACTTGTTAGACCTACAACTTTCAGAAAAAGGTAATCTAGCAAGGACAACTATTTTAGAAGATATCGAGCTATTAACTGATTTTGGTGCATCACCTATACTTAATTTGCTTAAGAACTATGAACGCGATGAAGAACTAGATTTCATTTCAACCGATGTATATTCATTCCATGTTGATCGCTCCCCCATTGAAACCGATACATTCTTATGTACCTATCACGGCGCTGCCAGTGATATTGTGCCCAATGATCAGGTTGAACAAAAAGTTTTAATTCCAGAAATTAGAGAAAAGCTCAAAGAATTATATGACGGCTCTGATGCTGAATTTGAAGCTTTTTTGGCAGAGCATTTTTTTGATTTGCATTATCAGCCTAAACCCGATGCTCAACCTGTAAATTTAGGCACGGGACATATTTGGCGTTTAGCAGTAGATCATCCAACTCAAAAGGTTTTACCTTGTGTTCACCGAGCACCTGTTGAAAAAGATGGCGAGTATCGATTGCTGTTGATTTGTTAAATATATTGCCACTCCATGACGGGAATGGCTTGAAATCATTTTTATCCAAGAAAAACTGGCTTAACTAATCTCTTAAGATATTCCGAAAACGGATCAAATAAATTCGGATATCTACCAAAGCAAAAATAATGAAAAATATGATTTAAAGTAGTTGACCCTCACGTAACGTAAGCCCCTAGCATAAAACACGCCTAAGGAAGAAGGAGCTAAAAAGATGCTGTTAAAAGTTGGTGAATTAGCTAAGCAAACAGGACTTACTGTCCGTGCTCTTCATCACTATGACGATATCGGTTTACTTCAGCCTTCGGTCCGTTCCGATGCTGGTTATCGACTATACACCCGTAAAGACATTACTCGTTTGAATCAGATTCAAGCATTACGAGGACTGGGAATGTCGTTAGCCGAAATCCATACGGTTCTTCAAGACCCCAATCTTGCGCTTTTACCGATTATTGATCAGCAGATTCAAGCAATTGATCAAAGGCTGACAGAGCAAAAGAAATTGCGAAATCAGCTCAGCAAACTTAAATCTCAGATCATAAGTGGTGAAGAGCTTGGTTTGGAGGATTGGCTAAAAACACTGGAGCTTATAGCGATGTTTGAAAAATACTTTACAAAAGAAGAGCTTGAAAAACTGACTTTCTTACAAGCAGGCACTAAAAGCCACCAAGAATGGCAAGAGTTAACTCAAGCAGCAAATGCACTATTTAATGCTGGTGAACCATCTAACAGTGAAGCAGCTCAAGACCTAGCTCGAAAGTGGATGAAAACTCTTGAGCACAATACGCGAGCTAACCCAGAATGGTTAGTTAAACTAAATGCCATAAACTCAGCCGCACCTGAATTTCAGGAAAAATTAGGCGTAACGCCAGAAGTTGTTGAGTTTTTACTTAAAGCTTTTTCTGAGAGTAAGCTGAGTATTTTTGCCCGTTATTTATCTGACGATGAGTTTACTTTTCTAAAAGGAAATTACATTCGTGAGATGAAAAAATGGCCTCAATTATTGGTCGATATTGAAAAATTGATTGATGCTGAGATCACACCAGATAGTGATGGAGCAAAGCGTTTGGCACAACAATGGCTCTCTATGCTACAAGGCTATGCTGGCAAAAATCCAAGTACTCAAGAGAAAATCCGTACAGCAATGCAAAGTGAACCAAGCCTTGCTGACGGTACTTGGCTCAAACCAGTGACCCTACAATTTCTAGAAAAAGCAGTAGCAGCACTAATGCGTGGTGCTTAGTTCTATCAAAGCAGTTGGCTACACCATAATTTGGTGTAGCTTTTTAAAATACTCTATCCACCCCTAAAAACAGTTTTTTGATAAATTAGTTTTGATATTTATGATTATTTTTGTTTTCAAAATTAATATATAACATTCACACGAACCCAATCTTCATATTTGGTTGCCTGAACATTCGTAGTTGATATGATCGCTCCATGAATAGGAATATTTTCTTTCATTCCTGTCGCGATTCGTGAAGGTATTTTACCTGCCGCCCCTCCCCAAATTTGAGTATGGCCCGCATCTTGATACAGTACATATGCAACAGATGCTGGGCTGTCAGCAGATTTAAGTTCAAAGTTATTGTCTGAAGTTACTGCCAATTGATAAGGTGTATTCTTGCTGCATTGCACAGTTACATCCGTTCTTGCAGTAGAAACTGGCTGAGCACGTTCAACCGAACCAAAATCTAAGTTTCCTTGTGTGGAAACTTCACAAGTTTCTAGAATGGTTAAACTGACCCTTAACGATGTAGATGCATTTCCAGCATCTGCACTATTTATTGTCAACATTCCCATCAGAGAAAATAAAGCATGTCTAATGACTTTCATTTCTTCTCTCCTTAACTTTTTGTTCTAATGTCTATTCATCTTTATATTGTGTTTTTTCTGTTCCTATTAAAGAAACAGCTTTCAGGATTGTTTAGTTATAAGACTTAATATTGCACAGTGTCAATCTATACTAATCACATGATTTGCATATTATTTTTATTATTTGTGATGAGTTACACGTAATCTAACTAATTTAAAAAGTAGTGGATGTTTTTTATTTCGCTTAAGCATAATTAATAAATTATCTAACAACTGATAAAACTGTTGAATGCCTCAATTCAATCATGATGTAACTATTAAAAAGAAATATGCTCGGGTTACGTTCTACTTAGTAATAGTTGTACGTTATTTGACAAGTCTTAATTTAATACATATGATTAATTTTTAAACAAAATCGCGTCATAAATTGTCGCCAACCAAATCTACTATTATTTCATATAATAAAAAAATTAATTATTTTATTCTTTTCCTAATCTAATATATGGATTAACATGAACCTATCAAATCTTTTTAATAATGACACAAAAATAGAAACTATTTCAAAATTTCTATCTCTTATATTTAAGTTAAGCACACTAATTGGTGCTTTATGTTTTGCATTATATTGTCATAAATTGAACTATTTTCCAACAGGAATAACAACTGGAGATAGCTTGTTATTCATTCTATTTGCGATTAGTTTCGGTATTATTTATGGCTTTTTTGTAATCAGTCTTTTATCTTTAGGCTTATGGATTACTTACTTGCTTGTTCGTCCAATATTATGGATCAGCATTATAATTTATAAAAAATTTAGTAATAATCCTCCACGACAAACAATTAAATTTATTAAACCAGATTTCATTCATGCTGTATTTGCTCTACTTGGTGTGCTATTCATTTTTGTTCTAGCAAGCCTAGATAAAATGGTTTTGATGAGTTTACCCTTAATTGCAATTTTACTTTCATTTCTATGGGCAACATACAAACAGAAAGAAAGTGATTTTTACAGTTTAGTGGAGGCCAATGAAGTTAATAATGCAGAAACGGAAGAAAAACAAAAAAGCCTTCTTCAAAAGCAAAATAATATAAATAATATCAAGTATATGGTTTTTGCTTTTATTATTTTTATACCTCTATTCATGGGGGGTATATCTGAAATGATGGTAGAAGCTGGAATGAAGTTTTCTAATGCAAAAAAAGGAACATCATATGTACTTATTCAGCCACCATATGATAGCTTTATTCCACCAAAATATATTATTACTGATTCTCCATATAATGCCTCTGGATATAAGACGTTCAAAGAAATGACAGTAATGTTAACTGGTATTGGAACTAAAACTATTATTCAACTACCAGCAGAAGCCGGTAAAAAGCCACAGACACTTGAAATTCCTAATGAGAAAATTATCATTATCCCTATAGTGAATTAAAAAAAATAGTAATATTAAAGGCAGGACATCTATCGATGTCTTGCCTTTAAATATTCTAAAATTTATCAATATAAATAACAAATATTCATCATACTGAATTCAATATCTAGAAAATTCATTATTCAATAAATTTTAGAAACGAATATTTAGTCTCACTCTCACATACTAGCCAATATACTTATAGCTTTAAGCCTACACGAGCACTCACATTATTTATAATTAATAAATTACCTCACACCAACAATAATCTCCTAAAAATTGAACCATTCTGTCCATTCTCGCAATTGCATAAAAAAACTGATCAAAATAATATCCAAACATATAGATTATAACTTTACATATTGTTTAGCTTATAGATTCAATACTAAGAAAATTGTGAAGTTAAATTTAAAATGAATAATTCTGTCCTTTAAAACCATTTATTTTTAATTCGAGAAACCTTTGATATGAAAAAATATTTATTATTAATTTTATTCAGCTTTTATTCGGTTCATTCATTTGCATCGGACAAATTACATGGCAGTGTTTGGAAAACCATTGATGACGCAACCAATCAACCTAGAGCGCTGGTAAGATTTAGCCAAGATAAAAATGGCAACCTCTCTGCAAACATCGAAAAAATACTTGTTCCAAGTGAAGCCAACAAATGTACGATGTGTGAAGGTACTTATAAAAACAAATCTTTGATTGGCTTAACCATCGTCAAAAATTTAAAAAATGTCGGTCAAAATAAATATGACAAAGGTTCTATCCTCGACCCACAGTCTGATAAAACCTATCGCTTTAGCTTAACAGTATCCCCAGATGGCGAAAAACTTACTGCACGTGGATACATTGGTATCTCTGCGATTGGCCGAAATCAAACGTGGTATCGAGTTAAATAGCTCATGAACTAGCATTAACCAACTCTTTATAGCTACTTACCGATCATAATTACAATCAATATGTGCATGATGCATATAATAGTTTTTATGATCGGTACTTAGCTTGAATCATCAGCATGATAATGACGAGTAGCGAAGGTATTGCAGCAATCACGAATAAATGGGTAATGACCAGAAATTGGGAAAGGTAGCCACCAAATAGCGGCCCAATGACCGAACCCAAACGGGCAATTCCGATACTCCAGCCCACCCCTGTAGTACGAAGCGAAACTGGGTAATAACTGGCAGACAGTGCATTAATGGCAGGTTGCCCGCCAACAATTGCAAAGCCAGCAATAAAAATGATAATAAATAATAAAACAATATGGCTAACCGCATAGCCAATTAAAGCAACACTCATCACTGCAACCAAAAAAACAGGAATTAATACTTTATAAAATCCTGTCTTATCGATTTTAAGGCCCATCACCACACTACCAACCGTACCGCCTAATTGTAGAGTGGAACCGATCATCAATGCCTGATTTAATGAAAGTCCTGACTCTTTGGCCAAAGTCGGTAACCAGTTTGCCAGAAAATATAGACTGATCATGTTTAAAATACTGATGATCCAGATGGAATAGGTAAAAAACGCGCGCTGATTTTTAAACAACTCAAGCGGTGACTTTTTAACCTCAACCTCAGTGTTATTAATAATTTTTATTTCTGAATTAAATGTTAATGCGGGATAAAACTTCTTTAACCAAAATAGAATCTTAGGATTATTTTTATTATCTTCACTCAAAAAATATAAAGATTCTGGCAACTTAAAGTATGTGATAAAGAAAATAATTAAAGGAACAATACCGCCAAAATAGAAAATCGCCTGCCAGCCTCCCCAAGGAACTAATAAGGCGGATATACCGCCCCCTAACATTGCCCCTACCGTATAGCCACAAGAAATGACCATCATGGTGAAAATACGAGATTTGAATGGAACAATTTCGGAGCTATAAGCCATGACATTTGGCATGATACCTCCTAAAAAAATTCCTGTAACAAAGCGGATTGCAGTCAATTGCTCAATATTGCCTACATGTGGTGTGACTAGCATCAGAACCGAGAACATAAAGGTTGAGATCAGTAAGATGGGACGGCGGCCAAAACGATCAGAGAGTGAACTTAATAAAAATGATCCGACAAACAAACCAAATAAGCTGGCGCTAAACACAATGCCTAGCATGGATTTTTGAACGCCCCATTCTTCTATAATCATTGGGGCCGCGTAAGCCATAGACTGGATGTCATAGCCATCCATAATCATCAGTAATAAACAGGTGATCAGAATAAATTTTTGATAACGTCCAACTTTCTGCTGATTGATCAAATCACTTAATGCAACTTCTTTCATGGTATTCCCTTCTCCATGACATGCTTTAAATTAATTCATTTTAATTATGCAATACGTAATCAATTTACGAGTAACGTAAAATAAAATAGCAATAATATGCCAATAAAGTCAAAATATTATTTTTTTACAATATAAACAAAAAGTTAGATCGGATGATTTGATTCTATCGGAGTAATGATCTCAACTTATTGCACAGGGGCTATGGCCTGCTCATCTAACAAAAAACAAGCAAACCATACATTCTATTATTTAAATTATTTTTATATTCAAACAGATGATTAAAAAAACAATCGAAAATCTTTTCCCTCTCGTCCGCCTGATCTGAGCTTAAGAACTAAATCACTCCCCTCAATCAACATTCTCCTTTTCAGCAGAAGATCCATTACTTGATGGTTTAGAAGAGCCCAAAGCCATACTTGAGAATACGCCATCGCGATAAATCCATGCATGTAATAACGCAGCAGACAGATGACCAATAACCACAGCAAATAATAGCCAAGCCAAAACTCCGTGTAGAGTACGGAACCAAGCGTAAAGCGTAGAGTTAGTAGGTGCTATAGGTGGAAGGCCCCAACCCGGAAATAGAGTTACAGGCCAATTCCCTGCCGATAGCGTAGCCCATCCGAGCAATGGCAAACTAAACATCAAAAGATAAAGCAGCCAATGTGATGCATGGGCCATAAATGCCTGCCAGCGCGGTACAGTCGGTGGCAAAGGTGGAATTGGAAAATAGAGTCGATTTATTAATCTAATGATGACCAATAATAAGATTGCGATTCCTAAAGGACGATGGATATCGATTAACCACGGACGCCAAGTGATTGAGGTTGTCATTCCCACACCAATAAATAGCATGGCCAAAATCGCTACTGCCATAAGCCAATGTAGAATTCGAGCAGTCAAATTAAAATGGCGTGGAGCATTATTGTTAGATTTGTTTTGCATGGCTGATCTCTCCTATTTGCCCACGGCATCCGTTGCTTTGCCAAATCCAATTTCACGTAAGCGAGCATTGTAAGACTGTGAATAGATGCTTGCTCGAGCGGCAAGTACCGGATCATCTGATAACTCAATTCCGGGTGGAACTAGTGTTGGATCAAAGTTAATGTCACGGCAAACGCCATTTACCTGTTCAGTTACATTTTTGACTTCCAATGTTCCTGCTATCACTTCTTTGCGTTCTTTTGGCCAAGGTTGAGACGGGTCATTCACTGCGTCTCCCGGCTCAGCAAGTTGCAAAACTAAATCCCAATATAGCGGCCCTTCAGCCAAACGTTTTTTGATGTCTTTAAATAAGAAATCATGGCCAGCTTGATCACGTTGTTCTTTGGTCAGACTAATAAATTTTGAATGAGGACGCATAGACCAACGGACTGGTTGTTCTTGTCCATTGGCGGCTCGCAATATAAAAGCATTTACGACATAAAATTCTGCACCGCTGAAACTACCAGTTAATGGCATCTTTGCCTTTTGCTCAATAGACTTACGTGCTTCTGGATATTCTTTTAAGAAAGCCTCAACAAGGGCTGGATCGGGTTTGCCAGTAGCTGGAACTGGTTTAAATGCTTTTTGCTGCGCCAAAAAACCTTCAGCATTTCGTGTAGGGAAATAGGGAAAGTTGTTTAATTTCATGCGCCATTGTGAATGATCAGCTGCGGAAAGTAATAAAGCCATACTTACTGTTGCTGTCGAATTATCTGCCGCATGCGGGTTACCACTTCCAATAGAAAAACGGCCAATCGCTGGTATATCAGACTTGGCAAATACAGTGGCTTTAGAGAGTGCCGCCGCCGCACCATTACTGTGGTAAGTGCCATCAAAACAAATACCCTTACCGTGTGCACGTCGATATCCGGGATCAAAGTTATTTAATGAGTCTCCCAAAAAGGTTTTGCTTGTGGTGCGATGTCCAAATAGACCGGCGACCCAAGCAAATGCCAATACTAAAGAGCTTGCGATTACTGCAATACCCACGAATCGCAGCCAATACTTCTTTAGACTTTTAAAATTCAAATTATTCATTCTTAATCCTGTGTAAATTGTATGGCTGCATCTATAAAGAAGAGTTTGATCATGTAAAAAGAGTATTACTTACATTGATGGAACCAAATTCAAAATTAGCTGAGTAAATAAAATCCCGAAATTTCTGGATCCAATATAGCGATAAGCCTTAATATAATATTTATTTCTGGGCCATATAAGGTACGCACCTCGGGGTTAGTATCAAGCTTAGTTTCATTGTAAGTGGAGATAAAGAAAGTATGGGAACGAAAAACCTAAAAGTCCCCACATTGACCGAAAGAGTCCGAAGAGGTGATCTTTTTACTGGCGAAAATAATTGTCAATCCCGTGAAGTATTTGCTCATGTAACGAGTCTCTGGGGAGTGATATGTCTGATTGCTTTGCGTGATGGCACACATCGTTATAGTGAGTTACGCCGTAAAGCAAATGGAGTCAGCGAAAAAATGCTTACTCAGACTCTCCAGCATTTAGAAAAAGATGGTTTTATACGCAGAACTTCTTATCCAGTTGCCCCGCCCCATGTCGAATATGATTTAACGTTATTAGGTGAAGAAGTCGCTAAACATGTTGCAGCACTTGCGGATTGGCTAGAGGTTAATCTTAGCGATATTAAAGCAACTTCTTTAACAACTGATGATTGATAGCCTAGTTTCTAACTTACAAAATCTCTTACACTTACGGGTCCTCATCATCTTTTACGGCTGATAATCATTTTTAGATTTTTTACATAAACAAGCAACTGTCCCTATAAACAGTTGCTTGAGATTTTTCATTTATAAATAATAATTAGCGCTTCTCATCATGAAGTAGCCAAACCTTTTTCATTTTTTTTATAATCGTCAGAATCAAAATAGCTCCTAATCATATTGGCACTTTCTTCTGACTTTCTTTTTTCTTCTTCTAAATCAACTTTAACTTCTTGTCTGGCTTCATATTCAGCAGGAACCAAGCTAGTGAGTGGTGGAAGCTTAGGTCTGCCTCCAACTGTAATTCTTTCTATAAAGCTGGCTAACCACATAATGTATTCAAGCTTATTTTTATATTTGGGCATTAAACTGATATCTAACTTAACTAAGCACTGATCGGGCGGTTTGTTTAAACACGCTTCGAAATCAAAGTAATTACTTTTTAGTTTACATGAAGAACCATTGAGCTCTTTTCTTATCGCACTCACTAAGTTATTGAGCTGCTCAATAGTGCTTTCAGAAAATAAATTTTTTTTCTCGAATTCTTCGTAAACCTTTTCAGCGATAGCTATAAATTTTGTCATCCCTATTTCCCTTTTATTATAGGCATTCTTATATCTTTTGCCTTTTAAGGAATTATGATGAATTAATCATTACAAAATGTAAGGGATTTGGGTTATTAAGTAATTAATAGAAGCCTTTTGCAATCTATTGCCCAAACCGTCCGCAGGGATAAAAATTAATGATGAATAGATCACAAAAAATAAAGATTAATTCGTCTCTGTTAGACATAAATTATATAAAAAATCTATCACCTTTTCCCGATCGATTCCCCCATCTGAACTTAAAAGCTGAATAATTATGCCTTCAATCATATATAGAAATAGCTTGGCGTCCTGAAAAGTCGCATCCCTTTTGAGTCCTCTAAGCTGGCTATAGATTTCATTAATGAGCCATGTTCTATATCTCAACGCGGTTTGATAGGCTTTTGGATGGGTCAGTTTTATTTCAAACATGGCCTTAAACAATAAATAGTACAGTCCCTCTAAATCGGTATGTAAAAGATAAAGTTTCTGAAGTTTTTCCTTCACGTTTGAACCTTGGTCGTATTCAACAATTGAAACCACTTTTTCTTTTAGACGTTCTTTTTGTACGAACAGGCAGATTTCAATAAACCGCTCTTTTGAATGAAAAAAGTTATAAAAGGTCGCTTTGGTAATTTTTGACTCTTTCACAATTCTGTCGACCCCAACCGTATGAAAGCCGTGATGCTGAAATAAATCAATCGACGTATTAATAACTTGAATAGCGCGTGTTGAGAGAACTAACTTTGGCATAGTTTTACCGTTATAAAAATTCTTGTTGTATATAAATGAGATAAAAAACCTGTGCCCTTTCTGGGAGAAAAAAAGGCATAGCAAAGCCGTAAAGACTGTGTGCAGCACATCTCAAGTTTTGTTGTTCAAATAAGTTTTTTGAGCCGTAACGACTTAAAGCCTGAAAACCTTAGGGTGATCAAGCTCCTTTAAATTTTAGGCTGTGTCGTTATAGCTTTTGGCATTGAAAGCCAAGAAATAATGGATGTGCAAAGCCAACTCCTTTTTATTTGGAGTTCTGCCGACATGAATAGAAATTATGGTGGCAGAACGAAAGAGGGTTGACAGACTGATGAAAGATATAACCAGCACACCCGAAGGTGTCCCTCTCCCGTCCTACCGCTACGGGAGGAGACTAGGAGTTTACACATAAGAGTATCCCTCAGATGGAATAACTCTGATGCGATCTTTCATTCAGCCTGTCAAAGCCGGCTGGCAATGTGGCCAGCAGGCAAAGGATAGTGCTCTGTCCTATTACAGTCAAGCACGCAAAATGACATTTGTTTTAAAATAGATCATTAAAAAGTAAGGATAAATAATGAATAAGTTATTGTTAAATTGGGGTTTATAAAGAAGTGTTTTAGTTACTTAAATTAGAGGTTGGAATTCACTAACGACTATATAGCGGATCTTCCTCAACAAAAAATACCTCACCCGAGGAAGGTAAAACCCATTGATAAGTTCCTTCTATTTTCTGCATTTTTTCTTTAAACGTATTATATATTGCTACAAGGTTATGTTTTTCATCATATTCCCCTATATAGCCACGCTCCTTTTCTTCATGAAAATCTCTAAACATTTTATGTAATTTTACGGCTCTAAGTTCCATCTCATTTGTCCTTTTTATTATTAATATAATTATTATGATCTCTTTTTTTACTTTAAATATCAGAAAAATGTACCAAATTATATCCTATTGATATATCAAACAAAAAAAGCACCTAAGATGCTTTTTTTATTTTTAAAATATTATTGGGCAATAATATTAGTAGCTGTAAGACCTTTTTGTCCTTGAGCTATATTAAAACTAACACGTTGACCTTCATATAAGGTTTTAAATCCAGAGCTACTGATTTCTTTAAAATGTGCAAAAACGTCTGGGCCTGTATCTTGTTGAATAAAACCAAAACCTTTAGTTTCATTAAACCATTTCACTGTACCGATTGCTGTATTAGACATAATATATCCTTTGATTTTTAATAATATAAAGCCATATTTCATGACTCATTAAACTTTGAAAAAATAATAACGAATTGAGTTTAAGATCTTAAAAAAACGAAGGATTATGAATAAAACTACGATACTAAAAGAGGATTTACTAATAAGTCTTTTTTTCTAGTTAAATCCAGTATACGACAAATAAATATTTATACAACACATTTAAAAAATATTTATTTTCGTACCGTTATTTAAAAATAATAACTCCTAGATACAGAAATACTTTTCACAAAACCCGCCAACCAAAGAATAAATTCATGTTCATTATCAAAATTAGGGAGAAGACTTAAATCAATTTTAACAATACGCTCTTTCATTGGCCTATTTAAACAACTTTCAAAATCAATAATAGGATATTTTAATCGTAAATTGTTTATAGCTGCTTCTTTTTTAATTTCAATTAACAGTCTATTTAGACAGTCAATCAAATCCTTAGATGACTGATTTTTAAAGTGAATATTATTATAAACACTTTCAGCCACATCAAAATATTTTTTCATTTCAGCATCCATATTTCCCTCATTTTTTTAGTTAATTTGACTGAGTATGCATGTAAAACTGTATTTTTATGTTGTATAAATATATTTATAGACCTGTCCCCTTAATTTAATAAAATATTATTTTCAATTAAGCATGTTAAATAATATGTTTAAGTAAGACATAGTTATTAAAAAACTTTTAAAAACAATAGATATTCCGTTATATGTTAACTCTTGTATTTAGTTAAAATACCTTTCTATTTATATATCAACAGCCTATTTGGTTCAAAGAAACATTATGTCGAGAATTAAACACTTTTAGGCACATATCTCTACATAGAGTTCCCACAATTACTGCAATGTAAGCGAATTAAAGGCCTACGATAAAGCTTCCTTACTATTATTAAGAAGTTTAAAATGTCTGATTTCAAAGAATTTTCAAAAAAAACCACACAAAACCAAAATGATTCTAATGCGCAACCTGATGAGGATAAAACTGAAAAACCTGTACAATCGCCTGAAGAAGAAAATAATCCTACAGAAAATAATAATGAAGAAAAAAAGGAATAAAATAATTGATAGCTCAAAAGCTCTATATTAAATAGAGCTTTTGTTTAACATTATATTAATTAAAACGTTTTATTCAAAATTTTTCTATATTGAATTTAAAAACACACTACCACATATATTTATTTTAATTTAAACAAGTTCCAATCTTTTATTTAAAATTAATTCAACTCTTCTTTGTGCATCGCAAAAATCAATCTCTTCACTTATCCAAAATGTATGAAGCTGCCCATGTAGATGAAAATGCTCTTTATTATATTCAGAGCCATGATCAGAATAATGACTATCTACTCTGAAATGATTTTGATCGTCTTTTCTTTTTTTCCCATCAAGTATACCGCCAATACAGATATCCATTTTAATGCCAATAATTAATCGAAATTGACTATAACACATAGTGCACTGTGGCTTTAAAAAGAGTTGTTACTATTATATTTACAGCACCATCAAAAAATTTATGTTTGCAGCATATCTCCTTAAATTTAAAGAGAATAAATATATATTTTGCATATCTAAAATACTTTGATATGTAATATGAATATTGATTTAACTAAAATTTATAACATTTTCAAAATAATTCTTCTTACCGTAGATAAATCACTATATGCTGCATGTACCTCTTATAGAAATTTTTCTAATGTCACAGCAGACTCTGCTACAAGAACTGAACTCCAGAATCGACTATTACTCTACAAGAACAGACTATCCACTACGAAGAATTTTGATAGGTTACCGAGCATACGCAAAATTGATGTTATGTTCAGCTTTTTCAGATGAAGTTATAAATTCAGCAATTGACCCTAATAAACGAAAATATAAGAAGTTAAAAATTAAAGTCACCAAAGATGACGACCAACTCGACCTTGAATGAATCAATCTAAGTAACAAATGAATATTTCCTTGTGCTTATTTAGCGCTTCAATGACCGCAAAATGACAATGACCAATGCCGGCAATATCGTTGTAAACATCTAGATAGTGATGCCCTACTGCTGCCGCTTTGAACCCAGAAAATAATTTGTTCTTAAACTTATTTTTTCACAGGAAGTAGTAAAACAGGGTCTTCAATATCGTAACCAGTTTCTTCTGGAACCCCCAGATATTTAACGACAACCAACCTCTTATTGTGTTTAGGCACGCTATAATTTTGGGAAATTTTTATTGCTTTGGTGTAATGAACCGCAACATGGGGCTTACTTTGTAAAGACGGCGATTTTACAACATATTCTGTTTTATATTGCGTGATCTTTCCTGAACGATCAAACCAAGACGATACTTGATTCTGATGAGTTTTTATTGTTTGAATTTTTACGGCCCTGCTATTACTTACGACTAATGGGGTTAAATTCCTTTTAATTTTATTTAGAGCTTTATCAAATGCTCTACTATCTTGATCATAATCAATCTTATGTGTTTTCGGATTGATATAGAGAGATTTAACTTCAATTAGTTTATCAGGCGATTTACTATTTAATAGATAATAATAGAGTTGTGGTAGACGTCCTCGACCATCTTCATAGTGTCTTAATACATAAAGTTTCTTCTCTTTTTGCTGATAGCCCAACACTTCAATTTTTTGTCCACCGCCCACTGTCGCATAACTATGTGCGGATAAAGTAAGAATGGTGCTAAAAGTTAGAAATTTTAGAAATTTCATTAGTTCATATCCTTGTGATCTGGCAACTATATTGTATAAATATCAATCAGATTAAAATGATACTTGAGTAAGTGTTACTTACTGTTTTTATATTCTTTTTGTACAGAGGCAGCCTTTTTAAGGGGGCTCTATTTATTATTTATCCCCCTTCAAAACGACTCATCCAGCTTTAGATATAAGCCATCATAGATGAGCAGGCTTTGCAGTATTACGTTTATAAGAAAAATAAGAACATCCCGCACACGATGCCATAATAATTATTATTCCAATGATCTGAAAATGATTTAATCGTTCATCTAAAATCAGCCATCCAGCCAAAGCACTCACCGCGGGTGATGCACTCAATAAAATTCCAAAAACACGTGGATGCAGTTTTTTCATCGCAATCATATCTAATATGAAGGGAATCGCACTTGCTAGCATCGCCATGAGTAAACATGTCAAAAGAATCGTATAACTATCAAAAATATGGACAATGTGAGATGCCCCTAAAGGCGTTGCAAACAAAGCTGCTAAGAACATTCCAGTCGCAACAGAACTTCCACCACCTTTTGCAACTTTAGAGCCGTAAATAATATATAGACCCCAACCTACTGCCGCCACAAGCGCATACGTCATACCAATAAAGCTAAAGTTATGATTTGAATTGCCCATAGGCAAAAGAAGCAAACCAATCATAGATAATGCTCCCCAAAAATAATCTAATTTATTTTTAGACATTAAAATAGCAACCGTAAGCGGTCCCAACACTTCAATGGAAATCGCGATCCCAACAGACATATAAGAAAATGCTTTATAAATTAAAGTATTCATTAAAGTGAGGATGGCCCCATAAATAATGAGATTTTTCCAATTGGTCTGCCTGTTCCAGTCTCTCCAAGGTTTATAAACAATCCACAAGAAACATGCTGCTAAAGCAAGTCGAGTTAAGGTCACTCCTTCTGCACTCAGAACTGGAAAAAGGGCTTTTCCTATTGATGCACCTATTTGCACAGAAACTAAAGATAGAAATGCTGCGGCAAATGCCATGCCTTGCTTGGAGTTTGTCTCAATCATCATATTTACCGCTCTGGGAATGATTGAAATTTTAATTCTATATAATCAATATATTTCTTCTATTTACCTCAATAAAACGATTAAATAACTCTATATTTAAAGCTTAACGAGAGATTTACTCATGTCAGATATTTCTTTAGATAATTTTGACTACGCAATCTTAAGAATACTGCAAAAAGACAATAAGACTTCGCATCGAGAAATTTCTGAAAAAATTGGTCTATCCTCCGCTTCCGTTCAAAGACGTATATCTCGTATGGAAGAAAAAGAAATTATTTTAAAAAATTGCGCTATTTTAAATCCTCTTAAATTTGGAGAAAAAATTACGTCTATTATTGAGGTCCGCCTTAGCGAAGACCGCTCTGTAGTGATGGACAGAGCGAAGCAATACTTTGCTTCTGTTGAAGAAATTCAACAGTGTTACTTTGTGAATGGAGGCGTCTCTTTTATCATTATCATGCTGAGCAATAACTTATCTCATTTTGAAAGTTTGGTTAGAAAACATTTTGCTGATAATGAAGATGTAAAAACATATCGAACCTTAATTGTTTTAGACCGCGTGAAAGTAAACTTTGAGTTAAATATTTAAACTTTTCAATTTTGGCTTCTAAACGTTTTAATAGTCTTATAAAGCTTAAAAAAAGAGGCCGAAGCCTCTTTATTTTTATCTCACTCAAAATCAGTCATCAATCATGGCGAACTCTTGTTCAGGCGTACCTTTCACCAAATGGTGACGGCTGTATAACAAGTAGTAGAGTATAAATCCGACATAAATCAGCGCGGCCAATAACCAAACTTTTGGATTCACCATTAACCCTGCAACGACAGCAACAGCAGCAAGGATCAAGGCAATACAAGACGTCCACATTCCACCAGGCGTTTTATACGGACGTGGTAATTCAGGGCGAGACAAACGCAACTTGATATGTGAGAGCATCATTAACACATAAGAGATTGTTGCGCCGAATACTGCCATTAAAATGAGTAAATCACCCTCACCTGTTAAAGAAAGTAAGAAGCCAATAATACCCGGAATGATAATGGCCCAATACGGCGCTTTATTTTCATTGGTGAGCGATAAATTTTTTGGCAAATATCCCGCACGTGACAATGCAAAAATCTGACGCGAATATGCATAAATAATTGAGAAGAAACTTGCGACAAGCCCAGCAAGACCTACAAAGTTAACAAAGCTTGCCAACCATGTGTGCTGACCATATACCGCAATGAGTGCATCAACTAAAGGCGCTCCTGAATTTTTTAAAGCATTTGAACCCGCAGCGCCTGCACCTAAAAATAAAATTAAAAGTGCAAACGATGCCAATATCAACATTGAACCAATCAAACCTCGTGGCAATGAACGTACTGGATCTTTTGCTTCTTCGGCTGCTAGTGGCACCCCTTCAACTGCAAGAAAAAACCAGATGGCATAAGGTACTGCGGCCCATATCCCCATATAGCCAAACGGTAAAAAGTGACTTGCTCCTGCATGAGTGCTGACTGGAATATCAAATAAACGTGCACTGTCAAAATGTGGAAGCATCGCGACAATAAATACGACCAGTGCAATACAAGCAACGGCGGTAATTCCAAACATGATTTTAAGTGCTTCACCTGCACCTTTGAGATGAATACCCATAAAAACCAAATAGCAAATTAAATAAACGGCCCAGCCGCCAACTCCAAAGAGAGATTGGCAATATGAACCGATAAATACGGCAATGGCAGCAGGTGCAATTGCATATTCAATTAAAATCGCAGTCCCTGTGAGGTAGCCTCCAAAAGGACCAAATGCAACGCGGGCAAAACTATAACCACCGCCAGCAGTGGGCAACATTGTTGACATCTCAGACATTACAAAGCTCATGCAGAGATACATAAACGCGACGATGACTGTTGCAATAAAGAGTCCTCCCCAGCCACCTTGTGCCAGTCCAAAATTCCAACCCGCAAAGTCACCCGAAATGACGTAAGAGACGCCTAGCCCCACTAAAAGTAACCAACCTACTGCCCCCTTTTTCAACTGACGTTTTGCAAAATACTCTGCGTCCTGTTGTAGAGCACCTACATCTACGCTTAATTCAGACTCTTTCATTGTCGTATTGCCTTATCGACTAAATTTACACCACCAATAGTTGCGCAAAAGATATTCATAAAACTTGACAGCAAAACATCTCCCCGACCACTTGAAGTCAAGTTGATTCATTTTTTCTTTTATAAGATCGACGGCATCTCAACACAGAACGTGTTTAAAAATTAAATTGAGGAGATGGGTTATGTCTGTAGAACAAAATGAATTTTTAAGCCAAGTTCAATTACAAATACTGGCAGAACAAGCAATTAAGCAATATCCATCAGACTATCAAGGACAGGTCAAACTGCTATGTCAGTCTGAAAATGCAACCTTTCAGATTTCGACCGGATCTGCTCGATATGCACTTCGAATTCACCGTCCCAACTACCACAGCAAATTGGATATACAAAGTGAGCTTGAATGGTTAGATGCCTTAAATGCGAGTGGTATTCAAGTTCCTGTTGCAATTGCAGATCAATCTGGTGAGCGCGTCATCACTTTAAAACTATCGAATGATATTTATCGTTATGCGGTACTTTTCAACTGGGTTGAGGGCGATATGCCAACTGTTGAAGTTGACCCCACTGCATTTGAGCAACTAGGACAAATTACCGCAAAGCTGCACCTACATAGTAAGACATGGCAAGCGCCTGAAAACTTTCAACGTATTGTGTGGAACCATGAAACCATGATCGGTGCGGATGGACACTGGGGAAACTGGAAAAATGCACCTCATTTAAGACCTCAAGATCACGGCGTAATTGAAGAAGCGATTGCACAGATTTCGAAAGATTTAAATTTCTTTGGTAAAACCCAAGAACGCTATGGCCTGATTCATGCCGATTTGCGTTTAACCAATTTATTACTACAACAAGAACGTATCGGTGTGATCGATTTTGATGACTGCGGCATGAGCTGGTTTATGCATGATCTCGCCGCTGCAATTAGCTTCAATGAACATTATGCAAATGCGCCTCATTGGGTTGATTACTGGTTAAAAGGCTACGAGCGCGTAGGTCATATTCAGTCTGAAGAATATGAAATGATCCCAACTTTTATCATGCAACGCCGCATTCAAATGATGGCTTGGAATGGTTCTCACGCACAAACAGAAATGGCTCAAAGTCTTGGAGACCAGTGGTCCAATGAAACTGTACGTCTCTGTAAAAAATATTTAAACGGTCAAATGCCTGTCGGAATTTGAAAAGTGATTTAGATCGCTTTTCTTCATTTTCAATTTTTAGTTTTTAAATTTTATAGAATTTAAAGGAAGGGTTTATGCAAGCTACCCATCAACTGAGCAAAGTTGCCAAAGCACTATTACTCACCAGTAGTCTGGCAAGTATGATTGCTCTAAGCGCATGTAACTACACCCCTCTACAAAGTACATCTCCCGCAGTCGCTATTCCCAAAAAGGAATATATACAAAAAGGTCAATGGGACACTTTTAACTTTGACCAACTTAATCAATTAATTGCTAGCTATGGAAAAGATAGCTCAAACTATAATCCTGACAAGCGCCCGTATATTGTCACTGACTTTGACAATACCTCGGTATTTTTAGACATCGAAGAAGCAACTTTAATTTATCAGCTTGAACACTTAGCGTTTAATGTCACGCCAGAGCAGCTTAATCAGATTATTCGTAAAGGAATTAGCTCGCAAAATTTTGAAGCGGCCTACAATAACCAGCAAGGCCAAGCCGTCAATATTGATAAAATCGCCCCAGATATTATTGCCAGCTACTCATGGCTTTATCACCACTATAGCGGTCTAAAAGGTAAGCAAAGTCTCGATCAAATTAAACAAGATCCTCATTATCTCGATTTCATTACTAAAATGAGATATCTATATGCGGCAATTGGAGACACGTTTGATCATGAAGTTGCATATCCGTGGGTCACTTATTTATTTACTGGGCTTACCGAACAACAAGTCCGTAATTTGGTGAAAGCAACGGTGGCTTGGCAAATGCAGCAACCGATTGGACCCGTGACATGGACCTCTCCCGCTGCACTTTCGGGTCAAGCAGGCGTTGTGAAAACCACTTGGGAAAATGGTTTAAGACCATACCGTGAAATGCAAAATCTATTTAAGGCCTTTCAGGATAATGGCATTGATGTCTATGTCTGTTCGGCATCTTTTATTGATGTGATTAAGGAAATTATTTCTAATCCAGAGATTGGCTATAACATTAATGAAAAAAATGCCTACGCCATGGAGTTAGAACGAGATGCACAAAATCGAATTTTACCCGAGTTTCGTCATGGCTATGCGCAAACTCAAGGTAAAGGCAAAACTGCAACCATCCAGCGTTTTTTAGTCTCTAAATATGGTTACGGACCAATTTTTATCGCAGGTGACAGTGAAGGCGATCAAAATATGATGCAAGATTTTGCAACGACTCAGAAGGTTCTGATTATCAACCGATTGCGCAGCCCAAGCTCTGATATCGGCAAGTTTTCTCAGCAGGCTGTGCAAGGCTATGGTCAAGCCAATACTAAGTTCTTACTACAAGGTCGCGATGCCAATACAGGTCAATTTAGACCTTCAATGGCCAGTTTAAGTTATGGTGCGCAAACGGCAAAAACTACAAAAAATTAGTATTTCACTTATTTTCTCATGCCTACAATACATGTTGTATGCATGAGAAGCCTCCTAATTTCTTGTTTTAGTTCTGCCCTTTTTGCCTATCTCTAATGCATTTTCTGCCTTCTTTTAGTTCACTACCCAACCTTAAATACAATGATTGATGTCTTCTTAAAGAGTCAAATCTGAAACTTAAAACAGCAGCACATAAACCATTATTTTATAAATAGTTTTAACCAAACAAAATCATGGACGTAAGCAAAAACTGGTATGGCTTTTGCTTAATATAATAATAGTTAGGAATAAATATCATGAGACTTGACATGTTACATCTCAATCCAGCTCATCTTGTCGATTCAAATATGTGTAATCAAGGTGTATTGTCTGCAGCCGCCTCTGGATTAAGCGAGTTTATTAATCAAAAAGGTGCAGATGTTGATCGTGTTTTAGGAATTAGTGGTATTAATCCTGAACTTCTCATCAGTCCAACTTTGAGCTTACAACTACCCAATTATTGCAAGGTGTTAGAACAGGCGGCATTGGTTTCAGGTTGTGATAATTTTGGTCTGCATTATGGTCAACAGTTTCAACCCAAATCATTAGGACTCATTGGTTACATCGGTCTTTGCTCAAACACCTTAGAATCTGCACTCATGAACATGACCAATAACTTTTATTTGCATCAGAAAGATACCCTCAATCGGATGGTCGATTTAGGAGATAGCTGGCGCATAGATTATCAAGTCCAACACGGCGCGATTTTAACTCGCCGCCAAGATGCAGAACTCACCATGGGCATGTTTATGAATGTGATCCGTGAAGTAATGGGCCCTCATTATTCACCACGCGCGATTCACTTTGAACATACTCGACCTGAATTCTGGCAAGAACATAGCAAATTATTTAACGCGCCTGTTTATTTTGATCAACCATTTAACTCCATCATCATTTCAAAAAAAGACGTCCAGCATACTATGCCGGGGCGTGATTCTATTTTATTAACAGTGATTCTAGATACGTTGCACCTACTCAATCGCGCTTCACCAAGTCAATGTCTTGCTGATCAAGTTCGCTCTCACATCCAACTTGAACTCAGTGAAGGTGAACCAAATCTTGAAAAAATCGCTCATGATATTGGTTTAACCAGTTGCACCCTTCCCCGCCGTTTAAAAAATGAAGGATTGACCTTTACCCATTTAGTCGATCAGGTCCGTTGTGAGTTGGCCGAACATTATATTAAACAGAAAAATATTCCAATTTCAGAAATGGCATTCTTATTAGGTTACTCAGAAGTAAGTGCTTTATCTCGTGCATTTAAACGTTGGTTTGGTGTTACGCCACGTCAATTAAGACACTAAAACATTCCAAATACAGGCCTTGAATAAAGGCCTTTTTATTATTTAAGCAAATCGAGATAACTTCTAACGACACATAAGATATGAACAATAAAATACCCTTCAAATTAGATTTAACATCCAACTTGAAGGGTATTTTTTATAGAAGGTCTTACTTTAATTTTGTTAAGGCTTGATCTAAAGCACCGACTAACCAATCGATATCTTTTGTTTGGAAAGCCAAAGGTGGGCGCAGTTTTAATACGTTGCCATAAGGACCTGCAACTGAGGTTAAAACTCGATGAGTATTTCTGAGCTCTTCAATAAGGTTCAAAGCTAATGCTTTATTCGGCTCTTTAGTGGTTCTGTCTTTAACCAGTTCAAACCCTATAAATAAACCAGCGCCACGTACATCACCAACCACTTCATGTTTATCCATAAGTTTAGTGAGTTCTTTGAGAAGTAGCCCTCCCACATATTTACTATGGGTTTGCAATTCTTCTTCTTGAATCACTTTAAGTACAGCCTGTGCCGCCGCCATAGAAACAGGATTACCGCCAAAGGTATTAAAATATGGAATTTTATCGCTGAAAGCAGCAAGAACTTCACTCTTGGCTAAAAGCCCTGATACAGGAACACCGTTACCCATTGGTTTACCAGTGGTAATGACATCAGGCACAACGTTGTGACGGCCAAAACCCCAGAAAGAATCGCCAGTGCGCGCGAACCCCGGTTGTACTTCATCAGCAATAAAGATACCGCCATTGGCATGCACAACATCAACCGCTTTTTGTAAGAACCCAACAGGATTAGGCATGACCCCATCAGAAGAAAATATTGAGTCCGCTAAAAAACCTGCAAACTTAATACCTTTTGCGTTCATATCGTCAATTTGCTGTTGAATCTGCTGTGCGAACCATTCACCTAAATCATCAGTTTGAATCCGATAATAATCAGGTGCTGGAACTAAGCGAGTTGTATCATCTAAAGGTTGTTCAGTTCCCAGTGCTGGAGAGCATCCTGAGGTTAAACTACTGGTCCCATGATAGGCTTCTTGAGACACAATAATTCCTGTACCGCCGCTATATTCACGTGCGATACGAATCGCTAAATCATTGGCTTCCGAACCTGTACACATATACATGGCACGGTCAATTTCATCGGGAGTGGTTTGTAAGAGTTCTTCGGTATAATCCAAAATATTTTCATGTAAATAGCGGGTATGGGTATTAAGCATTTTCATTTGCTCATTTACCGCTTCAATCACCGCAGGATGACAATGACCAATGCTGGCAACATTGTTGTAAACATCCAGATATTGATGACCTGCTGCATCCCATAAATATTGCCCCTGTCCTTTCACCAGATGCACGGGATTACGATAAAACAAGCGATAGGATTCACCTAAAATTTTATTTCTTTTATCGGTCAGTTTGCGGGTAGCATGGTCCAGCTCAGCAGCATGTTCTGGACGAAAGCTATTGGTATCCATAATGGTTGAACGCGTACCCATGAATGACTCCTCTATTTATATTCAGCATACTTTTGTGCGAGACGATGACTGACGTAGGCAACTCATACGCTGATTCGAAATATTTCAGTATTTGATTGAAGTTACGCAAACCATATTGCTTAAGTATCTTGAAAAAAACTTGACCTCAGACCACTTAAGCCACAATTTGAAGTCAACTTATTGGTCTTATATTTCAGAGCTTCACTACTCTTTTTTTCAATAACTCAAATTTGTTACCATTACACATCTGGAGTGACTCCAATTCGCTTTATACTATGGATGCCAATTTTCAAAGTTCATCCAGTTGTGTTCTTTTCTTGAATGACATTCATTTTTAAAAGACTTGAAATTGGTTAGATGACCAAACGTAAAATATTACTGATTTTTTAAGGGTTTAATACGCATGAATAGCGCTGAAATCATGGCTGACTTATCTTCTCACACACCTATGATGCATCAGTCTTTTATAATTGTTTTACAATAATTTTTATTAAAAATAAATATAAAGGTACACTACTAGGTATACTTAATCTAATTTATCATTTTTTAACCACTTGAGTGAGATTTAAAATTTTAGTTAAAGGCTTACTTGAGGAATACTTAATTTTATCTTTTAAGACCGAATATAATTTTATAACTTGATGGTACTGATATTCTTTTATTATTATTTTAAAGTACTCGAGCCAATAAAATGGACAACATATGTCAAACCAATTTGATTCTGTCTCTATAACAAAAAAAGCAAATGTTCACTATGAAGGGCATTCTATTAGCCATGTCATTAAGCTTGATGACGGAACAAAAAAGACTCTTGGTGTAATTCTTCCAACAGATAAATATTTAACCTTCAAGACACATGTGCCGGAACGTATTGAGATAATTTCAGGAAAATGTCATGTTCAGATTGGCGATGAACCAGAAGCTAAAATTTATTCAAGTGGTGAGTCTTTTTATGTTCCTGAAAATAGCCACTTTAGAATTATAACAGATGAAGTAATTGATTATATCTGTCATTTGGGTTAACTAAATTAAAAATAAGTTACTTGCATAATAAAATATAATTTTCTAAGAATTCTAGATATATTTCAGTAAAAACTTGTCTAGTGAGTTCGACGGAAGCGGTGTCCGTCTAACATCAATCTTATACCATCCAAAACAATATTAAATAAATTTATTATTCAATAACTTAAAAACATAAAATTCCAACACAGTCTTGCTAAATCTAGCTCTTTCCAATATTCTTTGAGGGGTAGGTTGTGGGGTAGAACATATAGATGCCAAAGAAATCTAAAGAGCTTTCAGCACTCAGTGTATCAAAAATTAAAAAGACTGGGCGACATTCTGTAGGGGGTGTTGACGGCTTGTGCCTGAATGTCGAAGGCAATTCACGTGTCTGGATTTTACGTGCAGTAGTTGGTAAACGTCTTGATAAGGATGGGAAACTAAAACCTCATCGCCGTGATATTGGTCTTGGTCCCTATCCTGAAGTTTCTTTAGCTGAAGCACGAGCAAGAGCGACTGAATTAAGATTGCAAATACGAAATGGGATTGATCCTATCCGACACAAACAGGAACAACGCGAGGCTTTACTTCTTCAACAACAGCGTGAGAAGACTTTTCTTGAATGTGCAAAGATTGTAATTCAGAAGAAGACTCTAGAACTTAAAAATGAGAAACATATTGCACAATGGGCATCTACCTTAGAAACCTATATCTACCCTGTTATAGGTGATCGTGTAATCGGGTCTATCACTAAAGCAGATATTGTTACTGCACTTGAGCCCATATGGGTAGAAAGACATGAAACAGCAAAACGGGTTCGTGGTCGAATAGAAACCATTTTCGATTATGCTAAAGCTATGGAATATTTTGTCGGAGATAATCCCGCAGCATGGAAAGGTAACTTAGAGCCTATTCTTGGAAACTTAAAGAAAGAATCCAAACCTCATCCATCATTGCCATATATAGAAGTTGCTGGTTTCATTCATGACTTAAGACAAAAATCTGGAATTTCTCCCAAAGCATTAGAATTTGCAATATTAACAGCTTGTCGTTCAGGTGAAGTATTTGGTGCTTTATGGAAAGAAATCGACTTTAAAAATAAGATCTGGATTATTCCAAAAGAACGAATGAAAGCGGATAAAGAACATCGTGTTCCTTTATCTGGAGCAGCAATTAGATTACTTGAGCAACTTTATCAAGAAACTCATACTCAACCAGATGACTTTATTTTCCCTGCTCCACGTGGTGGTATGCTGTCAGATATGTCATTAACCACTTTAATTAAACGGATGCATGATAAAAAATTAAAAGAAGATGGTATTGGCTATATTGATCCTAAGCAAAATCGAGTGATCACAACACATGGATTCCGATCAACTTTCCGTGACTGGTCAGCTGATAGAACAGATTATCCTCGCGAAGTTTGTGAGCATGTATTAGCTCACAAGCTACCAGATGAAGTGGAAGCGGCTTATTTACGTGGAGCTTATCTTGAAAAGCGTAAGGGATTAATGGAAGATTGGGCTAATTTCTGTGATGCTTAACAGATTAAATAACATAATTTAAGACCTCTACCTAAGGAGGTAGAAGCCTGTTAGCATTAGGCGATAACCAATTTTAAAGCACTATTCAAATAGTGATATTCCATTTAAGAAAATTGATTATGGTTTAGTTAATAGAAATTTAAAAAGGACATATCAAATAAATGCTATGACCTTTGAAATTTAACCAATCTTTAAAATTGGTTTGAGTGTTATACCTTGCTGGCTATCGATTGCTGCTTGATTAATATCTTTAAAATCATAGAACTTGATCAGTTTATCAAATGGAAATTTACCCTGCTGATATAACGCAACCAGTTCTGGAATAAAGCGTTTAGCAACACTATTTCCTTCTACAACTCCCATGATTGATTTACCTCCAATCAATAAGTCATTTACATCAAAAGCTGCCGTTACCCCTAATGGTGGTGCACCAACAATTGCAATTTTGCCGAGAATACCAAGTGCATCAATGCCCTGTTTTACGATTTCGGGACGACCTGTAGACTCTAGTGCAAATTGAACACCACCTTGCGTAATTTCCTTAATTGCTTCAATGGGGTCTTGAACTTTACTATTAATAACATGTGTTGCCCCTAGTTCTTTTGCAAGAGTTAAACGGGACTCCACAATATCGATAGCAATGATCGTAGTTGCTCCACATACTTTTGCAGCAAGCAATGCACTTAATCCAACGGCACCTGCACCCCATGTCACAAAGCTGCTGGCAGCCCTAACACCTAATGCATTTATGACTGCACCTGCGCCTGTCTGTATTCCACAGCCCAATGGACCCAATAATTCTAGAGGCACATCTTGAGTGACTTTTACTGCATTATTTTCACGGCTGATCGCATAGGTTGCAAATGAAGATTGTCCAAAAAAATGGTCATGTACTTTATGATGATCGTGTGTACAAATTGCAGAATTCCCTTCGGGATCAGTGCCACCAAAGTTACGACCAAAAAAGTCCTGACAATATGCAGGATTCCCACTGCCACATTGCTCACAAATCCCACAATATCCATAACTAAGAACTACATGATCACCGATTGCTAAATCTTTCACATTTGGACCAATCGCTTCTACAATTCCCGACCCTTCATGTCCTAATACCGCTGGCAAAGGAACAGGATAATATTGATCTCTAACAATTAAATCGGTATGACACATACCTGTTGCTACGATTTTTACCAATACCTCATCATCTTGAGGTTCACGAATCTGAAGTTGCCTGAGTTCAAAATCTGCACCTTTGTTTTGGGTCACAGCTGCAGTAATCTCAGTAAAATTTGTCATATCCCAACATCCTGTATCAGATTATATTTTTATAAAACAAGCGTCTTATTCAAATTTCCTTTCGTTTGAACCAACAGCACCCTAGAAATAGGATGCTATAGATTCCAAATGAAATAACATCTAAAAACAAAATGTATCTAAGCTTAGCCAGATACCAAGTTTTATTTTTGCGCCGTAACCCAATGGGTGGTCGTATATTCTTCAACGATCCAGTGATCATTGAAACGGCCTAAACCTGAGTTTTTTTCACCGCCAAATGGGGCGTTAGGATGATCGGCAACCGAAATCTCATTAATATGAGACATACCTGCTTCAATCCCTAATGCAAATTTCACTCCACGTTCATGATTTGAAGTACACACCGCACTCGATAAACCAAATTCAGTGTCATTGGCAAGTTCAAGTGCATGAGCTTCATCACGTGCTTTTAAAATTGGCAGAACTGGACCAAAACTTTCTTCTTTCGCCACAGCAAAATCTGGTTCGACATTAACGAACACATGAGGTCCAATCAAATTGCCCTCAATTCCACCGTCAAAGAATAACGATGCGCCTTCATTTTGTGCCTGCTGAATAATACGGCGGATATTGTCAGTTTGCTGATTGTTAATAATTGGCCCAACTAGAGTCTCTTCATTGGCTGGATCACCAACTTTAATGTTTGCCAAAGCAGGACGTAATTTTTCTAGGTATTGATCATAAATCGTTTCATCAATGATGACGCGATTGGTACTCATACAAATTTGTCCTTGATGCAAAAAGCGTCCCATTACCGTTAAATTCACTGCAAGGTCTAAATCAGCATCGTCCAAAATTACTAATGGCGCATTGCCTCCAAGTTCTAAGCCAACACGTTTAATCCGTCTGGCAGACATAGCTTTTTCAGCTACTCGCTTGCCGATCTGTGTTGAACCAGTAAATGAAATAAACTTGCTTGTATCATGCTCAACCACATAGTCGCCAATTTCACTGCCTGCCCCGACAATTACATTCAACACACCCGCAGGTGCATTTGCCAATTCAAAAATTTTGGCAATAATCAACCCACCTGTCACAGGCGTATCACTTGCTGGTTTAAGAACAATAGTATTACCCAAAGCAATTGCAGGAATCACCGAGCGCATGCTCAAATGGAAAGGGAAATTCCAAGGACTTATGACTGTAATTACACCTAAAGCTTTATGGAATACTTGACTAACTTGTCCCTCATGGGCAGGTTTTAAATCAATTACCTCATTTACAGCATTCGCATATTTTAAAGATGCTTGAGAAATTTTAAGTGCCGCATCTACTTCAATATTCGCTTTGAGTCTTGAGCTTCCAGCTTCATTTATTAACCAATCTACAAGAGATTCACGATGTTGTGTAACCACCGCAATAATACGTTTAATCAATGCTTGACGTTCACTCACAGTGGATTTTTGCCATGATTTAAACGCTGATTGCGCAGCTTGATATGCTGCATCAACATCTTGTTGGCTTGCTCCTTGAATATCATCAATATGCTGATGAGTATAAGGATTGGTATTCGTTACAATTTTATTCGATGAACCTTTAATCCATTGCCCATTGATAAATTGTTGGTTAAAACTCTGCACTAAACTCATGATATATCCCTTTTTAAAGAAGCAATCCATCTACTTCATTGTTTAATTTCGTCTCATCTTATTTTTTAGTAAGAAATAAGATCAACTATGCTCTTTTATTACAATATTTTCTTCATATTTAGGTATAGCTTTATCCTAGTAAGGTAAACCTACATATTTCAGAATACTCATCGATTCCTTGTGTCGAATTACTTTGGAAGAACTTAAGTAAAATACTCGATAAATAGACGATATTAGATGTAGCTAGATTTAAACCTTTTGCACCTGTAGGCGATACGATATGTGTCACCTCTCCTGCCAGAAATGGTTTTCCATAACATTTTCTCCAAGCCATGGTCCATAAATTATTTTTTTTTATCGCCTTTAGATATAGTAAAACTACAGTAAAAACCGGTTCATGACATAAATGTCCGGATATCGGACAAAATAATTATTATATATTGGATATGGAAGGAGTAATAATCCAATAAATTTTACTTTGTCATGGAGTACCTAAATAGAAAAAGGACAGTGTTAGAAGAATAGAAAAATTATATACATAGACATTACAACTTCTAACTTTCAAAATGTTACTAAAATAAAGGCAATAGAGATTAAGAGAACACCACGACTATGTTTTGGATAAGTTTTGCTACTGCTGAGAACCAGTTTCACATTGTCATAGGGTTTATAAAGAAGGATAAAGGAAATCTACATATGGCCAGACACTCATTGATGAAACTAAACTATTGTAACTCGCCCAAGCTTAAAACTGCAGTCACTGAACATCTGTTTTTTGGTGATAATAAGCATGGGAATATATTGTTAAGAACATATCCCACCGCTTACAAATTTTGCCATGTATAACACGGCTAAACTTATCTCTTTATACCAACGTAACATTTGCAATCAAAGACGAAGTCAATAATATAATTTCATGTACTTATGTAGTTGAAATTTTTTAAAACTGAGGGAGGGGTATACGCATCTATAGCCCTCGTGAGCATCCCTAGCTAACCTATGTAATAACACTGAAGGAGGAAATCATTATTTAAGGTTTAGCATTACAAGTACATGTAGGATAAACTCACTTCCTTTATGTTTAATAATTTTTTTTAAAATTGACAAGCTCTAATGAGTTCTATTCATAGGACATTCCTCGAAATTTAATCATATAGAAGAAGCTTTTATAATCAGGACATAAAGCTCTTTTAAGTATTTAATTGTAAAAATAATTTTTATCCAAATAACTCCTATATTTAAAAAATATTTTCATATTATTAATAAATTTCAATAAATAGTTATCAATTAATATATATTTTACGGAATGAAAGTGGTGTACATCCTTCTTTTCTTTTAAAAAATTTCACAAAGTTAGTGGGTTCAGAAAAGCCAAGCTGATATCCAACTTGGGCAATACTTTTGGAGCTGTGTACAAGTAAACGCTTGGCTTCTAATACTAGACGATCATCTATTACTTGTTTTGCCGTGCGCCCTACAGTAAGAATACATGCTTTCGATATTGTACTTTCAGAAAAACCAAGTCGATTTGCATAGTCATTCACTTTCATACGTGCTGAAAAAAACTCATTAATTGATTTATTAAATATATGATAAATCTCTGTTTCACGTGCAGTTACGTGACTTCTATAAGGCTTCTTATGCCATTCATTGACCAATCGTAGAAGTAATGTCATAAGCTCATGTTGAATAATTGCAATTTCAATCTGGTTACTATTAAACTGAAATAAATCAATGTCAATTCTTAAAATATCTTGGATTATCACCTCAAAAAGGGTTTGATCAAGTTTAACCACTAGAGGCCATTCTAAACTTTCAAGGAATCGTACATCTCTTTCAATACTTGCAAGCGCAAAAGTTAATACCTCGCTTGAAATAAGAACTAATAATCCTTGAATATCCTCTAGCATATACCATTGTTGTATTTGCCCAGGTTTAATAAGTAATACGACCCCGGAATGAAGATTAAATTCAGTAAAGTCAACCAGATACTTGCTTGACCCTTGCTGAATGCATAGTATTTGATAAAAATCTAATCTTTGAGGCGTTGATAAAAACTCTGTAGTTACGCTAGTCCGAAGTTCATCTAAAGCTTTAACCTCTATTCCTACTTTAGCTAACTTAGGATTATAAAAATTAATTTCTCTTATAGGTAACTTTGTTCTAGCCATAAATATCCTCTGAAAAGTAACTTAACTATAAATCCTAAATATGACCATTATTAAAGTTAAAATCACCTTTTTTATTATTGTTAATAAATTCATAATTTTTATATGAAATTTACTATATAACTGGTTTATTTTTGTAAATTATCCATTGACTAACTACGAAACCCCATAAGTTTAAGGAATGCATCATGACACAAAAAACACCATATAAACAATATGTTGTGAATTTACTAAAATCAATTGAGACAGGTGATCCAACCTCTATAGCGATTATTAATCCTAATAAGTATATTCAACATAACTTAGCTGCAGCTGATGGTCTATTAGGTTTTAGTGCACTTTTAAAACAACTCCCCCAAGGGTCTGCCAAAGTTAATACAGTTCGAGTATTCCAAGATGGTGACTATGTTTTTACTCATTCTGAGTATAACTTCTTTGGTCCCAAAATCGGTTTTGACATTTTTCGATTTGAAAACGATCAAATAGTAGAGCACTGGGATAACTTACAAGAGAAACCAACCACATTAAATCCTAGTGGGCATACAATGTTGGATGGTCCTGTAATTTCTTCCGAACTCGATAAAACTGAAAGTAACAAACAACTTGTTTCTTCATTTGTTGACAATATTCTGATTAATGGTCGTATGGAGCAACTCACCAATTATTTTAATGGCGATCATTATATCCAGCATAATCCCAAAATTGCTGATGGCCTATCTGGTTTAGGGAACGCAATTGCAGCGATGGCTAAAGTTGGTGTCTCAATGAGATACGATCGCATACATAAAGTACTTGGTGAAGGTAACTTTATACTTGTAGTAAGTGAAGGTGATCTAGGAGGAGAGCATGTTTCTTTTTATGATCTATTCCGCGTAGAGCACAATAACATTGTTGAACACTGGGATACTATTGAGGTTATCCCTACTATTGATAACTGGAAAAATAATAACGGGAAATTTTAAATCTAAAATTTGCTTTAGGTTAGACCATTCTGTTATATTCTGAATGGTCTTTTATCTTTTCATATATAAATAAACACTAGAAATACAGTAAAATAATTTACATTTATTTGTAAATGTGAAGAATAAAATTTTTATAGTTTAAAATAACAAATGTAAATCAAAATAAATGAATGACTCTATTAATACAATATTCTTAATGCCCAGTTCCACCCTATTTTGTTTAATCCTGACCCCCTAACTATGCTGAGTTCAATCAATGATCTCACTGCCTAAATTATTATGAAGTAAAAAGTAAATATATATTTACAAATAGTTCTAATTCATTATTGTTAAATCCTATCAACTTCATAAAATTTTGGTACGTAAAAACCCTTACTTTATCAATAGAAATTTGCGTTGAGCGCAAAACAGCTTTTCAATTAATACTACTGACAATCCTTTATCAGATTTTTAAACTGCTTTAAATAATCGATCAAGATTATAAGTTTAGATACTGATGAGGATATAAATTAAATGGATCATAATGCTATAGCCGTAACCACTTATCGTGGAAATACAATTGAAAATACCCATATTGCAAACATTGTTGTAGTTGATGCTGAAAATGGAAGATTACTTTATAGTTTTGGTCATCCTTATCGCCATACTCTTGCACGCTCCGCTGCAAAACCCATTCAAGCTTTAGCAATAATGGAAACTGGAGCATTTGAAAAATTTGGTTTTGATAATGCAGACTTAGCACTTATATGCGCATCTCATAGCAGTGAAGATATACACATTAATCAAACGAAAGCAATGTTATCAAAAATACAGTGCCAAGAATCAGATATGTGTTGCGGTGGACATATTCCCTTATCGGAAGATGTTTATAAAAAATGGATTAAAAGTGATTTCATAGCTGGCCCGATTTGTAATAACTGTTCAGGTAAACATGTTGGTATGATAGGAGGAGCGTTGGCTTTAAATGCGCCTGTTAAAGATTATGATTGCTTGAGGCACCCAATGCAAATACATGTTAAACGTGTTATGGAAGAACTTATTAATTTACCTGCTAAAGATTTGGATTGGGCAATTGATGGATGTAACCTGCCTACACCAGCTTTCCTTTAGATCGCTTGGCATACATATATGCTCAATTAGCAGAATCAGCAGATATTTCAGAATCCTTTAAAAATAAATTAGAGCCACGACAAAAAGCACTTGCCCAAATTTATTTTGCCATGACAAACTTTCCTAAATTGGTTGCTGGTGAGGGGCGCTACTGTACCATTCTTATGGAAGCCTTTGAAGGACAAATCGTTGGGAAGCTAGGTGCCGATGCTTGTTATGGGATCGGTGTTAGAGCTTCTGAACAAACTAAAAAACTTGGAGCTAAAGGAGCAATCGGTATCTCAGTCAAGGTAGAGGATGGAAATTTAGATGTTTTATACATGATTGTTAGTGAAATTCTACAAGAACTTGATTTAGGATCAATAGATCAACGTAAGAAATTACATAGTTTTCATTATCCTTTAATGCTAAATACAAGAAATATTGAAATAGGCCGACCTGTTTTTTCTTTTAAGCTAAAAAAGCATTAAGATAAAGATATATTTAATAAAATGAATTTTATAAAGAATATGACTATAAATTCATAGTCATATTCTTTTGAATTAATACTGCGATGTCCTTATTTTCTTAATTTCATTCTCAGAAAGTTCACCTATATGACGCAAATTTTCTGCCAAAAAATTTATTAATACTCTTAATTTTGCAGAACTACGTCGATTAGCTAAATAAGCCATATAAATAAAATTTCCATTTAATTTATTTTCAATATGATACATAGGTAATACGGGTTCAAGTCGACCACTTATCAATAAATCTCTTACCAACCAGATTTCAAATTCACCGATCCCCAACCCTGAACAAGTCGCTTCTAATAATAACTCGGCATGATCAGACATTAGATTTCCTATAGGTAGAATACTGTGTTTTTGATCATCTTTTACTAAATGCCAACGCGGATCACCTTCAGGATGTATATATCTTAAACAATTATGTTTTACTAAATCATTAGGATGTACAGGCCTGCCAGACGATATAATAAGCCTTCATAATCAAAGCGCGTCTGTTCATTCAGCAGCTTCTCGACATACTGATGCACTGCCTTATCATTCAGTTTAGTGAAATGATCTGATACCGCTTCTTTCGATCGGGCATTCCATTGGCCTGCACTAAAGGTAATAAAATAGGCAAACAGATCAATCATGATCTGCATCTCAGCATCAATATTTACATTCGTTTGCTTGGTTGCTTGTTTACCCTGACAACGTTCATTTAAGAATGCCGCTAAAGCACGAATCGCAGCTTTATCGAGTTGACTAAAATTCAGCTCATCATGACCATTAATTAAAATGGAACTGGTGAGTATTCCAATATCAGCCTCAACTTGTTGAATGTGCTCAAACAGATAAGCCTGTTCATCTTCAAAGCTGGCTTTGTAGAATATTCCCTTTGCCGTGAGGCACATCCCAACCTTGGCACTACCAAATACCGTATCGTCAATCAGCATCAATACATCTTTGGGGCTCACACCATGAGGTAGATAAGTCATAGCACCTTGCAGTTTTTTATTGGGAATGGCTGGTGCAAAATAAATATTGTCACTAGCTTGCAGTAAGAGCGCCCACTGACTTTGCACGATTCGATCTGATATGCTCATCATCATGCCCCTAGAAGAACCAGCGTATAAATATAAAAGGCCAGACCAGCGCACGACCAAGTAAATAAGCACCAGAGTAATGTCCCGGATACTCCCAAATGCAATACAGCCAGTAGCCAATTACAATTGTGAAATAGAATGTAAAAAACGGATGTTTCATGATCAAAACTCCTAAATTGAGTTGCATAAGCCCTTCCCGTTGCCCAAACAGGCAACAGGAAATGAGTGCTTTAATGATTTGCTTAAGGCTTTAAATATCTAGTGTTAGAGTTTGTCTATGCATTGTTGACCTGACTGATACATCACACTGTCTAGGTCATTTGGGAGATAGCTCATACGCTCAATCTGGCGCATAACCTTGCGACCATAGTGTTCTTCAACCTTGTCATAGACACACGAACAATAGCTACGACTGCCACCCATGTTATAACAGCCCTGCTTGACGCCCTTTTCAAATTGGGAAGAACAACCATTTAGAATCAGAACACTGACTCCCACCACACCCATCAAAATTTTATTTTTCATCGTTATATCCAGTGATATGGTCATGCAACTTAGGCTTTTTTAGGCAACACGAAGCCTTGCCACGGTATAGCTCACATGACATTTTTATTAAGTTAAATTTTTAGACGAAAAAAGCTAAAGCTTGATAAACCAGAAGTTCATCAAACCCTATTAAAACTAGTCGGAAGGTGTAAAAAGAATATGCATAGCCAACTCCTTTATATTGAGAGTTCTGCCAAAGCATTAATTTAGAATTATGGTGGCAGAACGAGAAAGGGTTGACAGACTGGGTAAGACTCCAGCACACCATAGGTGTCCCTCTCCCGTCCTACCGCAACGGGAGGGAACGAGAGGTACACATAAAATTACTCCTCAGAAGGAATAATCTGATGCGGTCTTACACGATGGTCTGTCAAAACCATACTGGCAATGTGGCCAGCAGGCAAAGGATAATGTGCAATATTTAAGGTGTCAATCATCTATCGATTAAGTAATGCAAGGATTATTATTGTTTTTCATGAGATTAGTTATCTTTAAAAGCTATGCAGTACAAGCTATCCAATAAGTATTATTGGTATATCATTGTAATTGTTAATAAACAGACTCTTTATCAATAGTCAGCAAGTACTGATAAATACTAGGATTTATTGAAATGTCACTTATACTTGCAACATCTTTCTCATCTTGTGTAACTACATCAGAAAGAATTCAATTAGGTAATCGACATTAAAAGTGGTAATTCATGAAAATAGAGAATGATTCACCGAGCCCATCACCAGAACAACGCAAACCAGTTGGTCTTATCATCTGTTATCTTTTACTGGGTTTACCTGCTAGCCTGACTATCGGTAGTTTGATCGCTCAAGTTCTGACAATCAATGTATCCAATTTTGAAGGTGGTCGCGGTTATGCGTGGGTTTGGATACTGATGATTATCTCCCCTCTAACCTATCTCGCTTGTTTGATTGCTTTACCAATTCTTATAAAGAAATATATTAATGCTCTTTCTACTGTTGTAATCGTGTTTGGTATCTTAAGTCTCTTTAGCTTAAGTTTTTTAGCATCACTATAATATCATTACATGATTTTTTTTTATTTAAGGAAAAATGTGTGCTTCGGTTAAAATGTATAGGTGGACCACTATACGGACAGGTTTATTCACATCCCTACAACGAGTTTACTTTTAGAGATAAACAAACTGGTAGGCAAACAATTTACCGAAAACAAACTTTAGATTTCACTCCACCCCAAGATTTCTTTGTAGCAGAATCAATCTCTCCTACCTCAGCTTACTATCTTGCATTGCGGTTGATAAAATTATCATAATCAATTAGTAGTTTAGGGCTGATACCAGCCCTCCTTAACTTCTGATTTTAATCTTAGTAAGATTGACGTAATCCCTTTCCATGGAAACGTCTGAAACCATTTGGCCAGATTCTGACATTCATCGAGTCTGCATCTACATTAAAAAAGTCCTGTTGTACGAGCCGCTCAAAATCACTCACATCATTAAATGCTGCAAACATCTCAGTAAACGGATGGCTGTGCTCTGTAATCGCTTCATTCAAGTTCACCACCATCCCTCGGTACTTCGTTACAAAATTCCATAAGCGGGCAATTTGCAGCAATAACGCGGAATTGTCCTGATAAATATAGCCATTTAACGTTAATGAGAAGAGCATCCCGTACTCCCCGTTTTCAGCAAGCTGAACAACGCGCTGATACTGGAAGAGGTACTCAAAGGGGAAATAGCCATATTGACCCAACAATAGTTCAAACTGGCGTATATCTTTGGCAACATTAAAAATAGAGGTTACAGAGGTATAACCCGGCAAGTACCCTAGAAACAGATTAATCTTGTTTAATGCATGATAATGCTTCGTCGCTTGTTGGTATGCCTTTTGGTAATGCTCCACTCTCTTGGCATGTTTTACATTTTTATCTTCGATCATTTCCAGAAAGGACGGTGCAGAAAATATTTTTCGTAATTTAACTAAAATCAGATCGATTAACTGTTCAGCTTCTTGCTGACTAAGAGTGAGATTTAAACCAACCAGATTTAGCTCTCGTTGGCTCGCGTGGAAGCACATTCGAAAATAATTTAACCAGTGTCCACATTCTATTGTAGGCATCAGGCAAATCTGTGACCAGTCTAAGAAGTACTCAAATAAATGAGAGCGCCAGAACTGGGCATCATACTCACCACCGCGTTTAAAGCAGATACTCAAATAGAGTTTATAGATATCCTGTTCCAAACGCGGAGCAACCTGATGTTCATAGTGAGTTAGACTAATTGGGTGCATGTTTTGACTTCCTGTATTTAAGTTCATAGGAAGTACTGATCAATATTTTTTTATTGTGCTTATCTTTAAATCACTGCAAAACTAATCTTCTGGTCCTTTAACGTTGGGCCAGTTTAGACTCAATCCATTCATTTATTTCAAAGGCTGACCAACCAACACGGTTAGTGGTTAGGCGTACCTGTTTAGGGAAAGTAGAATCATAGTATTCTGATTTAGGGTCTAACAAATTGTAAATCGAGAGATTTATATTTATCAGAAACATATTATTTTAATAGGTTAAGATAATTTATTTCCTAAATTACCACAAAAGACACTTCTTAAATCATTAATAAAATATTGTTCTAATAATGATAATTCTCTATCTTTGTGCCATGCAAGTAATACAGGAATAATTGAAACATAAGGAAATGGAGGGAGCTGTTTAAATAAGTTTGAATTGTGCCTTTTCTCAATCATATGTCTTGGTAGTAAACCAAATCCTATCCCACTTTGAATAAAACGGATTACTTCATCAATATTATTAGTAGTTACCAGTAGTTTGTTATTTTTTAAAATTTTCTCTCTAAGTTCACTTAACGTTGATAAAGGATTATTTAATTGCTCACTTTGAAATGAAATAAATCCGTGCCCCTTAATCTCTTCAATTAGTTGAATATTTTCATAAAAGAGTGGATGTTTATCACTACAAAACAAAGCATATTTCTGATTTATTAATGTATGATAATTTAATTTAGGATGGTAATTATGTGTTATCCCAATACCAAGAGCTGGAATCTTCTGTAATAATAATTGTTGAATTTCTTTACTTTTTAAAACATCCACCTGAAAATCAACTAACGGATATTTTTGATGAAAATCATGTAGTAATTGATCATAATGATTTGATTCTACACGACTTAAAACTAAAAGCTTAATTGTTCCCGATAAACTATTTTTTTCTGTATTTAATTTTTCCTCATAATCCATAAGTTGATTATAAATCATCAAACTTGCTTCAAATACAATTTCTCCTATTGGTGTTAGATAAAACTTACCTCCAGTTCGAATAATAAGGACTTCTCCTATTTGTTCTTCTAGTTTTTTTAAACTTTGACTAATTGCTGACTGAGTCAAAAATAATTTGATTGCAGCTTTATTCAAGCTTCCTTCTTGAACTATCACACGAAAGATACGGAGCAAGGACCAATTACACTTTTCCAGCAATATACTTGATCTCATGCTTTCATACCTCTTCTGTGATTCCGTGTGTTTAATTTAAATATTTCTATAGTTATATAATGCCAACTTCTTGTTTTTCTCCTCTAGTATAAGAAGATTGAATATCAAATCCTTTTAAAAAACTTTCAAAGTTTTCATCCAATTTTTCGATACAGTATCCCCCTTCAATTAAACTAATAGTTGGTACACCAATCGATTTAATTTTTTCAGCAATATTTTGAAAGCCAGACGTACTTACTGCACATTTCGCTTGTGGATCATCAACAAAAACATCAAAGCCCATTACATGAATGACTACTTCAGGTTGAAAAATCTTAACAAAGTCGACAGCTTTATCTAAAAATTTAAAGAAAGTATTTTCACTACTTCCATGAGGCATTGGGTAGTTTTTATTGTACCCATAACCCTCACCTACGCCATATTCATCAGCGAACCCAGTCACTACTGGATAAAAGTTTGTTGGATCGCCGTGTACTGAAACATATAGGACATCTGAACGATCATAGAAAATTTCTTGAATACCTTGCCCATGATGCATATCGGTATCAACAATCGCAATACGTGAATAGTATTTTTTAAGATACTGAGCAATTACAGCAGCATTATTAACATAACAGAAACCACCTGCACCATCTTTTCTTGCATGATGGCCTGCTGGTCTAGTTAATCCAATAGCTAATTGTTCGCCTTCTTTAGCTATAGCGTCAGCACATGATAATGCCGTTTGAGCAGACCAATAAACTGATATCCAAGTATCTTTTCCTATTGGAGCACTACCATCAGCTAAATATTTTGCAGCTTTAGCGAGAATACCTATTTCACGATTGTTTTCACGTATAAAGATATTAGAAAGTACCTCATCTCCCCAATCTTCTGGTAAAGCAGTCCATTCTTTATAAGCATTCTGTAGAAAATCCAAATATCCCATTGTATGAACTTCTAGTAATGGTTTCGTTCCAAAATCTTTCGCAGTAAATATAGGTAAATTTAAGCGTTCAACCGTTTTTAAAAGTTCATACATACGTTCAGGTTTTTCCTGAGGTTGACGCATTTTTCCTCTAGAATAATAACTTGCAGGACGATGTTTTAATTGTTCTGAATGAAAAAATAATTTCATAAATTTACTCCTAACTCTTAACTGACTTGCGCCAGTCTTAAGCCCTGATCAAATTTCAAAATACTATTCAGTAATACAGTAGCCCCTTGTTCAGCTTGTAAGGGAGTTATATTCTCTGCTTCGTTATGACTTAATCCTTCTTCACAAGGAATAAAAATCATTGTAGTTGGACAGTGTGTTGCTAAATTAATTGCATCATGTCCAGCCCCACTTACAATTTCTTGATAACTAAAGTCAAGTGATTGAACTGACTCAAGAACAGTTTGTATACACTTTTTGTCAAACTGTATAGCTGGGCTATGCCAATGTAATTTGATATCTACTTGTAACTTTCGATCGACTGCTAAAACTCCTAAAATATGTAAAACTTCTTCTTTCATTTTTTTCATTTCAGCATCAATAGGGTGTCGTAAATCTATCGACCACTGAATACTTGCCGGAATAGTATTTCTTGAAGAATTTGGAATAAAAACTTCACCAAATGTAATTAAACCTTCAGGAAATTTATGAAGCACCATCTTCTCCAGATCTCTTATCATTTCAGCAGTACCAATCATGGCATCTTGACGTAACAACATAGGAGTTGTACCTGCATGAGCAGCTTTACCTTTAGTCTCAATATCAAGCCAGATAATAGCTTGACCACCTGTTACTACACCTATTTGTTTAACATTACTTTCTAAAATAGGCCCTTGCTCAATATGTAGTTCATAATAGGCTGCAAAAGCTCGTTGTAAATCCAAATCACCTTGTTGTTTAGTTCGTATTAATTCGTCTCCAACACAAATACCTTGCTTATCTTTAGATTGAAGGGTTTCTTCAAGAGAAAACTTACCTGTAAATACAGCTGATCCCATCATTGCGGGCGTAAATCTAGCGCCTTCTTCATTCATCCAGACTGCGACCTCAATAGGATGATAAGTTTGGGTCTCTGTTTCACATAACCATCGAAGTACTTCAAACCCAGCTAATACACCATATATACCATCAAAGCGTCCTCCTTTAGGTTGAGTATCTAAATGGCTCCCCATCACTATAGGTTGCAGAGATTGATCAATTCCGCTTTTTTGCACAAACATATTGCCAATAGCATCATATTTCACAACTAAATTTAATTCGTTTGCCCATTCGATAAGTAAATTTCGTCCAGCCACATCCTGATCAGTTAATGCTAGTCGAGTATTACCTCCATTTTCAGTGGCTCCAACTTTCGCCATCTCCATTAAAGAATTCCATAATCTCTTTCCATTTACTTTCACTTTAATATCCTCTTTTTATATCTACACAATTCAATAATGGTAGACCTTGTCTAATTCGCTGATCGTTTTCCACTATTTGTTTGACTACATTTTCTAAATGAGCATGTGAAGCAATATGTGGAGTAATAACTATTTCTGGGATTTTCCATAATGGGCTTGCATAATCTAAAGGTTCATGTTCAAACACATCAAGGATAGCTCCACGAATATGCTTCGACTTAATTGAATCGATTAGATCTTGAATATGAAGATGTGCTCCCCGCCCACTATTTATAATCACAGCACCTTTAGGCAGTTTTACAAAATTTTCCTTGGATAAAATTCCAAAAGTCTCTTTTGTGAGTGGCAATAGATTAATAAGTAGCTGACTTTGTTTTAAGAAACTATCGAACTCATCCAGACCAGAAAAACACTGAACTTCACTCAATATTTTCTTTGATCTTGACCATCCTGAAACCTGATATCCTTCATTTGCTAATTTCTCAGCAACAAATGCCCCTAATTCTCCAAGCCCCATGACTCCAATTTGGATATCGGATTCGGTTAATTGAGGAAATTGTTTCCAAATACATTTTCTTTGTTGTTGTAAATATTGATCGAAATAACGTTGATAATATAAGACTCCCCATTTGAGATAATTAAACATTCCCAATTTGTGATCTTTATCTACAATGCGACATACCTGATGAGAAGGTTGAATTTTATTAAGATCAAGATGCTCAATGCCAGCGCCCATTGAATGAATTAATTTTAAATGAGGTAACTGATTTAATTTATCAAAATCAGGAAACCAACATGCAGCTGTGGTCGCATCCTTGGCCTGCTCATCTCCAACTAGGCAATAACTCCCAACTGCAGCATATTGCTGAAAAGCATCAATCAACATTTTTTTGGCATAAGGTTTAGTTGAGGCTATAACTATCATGAACAATACTCAGCTTTTTGTTGCTCAATTAAAGATAGTGCTGCGTGCCAAGCATCTAAAATAATTTGTTCTGCTTCTTCCCGATTAAACTGTTGTGCAGTATGTTCACAAACTTGAGGTTCAACATAATTTAACTGAGTACTTGAAAGTGCTTTGACTTGAATTTGACAAGCACGCTCTAAAAAATAAATTTCATGAAAAGCTCTTGGAATAGTATTACCTGTGGACAATAAGCCATGATTTCTCAATATCATGCATCTGTACTGTCCTAGATCTTCAACTAAACGTTTTTGTTCATCTAGAGATAAGGCAATTCCTTCATAATTGTGATAACCAATGCGTTTATAAAATTTCAAAGCATGTTGTGATAGCGGTAACAATCCATGTTTTTGGGCTGAAACAGCAACACCATCTGCAGTGTGCGTATGAATTACGCAATTAATATCTGGTGAGGCTCGGTGTATCGCTGAATGAATTACGAATCCTGCTGCATTTACTCGTTTACCTTGATCATAAGTCTCAACAATATTGCCATCATGATCTATTTTTACTAAATGCGATGCGGTCATTTTTTCAAATGGAATCCCATACTGATTTATTAAGAAATGATTAGGTTCATGAGCTAAACGATAACTGATATGTGTATCAATCAAATCAGTCATTTTATAAAAAGCAATTAATCGATATAAAGCGGCTAATTCACAACGTGCTGCCCACTCAGTTGAATTAATGGTACTCATCTGATTCATTCTAAAACTTCCATTCATTTTAATTTAAATTGATTTTTCAACTACAATAGAATCTTCATGAATCATTTTTGCTAGGCTTTTACTCATAATTTTTTTAACTCCCATTACACCAACAAATGATAGAAATGATAGAAAGCTAAAGAAAATTGCCAATGGCATCCATTGCCCCGCATAGTGACTAGCTAACATAGTGCCAATAAGCGGTGTTGTTCCGGCAGCAATAGCAGCAATAAATTGATACGAAATTGAAATACCAGAATATCGAACTTGCGTAGGAAAAATATTAGCCATAAAGCCTGCTGCCACTGCATATAATGCAGATAGAGTTACTACAGCTAAACTAATACCACAGGTAATTAAAATAATATTTTTCGTTTCTACTAACATAAACATAGGATAAGGGACGAAAATACACAAAATAGCAGCAATGGTTAAAAAACGTTGTGCACCAACTTTATCAGCAATCCAAGCAGCTACAGGCATTGTCAAAAATTGAATTACTGTAACCAAAAATAAGGCATCTAAAATTGTTTGCTTACTTATTCCTAAATATTGAGTGACATATGTAATCATAAAAGTATTTGTGAAAAAGAAACCCGCTGTACCAATCGTGATTGTGAGGCCTGCAAAAACAACATGAGGCAAATAATTCGACAATAATTCTTTAACAGGTTGCTTTAAAGTCTGTGCTTTTTCTTTACTTTCAGTAAATTCAGGCGATTCCTCAATACCAAAGCGAATAACAAAACCCACTGCCATTAAAAGAAAACTTAATAAGAATGGAACTCTCCATCCCCAACTTGCAAATTCTTGTTCGTCTAAGGTACTTACTGCTCTAAATACCAGTAAACATAAAATCAAACCTGCAGGACTACCTAGTTGTGCAAAAGAGGCAAAAAAAGTTTTCTTATGTTTTGGAGCATGCTCACTTGCCATAAGTACCGCTCCCCCCCATTCACCACCAACAGAAATTCCTTGTAAGAATCTAAAGAAAATAAGGAGAATAGGTGCCCAAATACCTATACTTTGGTAACTCGGAATTAAACCAATACAAGTGGTAGCTAATCCCATAAGTACCATAGTGAATAACAGCATCTTTTTTCGACCTAATCGATCACCTAAGTGACCAAAAACTACACCAGCCATTGGTCTTGCAATGAAACCCACTGCAAGTGTCGCGAATGATGCTAACGTCCCTGTTACTGGATCGGTTTCAGGAAAAAATATAGTTCCTAGAATCAGTGCTGCTGCAGTGGCATATACATAGAAATCATAAAATTCTATTGTAGTACCCATAAATGCAGCTGCTGCTGCACGCTTTGATTGATCTTTCTTCATTCTTTTCATCCTTAATTAATTGAAGACAGATTAATAATTTGAAATTCACTACTGTATTTTCTACAAGCAATACTTCGCTATTCAAATAATTAACGATAGCCTTATTACCTAATCAAGATATAGGAAGCTAAAAACTAGTAGCAAGCTAGTTTTTTTTAATCGAGACATTAGAAAAACTTATATGATAAAATTTGATGCAAAATATTGTTAAATAATGTTTTTTTAAATTCATTTTAGGGCATGTTTTATAAATTTAAATACTTTCAGCACAAAAAAAGCGCATAAACAGTTTTTTTCTCCCCCTAAGTATTAACTTTTTCTAAATCAAAGAATAAATTATTTATTTGTTTGTTTGTTTATTTAGAATATAAAATATAAATTTTAAAATTTTTCTAATATTAAACCTGCTCTAAGTCCAACTTTTACATTTGAATTTACAAAAATTACATAAACATTTTTATCTAAATATTGATATTTAACCTTATTATCAAAGGCAATAATTGTACCTTTTTCAATAAGTGAAAAGTTTGGAATATCACCATCAATATTAAGCTCAAAAGACTCATCCTTTTTAATGATAGTATCTATAACTTTGAAACGACTAATAGGTGATTTTTTTCTATCCAGATTATCTTTATTACTAATAATATTTCTTATAACTAGATCTATAGGGGAAAAACTTATTAAATCATTTTTTCCGAATGGATTAGCTTTTCCCAATTCTAAAGTTGCACTAGCTGAATTAAAATTTTCACTAGTAAAATTTGTAAATGTTTTACCTTTAGTTGTATGAAAAACTAAACCATCAACTTCAGCTGCCTCTAAATTTTTCAATAATATTGCACTATAACTTTCTATCTTATGGGGTAACAATGCAAAAGTTGGTACGAATGATTTTTTGATAGCAGTGTGTAAGTCATAGTGATATCTATATATATCAGATTTCTTATTATCAAAAAAATCTGTTATAAGCATTTCAATTTCTTTAGCACGTTTAGCTTCTTGCGAATCAGCTAAATGACTCCATTCTCCACAAAACATGCGATTTAGATCATAATCAATATATCTTTTACCTTTTCTTATTGCTTCAGGGTTACCTAAAATAAATAATACATGCTCATTTAATATTATTTTTTCAGAAAATAAATCACTGATAATTTTATCTACAATTTCTATTGGAGCGGTTTCATTTCCGTGTATTCCTGCAGATATTACTATGGAGTTTTTATACGAATTATGAGGAATGCATTCTAATACTCCTTCAGCTAGGTATTCCCAACTAAAACTCTTGGTAACGCCTCGCTTATTTTGATATCCATTTTTTTTAATAACATTTTTTAAGAAATCAATCATGATTAAAGCCTTTTGATCTTATTGATTAAGTTTGATCTATTGCTGAAAATTCCAATATGAAAGATTGTATTAATACAACTTTTCATATTGGACTTATAGATATAAGAAAATTCTTCTCTAAGAATTAAAAAATAATCCCTGGCGATAATTTTTCTGGTAAGGTTAAACTGTCACTTTCAAGTGAAGCCATTGGCCAAGCACAATAATCAGCTGCATAAAAGGCACTTGCGCGGTGGTTACCAGATGCTCCGACACCACCAAATGGTGCAGCACTTGAAGCACCAGTTAATGGCTTATTCCAATTCACAATACCGGCACGCGCTTCAATAAGTACTTGATCAAACAGTTCACGCTTTGGAGAAACCAAACCAACTGACAAGCCAAAACGAGTTGCGTTAGCAATTTTTAATGCTTCATCAAAGTTGTTATAACGCTGAATAGTAGTAAGCGGGCCAAAATATTCCTCATCTGGAATATCTTTCACGCCTGTAACATCAACAATACCCGGAGTAAGTAGCGAGCTGTCTTCTTGAGGACGTGTCATGGCTAATAAACTTTTTGCACCCAGCTCAAGTAACTTTTGCTGAGCATGCATCATGTTTGTTGCAGCAACCGACGAGATAACGCCACCCATAAATGGTTGTTGTTCGTCGTTCCAACGGCCAACTTTTAGGTTTTTAGCAACTTCAACAAAACGTTGAATAAATGCATCACCTTCTGTACCATTTTTTACTAAGATGCGGCGCGCGCATGTACAACGCTGACCTGCCGAAACAAAAGCAGACTGAATAGCAAGATTAACTACTGCATCGACATCAATAATTTCATCAATAATCAACGCATTATTGCCGCCCATTTCAAGCGCAAGAATTTTTTCAGGTGCACCTGCCATTTGCTTATGCAAGTGATAACCTGTGTTCGCACTTCCGGTAAACAATAAACCATCAATTTCATGTGAGGCAGCCAAGGCTTCACCAGTGGTACGACCACCTTGCACCAAGTTCATAACACCATTTGGCAAACCAGCTTGCTGCCAAAGTTTTACAGTTTCTTCAGCAGTCCAAGGCGTTAATTCACTTGGTTTAAATACAACTGTGTTGCCAGCAAGCAATGCAGGAACAATATGCCCATTTGGTAGATGGCCCGGGAAGTTATATGGACCGAAAACTGCAAGCACACCATGCGGACGGTGACGTAAAGATGCTACGCCATCGGCCATTTCAGTTGAACTTTCGCCTGTACGCTGGTGGTAAGCGCGAATCGAAATCGCAACTTTGCCAATCATTGATTGAACTTCAGTTAACGTTTCCCAAAATGGCTTACTGGTTTCTTGGCTAATGACTTCTGCTAAATGCTTTTTATTTTCTTCAAGCAAAACGGCAAATTTTTCAACAGTCGCTACACGCTCTGCAAGTGGTAAACGCGCCCAAGCTGGAAACGCAGTACGCGCTGCCTGACAAGCTTGCTCTACATCAGTAGCAGTAGCCTCGGCACCAGACCATACAGTTTGGTTATCAACAGGATTTGTTTTTTCAAATGTTGTGCCGCTGCCTTGTAACCAGACACCGTTTATAAATAAGTTAGCTTTGAACATGGCTAGCCTCCTTAATTTTAATATTAAGCATTCGAGCTAACGAATTATTTTGAATATTAAGTTGCTTAGCCTGCTCTGGCGTAATTAATAATTGGTTCTGGTCAGGTCTGCTATATACAAGAATGGCGCGATAATTTTCATAATCATCATTAGCCACGATATAAGGCTCATCCTCGAGAACAATATTTTCGGGCTGTTCAATCTGTACGGTGACTGACTGACTTTCTTTAATGGCCCGTAAATTTTCGATATCGGCCTGTAAAGTTGCTCCACCATCAAAAATATCAACATAACCTTTATAACGAAGCCCCTCTTCAAGCAAAAGGTTATATGCTGGTTGTGTATTAGGATGAACAAGTCCAATCACTGTTTTGGCAGCTTCTGGCAACATATCAACATAGAGTGGATGTCTTGGCATCAGCTCAGCAATGAAAGCCTTTTGCCCCACTCCACTCAAATAATCGGCTTTGGTAAATTCAATATTAAAAAACTTATGCCCTACAGCATCCCAAAATGGAGAACACCCATTTTCGTCTGAGAATCCACGCATTTCAGCAACAATCGTTTCTTCAAAAAATTGACGGAATGCTGAGAGAAATAAGAAACGGACTTTAGATAGAAATTTACCATTTTTATTTAAGCGATAGTCTGGATCTAAGAATAAAGTACAAAGCTCACTACAGTTGGTATGGTCATTACTCAAATATAAAGTGGGTAAGGCTTTATAAACACTTAGAGGCTCTGATGCATGAACTTGTGTGCCTACATGAAAGTTGTACCAAGGCTCTTTTAAACCTAATGCGACTTCAATACCACAAACTCCAACAACTTTGTTGAGTTCAGTATCTTCTAAAACAAACAAATAAACCTGATCTGCTTTATCTAACTTACCAGCAACTGTATCGCACGCTCTCTGAATACGCGCATTCAGTTTTTCTATGTTTGGTTGTAATGAGGTTAAACCAAAGCCAGCTTTTTGGGCTAAAAGGTAAAGATCGTTAACATCTTTAGGCTCGATGTAGCGAATAATCATCATACTTAGTTTTCCTTTTATTTAGCCAACTTTGCCAACGCTCTTTTTAAACGATCAATCCCTTCATCAATATCTTGTTCAGGAATGATAAGCGACGGAGTAAAACGAACTACGTTTGGTCCCGCGATTAAAGCAAGCAAACCTTTTTCGCCCGCCCAAGTCGTAATGTCTTTCGCTTTCCCTGCATATTCAGCTTTTAATACACAACCAATGAGTAAGCCTTGACCACGAATTTCTTCAAAAATCTGATGTTCAGCGTTTAATGCATTTAGTGCATCGAGGAAATATTGATGACGATGTTTCACACCTTCAAGTACTTCAGGCGTATTAATAAATTCGAATACTGCCCCTGCAACCGCACTTGCTAAAGGGTTACCGCCATAAGTCGTACCATGTGTACCCACTGAAAAATGCGGAGCAAACTTATCTGTTGTTAACATTGCACCCACCGGGAAACCACCGCCTAATGCTTTGGCAGTCGTTAACACATCTGGAATAACACCAGAGTTCATGTAAGCATACAGTGCACCTGTACGGCCTACACCAGTTTGTACTTCATCAAAAATAAGTAAGGCACCGAACTCATCACACAGTGCTCTTAAGCCTTTTAAAAATTCGATGTCAGCAGGAATAACACCGCCTTCACCTTGGATTGGCTCAACAATCACGGCACAAGTTTGTTCATTAATGACCGCTTTTGCAGCTTCTAAATCATTAAAGGCAACATGGTTGATACCATTTGGAAGTGGTGCAAAGTCTTGTGAATATTTAGGTTGACCACCTGCTGAAACGGTAAATAAAGTACGGCCATGGAAAGCATTATTAAATGCCACAATGCCACTTTTGCCAGCAACGCCGCTGTCTAAACCAACTTTACGAGCCAATTTTAATGCGGCTTCGTTCGCTTCTGCACCTGAGTTACAGAAGAAAACCTTATCTGCAAATGTATTTTCGGTGAGTTGTTTTGCAAGGCGTAGAACGGGTTCATTTGTATAACCATTGCCTACATGCCAAAGTTTTGTTGCTTGTTCTGTTAAAGCATTTACTGCCACTGGATGCGCATGACCTAATGCGTTTACTGCAATCCCGCCTGCAAAATCGATATATTCTTTATTTTCTTGATCCCAAATACGTGAACCTTCGCCACGTACCGGAATGAAATTTGCCGGTGCAAAAACTGGAACCATATATTGATTAAAATCTTTACGTGTAATATTAGCCATCTCAACCTCTAATTTTTTAGATGAGAGAATTTTTTCAAGTTTCTCTCATCTAAAATTCAATCTATGTTTATCCAGGGAAAATACCGCGCTCTTTACGAGCTTTTAAAATACGCTCACATGCCAAGATGTAAGCTGCTGTACGTAAAGTACAAGCGTTGCTGTTCGCTGTATTCCAAACGTCATCCATAGCCTGAACCATCAATTTATCTAAACGTTCATTGATTTCTTCTTCAGTCCAGAAGTAGCTCGCCATGTCTTGAACCCATTCGAAGTAACTTACAGTTACACCGCCGGCGTTACATACAACGTCAGGTACCACAACAATGCCACGCTCAACTAATATGTCTTCAGCTTTAGGATAAGTCGGGCCGTTTGCGCCTTCTAGAATCAACTTAGCTTTAAGTTTTTGAGCACGCTCAACAGTGATTTGACCTTCCAATGCAGCAGGAACAATGATGTCAACTTCTGCTGTCCAGAAATCTTCATCAGCAATTGATTGCGCGCCAGTGAAGCCGCCAATACCACCTTGATTTGCATTTACGTGATCACGTAACGCTTCAAGATCAATACCATCAGCATTGAAAATAGTGCCTGTATGGTCTTGAACGTGTGTAACTTTCGCTTTCGATTCAACAAATAAGAAAGCTGCTTCACTACCTACGTTACCAAAACCTTGAATAGCGATTTTCGCACCTTCAATTGGTAAGTTGATTTTTGCAGCTACTTCACGACCTGTAACGAAAACACCACGACCAGTCGCTTTTACACGACCTAAAGAACCACCTAAGTGAACTGGCTTACCAGTTACAACACCAGTTACTGTGTAACCTTGGCTTGTAGAATAAGTATCCATCATCCAACCCATGATATTGGCATTTGTACCAACGTCTGGAGCAGGGATATCTTTTTGAGGCCCGATAATGTGACCGATTTCAGTCGTATAACGACGAGTTAAACGCTCTAATTCACGATTAGATAATTTACGTGGATCAACACGGATACCACCTTTTGCACCGCCAAATGGCAAGTTCAAAACAGCAGTTTTAATTGTCATCCATGCAGACAATGCCATAACTTCGTTCAAATCAACATTCGGATGGTAACGAACACCACCTTTACCTGGACCACGAGACAAGTTGTGTTGTACACGGTAACCTTCAAAGTGCTGGATCGAACCGTCATCCATCACGATTGGCACGTCAACAATAAGCGCACGCTTAGGACGTTTTAAAGTATCGATATAATCAGCTAAGTGTTCTAAATATGGCGCTACACGGTCAATTTGTGCCAAGTAAGTTTGCCATGCATCGCTGTGTTCGTTTACGTATGAAAGATCTGACATCTTTTTTCCTTTAAACAAAAACTATTTATAATGTCCCTTCTATTAAGTACATTAATATTATTTACTAGAAAAAATAGAGTTAATTTGATCTCTATATTGATATGCAATAGCAAGCCAAACAAACCAAAATGGTGCTAAATACAACCCAATACGCGTATCCTCTTTTAAAAAAATTGCTATTAATACAAAACCAAAGAATAAAAGACAACCATATGACATTAAAATACCTGCTGGCATTTTATAAATAGATTTTTGATGTAGATCTGGACGTTTTTTACGATAAAAAATATAAGCCAAAACAATTAGTGACCAAATAAATATTAGTAAAATTGCAGATAATGTGGACAACATAGTAAATAATGTCATGACATCAGGAATAAAAATTAAAAGTGCGGCCCCTGCGAACATACAAAACCCAGAAATCAATAATCCACGTAACGGAATATTAGTTTTAGACAGTATTTTTAGCTGGTTTGGTGCCTGTTTTTTCGTTGCCAAACCAAATAACATACGACTAGTAGAAAATACGCCACTATTGGCTGAAGAAAATGCAGATGTTAATACCACAAAATTAATAATTGCAGCAGCAGCAGGCAATCCAGCAAGTGAAAATAGCTCTACAAAGGGGCTTTTATCTGGTGAAATATAATAATATGACGTTACAGATATAATACAAATTAGTGATAATACATAAAACAACATAATTCGAATAGGAATAGAGTTAATTGCTCGCGGCAAGTTACGCTCAGGGTCTTTTGTTTCAGCGGCAGTCACACCAACTAGTTCAATACCAATAAATGAAAAAATAGCAATCTGAAAGCCAGAGATAAAACCTAAGGCTCCATGAGGAAATATAACTGTTGGATCAATTACATTCTGTAAAGAAGCTTGCACTCCATTTGGTGAGACAAATCCTGTCATGATCATCCACAATCCAACTAGCAACAGTAAAACAATGGCACAAACTTTAATAATCGAAAACCAAAACTCCGCTTCTCCAAAAGCCTTTACAGACATTGCATTCAAAGCTATCAATAATACCAATGCTCCAAATGCAGGAATCCACAATGGAATATCCTGAAACCAGAAACGGAAATATCCCCCTATAACTACAACATCACCAATACAAGCAATTACCCAACTTAACCAATATGTCCAACCAATAAAAAATCCAGTCCAACTACCTAAATATTCTCCAGTGAAATCTGCAAAAGAATGATACTTAGCGTTTGAAAGTAACAGCTCTCCTAATGCTCGCATCACCAAAAACATAAAAAAACCAACAATCATGTAAGTTAAAATAATTGACGATCCAGATAAATGAATACTCTTACCTGCCCCCATAAATAAACCAGTTCCAATCGCTCCACCAATAGCAATGAGTTGGATATGACGATTTTCCAATTTCTTCTGTAAATAATTTTCACCCTTAATTTCTTGGGAGTTCAAACCTTCTGTTTTTGTTACTTCCATATATACTCCAATATTTAAAAAAATATGAAATAGGCAAATATTGAATAATCAACAATTCTGATATTTTCATTCTCAGTTTTGTTTCTTATTCACGTGGAGCTAAAAAAATTTCAGCCAACATGCAACGTGCACCACCTCCCCCCAAATCTTCAATTACATCTATTGGGGCTAAAACAAGAGAGGCATAATCTGCTATCATTTTTTGCTGTTCAGGATTAAATGAACTCCAAGCACGAGTAGACATTGCATAGACTGGTTTTTGGCTTACATTTTTTAACTCTAAAATATTGCATGCAAAACTTTCCATTTGTTCATGACTCACTGCAATAATTGACTTACCACACTGCTCTAATAAAGCAATCAATTGCTTACGTTCAGTCTGGTCATGAATAGCATCCAGGCAAACAATGGCAAAGCGAGTTCCTATACTCATCATTACGTTAGTATGATAAATAGCCTTACCAAAGCGATCTGTCGCACTAAACCAAAATAATTCATAATCTGATAACTTGGCATATTCTCTGCCAACTACTTCAGCACTCCGAGTTGAACGACAAATAAACGCTTTTTTATAATCATGATCTAGAATCATGACCCCAGTTCCTTCAAAGAAAAAACCTTGTTGCTCAAAAGGCGAAAAATCTATGTGCTTATTGACAACAAACTCTTGACAAATACGACTTACGATCTCTGGTCGTCGCTCACGACGACGGTTTAAAGCCTCCATAGGATAAGTAAAAATTGTTGAATCAGCAGTTGTACTAATCCAATTATTTGGGAAAATCGAATCTGGAGTCTCATTAATCAAACTATCTTCAATTACGATCACATCAACACCAACTTCACGCAAAGCTAGCACATATTTGTCAAAAGCAAGCTGTGCCTGAAAGGTAGAATCAGTTGTATGTTCATAATACTTTTGAAAAGAGTTAGTTTGTAAAGTTTGGGGATTTGCGTAAAAAGCCGCAGGTCTTACCATTAATACTTTATTTGTTGTTTGCATAAATTACTCAACATTCAATAACTGCCAAATCAAAATTGAACAGATCGATGCACCCCATGACTGGTCACATTTCTACTGTTTCACTTGTAGGACAACATTATTGACAATCGAATTGAATTAAATAAGTTGCAAAAAAACATAAAAAAAACTATTTTTTATCAAATTCTCATCCGAAAATATCAAAATGTATTCAACAGACCTGAAAATTTTAAATTTATTACGCGAAAATGCGAGAATGTCGATTACCGATATTGCTAATTTACTACATGTTTCAAGAGCTACAGTACAAAAGCGTATAGAACAAATGGAAAATAGTGGGCTCATTACTGGTTACACTGTAAAAATTAAACCAAACTTTGAGTCCAATTATATTCGTGCATGGATGAATATCATGATTGAAGGTACAAAAATGCAAAATATTATTAAAGAATTACGTTTACAGCCTGTAATCAAAAGCCTACATACTACTAATGGGAAATGGGATTTACTGGTCGAGCTCCAAGCCAAAGATCTAGAAGAGTTTGATCAAGCTCTAGGTCATATTCGTACTATTCAAGGAGTATACAATACTGAAACTAGTATCTTACTTTCCACCTATAAAACCTAAATCGATTTAGCATGAGGAAATGAGAGGTTATTTTTTTCTTTTAGCTTCCTTACATTTCTTTTTCGAACTGGGCATTTAAGTCGAATGCCTGATAGGGATGGGGCTTTTATTTAAATAAGCTCTACTATTTCCTCAATACTCGCCAATAAGATAGTAAGGTTGCTTCTCAATTTCTACCACCATATTAGATTCATATTTATTTGGATCGAATATGAGCTTTGTAGCAAAATCCAATACAAAGTTACCATGTTCATCTGTGTAATATATCTTTGAAGACCCCTTACTTTCTTGGTGGATATGTTCTACTAGCTTAATCTTCTTTCGAAAATTCGGATTATAGGCTATAAATTTCATGTTCATTTACAACCACCCTATTGGCTCTTTTCTAACTTTAATGGCTGTACTGAATGATTAGCAAGATCTATAGAGTTATGAGCCTTAGCAATAGAGCTGTTTGCTTCTCTCAGCAATTTGGCTGTTTTTGTTTCTCTTGGTCCTTCAGCTCTTAAAGAAAAATAGTAGATTACTCCACCAATGAGGCAGGCTATAACAATTGCTATTTGTAACTTCATCTAATGACACCATTTATTCTATCATGCTGTATAGTAACGTTATTATTGTGATAAATAATGAATTTTTAATGGATTTTGAGCATTAATACTAAAATTATTTAGATAACGCTTAACGAATCATCCCATTATATTTTTTTCTTCAAACATTGCATCTATGATGCGTTTAATTAAAAAGAAAACTCATTTAGTGAGCGTCTAATATGAAAGACTATTCAGAATATTTTCGTGAAGCTGTTGCTTCTTTTCTTACACACACCCCTACCCTACAAAAAGAGCTTGCAAGCATCACGGTTAATGAAGCAGAAAACATAGGAACTGCGGTAGAAATACTTCGTACACAAATCACGCATGAAAGATTTGTTGAGCATACAGCTCAACTAGGCATAGATACAGTTAATTTGGTACTGCAATTCATTGATGTACACAAAGATGACAAGAATCAGATTCTAAAAAACTATCACCAGAAGTTTGCTAATTCTCTCAATATTGATGGATTGGATAGAATAAAATTAAATAATATTTTTTATCAAACACTTAATAAGAAAAATAAAAATCATGGTGTAAGTTTGGTGTAGTAATCACATAAATACTTTATCCGATTAGAAGTTTGTATCTATTTTTCCCAAATTTGACCCAGCATTCAAACCAACCAGCTGATAAAATAAGAATAATTATATTGCTAATTAACACTAAATAAGAAATGCCAGTTCTCAATTTTAAAGAAATTCCAGAAGCTCACAAGGCAACAGGCCTCCAAGACACTTTTGAACTTTTTGCTCGTGATTTTCTTTCATTCCTAGGTTACAAAATCATTTCAGCTCCTAACAGAGGGGCTGATGGTGGCGCAGATTTAATTATCGAAGAAAAAAGAACTGGAATTGGTGGAGAGACTAATATTCGTTGGCTTGTCAGTTGTAAACATAAAGCTCATAGTGGCAATTCTGTGGCCCCCAAAGATGATGAAAATATTATCGATAGGGTTGCAGCCAATAAATGCCAAGGATTTATTGGATTCTATTCAACGTTACCTAGCAGTGGTCTTACTGGAATATTAGAAGGAGTCAAAGATCGTATTGAATACCAAATTTATGATCGAGAAAGAATTGAAAAAGAACTACTGCATTCAGCTCGTGGACTAGAAATCTGTGAGCGTTTCTTTCCCATATCGATAGCCTTTTTTTATTTATTTTGATAGTAGTTGTGACAATTAGCATTGTCAAATTTTATTTAATCTTAATTTAAAATTTCAGATGAATTTAATTACCCTCAATAACTTTAAAATATATAAATCAAGAATATAAACCAAAAATAATCATGGTTAAAAATAGTTTAAAACACACTTTTTCAACATAGATTTTATTAAACCTATCAAGTTAATTCTTAAAAAATTTTTTAAATCTCTAATAGTAACCGATTCTTTTAACTACCCTACTCTAAAGTATCTTTATAATTTTATGTTTTTATTTAATAATTTATCAATCTATTTTACTCCATCTAATATTAAAATTTATTTCAAATTAACTTTATATTCCATAATTTTATAATTACTTAACATTCCAATTTCAATATCTATAGAAATTAGTACTGTATTCAAAAAATCTATTAATGTGCCCTTCTAAATTTACCTGAATTATCAAAAAATTTTACCTGTAAGTTTTTTAGCAAAAATAGGTCAAATCATTTTGTCAGAAATGCAATATTTTTTGTCAGGACATCATTATCTCCTAAGCAGCAGAATATCAGTTCTTCGTCTGTCACAAAGTGGTTATCATGAATAATTTGGAAGCTCTTGAAAACATACCTCGCCTCGACCTGCGCGGATTTACCTCTCCCGTACAGCATTTAAAAAAGTTCAGTGAAGCAATTGGTGTAGAAGTTTGGTGTAAACGTGATGATATCGGTTCTGTAGGATTAGCGGGAAATAAAGTCCGCAAACTTGAAGTAGAACTTGCATACGCGATCTCTGCCGGTGCAACACATTTGGTTGCTGAAGGATCCCGGCTTTCAAATGCAACTAGAGCTGTGGCTGCCGCCAGTGCATTACTTGGATTAAAATGTACACTCATTCTTTCTCATGAAGAGCCTCATGAACCTGTTGGCAATTTAATGCTAGATGGCTTATTTGGTGCAAATCTCGAGTTTGTTGGAGACGTTAGTTGGCAACAGCTTAGTATGCATGCAGAAGCTGTAGTCAACAAACTCAAAGAAGCTGGTGAAAAAGTATATCGTCTACCTATTGGTTGTGCATCTGAGCGCAGTTGTTTAGGTTTCACATTGGCTTATGCCGAACTTCAACAGCAAATGAAACAACATAACCGCATTGCTGAAACTATCATACATGCGTCCTCTTCAGGAGGAACACATGCTGGACTCATTCTAGGGAATGCACTTTCTGGTTTTAAAACTAATATTAAAGGTATTGTTGTTGCAGAAAATGTTTATCCAGATATAGAAAAAACTTATCTATCTTATGCACAAGGTGCAGCAAAAATTATAAATGCCAATGTTGAGCTTTCTCATCAGCACATTAATATCACTCAAGATTACTTGGGAGAGGGTTACGGATTATTTTCTGAAGGTATATATGAAGCCATTGACCTTCTTGCTACCAAAGAAGGCTTACTTGTAGATCCTGTATATAGTGGTAAGGCAGTCGCTGCAATTATTGATCTAGCCTCAAAAAGAGAAATTAAGGGACCAGTAGTTTTTTGGCATACAGGTGGTTATCACGCATTGTTTGACCCAACCTACGCAAAACGTATTTGGGGATCAATTAACCGTCTATCCAAGATAAACCTCTGAAGCTATTAAACTATTAAGGTCATATGGAAATGAGTGAAAATAACAATCTTCAGCGGGGCCTAAACACTAGGCATATTCGCTTCATTGCTCTCGGATCAGCTATCGGTACAGGGCTCTTTTACGGATCAGCTTCAGCTATAAAACTAGCCGGCCCCTCAGTGTTACTAGCTTATCTGTTAGGTGGAGCTGCAATTTATATAATGATGCGTGCCCTAGGTGAAATGGCTGTGCATAATCCAGTTTCAGGATCTTTCGGCCATTACGCTACTAAATACCTAGGGCCTTATTTAGGATTTTTAACAGGCTGGAGTTATGCATTTTCCATGCTAGTAGTATGTCTAGCCGATGTAACAGCCTTTGGTGTTTATATGGGACTATGGTTCCCTGATACTCCTCGATGGATCTGGGTATTAGGAATAGTCTTCTTTATTGGAGCATTAAACCTATGTAGTGTAAAAGTCTTTGGAGAAATAGAGTTCTGGCTTTCACTTTTCAAAGTCATTGCAATTGTAGCGATGATCATCGCAGGTGGTTTAATATTAATATTTGGCATACAACTAAATAACAGTAGTAATAGCATCACTGGTCTTTCCAATCTGTGGTCTTATGGAGGGTTTTTCCCAAATGGAATTAGTGGAATGGTAGCCTCTTTCGCTATTGTCATGTTCGCATTTGGTGGGGTCGAAATGATTGGAATAACAGCAGGTGAAGCGAAGGATCCCAAAAGCATGCTACCAAAAGCAATCAATTCAGTTCCCCTACGTATCTTAATTTTTTATGTATTAACACTATTTGTGCTGATGTCTATCTATCCTTGGATCAATATTGGTAATGGAGGTAGCCCATTTGTACAGATTTTCAGTGGTTTAGGTATAAGTTCAGCTGCAACACTACTAAATATCGTTGTCATTTCTGCAGCCATTTCAGCTATCAACAGTGATATATTCAGCGCAGGACGAATGATGTATGGTATGGCCCAAAATAAACAAGCTCCAGCAGGCTTCGCGAAGCTGTCTCATTTAGGGGTGCCGTGGATGACGGTGAGTGTGATGGGAGGAGCATTATTCTTAGGCGTTGCGCTAAATTATCTAGTTCCAGAAAATTTATTCCTTATCCTTGCTTCAATTGTGACCTTTTCTATTGTATGGGTCTGGTTAATGATCCTACTTTCACAATTTTTTATGCGTCTTAATTTAAATAAAGAGGAAATTAAAGAACTAGAATTTCCTGTACCAGCTTGGCCGTATGGTCCGCTTGCAGCCATTGCATTTATGCTTTTCATTTTTGGAGTATTAGGCTGGGTACCTGAAACGCGTACATCATTGTATGTGGGTTTAGCATGGTTAGCTCTACTTTCAGTCGCTTATTTTATATGGATAAGAAAGCCTCTTAGTAAAAACTCTAAGAACTCTTGATCTCCAAAAGTCTATATGGTGTGCGGCAATAATGCCGCACTCTGCCCTCTAATTAAATCTGATAGCAAATAATTTAATTATTACGAAAAGTATTTGGTGTTGAACCCATTGCTCTTTGAAACATAGCGATAAATGCCGAAGTCGTACTATAACCAAGTTTCCTTGCCACTACCTGCACAGACAAACCGTTTGATAGCATAACAACGGCCCTTGATAGTCGTAACCTCTGCCGCCATTGCATAAAACTCATCCCAAGATCTCGCTTACAACGCCTTGCGAGTGTACGCTCTGTAGTATTGACATAGTTTGCCCATTGCGAAAGAGAACGATTATCTGCAGGATTATTTATAAGCTCTTCCAGAACACGTTGCAGTAATGGATCTTTTGACATCGGAAGTAAATTTTCTCTACGACCACCTGCTCTGAGCTGATCAATCAATACATACACTAAACGTATGTCTTCTTCGGTTTCTGGATGTTCTATATTACGAGCACTCAAATCAAGTAAAATAGATTTAGTTATAGCTCCTACTGATAAAATACTTGCTGTATCTGGTAAACCTTTGCACATACCAGCATCTATATTTAAAAGAAAATATATTGTTTCATTATCACCCCATGCTAAATGCTCAGTTTCAGGTGGCAACCATATCCCAAACTCAGGAGGGGCCATATAACATTTATTTTTTATAGTCAGTTCTATTATTCCCTTCATCGAATATACAAATTGTCCCCATGTATGCCGTTCCATTGGAAAAACAGTTGTCTTTTCGATCTTTACAACACCCACAGCAATAGTGCTAAGAATTTCTTGATTATGAACCTCATTGCCTGTCATATTTTTCCCCAGTGATAAAAATCTTATTCTTCTTTAAAAGAGAAGAAAAACGATATATATCATTTATCCTATTAAAAAATATTTTTCTATTAAAACTCACATCCAATAGCTTTTAATCCTTTAGCTAATTGAAATTACCAAGCTCTGCTCTATCCATTTCTGTCCACCCCACAATATAAGCACTTGGAATTTCTAGTACAGTAGTTTTTAATGCACAAACCCAATCCTACCCGAATTTGCCGATAAAATAATCCAATTCCCAAATTACATTCAATGCTTAGCTCGTGGACTATAATTACTAACATCACCTTAGGCAAAATTAGTGTTTTCATAAGGTAAGGAAAATTCATTATTCTCCACCGCATTCTGCCCAATCATACCAGCTAACTGTGCATCCGATGCCGAATCTCCTACCGTACCTCCAACAACTGCACCATCTTCGCCGTTTAAATCCAACATCCATATCAGGCTAACTTAAAGACTTAAGCTTTAATTTTCATAGAGGTAGCACTAGAAGTTATTGAATTATGGAATTAAAATTATCCAGTATATGAATATAGTAATCCCACACAACCAATCAATATCATTGTTGCAATTATTATATCCTGTATGCTGGATTTGCTTTTTCTTCTATATCGAAGAAGAATTAAAATAGTTGCGATAACCAAAAAAATAATACTTACTAGCCAAATTAAAGCTAGCGTTATCCCATGTTCAATATTTGCTGAACTTAACATAGTATTTCAAACCTAAAACCACTGAAGTCCATATATCTCTTTTACTTTATCTATATTTCGGCTGAATATTATTTTCCTTAATAATTTTGACTATAGAATAAAGTACAGAACGCCTAACCAGAGTATTGTTATAACTACCTTGATGATCAAAACCTTTCATTTTGAATACTTGTTTAACTCCAGGCTGCTTTAGTGGAGCAGAACCAGACTGGTGCGGTACGGTACCATCTCCATCTGCGTTTTGATTGGAGATTGAAAAGACACCCAGATTACCACTTACTAACGAAATATAGCGGATACCATTATTCTCAAGCGCTAAGTCACGATTGTTAGCATCGGCACCTTTACCTTCTTTAATTTTTACCATTTGTTCTTGAACAATTTTTTGACGATATGTACCTATTTGCTTTGCTGTTGCTCCTGGTAACCTTTTCATTTGCTCGGCCGTTAAACCTCTCAATGGTCGATCTAATGTCCATGTGAGTGTTCCAAAACTTAAATGTTTAGAGTCATGTCCATAATTAACATAAGTACAGGGATGATATTTATTGGTAATTTTTGAATGAAATTTTTTAACAAAATCAATTTTGATATTATAGTTCGTTTTCGCTGACAATTTTGGATTTAACTTTTTTGCAGGATCAATCAACTCTCCTTTAACCATTTCCCACCAAACCCCATCCGCTTTATAAATCTCTTCATAAGGGTCACTTTTCGGGAGGGGAACAACATTGGTGTGTAGGTCTTTACCATTCATTAACCCTGAACCATTTAAAAACAACCATGGCTTGCCATTGTTATAAGCTTTACTTGGTAACAGTTCTAAACCACCCGGAGCATTTGCAAGCACAGCAGTAACATGTTCTGTATTTTTACCAAGCACATAAGCAGGTAAAGCACCGACATCGCCAGAGCCTGCCACAATACGGCGATAAGCCGCTGCTGCTCCTTCAGCTGGCATCACCCCATGCACCACACCTGCAATATCGGCACTACGTAATTGAACTAATCTACGTGTTAAAAGACCACCCATAGAGTGAGTAACAATAATAAATTTATGAAACCGTGCACCATATTCTTGCTTTATTTTATCTAGTTTTTGGGCAACAATCGCTGCACCATTTTCACTCGACTGTAACCAGTTATAACCCATCGCATAGACAGGAAAATGGAATTTCTTAAGATGCTCTATCTCTTGTTGATTAACTGGCACAAATGATTCTTGAGGGAACCAATTTGAGGGCTCAGCCTGATTTAATAAACTTTTCCACTCATAAACTGACTCTTGCTGTTTCATTTGTTGAACGGCAGCATATCCTCCTCCCAAGCCTGTTGCATAAATCGGTTTTTCATTTAAATCAACGTTATTCAATACCATTTGTAAATATGTTAGAATTCCACCATAACTATCCCAATGTACAGTTCCCCAATAACGTTCCCGCAGTGTTTTTTCGGTAAGCTTTAGTCGTCGGTCAACTACGATATCACCGCTTGTATCCACTCTTGTGTTTAAAGGGTCTAACTCTGTCTGTAATACAGCAGGGCTTTTCCCCATCTGTTTGGTCAATGTCAATACTTGACCAGAAATACCATTACCGACCATCCATACTGGTTTACCCAAAGCCGTATTAAAAATATTTGAACCCATAATGCCGGGCACAAAAATAATTGGAATTGTGTCCTGTAAAGGCACCTCTACATAAGTTCCCGACTTATTGGTAGTTGGACTTGTTGCCGACCCTGTTTGTGCAATAGTTTTGTTCGCCATGTTATTTCTCTTTTTTATTATTTGGTGTAATTTGGATACTATTTAAAATAAAATCATTCAGTTGAAGAGCTTCTTTCTGGCTTATTGTTGAATTGAGTGGGTCATCAGGTCTTACCATGTCTGCACTATCAAAGCTAAACTGAATATAAGGGTCATTATGATTATCTAGTGTGCCTAGATACTGCCATTCTCCTACCTCATAGCCTCTTTCAAAATGTCCACGTCGAGACATATGATTCAGCACTTCTTCACCCGCCAAACCATTTATTATCTTTTTATGTTCTCTGAGATTCTCAATGCTCATCAAGGTTTTCACAATGGCAGGTAACTCTTGCTGGTTCTTTTTCATCAGTTCAATTAAGTGTAAATCCGAGTCATAGGTTACACGGTGTTCGACATCTGCCCGAACTTGCGGATAACTAGGGAATTTAAAATGTAAATATCCACCACCAAATGGAATATTTTTACTCATATCATCTAAAATAAAGAAATCTTTCCAACATAAACCAGCTTGTTCTTCGCCTTTAGTCGATCTAATTTTTATATTTTTTAATGTTTGTTTTATATCTTCAATAGCTTCATTCAATAAATCATTATCTGCACCACTTTTTAGAACAAGCAATCTTCCAGGACTTAAATAAAGATAGCCATAAATTTCATATCCCTCGACTGTATATTCTGTTGGCCTATAAACAATAACATGGCTAACTGAACGTCCAGCTTGGTTTACAGGACCTTGCATTTCTTGTTTTAATAAAACACCTTCTGTTTCATGAGGTTCATGCTTTAAATATTGAATCTTGTCATTAATCAGTTTCTGATATGCTTCGTATGTTTTTATACTTTCATCGACTTCTATGTTACTGCCGTTGTAGTTAAAGTTACTGTATTCAACTTGGGTCTCTTTCGGGACCGTTAATTCAATTCGGCCAAAACATACTTTCTTAGGATTACTATAATCAATCACTTTAATTCCTTCTTGTTCTTTCTCAACATTCGAACATGCACTAAAAGAAACTGTTGTTAATAAGCAAAGGGTTAAGCGCTTTAATAAATTCATTATTAACTTTCCTTAGGCCTTTATTCAGGAGAAAAAACTTCTATATTTAATGCTGTCATCGCATCTTTGGTAAAAACTGTAGTTTTCCCATCTTCGCCAGATACCCCTTCAAAAACCTGACCATCTTCAGCCGTAATTCGGTATTTCAGATTCTTGGCAGGTTCACCGTCTGGATAATGCAAAATAAAATGCTCGTCATATTGTGATTTTAGTTCTGGCATTGCTGGTAATTGGCTCGAAAGTGAAGCACCGCTTTTTGTCTGGATTTGACCAGCTTTAAGTTCGATTAAACCAGGACATGCAATTTCTATATTTCCATCCTGAATTTTGATATATCCGCCCCCAGCAGTAATCAAAATTCCTTTTCCACTTTCGATTCGGACA